>CAVUCR010000024.1:0-19432 GCA_963739895.1 uncultured Ignavibacteria bacterium | reverse complement strand
ATTATGCAATAAAGAATAAAGAATAAGCATAAGATAAGAAAAATAAATAAATTAGGAAGAAAAACGGAGCACTAAAAAAATGCATAACATCAGATATGAATTTGTAAAAAAACCAGTAAGTGCCTGGGGCGGAATGAGAATGATGAAAGAGTTGTTGGAGAGGACAGGGATAAAAGAATTTATGGAAAAATTACCATTACCAAAGCCCGGTTCAAACCGGGGATATTCACCAATTCAAATAGTAGAAAGTTTCTGGGTAAGTGTCTGGATAGGAGCCAGCAGATTTGCCCATAGTGCTTGGTTGAGATATGACAAAGTGCTAAAAGAGATATTTGGCTGGAAAGAAGCTCCATCGCAAAGTACATACAGCAGGTTCTTCGGTAAGTTCAGTTGGAAATTAATAAGAAATATTTGTATCCATACAGCAGTGGTTTATGGAAAACATAAAGATAGAATCAATCACAGTAGATTTAGATAGTACAGTACTGACCCGTTATGGAGAGCAGGAAGGAAGTAAAGTTGGATACAATCCACAGAAGCGAGGTAGAGCAAGCCATCATCCATTGATAGCATTTATGGCAGAGGCAAGGATGGTAATAAATGCATGGTTAAGACCAGGCAATACAGTTCCATTGAGCAACGTCAAAGGATTCTTAGAAGAGACATTGGAAATATTATCAAATATAAAGATAGGGTTAGTAAGAGCAGACAGCGGATTTTATGCTGATAAATTTCTTAAATATTTTGAAGAAAAGAGGATAAATTACATAGTAGCAGTAAAACTATTTAAGCCAATAAAACAAATGCTGGAAGGAATAACGGGATGGATAACATTAAAGGATGGAATACAAATAAAGGAAGTAATTTATAAAGCAGCAGGCTGGAAAGATAAAAGAAGATTTATAGTAGTAAGAAAAAACATAGAGAAGTTTCCCAAAGCCACAGGGAAATTATTGTTATTCAATGAAAGTGCCTTACCGCCAATATATCGCTATAGTGTATTTGTTACAAATCTGGATTTACCGGCAGAACAAATATGGAACATGTATAAAGACAGAGGGGATGCCGAGAACAGAATCAAAGAATTAAAATATGATTTTGCCATAGATGGATTTTGTATGAAGAAGTTCTGGGCAACTGAAGCATCATTTAGAATGGTAATGGTTTCATATAACTTAATGAGTTTATTTAGGCAAATGGTACTGCAAGAGAAGACACAGGCAACACTTAATACACTTAAGTTCAAATGCTTTGCATTAGGAAGTTGGATTGCAACAGAATCCAGAGAGAGAGTCTTAAAGATATCAACAGTTGGTAGAAAACGGCTTTGGTTAGAAGGATTATTCTCGAAAGTTAGTCAAATTACTCCACCATATTCGTTTCCTAATGCATAATTTGGGTTTAATATGAAAATAATTTCCCAAATGATCGAAGCGCATATTTTTAGAGAAATTAATGATGATTTGGAATTCTTACTCTTAAAAAGATCCGGCAAGGTTATCTATCCCGGTTTGTGGCAGATGGTAAATGGAAAAATAAAAGAAGGGGAGAAAGCCTATCAGACTGCTTTAAGAGAGATAAAAGAAGAAACAGGGATAAAACCGGAAAAACTCTGGGTTGTTCCGAAAGTAGATTCTTTTTATTCGCATGAAAATGATAATATAATGCTCTTACCTGTTTTTGCAGCTAAATTTAACTATTTTTCAAAAGTAATAATTAGTAATGAACACTCTGAATTTAAGTGGGCAAATTCATTGGAAACAAAAAAACTACTCGCCTGGGACGGACAGCGGCAATCAGTGGATTTAATTGTTAACTATTTTAAAAAGGAAATTGATTTTTTGAATTTGATAGAAATTAATTTAATTTTTTAATTGTATTATTATAAATATTATTATGAGCATCTGTAAAAAATTATTCGTTACACACGGCATCATAATTTTTATCTTCCTCCTTGTCTCATTTCATGATGTAATATTTGCACAGGTCCCAACTAATAACAAAATCAGCTTAATTAATATTTCCAAGGGATGGGCAAGCACGTCTATTAACACTGTCATCTTTAGATATAATTCTGTTGTGAGTTTTAAAAATTTTCAATATGCCGCCTTTTATGACAGTGAAGCAAATGTTGTCCTTGCAAAAAGGAAGATAGGAACAAGAAATTGGACAGTTAAGAAAACAAAATATAATGGGAATGTGAAAGATGCGCATAATTGTATCAGTATAATGATTGATGGTCAAGGCTATCTTCATATGTCATGGGATCAACATGGAAATCAACTAAAGTATTGCAGAAGTAAATACCCGGAATCGCTCGAATTAACTGATGACATGCCGATGACCGGAAATAAAGAAAAAAGTGTAACATATCCTCAGTTTTATAAACTGCCGGATGGTAATCTGATCTTTCTATATAGGGATGGAGAATCCGGTAACGGAAATTTGGTGATAAATTTTTATAATACCAGGTTAAAAAAGTGGTCTAACCTTCATTATGATTTAATTGATGGAGAAGGGAAAAGGAACGCTTATTGGCAGGCCGCTGTAGATACAAAAGGTACTATTCATATATCCTGGGTTTGGCGGGAAAGCCCGGATGTATCTACGAATCATGACATCTGCTATGCAAAATCGACGGACGGCGGTATAAGCTGGTGCAAATCAAATGGAGAAAAATATATTTTACCCGTTACTGCTGAAAATGCCGAATATATTGCAAAGATACCGCAAGGGAGCGGATTGATCAATCAAACATCAATGTGTACGGATACTATGGGATACCCTTATATTTCAAGTTATTGGACTTTAAAGGGAAATCAAATTCCTCAATATTATGTTATATATTATAACGGTTCAGCCTGGAAAATAAAACAAGTTTCGCAACGTTCTTCGCCCAATGTTTTAAGCGGCAGGGGAACAAAACGAATTCCAATGTCACGACCCCAGATACTAATTGATAAAAAAAATACTATTTTTATAATATTCAGGGATATAGAACGACAAAACCGTGTTTCCGCAGCTGTATGTAGCAAACTTGAAGAAAATAAATGGGATTATAAAGATCTGACTTCATTTTCAGTAGATATGTGGGAGCCAACTTATGATACAGAATTATGGAAAATCATGGGTGATCTTAATTTATTTATTCAGAAAGTCGGGCAGGGAGATGCCGAAAAAATTGATCCCATTTCTTCCCAGATTATCTCTATCCTTGAGTGGCATTTTAAGAATTAAAGAAATTAAAATAATATATAGATTACTCTGAAATCAAATTGTGAAATTGAATCAACTTAAATTGATTTCAGGTATTCATCAATGGCTGAAGCAGCTTTTCTTCCCGCACCCATAGCAAGAATGACAGTTGCTCCGCCTGTAACAATGTCACCTCCGGCAAAAACTCCTTCTTTTGATGTTTTCATCGTTGCTTCATCTACAACAATATTACCCCATTTATTAAATTTTAAATCAGGAGTAGTTTTTTGGATTATCGGGTTAGAACCGTTGCCGATAGCAATTACTGCCATATCAATATCCAGCGTATATTCAGAATCGGCGATAGGAACAGGACGTCTTCTGCCGGATGCATCAGGCTCTCCAAGTTCCATTTTCTGCAGCTCAACTGCATTCAGCCAGCCGTCTTTATCACCGATAAATTTTAAAGGATTTGATAAAAATTTAAATTCAATTCCTTCCTGTTTTGCGTGATGAACTTCCTCTTTCCTTGCTGGCATTTCAACTTCGGATCTCCTGTAAATAATATATGCATTTTTAGCTCCGAGCCTTTTTGAAGTTCTAACTGCATCCATGGCTGTATTCCCTCCGCCGAATACCGCAACATTTTTATCTTTGCAGTTAAAAACAGGCGTATCAAATTCCGGGAACCTGTAAGCTTTCATCAGGTTGACTCTAGTCAAGAACTCATTTGAAGAATAAACACCGTTAAGATTTTCACCATCGATATTTAAGAAATATGGAAGCCCGGCACCAACCGCAATGAATGCAGCATCATAACCATCCTGCAGAAGCTCATCCAAAGTGTCGGTAAATCCTATCACTGCATTAGTTTTAAATTCCACACCAAGTTCTTTTAATGAATTTATTTCAACTTTTACAAATTCTTTCGGCAGTCGGAATTCGGGGATACCGTAAATCAAAACTCCGCCTAAATCGTGAAGAGCTTCGAATACCGTTACAGCATGTCCCATTTGAATTAAATCGGCTGCACAGCTTAAACCGGCAGGCCCGCTTCCAATAATAGCTACTTTTCGGCCTGATTTAGGTTTTAATTCCGGCTTTTGTAAACCTGCCTTTTCTCTTTCATAATCGGCAACAAATCTTTCCAATCGTCCGATAGCTACAGGCTCATTTTTCTTACCAACTACACATTTAGCTTCACACTGCTCTTCCTGCGGGCAGACTCTGCCGCAGATTGCAGGAAGCATATTATCTTCTTTAATTTTAGCCGCCGCTTCAATATAATTACCTTCTGAAACCAGGGAAATAAATTCACCAATTTTTACCCCTACCGGGCATCCTTCAACGCAGGTCGGCTTTGGGCATTGGATGCATCTTTGCGCTTCAAGCCTTGCCAGTTCTTCAGTCAGACCAAGGTTTACTTCATTAAAATTATTTCTCCTTAAAGTCCCATCCTGTTCAGGCATCGCCTGCCTCTGGATCTTCATTCGTTCTTTGTTGGTTAACTTTCCCATTATCAAAATCCTGATTTATACTTTAGAATGTTTTAAATTATTTTGGAACATTGAATCTATATTGCAAAGATGATCGAGTGCTTCTTTTTCAAAAACATTATATGTTCTATTTCTTCTTTCAAGTGTGGCAAAGTCTACTTTGTGAGCATCAAATTCAGGTCCGTCAACGCAGACGAAAACAGTTTTATTATCTACCGTTGCTCTGCATCCTCCGCACATCCCTGTACCATCCACCATAACTGGGTTTAAGCTGACGACTGTTTGTATTCCAAACGGCCTGGTTACTTCGGCGACTGCTTTCATCATCGGGATTGGACCGATTGCAAGAACAAAGTCAATTTTCTTTCCGGAATCAATTAATGCCTGCAGTTTTTGAGTTACAAATCCATGAAATCCGTAACTCCCGTCATCTGTAGTCGGGTAGACTTCGTCACAAGTTTTTCTCATTTCATCTTCAAGGATAACAAATTCCTTAGATTTGCCGCCGATAATTGAAATCGTATGGTTTCCGGCCTGTTTTAAAGCCACAGCAGTGGGATAAGCAATAGCAGTACCTACTCCGCCGCCGATTGAAACTGCAGTTCCAAAGTTTTCTATATGTGACGGTTTTCCAAGTGGACCTACAACATCATGGATAAATTCTCCAGCATTAAGTGAATTCAGCTCTTTGGTTGTTTTACCGATTCCCTGAACGATTATTGTAATTGTACCCTCATTAATATTCGAATCTGCGATTGTTAAGGGTATTCTCTCACCGTAATCATCTATTCTTATAATAACAAACTGACCGGCTTTCCTTTTCTTGGCAATTTTAGGAGCTTCAATAACGAATTTTTTTATGCTTGGTGCTAAAAACTCAGATGAGATTATCTTATACATTTTTTGAAAAGGTTTAATGATTAAAAAATTCAAATCGTAAGATTCAATCAAAAAGAAAGCCAAAAAAATACTGTGGTAAGTCCTTACAAATAAGTAAAATAAACCTATTCAGTTTCAGAAATGCAATAATCCGGATGTTAAATTTTCAATTCTGGGAATCAAGTGAATATTCCCGTTTTCGCAAAATAAAAGGAGAAAGAGTTAAAAATTTTTAAATTTTAGATTGACATGTTTATTTAGAGCGAAATACTCTTGATAATAATTGAGCGTTTATCTGTTTTAAAAATTATAATTTCACTGGTAATTAATGAAAGTACCATTATATTTAGGATTATAAAACTAACTCTAAAAATCATTCAATATAAAAGAAACATGATGGAAAAAAGTATAATTAATTTATTATTTTTTTTGATATTATTAATTCACCCGGAAGTCAAAAATAATTCTCCTGTAAATGAAGGTTTAAATATGACTGCAAAAGATATTGTTAATCTGATCAAAAAAAATGTTACTTGTCAATGGCGGTCAAATACTGTCGATACTTTTAAAAGCGGTAATCCCGATGATGAAGTGAAAGGAATTGCTACTACTTTTATGGCAACATTTGATGTATTGAAAAAAGCAAGATCGACAGGTTTAAATTTCATTATTACTCACGAACCAACATATTATAACCATCTTGATGAAACTGCTCAATTTGAAGATGATAAAGTTGTTGCTGAAAAAATGGAGTTTATTAAGGAGAATCATTTAATTGTATTCCGATTTCATGATCACTGGCATATGACCGAACCGGACGGTATAATTGAAGGGATGATTGCCAAACTAGGATGGGGTAAATATTTAAAAGATAAGGACAATTTAATTTTCACTTTACCTCAGACTACGGTCAAACTGCTAGCCTATGCACTGCAGGAAAAATTTAATGCTACGGCGGTTCGTGTCGTTGGTAATCCTGGAATTGAAGTAAGCAACGCTGCACTCGTGGTCGGAGCGCCCGGAGCAATACCCCAAATTAAATCATTAGAAAGAGAAGATGTTGAAGTCTTGATTGCAGGTGAAACCCACGAATGGGAAACAGTTGAATATGTCCGTGATGCGGTTAGTATGGGGAAAAAGAAAGCTCTAATATTAATAGGTCATTTAAATTCTGAAGAAAACGGTATGGATTATTGTGCAGATTGGCTAAAAGGATTTGTTAAAGATATTCCTATAGAATTTATTCCCTCGGGAGATCCCCTATGGAATCCTGCACTAGAAGATTAATTAGGTGATTTTAATAATTGTGCACGTTATATGGTATTTAAGGCCCTGCGTAAGCCGGGGGAACCTACCACCTTATCTCCAAATCAAAAAGAAAAGGCAGTAGAAATAATTAAGATCAGATCCATGAATTAAATTTTTTATTAAAGATAGCATCTTCTAAAAGTGCCATCTTTATTTTAAGGAGATAATCTGAATATCTCCCATTCATTTTGATTTTTAATGTAGACTATCCTGTCGTGCATCCGGTTCTCTCTTCCCTGCCAGAATTCAAATCTGTTTGGTAGTAATTTATACCCGCCCCAGAAATAAGGGAGAGGTACCTCTTCATTATATTTTGTCTTTATTTCATTATATTTCTCTTCAAGAAATTTCCTATCGGGAATTATACTGCTTTGCTTTGACGCCCATGCACTGATTCTGCTTTCGTAAGGCCTTGAAAAAAAATAATTTTCCGATTCTTCTTTTGCTGTTTTTGATACAGTACCTGATATCCTGATTTGTCTGCCTAATTCTCTCCAAAAGAATAAGAGTGAAGCTTTTGGATTTACAGATAGATCATAGCCCTTTTTACTCTCATAATTTGTATAAAAAATAAATTCACCTTCTTTAACTTCCTTCAATAGTACAACCCTTGAGGAAGGAAAATTATTTTCATCAGACGTGGCAAGAACCATTGCATTTGGTTCAATAATTTCCATTTTAAGAACTTCATCCATCCATAAAGAAAATTGCTGGTACGGATCTTTTTCAACATTCGATTTGTCTAATTCAATTACCAAATATTTCCCCCTAAGATCTGCTAATTTTTTATTGTCTACCATTATTTATTTTTTCATTAATCTATTGAAATGAAGCCGGAAAGCTTATGATTTAGCGGATATTATTTTAGTTATGATTTATTTATCTTACCGGCGATGATGAAATTTATTTTTAAAAGAATTAGAAATAATATAAAGAAATAAAATGACAGAATTAACAAAAGAACAAAAAGAAGAACTGGAAAAGTTTGGAGCAAATACATGGTTTGTAGAGTACCTCTATAAACAATACCAGGAGAATCCATCTGCAGTTCCCGAACAATGGAAAAGTTTTTTTGGAAATGTAAGCCATAGTAAAAATGGGAATGGGGAAAAGAACAGCTTTACCGCTTCGGTTTTAACCCATGAAGTTAATAAAATCGAATACCCTCAACCCGGAGAAAATGATGAAACCCAAATAATAGCAGGAAGTTCCGAACGGATTCTTGAAAATATGACTTCCAGTCTATCCGTACCGGTTGCAACTTCGCAAAGATCCATCCCCGTAAAACTGCTGGAAGAAAATAGAATGATTATAAACCGTTATATGCAAAAAAGGCAAAACGGGAAAATTTCTTTTACTCACATAATCTGCTGGGCTATAATTAAAGCTATTCCAAAGGTCCCTGTACTTAATAATGCTTTTTCCGTAATAGATGGAAAGCCTGCTGTCATAAAAAGAAAATCAATAAATCTTGGTTTGGCTATAGATATTGAAAAGAAAGATGGTTCACATTCCTTAATAGTTCCAAATATTAAAAATGTTGATAAAATGGGCTTTACCGAATTCCTTAAGATTTATGAAGATTTAGTGAAACGCACAAGGAAAGGTCAAATTGTTCCCAATGAATTTTTAGGAACCACAATTACATTAACTAACCCGGGCACGCTGGGAACAGTTGCTTCAGTACCGAGACTTATGGTAGGCCAGGGCACCATAATAGCTACAGGCTCAATTCAATATTCCGCAGAATATATGGCTATGTCTCCGGTTACAATATCCAAGCTCGGTGTCAGTAAAGTAATGAATATAACCAGTACATATGATCACCGGATTATTCAAGGTGCCGAGTCGGGATTATTTTTAAAAGAAGTGAGCGCTCTTCTTCTGGGCAATAATGATTTTTATGAAGGTATCTTTAGTTCACTCAAAATTCCTAATCAGCCTTTAGCCTGGAAAACTGATTATCAGCCGGGAGCATTCAGCCAAACATCAAATACCGAAGAAATTGAGAAGCAGGCAAGAGTCTTGCAGTTGATCAATATGTACCGGGTCAGGGGACACCTTATTGCAAATCTTGATCCGCTTGGTGAACAGTGTATCTACCATGATGAACTTGATCCGGCAACCTATAAACTCACTTTTTGGGATTATGACCGGGAATTTATTACCGGTGGTTTGGTCGAAGGACACACTGCAACATTAAGAGAGATACTGGAAATAATGCAGAAAACCTATTGCGAAAACATAGGCATTGAATATATGCATATCCAAAATCCTGAAGAAAAAAGATGGCTCCAGAGAAAAATGGAACCGGTTAAAAACACACCGAATTTCTCACATGAATTAAAAAAGAATATTTTAAAGAAATTAATTACTGCCGAAACATTCGAACATTTTATACATAATAGGTTTATCGGTCATAAAAGGTTTTCTCTTGAAGGATCGGAAACTTTAATTCCCGTTCTTGATTTTCTTTTAAATTTAGCCGCCGACCATAATATTAAGGAAACTGTACTCGGGATGGCACACCGGGGCAGGCTGAACGTTTTGGCAAATATAATCGGTAAAAGTTATGATTCCATATTTTCTGAATTTGAAGATATAGTAGATCCTGAATCAATACAGGGTTCAGGTGATGTAAAATATCATTTGGGAGCGGCCGGAGAATTTAAAACCAGGAATGAAAAAACAATAACTGTTTCCCTTGCCTCAAATCCAAGTCACCTTGAATGGGTAAATCCTGTTGTAGAAGGTATTGCACGAGCAAAACAGACCAGGTTAGGAGACAATAAGAGTCATAGAAAAATTATGTCTGTTTTAATTCATGGTGATGCAGCATTTGCCGGTCAGGGAATAGTTGCAGAAACTTTAAATCTTTCTCAATTGAGCGGTTATAGGACCGGTGGAACAGTTCATATTATAATTAATAACCAGATCGGTTTTACTACCGGACCAGAGGATGCAAGATCCTCTGTTTATGCAACGGATGTTGCAAAAATGATTCAAGCGCCTATATTTCACTTGAATGGCGATGATCCTGAAGCTGCTATCCTGGTGACAAAGTTAGCTTTGGAGTTCAGGCAGGAGTTCAAAAAAGATGTAGTGATAGACTTGTTTGGATATAGGCGGCACGGACATAATGAAGGGGATGAACCGGGATTTACTCAGCCTCTTCTTTATGAAAAAATAAAGAACCAGCCGTCTGTAAAGGAAATCTATACAAATACACTCTTAAAAAATAAAGAACTTGCACCGGAAGAAATTGAAGAAATGCAGGACAGTATAACTGATTCATTAAGCCAGGCTTTTGAAAGAATAAAAAAGAAAGCAACTGCATTTAATACTGATGTGCCTCTAGCTGTTTCAAAAGAAAAAATCGAGTCTGCCGTTCCCGTTAAAGATACCAGTATAAGTGAGGATGTTCTTGAAAAAGTTGTAACCGGGTTGACTAATCTTCCACAGGATTTTACCATCCATCCAAAACTCAAAAAATCTCTTGACTTGAGAAAGACTTTTATTAATGGAGAAATAGAAGCAGATTGGGCTTTCGCCGAATCGATTGCATTTGGAAGCTTGCTTTACGAAGGAACCCCGGTTAGGTTAAGCGGTCAAGATAGTGTAAGGGGTACTTTTAGTCAGCGTCATTTAGCTTTAACCGATATACATACCGGCGAAGACTATATTGCATTAAATCATATGTTTCAGGAGCAAGCTAAGATTGAACCTTTAGACAGCCTGCTTTCCGAAGCTGCCGTGCTTGGGTTTGAATACGGTTACAGCACTGCCGATCCTTTAGCCTTGGTTATATGGGAAGCACAATTCGGCGATTTTGCTAACGCTGCACAGGTGATAATTGATAATTTTATAGTTGCGTCTTTTGAAAAGTGGCATATGCCTAATAGTGTAGTTATGCTGTTACCGCATGGTTATGAAGGGCAGGGACCTGAACATTCAAGTGCGAGGCTGGAAAGATTCTTAATCCTTTGCGCCGAAGATAATATCCAGGTATGCAACGTAACTACTCCTGCACAGTATTTCCATTTATTAAGGAGACAAATAAAAAGTGTAGAAAGACGTCCTTTAATCATAATGACACCTAAGAGCCTTCTAAGGCACGCTGAAGCAAAATCTGCTAAGGAAGATTTTCTTAAAGGAACTTTCCAGGAAATAATAGATGATTCTATTGAAAATAAAGATGGTATTGAAAGGGTAATATTAACAAGCGGGAAAGTTTATTATGACCTCGGGAAATATAGAAAAGCAAATTCTCTAAACGAAAAAGCCGCTATTGTAAGAATTGAACAATTCTATCCTTATAATAAAGAACAAATCAAACAGGTACTGAATTCTTATTCAAAAACAAAAAGAATAGTATGGGTCCAAGAGGAACCAATGAACATGGGAGCATGGAACTTTCTGAGTCCAAGACTTTCGGATGATCTTTCCGAGGGACAGAAATTGTATTATGTAGGGAGACCCGGAAGTGCAAGTCCTGCAGTCGGTTCAGCAAAAATATCAACCCAGCATCAAAAAGATCTGGTTGAAAAAGCTTTTGCAGTATAATTGTTACTAGAATGCATGCGATTTGGAAAATGCTGATTCTATTGCTGTATGTAATTCGATGGTTGCGAATGGTTTGATTAAATAACCGTAAGGTTTTGTGACAATGCCCTATATATAGTCTTCTCATCGTTAAGTGCCGGATAGATAAATAACTGGAATACCATGTTGTGATCATGATGATTTTAGCTGTCTGATGCCATCAAGGTTTCCTTTCAAAGTAATATCCATTAAAATTAAATCAGGCTTTTCTAAGAGCAACTTGTCTGTAATGCTTCTTCACCGCTATCGACAGTGGAAGTGACAAAATAATTTAATCTTTTTAAGTGTCATTCTTATATCTGCTGCAACAATATACTCATCTTCCACAACTAGAATTTTCTGCTTGTCATCATCCATACATTCACCTTTATAAATTTTTATTTTATATAAACTTCGGAGATACCTTTTAAGCGAAATTTCCCAAAGTAATTAGCCGACTCATTTATTATGCCATTAAGTAAATGGTCCAATATTTCTATCATATTTTCGAAAAATTGTTAAAACGCTATGTGATTAGTGTAATTATTACACCATTTATGTAACAACATGCTTTTTGTTTTAATTTATCAATATCTAATAAAAAAATGAATAGAAGGTATGAATAAAGGTTTACTTTTGATTGACATTGATTTTTTGAACTGCTAAATTTCCAATGAATTAATAAAAAAGGATTAACAAATATTTACAGTTCTTTATATACTGGTAGTTCTGACAATGCGAGCGTAACTCAGTTGGTAGAGTGTCAGCTTCCCAAGCTGAATGTCGCGGGTTCGAGCCCCGTCGCTCGCTCAAAAAGTTAATTGTTTGTTGTTAAGTGTTTGTAGTTTGTGACATTCTTAATTAAATTTGTTTTTTGAATTTTTCAAATGTAATCTGAATATACAACAGACTACAAACAACAAATCCAAAAGGGCGCTTAGCTCAGTTGGTTCAGAGCATCTGCCTTACAAGCAGAGGGTCCGCGGTTCGAATCCGTGAGCGCCCACAAAAAAGCTTCAATTTTAATCGAATTGAGGCTTTTTTATTTTTGGCACTTCTGAAAATCCCGCTGATTGTGTTTGGAAATTGTATGGACTTTGTATAGAGTAACTCCATACTGAGAAATGAATTGTGAATGAAAAAATATTGATTATTTAATTGTGGCATAATTTAAATTGAGAAATAGATTTAATTATTATACTCTTCTCTTTCAACAAGTATAAGAGTAATTTTCCCCGGCTGGTATATTACAGCATATTCTTTTCCAATATTAAAACCATATTTTCTTAAATCATCATTCTTTATTTTAATTTGCGGGACTTTTTTATAATCCCGCTTGCCTGCCAAAGGCAGGTAAATTGGATGGTTTGATTCATAAACTTTCATTTCATCCCCTCCGCATCAGATTCTTCAAATATTTTTTCACAAATTTTACATTTACTTTTTTGATAAATGACAATATTATGAAGTGAATTAACCGAATGCTCTTGTATTAAAATTACAAGGTGTTGTTTACACTTATGAGGTGGGGTAAAATAAACAAAATCAAAGTTTAAGTTTTCTTGATTATTGTTCATGTATTATCTCCTATGTTAAGTTAAAGGACACTATGCCCAAAAAACATTTTTTGCCCCTTAACTATGCAGAGGGGTTTTAGATTGACTGAAGAAAAGGCAAGGCGAAAAAGACTGCCGGAACTAAAAGAAAAGCGAAGCGAATATTAAAAAAGCTGGTGGTATTTTTTCTCCTTGCCCGGCAAATAAGACATGAACAGAAATGTTAACTACTAAGGATAGGTAAAGACCATAAACAGCAACTTAATTAAAAGGGGCAAAAAAATATTAATTTCCTAAGAGGAGCGATTAGCTTAAACAATAAGCCATAAATAAGATAACTATACTGAGATAAGCAGGAGTGACCAACAGGGAATTGCTGCGATAAAAAAAATAGAAATAGTATACATGAATAGATGAAAAAATAGTTGCGAGCGAAATAAGAATCATTTTGGGGAGCAATTATTTTTTGATAGGACTGAAAATAGACGGTGATATTTTTTACCACACCTAAAAAATATCACCATATATAAAAATTACTTTAACAAAATAAATTTCTTTGTTGAAATAAAACTTCCTGCTTGCATTCTGTAAAAATAAATTCCACTTGGAAGGCTTTTTGCATTAAAAATAATAGAATAGGTTCCAGTGTAATGGTTCAAGTGAAAAATGACTTTTGTAGAAAATAATTTGGTAAAGGCTTATAACTCGGCAGTATACACCAAAACCCGCTCCACTTAACTCCGCTACGACATTTTTGTGGATGTCTTCGCTCCATATGTTCCGCTAGGATTAGTACCATAAATCAGCCACTTACTTGATACTTGTAGTAGTTATGCAGCCTTCTTAGTCCAATAAAGTTCTCTTTGTTTCGCTGCACGAAATAGTTTTTCTTCTCTTGAAGATATTTTTTCTTTTTCTCTGCCAAGAAGAAAATCTTCCGGAGTAAGATAGCATAGTGCACTATGCAGACGAACCCGGTTATAATGATCAATATATTTTGCAATAATTTCTCTTGCATCTTCAATTGTGATAAAACTGTTAGTTCGCAAACATTCAATACCAATTGAACGATGAAATCTTTCCAACTTCCCATTGCTTTTAGGATATGCAACAGATGTTTTTATATGAGTAAGCTCAAGAAATTTTATAAACTGCTGAAAATCTTTTGAAATAAATTGACCGCCATTATCAGAAATAATTTTTGCTCTTGTATCAGAAAATTTTTCCTTTGCTCTTTGAACGGTAATCTGAACATCATACTCAGTCATATTTGTTCTTACTTCATGATGAACAATGTAACGAGAGTAACCATCCAAAACTGAAATAAGAAAAAGAAATGTTCCGAGAAAATTGATATACTTAATATCAATATGCCAGTGCTGGTGAGGTCCTGTCGGCTGCTAAAAACCATTCCCTTTTGAGCTTGTTTTTACGGTGCTCCATTGATTAAGAAGCCCCTCAGCTTTTAAGAGACGGTAAACACTGCTGGGAGAAACAGCCGCCACATCCTCGTCAAGCATACGGTAATTTAAACGCCTGTAACCGTCACGTAGGTAATAGTCATTATCAGCATAATGAGCTTTAGCATAATTGATGATAGCTTCTCTTTCCCAGGGCAGTAGCCAATTACCTTTGGGCAGGTTAGAGTTGTGCTGGTTTTCTTTGCCCAAGCGCTCCTTCCAATTATAATATTTAGCTTTGTTTATACCGATCATTCTTAATAACTGCTTAAGGTTTATCTCTGCTTTTTTAATTATATAGTCAACATAAATTACGATTGCATCTCTTATGTCAACATCTACCCAAAGTTTTTTTAATCGTCCCCATTCAGAGTTTTTTTTAGACGAATATTATCTTCCAGGATTTCACTGATCAGGGAATTTCTATCTTTAAGCTTTGATTCCAGACGAGCTATTTTTTCTTCTGATTTATTGTTTGATTTTTCTCTTTTATCATCAAAGAGGTTTTCTCCTTTTTCAAAGAGAATTTTTTTCCAGTTATATATTACATTTGGATGGATATGATATTTCTCAGAGAGTTCCCCTATCTGTACCTTGTTTTCAAGAAGCTCATGTAGAATCATCATTTTTTCTTTCGCACAAAATCTCTTTCTCTGTTCCATTTTTAACTCCTATTAAATACATTGTTAAACATAGTTTAATTTAATAAAAGCCTTATTTCAACTTAAGCATTACAGTAATATCTACAGATTCCAATCCCCGGTTAAGATTATCATAATTGGAATTGTATTAATAAGAAGAAAAGAAAGTGTTTAAATGGAAATATAAGATAAGTATACCAAAGAAAGCAGGAATGCCATACAGGCATTTCTGCGACCAAAGAAAAAGAAACAGTATAAATGATTATATAAAAAAATATTTGCGCTAGTCATAGGAGTGTAAACCAGGCAAGCAATTATTTTTGATAGGATTTAATAAAGAAATCATTTCGTAATACTATAAAGAATTAAATAAACAATAATACCTAATATAAATGCACCTATTATAGATAAAATTGATTGTATTTTCTGTTTTTTTTCTTCTACCGTAACCGGACGAGTTTCTTCTTTATGCTTTTTCTGGGTGCACATTCACAAAGCATAAAAAATATTTTTATCGGCAGCATAACAAAAATAATTATTTCAGAAGCTAATAAACCTTTACTTATAAGAATTTAGTTTTTTGTAAAATACAATCCCAGCTTTGAAATATAATAACTAGTATTTTCCCGCAAATAGAAATCATATTGCTTCCACCCTTACAAAATACAAAGATTATTAGAGAAATATTCCCGGCACACTATATGAGTAGTTGTTCATATTGTCAATGAATTAGAATGATTGGAATTTAATATGCATAAGTCACAAGTGGAATTAAAAGCAGCCATTTTTACAGCATTAGCTCATCCTAATAGGATAAGAATTCTTGAATTTTTGAAGAATGGAGTAAAATGCAATTGTGAAATAGCGCCTGCTTTGGACCTTGAGCAATCGAATCTCTCACGACATATGAAAATTCTGGTGCAAGAGGGAATTGTAGTATCAGGGAAAGATGGACTAAGAGTAAATTATAAAATAGCAGATGAAAGAATATTTAATATTCTAAATACTACAGAAAGTATGGCTCGTAAAGCAGTAAAGGGAAAAATGAAAGTTCTGGAAGATATATAATACCCACAAACTTATATCGTTGTTAACGAAACGGAAATGAGTTGAAAAGATTTGAAAAAGAAAAAATATTGAGATTTATTTTAAGAATAATATTAGGGAAAAATTAAATGACAATAAAAATATTAGGAGCAGGGTGTAAAAAATGCCTTAATCTTGAAAGAAAAGTAAGAGATTTAGCTCAACAAAATAATGTGGATGCCGTAATTGAAAAGATAACTGATATAAAGGAAATTATGAATTATGGAATAATGATGACACCTGGATTGGTTATAAATGAGCAAGTTAAAAGTTATGGGATTATTCCGAAAGATGATCTATTGATAAAATGGTTAAAAGAAAATTGACAGATGGTTAAGCTATTGTATTGTAAATTGCCGAATAATAATCTGACAACAAGGCATTAATAAATTAAAAGAGGAAATTATATGAAAAAACAAATTATATTTTCAATAATAATTATAATATCCTTTTTTGCTATTAATATTTCTGCTCAAAAAAAAGTAACAAAACCCAAAGTAACTTTTGTGGAGCTTGGATCAGTAAACTGTATTCCATGTAAAATGATGCAGCCGGTAATGAAAAACATTGAGAAGAAATACGGAAATAAAATTAAGGTAATATTTTATGATGTATGGACACAAGAGCAGAGACCATTTGCAGACAAGTATGGCATCAGGTTAATTCCTACACAAGTATTCCTTGATGAAAATGGAAAAGAGTTTTTCCGGCACGAAGGATTTTATCCCGAAGAGGAGATACACAAACTTCTCAAAACAAGGGGATTAAAGCCAAAAGATAATAAGAGTTAAAATGTTTGAGGGAATTTTCAATTCACTTTATGAAGCACTGACCGGAGCAGTTTTGATTGCAGTGCTTGCATCATTTGGTTGGGGTGTGTTATCGATATTACTCTCTCCCTGCCATTTATCAAGTATACCTCTTATAGTTGGATTTATAAGCTCGCAGGGAAAAATATCAATTAGAAGGACATTCAACATTTCTCTTATCTTTTCGGTTGGTATTTTAATAACAATAACGCTCATCGGAATAATTACGGCATCACTGGGAAGACTAATGGGAGATATTGGCGGTATTGGAAATTATATCGTTGCCGGTATTTTCTTTTTAGTTGGTCTTTATCTTCTGGACATTATAAAGTTTGATTGGAATACAGCCGGATTAAAACAAACTAAAACAAAAGGATTATTAGCTGCGTTAATTTTAGGACTGTTATTTGGATTGGCATTAGGGCCATGCACATTTGCTTATATGGCACCTGTGCTTGGAATAGTTTTTCAAACAGCACAAACGAATTATTTACTTGCTGTAATTTATCTTTCTGCATTTGGGATTGGGCATTGTTCCGTTATTGTAGGTGCGGGAACATTAACCGGGGAGGTTCAGAAATATTTGAACTGGACCGAAGGCTCTAAAACAATTTTATGGATAAAAAGAGTCTGTGGCGGTTTAGTAGTACTCGGAGGAGTTTACCTCATCTACCAAAGTTAAATTTATAATATAATTTTTTCATAAAAAATCGATTTAAGTAAAATTTCCTATAATCTGGGGAATTCACCAATGGAATAGGGACTAATTTTTTAATCCTGCTTTGGAAAAGTTCTTATTACACACTCTCAAAATAAAACGGAATCCTGCACACTATAAAACCTGCACATCCATCAACATTATTTCCGCTCAAATCTACCACATTGATATCGATATTATATTGGTCAATGCTACGTTCCAATGACAGAATTCTATTTTGATATGAACCGATAAGATTGTAATACTGCTTATTAACCGGAGGAGTAAGTCCAATATTACTGAATACAGTAATAGCATAAGCTCCGACATCAACATAGGTTGGAAGAAACCAATTATTGGCAATAATCAAATTTGAGACTACCGATTATATAGTTGGTGAGTCTGTGTTCTGCTGCTGAAACCGAATGAAATCCTGAAGGTAAAATACGGACATATCAATGGTGGCTAAAATATTATTCTCTAGAAATATTCATTTTGAATTGGAGTAAAATTGAATGAACGGAAGCGACCCTGACCAATCTCGCGAGCTAATTTTCTAGAATCGATCCGGTCATTTCGATTTACTCTTTCATTACTCTTTGTTGGTACATCAGCTGGATTTACTATTATGTTTTCTATTCCCAATTCCTTAAAACGGTGATCCATCCAGTAGCCGCAGAACCATGCTTCGTATACGCTCCTATAATTACCATTTGGGTAATTTTTCTTAAGGTAATTATTCAACTCGTCAGGTGATGGATTTATAGAAAATGTTTTCATCTCCATTGCTTTTGTTCTTATTGTTATTGTCCAACTATTTTTATGGACATCGATGCCGATAAAAATCCTTTGATTACTAAAATCTATTTGATTATGTCCTGTTAACATTTTGGGCATCCTTTACTGTTTGTTATTAAATAAATTTGTTTATTTCCAATTACAAATTTGCGGAAAGGATGCTCTTTTATTTATGTCATATCGTAAATCTTTTTATTTTTTTACTACCTAACGTTTACCCTTTTAAATATAACTTCTCTTGATCGGCCTTCACAATGGTTTCGGCGGACAGGAAAAAAAGTACCAAAAAATCAAGACCTGGCTTCGTTCAGATAAAATCGGAACTTCGCCAAGGCAGGCTGCAAATAAATTGTCTGCATGGCAGGTAAACTAAATTTTTGATTCATTCCACAAAATTTTCTGACGGAAATTATTTGAGGTCAGAAAGACCTGGATACCATTGTTAAGGAACAATACCTCATGGCGAAATAGCTTTAAGACAAATATGAAAGATAAGACAAATGCTTTAGTACTTCACGCAAGCAGGTGATTCATTACATAAAACTTTATAATCCCGGTTTCACCTTTCAGACTTCACCGGGTACAGGCGCGATTTATTTGAGGTCGGAAAAACCTGAATAGCTTTGTTTAGGAACATTGTATACTATACTTCATTAAAGACATTTTTTTAAGGATAGGCAAAATATTCCTGCAAGCATTGTGTAACATTATGACAATTGAAGAAAATTATGAATGATTGATTGATTGAATGATCAGAGATCTTGCTGAATTTTCTAAGGAGCTTCTTTTATTAACTTCATATTGTTACGGAGCATTTCGATTTTATCTTTTTTTACTTTCAATATTAATTCTTCATTCCAGATTTCGTAATTCATTTCGTTAAGAAGAATGTTAACGATTTTCGCTGAATCTAAATCCAGGATATC
>CAVUCR010000023.1:0-104732 GCA_963739895.1 uncultured Ignavibacteria bacterium | reverse complement strand
AAATCGCTTCGGGTGGTACTCTGTTTCTTGATGAAATTGGAAACTTATCATTTAATCTCCAGATGAAACTTCTTTCTGTCCTGCAGAACCGAACTGTAACAAGGCTCGGATCAAATATTCCCAGACCTATTGATATTCGGCTGGTATGTGCAACCAATATTCCGTTGAATGAATTAATATCTGAAAAACGGTTCAGGCAAGACCTGCTTTACCGGATTAATACCGTAGAAATTAATCTCCCGCCGCTTCGACAAAGGACTGAAGATATCTCTCTTTTGGCTAAACATTTTCTTGAAATATATTGTAAAAAATATAACAAGCCAGAAAAGGAAATAAGCCCCGCAGCTTTGAAAAGATTAGAAAAGTATCATTGGCCAGGGAACGTAAGGGAACTGCAGCATGCTATAGAAAGAGTCATAATAATGAATGAAGCGAGGGAAATATTGCCTGAGGATTTTTACTTTTCTGTTCAGGATGCTAAAGAAAATGACTTAAAATTCAATAATTTTGACCTAGAGGAAGCTGAAAAATTATTGATTATTAAGGCAGTCGGTAAATACAACGGCAATCTAACAAAAGCAGCAAAAGATTTGGGGCTCACAAGAGCTTCGCTTTACCGCAGATTAGAAAAGTATGGTCTATAAAAGATTTAATATCAATGTTATTTTAAGAATCTTATTCATCAGCATCTCTATATTTTTACTTTTTTATTTAATTCAGGATACTTCATTTTATGCTACAATCTTTATCATCTGTATAGCTATTATTGTTCAGATATATCTTTTAATAAAATATATTGAAAACACCAACAAAGAAATTTCACGGTTTTTTTATTCAATCCGCTACTCCGATTTTACACAAAATTTCAAATCCAAAATCAAAGGTGCCGGATTTGAGGAGCTAAATAATTCATTTGCGGAAGTAATTGAACAATTTAAAAAAACGAGAAGTGAGAAAGAAGAAAATTTCCATTACCTGCAAATTATTGTTCAGCATATAAATATTGGTATTCTGGCTTATACTTTAGATGGCAGTGTCGAATTAATTAATAATGCTACAAAAAAACTTCTGGGTATAAATTCCCTGAGAAATATTTCTGAATTAAGCAATAAAAGTGAGCCGCTGGTTAAGGTTTTAATGGAAATGCGGGCAGGTAAGAAAGCATTGGTAAAAATTGTCGATAATAATGAATTAATACAATTGTCTATTTTCGCAGCCGAATTTAAACTTCGTGATAAGTATATTATCCTGGTTTCACTAAATAATATTCAGAGTGAACTTGAAGAAAAAGAGATGGAAGCCTGGCAGAATTTAATTCGCGTTCTTACTCATGAAATCATGAATTCAATCACCCCGATAGTTTCCCTTTCATCGACAATTAATAATATGCTTGAAAATTCCAATAATAAACTTTCCGAAGAAAATATTGAAGAGTTTAAGATAGCAGTAAGTACAATTGAAAAGAGAAGTAAAGGTTTAATTCATTTTGTCGATGATTACAGGAACTTAAATAGGGTCCCGGTACCTCATTTCCAGATTTTTAAAATTTCTGCTTTGTTTGAAAGAATAAAAAATTTATTACACGAACAGCTTGACTTAAAAAATATTTCCTTTGTTTGTGCTGTTGAGCCGGAAAATCTTGAAATTATGATTGACCCGGATTTAATAGAGCAGGTTTTAATTAATTTGATTGTAAATTCAATACATGCATTTAATGGGATACAAAATCCGAAAATTAAGCTGCTGGGAAAGATTGATAACAGGGAATTATTAATATCCAGGTAATTGATAATGGAAATGGGATCCCTGAAGAGCTCCAGGAAAAAATATTCATACCCTTCTACACAACTAAAAAAGAAGGTTCGGGGATTGGATTAAGCTTATCCAAACAAATTATGAAAGCGCACAAAGGCGGGATATCGGTAAAATCAGATGTGAATGCCGGGACTACAATAACACTTAAGTTTACATAGATTATACACAAGTATAAGTTCAAGTATAAGTTCAAGAGCAAGTTCAAGAGTATACCGCCATGCATTAATACAACTATACAAATCATGTAAGCATCAAACCATTTAATAATGCTTCCATACAGATCATGCAGTCATGCTCTTTTACTAATAACTTAAATTTCATATCAGATATCTTGATTTGAATATAAGTTTAAATATTGAATCAATCGTCCGCATCCGTTCACTTCTGTTCGCCATCGAACACTAAATATTTCTCAAAAGTTTATTTTGTATGGGATTCAAAAGTTTTCATTAGGCATACTCTTTGATTTTATGGTATCGGAAACAATCCATTTATCGAAGTATTGAACCATCTAGATATTAAACTGTACGGGGTCTGAAATTTCTTTATATATTATAACAGAACTAAAATGGTTTCAGTTATGCTAAAATAAAGGAGAATAAAAATGAACTTCAAATGTTACATCTTCTTTATCCTGTCATTAATACTTTTCACAAATATAATCTTTTCACAGACTTCTCCTAAAAAGAAAATCTATATGGATATTGCCCATGGCCAGAAATTCTGGAATGATCCGTCGGACATGAAAGGTCAGGATGAAAATTGGGTTAATAGAGTTAAATATATGACTGATCAATTCTTAAAAACTGCTTCTTCGGTTAATGCAGAATTGTTCTACCTGAAAAATGAAATAAAACCTGAAGATTTATCAAATTGTGATTTACTCTTTATTCATATACCATCCAAACAATATTCTACTAATGAAGTTAAAGCAATAACAAAATACTTAAAAAACGGCGGTTCTCTTTTTCTTGTAATGGATGAAGATTACTGGTCAACTTTAAATGATGCTAACGTAAATGATATCATAGAACCTTTCAATATTCAATTCGGAGAGCAAAGTCCGGATACAACTTTAGGTGGAATTACAAAACCCGGTATTATTACTGAGAAACCTTTAAAGATCACTTATTACGGCGGAAGAATTATTAATGGAGGCACTCCTTTCTGTTTTAATAAAAACGGGAAGTATCCTTTTGGAGTATATGAGAGTCTAAAAAACGGAAGTAAAATTATTGTCATGGGAGACGGAATGACATCATTATACATGACAAGCTGGAAAGGTGTTAATGATTTTCAATGTGCAGAATTTATGCACGATACATTCAAGTGGCTTTTAAACTAATAATTTTTACATGTAGATCATTGTTATTAAAAAAATCCATATAGATCATAATTTCTAAAATCTAAGTAGGAAAAACTAATGTTTAGACATAATCTTCTTATTATTTTCAGAAATTTTAGAAAAAATAAAAGTACATTTTTTATTAATCTCATTGGATTATCAACCGGACTCGCTTGTGCTTTACTAATTTATTTATGGGTGAATGATGAGCTGCATGTTGATAAGTTTAATAAAAATGACATTAGACTTTACCAGGTAATGGAGAGCGCTAAATTTACTGATAGAATTACAACACAACCCTATACCCCCGATCTCATGGCTGAGACAATGGCTAAAGAAATACCGGAAATAAAATATACCGCTGCAGTTACTCCCTCTTCATGGTTTAGTTTTACTCTTTCGGTAGATGAAACCAATATAAAAGCAGAGGGCCAGTTCGCGGATAAAGATTTTTTTAATATTTTTTCTTTCGGCCTTCTGCAGGGGAATCCCAACCAGGTGCTCACAGGAATAATTCTGTAGTTGTATCAAAAGACGCTTGCAATGAAATTATTCAAGACTACAAAAAATGTAGTCGGTAAAACCTTAACATGGCACCTGCTTAATTTCAGTGATGAGGCAGTAGTTACCGGCATTTGTAATGATGTCCCCAACAATTCTACCATGCAGTTTCAATTTGTACTTTCATACCAGGCATGGAAAGATTTTAGCAAAAAAATGGGCAGGACTATGAACTGGGATAATCATGCACCATATACATACGTACTTTTGAAAAAGGGTACAAACCCGGAACAATTCAATAAAAAAATAGCAGGATACTTAAAGAGTAAATTCAGTAATTCAAATGTAACTTTGTTCGCAAGGCATTATTCTGACGGTTATTTATACGGGAAATATGAAAATGGAGTCCAGAATGGCGGCAGGATAGAGTATGTAAAACTATTTTCGGTAATTGCACTTTTCATAATTATAATTGCATGTATAAACTTTATGAATCTTTTTACCGCAAAAGCGTCCACCCGGATGAAAGAAGTAGGTATAAAGAAAGCTATCGGAGCAGAACGCAAATCGCTTATCATACAATATTTGAGTGAATCCTTAATAATTTCTTTAATATCATTAATTTTTGCTTTACTCATTGTTGAACTTCTTCTTCCTCAGTTTAATATTATAACCGGTAAACAACTGTCAGTTAAATTTCAGCAGCAGTATTATTCTAACCTTTTTAAGCATTGCGGTAATAACGGGATTATTATCCGGCAGCTACCCCGCTTTATACATTTCAGGATTTAAGCCTGTTTCTACATTAAAAGGAAAGCATAATATGCCCGGCGGGGAATTGTGGCTTCGAAAAGTTCTGGTAATTTTTCAATTCTCTTTATCAATAATTTTTATTGCAGCTGTTCTGGTTGTTTACAAACAGATTAACTTTATTCAGACTAAAAATCTTGGGTATGACAGAAATAATGTTATTTGTTTTGATAAAGAAGGAAGAGCAGCCCAAAACCAGGCAACTTTTCTCGATGAATTAAAAAAGATACCCGGAGTTGTTGATGCAGCAAGCTCCAACACAAATTTAATGAGCAGTTTCGGGACAACTAGTGGTCTTAATTGGCCTGGAAAAAATCCGAAAGATATTATAAGATTTGAGAATATGCAGGTCAGCTATGATTTATTAAAGACCCTGGATATAAATATAAAAGAAGGAAGAACTTTTTCCAAAAAATTCGGCTCGGATTCTACCGCAATAATATTTAATGAAACAGCAATTAAAGCTATGGGATTTAAAAATCCTGTTGGAAAAACTATTAACCTGTGGGGAGAAAACAGGCAGATTATAGGTGTTGTAAAAGACTTTAACTTTGAAACCTTACATGAAAATATTAAGCCGTTATTCTTTATACTAAGACCGGATAGAACAATGAAAATTCTGGTTAAGATTCAGGCAGGAAACCAGAGAGAAACAATCAACAACATAAAGAATTTTTACAGCAAATTTAATCCCGGTTATGTATTTAATTATAAATTTCTCGATAAAGATTACCAGGCGCTTTATGAATCAGAAGAAAGAGTCTCCGCACTATCCAAATATTTTGCCGGTATAGCAATTCTAATATCTTGTTTAGGGTTACTGGGACTTGCTGCATTTACTGCACAAAGAAGAATTAAAGAAATTGGAATCCGTAAAGTTCTTGGTTCCGGCGAGTTTGCTATTGTCTATTTATTATCAAAAGACTTTTCAAAACTGGTTTTGATCTCAATAGTAATAGCCTTACCGCTGAGTTATCTTTTAATAAAAAACTGGCTGGATAGTTTCGCTTACAGAATAAATTTGAGTCCCTGGTATTTTTTGAGCGCCGGTATAATAACATTACTAATTGCCTGGCTTACAGTGGGAACACAGGCATTAAAAGCGGCTAGGGTTAATCCTTCACAATGTTTAAGAGATGAATAGGAAATTTTAAATCTCGTAAATTCTACACGGAAAAAACGGATTATAAAATGTTGAAAAATTATTTGAAAATAGCTTTTCGAAATTTTCTTCGTAATAAAAGTAATACCTTTATAAATATATTCGGTCTTGCTATCGGTATTTCAGTTTTCTTCCTTATAATTCAATTCGTTGCTTTCGAACTCAGTTACGGTAGTTTCAATAAAAATGCGGACAGGATTTACCGTGTAAGGAATGACCGTATTTATTCCGACAAGCACGATAAAAGTGGCAGGCTGCCCGCCTGCTTTGGCACCAATCTTAAAAAAAGAATTTCCGGAAGTTATTGAATCCGCAAGATTGAAGGGTACCGATGTGAGTTTTATCGATAAAGAAAAAAATGTTGCCGAAAATGTTGAAAAAGTTTTTTATGCCGAAACTTCATTTCTAAAAATATTTACGTTTCCTTTATTAAAAGGCTCAACAGCAACAGTATTAAATGAACCATATAACATAATAATTTCAGAATCTTTATCACAAAAATATTTCGGTAATGATAACCCGGTTAATAAAGGAATTACTTTGATAAATGAATATGGAAATCACAACTATAAAATAACGGGTGTTTTTAAAGATGTCCCTCCTAATTCACATATAAAGTTCAATATACTTATTTCATACAAAACACTTATAGCTCAGAATAAGCATGCTGAATATTATTGGGGATGGAATGCATTTAACACTTATATCCTATTGGCACGTGGCGCTGACCCGAAAGCTTTAGAAGTAAAATTTCCGGCCATGATTGAGAAATACAAAAACTACGAAAGCAGTTATAAACGACAGTATTTGTTGCAGCCGCTAAAAGATATTCATTTGTATTCCCATTTGCGATTCGAACCGGAAGTTAACGGCAGTGCAGAAACAGTAAAGTTCTTATCAATCATTGCATTGTTCGTTTTAATCCTTGCCTGGGTCAATTATATTAACCTTTCAACTAGCCGTTCGTTAATGCGGGCAAAAGAAGTCGGTATCAGGAAAGTATTGGGGTCGAACCGGCTCAGGTTAATAAAACAATTTATGACGGAATCCTTTCTTTTAAATCTGATTGCATTAGTCTTAGCATTTGTTATTAATGAAATAGCTCTCCCCTATTTCAACAGCTTGACCGGTAAGCCGCTTTCAATACTATTATTAGAAGATAACTGGACATTATTGGCAGTGACATTTATGACTGGTGTATTTTTATCCGGTATTTATCCTGCATCCGTTATGGCTTCGTTCAATCCGCTCACTGCTTTTAAAACAAAATCAGGACGGGTATCAAAAGGAATTGATTTACGCAAAACTCTTGTGATTTTCCAGTTTGCTATCTCAATAATTCTAATTGCTTCCACAATTATTGTCTATGAACAACTATCATATATGAACAACAAAGATTTAGGTGCAAATATAGAGCAGACATTAATTCTTGAAGCTTCTAAAGGAAATGGAAGTTCCTTTTCTTCAGTTACGAATTTCAAAGATGCATTATTAACGATTCCGGGAGTTAAAATTGTCTCCGCCTCAGCCTCGGTTCCTGGGAAAGGATATTCCAATGCTTCCAGCGGAGTAAGAAAATACGGCAGCAGGAAAGAAGATGGCACACAGGGATTTTTTATTGATGTAGATGAAAATTATTTCAAGTTATATAACATTCCATTGATGGCAGGCGGGTATTTCAAAAAAACATCAAGATTTAACAACGAAATTATTCTAAATGAAGAAGCAGTAAAAATATACGGCTTTAAAAACCCGGAAGATGCCGTTAATAAAAAATTAGTATTTGACGGATTTGACGGACAAAGTATTAAAATCGTAGGTATTACAAAAGATTATCACCAGGAATCGCTTAAGAGCAGTATACTCCCTGTTGTTTTCAATCCGATCAACGCAAGCGACTTGAACCTTACAAGATATTTTTCAATCAAAATTGACGGCAATAATATTAAACAAACAATTACACAGGTAAGAAAAAAATGGGATGAGGTTTTTCCGGATCAACCGTTTGAATACAATTTTTTAGACGAAATATTCAATTCACAATACAAAGCAGATCAACAATTTGGGAAAGTATTCGGACTGTTCAGCTTTTTAGCTATAATCATCAGTTGTTTAGGATTATTTGGATTAGCTTCTTTTATAAATTTACAGAGAACAAAAGAGATCGGGATTCGAAAAGTTGTTGGGGCTTCTTTGCAGGATATCCTTTTTATGTTAATAAAAGATTTTACAAAATGGGTGTTACTCGCAAACATAATTGCCTGGCCTGTTGTATATTATTTAATGAATAAATGGCTGGAGGATTTTGCTTATAGAATAAACATCAGTCTATGGGTTTTTATTTTATCCGGTTTATTAGCATTAATAGTTGCATTGTTAACAGTTAGTTATCATGCTGTAAAAGCAGCAACAGCTGACCCGGTAAAATCTTTGAGATATGAATAAGCGCTTGGTGCATAGAGCATGGCGCAAAGTGTTATTATAAATGAAAAAAGTTCAGAAAAAATATTATTTAATCATTCGTTATGCACAATGCTCTTTGCGCTATGCTTCAAAGCATTAAACGAAAGGGACCTAAAATGAAAGAGATTAGCATTCCGTTACCTGATTTCCTGGATAAGCAGATTGCTGAAATAGAAGTCAAAATTAATGGAAAGAAAAGAAGGTTCAATTTTAAAGTTGAATCGTTTAGGTGGGAACCTGATGATGAAGTATGGTTAATTGAGGATCGGATTAAAATGCTGCAGCAGAGGATAGAAACTTATGATAAATCATGGGAATTGATTCAAATATTCAAGCCAAAGGATGATTCAAAATTTATACAGGTTTTATTCAGGCAAAAAGAAATTTTTAATCCCGCTTAATTTTAATATTGAAAGGATGCCATGTTCAGGAATTATATAAAAGTTGCTTTTAGGAATCTTAGAAAAAATAAAGGATATTCTTTTATAAATATTACAGGACTTGCAGTCGGCATCGCTTGCTGCATTGCAATTCTCCTTTTTGTAAGAAATGAACTAAGCTATGATAAATTTAACAAAAACGCTGATCAAATTTACCGGGTACATTTAATAGGCATAATAAATAATAATGAATTAAATTCGGTGACTAGCCCATCTCCATTAGGGCCGACACTCAAACATGATTTACCTGAAATATCAGCATATACCCGGATCCGCAATTTCGGTTTCCCTGTTTTAAGATATAAAGATAAAGCATTCAGTGAAGAAAGATTTTATAATGTTGATTCAACATTTTTCAAAGTATTTACCGTAAAGTTTTTGGAAGGCAATCCTCAAAAAGCTCTTACTCAGCCGAATTCTGTTGTCATTACCAAGACTATGGCGAAAAAATATTTCGGCAATACAGAACCTATGGGTAAAATATTAAATGCAGATCACCGGAGAGATTGGGTAGTTACGGGTGTTGTTAAAAGTTTTCCGAAGAATTCTCATTTTCATTTTGATTTCCTCGGTTCTCTTACAACTTACGCTGACAGCAGGAATACTTTCTGGTTAAGTAATAATTATTGCACTTATATTGTTTTGCGTAAAGGGACAAATATAAATGAATTCCAGGCTAAATTAGAAAAAGATGCTTTACAGTATACCGGTCCTCAAATAGAAAAAGTTACGGGCATGTCACTGGAACAGTTGAAAAAAAACCACAACAGCTATAACTACGTTGTTCAGCCGTTAACTTCAATTCATTTGTATTCTCACCTGGATTACGAAATTGAAGCAAACAGCAATATAAGCTATGTCTATATTTTTTCCGCAATTGCATCAGCAATTCTGCTTATTGCATGCATTAATTTTGTTAACCTGGCAACTGCAAGATCAGAAAAGAGAGCTAAAGAAGTTGGAATCAGAAAAACGCTCGGCTCAAATAAAGCTCAGCTTATAAGACAATTTATTGCTGAAGCTGTAATTATGAGTATGCTCGCTGTTTTTCTTGCAATAATTCTTGTCGAAGTATTTCTCCCCTTCTTTAATGATATTTCAGGGAAAGAAATGAGCTTGGAAATTTTTGCAAATTCGTATAATGTGTTTCTCTTAATCTTATTAGCAGGTATAATAGGAATCATTGCAGGCAGTTATCCTGCATTCTATTTATCTTCATTCCAGCCGGTTGAAGTTTTAAAAAGCGAATCAAAAAGGAATAGAAAATCAGGACTTAGAAACGGCCTGGTAATATTTCAATTCACAGTTACTATAATTCTTTTTATCGGAACATTTATAATTTACAATCAGCTTAAATATATTCAGACGAAAAATCTTGGTTTTGATAAGGAACAGGTTATTGTTATTAATAAAACCGACGACCTGGGAGATCAAATACTATCTTTTAAAGAAGGACTGCTTAAGAATCCTAAGATTATAAGTGCTACTAATTCAAATGCAATTCCGGGAAATCAAGCCGGAGATAGTGCTTTCAGATTGGAAGGTACTCCAAATGATCGGCTGCAGGATATAAGACAGATGTGGAGCGATTATGGTTTTGTGAATACTTATGATATTGAAATGGTAAAAGGAAGGTTCTTTTCAAAAGAACATCCTTCCGATACTTTAGCAGTCGTAATAAATGAAGCAACGGAAAAATTATTCGGTATTAAAAATCCAATTGGAAAATATTTAATTGCCCCGGATCCTCAAGGTGAACGAAAATATAATATAATCGGAGTTGTAAAAGATTTTAATTATCAATCATTACATCAATCAATCCGTCCGTTAATAATCCACTTATTCAGAACCCATAATTTTGGTCAATTTGTTTCGGTTCGTATTATACCGGGAGATTACCAGGCTTCAATTTCTTATTTAGAAAATACCTGGAAAAAATATGCCGGCAATGAAGCTTTTGATTTTAATTTTTTAGATCGAAACTTAGCTCATTTATATATTGCCGAACAAAGGACAAGCAAAATAGCAACAACATTTTCCATACTGGCAATTTTTATAGCATGCCTTGGTTTGCTCGGATTGGCGGCATTTATTACGGAACAGCGAACAAAAGAAATCGGGGTTAGGAAAGTTTTGGGCGCCTCTATCCCCTCTTTGCTCTTCATGCTTTCTAAAGAATTTTTGAAATGGGTTTTGATCGCAAATGTTATTGCCTGGCCGATTGCATATTATGTTATGAATAATTGGTTAAAAGATTTTGCTTACAGAATAAATATTAATTTATCGGTTTTTCTTTTATCGGGCATTATAGCTTTAGCAATTGCCCTGTTAACCGTTAGTTCTCATGCAATTAAAGCAGCAACTTCTAACCCGATAAAATCATTAAGGTATGAATAAGTCGCAAAGTGCCAAGGGCATGGCGCAAGGAGTGCCCTGCGCTTAGTGTATCACTCTATGCTCATAAAATATTAGGAAAAAGAATATGCTTAAAAATTATTTGAAGATAACAACAAGAAATCTTACAAAGAATAAGCTTTTTTCAATTGTAAATATTTTGGGCCTTACAATAGGAATAACCTGCTTTATTTTAATCGGTTTATTTGTTCTGGATGAACTTACTTACGACTCATTTAACACTAAATCCGGCAGGATATTCAGATTAAATTCCTATTACAAAGTCGGCGATAACAGATTTAATCTTGCAAATTCTCCAATGCCGCTTGCAAATGCTTTAAAATTGGAGTGTCCGGAAATAGAGAAAACCGCGAGGGTACTTCCCGGGAATAATATATATGTTAAAAAAGATAATGAGTATATTAAAGAAGAAAGTTTCTTTTATGCTGATTCATCTTTATTTGATATTTTCACAATTGAATTCCTCAGGGGAAATCCTAAAACAGCTTTAACACAGCCTAACAGTGTTGTAATTACAACAATTACCGCAGAAAAATATTTTTCTTCCGAAAATCCTATTGGTAAGAGAATCACTCTTTCAAACGGGATGGAATTTTTAATTACCGGCGTAGTTAAGCCGGTTCCTAAAAACTCACATTTTGAATTTGATTTTATTGCTTCTCTTAACTCACTTCCTGAAAGCAGTAAAACGAACTGGTTTGGTCAGTTTGTTCATACTTACGTTTTAACAAATAAAGGTGTTACCGCAAAAGAATTAAATAAAAAAATATATTCCGTTGCTGAAAAACATTTGGGACCTATAATTAAATCTGCTTTCGGTGTAAGTTATAAAGAATTCCTAAACAACGGAAATGATTTTTCTTTTGCTTTTGTTCCGTTAAGAGATATACACCTTTATTCAAAAGTGTTTAATGAGCTTAAGGAAGCAGGCGACATTAATACAGTCTATCTTTTTTCAGCAATAGCAATTTTTATACTCATAATTGCCAGCATAAATTTTATAAATCTTGCTACCGCAAGATCAACAAAACGAGCCAACGAAATAGGTGTTAGAAAAGTACTCGGCTCTAATAAAACACAGTTAATAAAGCAATTTTTATCCGAATCGGTTTTACTATGTTTTATTGCGGTTATAATTTCAGTAATGTTTGTAGAATTAGTTCTGCCTTATTTCAATAATTTAACCGGTAAAGAGCTGTCTCTTAATTTATCAGGAAATGTTTTTGTAATTCCCGGTTTAATATTTCTTACTCTGGCTTTGGGAATAGCTGCAGGTTTATATCCATCTTTGCTGCTCGCTTCTTTTAAACCGGTACTTGTTTTAAAATCAAAAGCAATTATAAATAGTAAAAAAGGCGGATTAAGGAAATCTCTTGTCATATTTCAATTCGCTACATCTGTGGTACTTTTTGTAGGAACTTTCGTGATTTATAACCAGATGCAATATATTAAAAATAAAAATCTCGGTTTTAATAAAGATCAGGTACTGGTTATAAAGAATATAAATGATTTAGGTACCAAGCAGTTTACATTTGCTGATGCTATTAAAGAAAATGTAAATGTGATAGATGCATCGCTTTCATTAGGATTACCTGACTATAATCTTACCGCAAATATCTATAAAAAGAAGGGAGAGAGTAATCCCTATACGCTGGTGACCCTCCCGGTGGATTATAATTATTTGAGTACATATAAGTTAAAGATGAAAGAAGGAAGATATTTTTCAAAAAATATCTCAACAGATACCTTATCAATTATTTTAAATGAAGCCGCAGTTAAAAAACTGGACTTTAAAAATCCGATAAATTCCGAGCTATTGACTTCTTTAGGAAATGAAAATAATGTCTCTCCCTTAAAAATTATAGGCATTGTAAAAGATTTTCATATACAGACACTTAAAGATGAAATTCGTCCTGCAGCATTAATTTTGCTGAACACGCCGGAAGCAAACTTTTTATCTGTAAAAATATCTTCGAATAGTATTCAAAAAACAATTAAATATTTATCAAATAAGTGGAAAGAATTCGGACAAATTAAACCAATGGAATATTCATTCTTTGACGATAACTTTAATGAATTATACCAATCTGAAATTCAGTCTGAAAAAGTATTTACGATATTTGCCATACTTGCAGTAATTATTGCATGTCTCGGTTTATTTGGTTTAACTGCTTTTACCGCAGAACAAAGGAAAAAAGAAATAGGGATCAGGAAAGTTCTTGGAGCTACAATTACAAACATTGTTGCTATGCTTTCAAAGGAATTTTTACTACTTATTGTCGTTGCAAATGTTATTGCGTGGCCTGTTTCCTATTATCTGATGCATAAGTGGCTTGAAGATTTTGCTTACAAAACAGAAATAGGTATAGGTGTATTTTTAATTTCCGGTTTAGCAGTTCTCGTAATTGCTTTAATTACAATCTCATTCCAGGCAATTAATGCTGCGGTTTCAAACCCGGTAAATTCACTGAGACATGAATGAGAGCCGCTATTCGTTCCTTGAACTTTACTAAGTATTCAGGAGAATGTCTATGTTCAAAAACTATTTCAAAATTGCTTTAAGAAATCTCAAACGGCATAAGCTTTATTCTTTTATTAATATTCTCAGCTTAACGGTCGGCATTACTTGCTGCATACTTATTTCCTTATATGTAAATCAGGAATTAAGCTATGATAATTATTTTGCAAATGCCGAAAATATTTACCGTGTCATAACTACTCATATTTCTGAGCGCGGTACTTCCATAGATGTAGAAACACCCATGCCTTTAAGTAAAGCCTTGAATAACGAATATCCCGAGATCGGGAAAAGTTCAAGAATATTTTTTGCAGAAAATGAGCTTGTATCGTATAAAAATAATAGTTTTATTGAACCAAATTTAGCATTTGCCGATTCAACCTTTTTTGAAATTTTTTCTTTTAAAATACTAAAAGGAAATCCGGCTCATTTACTAGATGCCCCGCATTCAATTGTTTTAACTGAATCCTCTGCAAGAAAATATTTTAGTAATGAAGATCCTATCGGCAGAGTTTTAAGAATAAAAAATAAATATGATTTTACGGTTACCGGGGTAATGCAGGATATTCCGGTAAACGCTCATTTTCATTTTAGTATGCTTGGTACATACAGTGATGTAAACGGCAAAATACTATTTGCCGATTTTTCAAAACAATGGGGAACTTATTTTGGTTCGTACACATATATATTGCTGCCAAAAACTACATCACTGGAAAATCTGAAGGAAAAAACTTCCGGGTTTATAATGAAACAACGAAAATTTCCCGCCGGATCCTCGGTAAAATTGGATTACCAAAAATTAGTTAATATACATTTACATTCAGATTTTATCGGTGAAATTGATAATAATAATTCAGTATCCAACATTCTAATAGTAAGCACTATAGGTTTATTTATTCTCTTGCTGGCAGGCTTCAACTTTATGAACCTGGCAACAGCCCGGTCATCTCAAAGGGTACGGGAAATCGGAGTTAGAAAAACGCTTGGTGCAGTCCGTAAACAATTAATATTTCAATTTCTGGGTGAAGCAATTTTTCTTGCTTTAATTTCACTAACAATTTCTTTAGTTCTTGCCGAACTTGTACTGCCTTACTTTTCAAATCTCTTAAATACAAAATTGTCTTTTGAAATATTTAATAACTTCAGCTTTTTACTAATTATAATTGCCGGGACCATCATAGCCGGTATATTTGCCGGTGTTTATCCTTCTCTCTATTTATCAGGCTTCAAACCGGTTCTTGCAGTAAAAAATATTGGATCAGATTCTAAAAATATTAAAGGCGGGTCATCAATAAGAAAAGTTTTAGTAGTAGCTCAATTCGGTATTTCAATCAGCCTGATAATCTGTACAATCGTAGTTTTGCAGCAGCTGAATTATCTGAAACATCATGATGTTGGATTTCAAAAAGATCATATTGTAACAATACCTTTCGATATGGATAAATCCGCTGAAAATTATAAAACTCTGGAAAATGAATTTTTATCCGTCCCGGGTGTTAAAGATATAACTGTTGCAGACAGCGCTCCAATCAGCGGCGATGTTTTTGATACTTCATTATATCCGAACGGGTTTGACGGCGGAGGAAGGTTCGGCATTTACATCAAATGCGTTGATGATAATTATAAAGATCTTTATAAATTAAAATTAGTAGCAGGCAGGTTTTTCTCGAAAGAATTGTCGGAAAAATGGCAGGATGCAATTGTAGTTAATGAGACAACAGTTAAAAATCTTGGCTTTAAAAATCCGGAAGATGCTGTCGGCAAAAAATATTTAATTGGTATAAACAGAATTAAACCTGCAATAATTGGCGTTGTTAAAGATTTTAATATTGCATCGCTTAAAACAAATATTAAACCACTGGTTTTGTTAAATAATCATGAGTACTTTCACCAGTTTTCAGTGAGAATCAGCCCGGTAAATACTGCGGGTACAATGTCGGGATTAGAAAAAGCATGGAAAAAATATTCTTCTAATTATCCCTTCAGGTATTCATTTCTTGATGATTTTATTGCAAATTTGTATCAGCCTGAAGAAAAATCAAGCACAATAATTTCAACTTTTTCATTTCTTGCAATACTTATTGCCTGCCTGGGTTTGATAGGATTAGCTTCTTTTATTTTTGAATTAAGGAAAAAGGAAATCGGGATTAGAAAGGTATTGGGTGCCGGCATTCCCGGTTTGGTTAAACTGCTTAACATTGAATTTATAAAGCTGGTTCTGATAGCTAACATTTTTGCCTGGCCTGCTGCATATTATTTTATGAGCAGATGGCTTCAGAATTTTGCTTATAAAATTGAATTAAATATATGGACATTCTTATTAGTCGGTATTGCAACAGTATTAATTGCTTTTATAACAATTAGCTTTCAAGCTGTAAAATCAGCAAGCGCAAATCCTATTGAGAGTTTACAATATGAGTAAACTCCAATTCCCGATTTACCGGATTGAATCTTTTAAATATGAATAGCCGGAGCTTTTATAGATTAAATAATTTTTTATAATTAGTCCAAAATCACCGGAAAGAAATATGCTTAAAAACTATTTAAAGATTGCATTAAGAAATATTTTTCGGCAAAGGATATATTCATTTATAAATATTATAGGATTAGCAGTCGGCATCGCATGTTGTATTTTGATCCTGGTTTTTGTTCGTTACGAACTTAGCTATGACAAATTCAATAAAAAAGCCGGCAGAATCTACAGGGTAACAAGAGAATGGTTTAATGAAGACGGTACATCCAGTTTACATCTTGCCCGTGTTGCCCCTCCAATTGGACCTCTGCTTAAAAATGATTTTCCAAATATAGTTCTTGAAGAAGCACGATTCTTACAGGATTATAACGCATTTCTAAATATTAAAAATAATCCTGTTATTGAAAACAATTTTTACTGGGCAGAATCCTCAATCTTTAAAATTTTTACTATCTCTTTTATTGAAGGTGATCCTAATACAGCTTTAAAGGAGCCGAAAACTTTAGTGATTACGGAATCAGCTGCAAAGAAATATTTCGGCGATGAAGACCCTATGGGGAAAACAATACAATATGAACATGAGGGGAATTTGAAAATAACCGGTGTTGTAAAAGATGTACCCGAAAATTCACATTTCAAATATGATTTTCTCGCTTCTTTTATAACATTATATGATTCGGCAATAATCGGCAGAAAAACGCTTGAAGAAAATTGGGGCAGCAATAATTATTTGACCTATATCCTGCTGCCGAAACATTTCTCTATTGATGAACTAAAAAATAAAATCCCTTCATTTATTGATAAATATGTATCCCAGGTTATTAAGAGAGAAAATGATCAGATGCCTGCTAAAGCTCTTCATAATTATACTACTCTCCATTTCCAGGAATTAACAGATATCCATCTGCATTCGCATTTAACAACTGAAATCGAAGAAAACGGGGATATAAAAAATGTTTATATCTTTTCGGCAATTGCTTTTTTCGTACTATTAATTGCATGCATAAATTTTATGAACTTGGCTACAGCAAGATCGTCAAAAAGATCAAGAGAAATTGGAATCCGGAAAGTATTGGGCGCATATAGACAACAGCTCATGAAACAGTTCATGGGGGAATCAATGCTAACTGTTATAATATCATTATTCTTTGCAATAATAATTGTTGAAGTTGTTCTAAGACCATTTAGTAATTTTTCCAATAGAGATCTTAATTTTAATCTATTTTCTGATCCGCTTGTATTGGTCGGAATACTAGTAATTACTATAGCAGTAGGATTTATTGCAGGTTCGTACCCGGCTTTAATGCTTTCATCTTTTAAACCGGTTACCGTTTTAAAAGGTAATAAGATTTTTTCACGTAAATCAACATTTAGAACCATCCTGGTAATTTTACAATTTACTATATCCGTTACCTTGATCATTGCTATGGGAGTTGTATTCCAGCAGATGGAATATATTAATAGTAAAGATCTTGGTTATAATAAGGATCATCTTGTAATTTTACCTTCAAGTGGAAAGATAAAAGATAACCTTGAGTCTTTTAAAAGCCAGCTGCTTCAGAATCCCGATATAAAGGTGGTAACAAGCTCAAGGCTGGTTCCATCCAATATGCTGGTAAATAATTGGGGAGCGCAAATCTTTGAAGAAAAAAAACCAATCCCCTTAAAATTCAGATTAGCAGTTGAAGAAGTTGATTATGATTTCTTTAAAACTTACCAGATTAAATTTACAACTGGAAGAGATTTTTCAAAAAAATACGCAACCGATGATAGTGCTGCATTTATCTTAAATGAATCTGCAGCTCATCAGCTTGGATGGACTGCACAAAAAGCTATCGGAAAACAGATGAAATATGGTGATAAAAACGGGAGGATAGTCGGTGTTGTACACAATTTTAATTTTGAATCACTTCATAACGAAATTGTCCCTATAATATTTTTAATTACAAAAAGGGGTAATAACCAGGTAACAGTAAGAATAAGCGGCCAAAATATCCCGGCTGCTTTAAAATTCCTAAAAAAGAAATGGGCTGAGTACAAACCGGAATATCCTTTTAATTACACATTCCTCGATAACCAGTTAGCTGGTTTATACAATAAAGATCAGAAAATCGGTGATGTTTTCGGAATATTTGCTGTAATTGCAATTATAATTGCCTGCCTCGGCTTATTTGGTTTGGCTTCTTATACAGCCGAGGTGAGGACAAAAGAGATCGGCATTAGGAAAGTATTGGGAGCAAAAGTTTCAGGGATAGTATCGCTTCTTTTGAAGGAATTCTTATTATTGATATTTATTGCTAATCTAATCGCCTGGCCGCTATCTTACTATTTTATGAACAAATGGCTGAATGAGTTTGCATATAAAACAGGAATTAGTTTATGGCTGTTTGTTGCTGCAGGAGTTATTGCGATGACTATTACAGTTTTAACAATTAGTTATCAATCTATAAAAGCAGCAACCGCAAACCCGGTTAAATCTTTAAGGTATGAATAAGTAGCAAAGCACCTTTCATGATTTGAAATATGGAGCAATAGTAACATCGAGTGTAATTTATTGATAAATGCTATGCTCACTTCTATTCGCTGTATACACGAAATATATTGGGAGTTTCACTATGTTAAAAAATTACCTTACAGTTGCATACAGAAATTTAGTGCGTAACAAGTTCTTTACTGTAATCACTATTGCCGGACTTGCGACAGCTTTATCCATCACAATCTTAATCTTTAAACCCGGTTAAGAGTCTGCGTTATGAATAAGACAGAGTCCCAACTGTCCGCATGCGTTCACTTTTGTTCGCTATCGGACATAAATGATTTGCCATCTGTAAATTATAATTTTAATTTGAACATTTTATTTGGGCATAATCTTTGATTTTTTAACATAAATCTATTACTATAACAAAGGGCATTAATTAAACGGGTGAAAATTAAATCTTCTACCAGATGCTTCATTTCTATTTCACACTGAGAAGATTTAAAATAAATTCCGGGGGTAAGCATGTTAAAAAATTATTTCAAAATTGCTTTTAGAAATTTATTCCGGCACAAGGTATTTTCGTTTATAAATATTTTTGGACTTGCTGTTGGTCTAACGGTTACACTTTTAATTACCCTTTGGGTTCATGATGAATTAAGTTATAACGATTATCACAAGAACTTTCACGATATATGTCGTGTTATTACGGAAATAGAAGGTAGCCGAATCCCGACAACTCCGGGTCCGATGGCTGCATTCCTGAAAAAAACCTTTCCTGAAATTGTTAATGCAACAAGATTAAGGCAAGAGCTTACAGTTCTTAAATTCGGCAAGAACAGTATCCGGGTAAAAGGATTATACACTGAACCAGCTTTTTTCGATATTTTTACTTTCCACCAGGTACAAGGCGACTGCCGCAAGGCATTGGATAATACCAAAATGCTTGTACTTACCGAATCAACTGCAAAGAAATTATTCGGTAAAGAAAATCCGGTTGGTAAAACAGTAATGATGGCGAACAAATGGGAATTTACAATTGGTGGAGTTGTAAAAGATGTTCCAAACAATACCGATCCTCCATTTAAATTTGAATATCTGGCGCCTTATAAAATTTACTATTACTATCGCGATCCGGATAATTGGAGATCAAGTTGGGACTACCAGACATTGGTACAGGTAGCTCCACATACAAATATTAATGTAGTAAATCAAAAAATTGATAATATTTGGAGCAAGCTAGTTCCCAAAAATGAACCCAAAATAAAAATATTTCTTCAGCCGTTTGCAGATGTACATCTAAAACCAAATACCACACGATGGGATAATGGTCATGGAGACATAAAATATGTATATATTTTTTCCATTTTGGCGTTAATCATTCTCTCAATCGCTTGTATAAATTTTGTTAATCTTTATACTGCTCAGTCATTAACGAGAACAAACGAAATATGTATTCGCAAAATTATTGGGGCTAGTAGGATACGGATATTTATCGGTGGTTTTGTAGAGTCGATGCTGTTTACTTTTATTGCTATTCCATTTACTTTTTTGTTAATAGAATTAGCTTTGCCCTATTTCAATCAGCTTTCAGGAAAAGAACTTTTTATAAATTACTCGGCACCATGGTTTATAATTAGCGGAAGTCTTATAATTTTATTTACTGGTTTGTTGTCCGGTATATACCCTGCGTTGTTTCTCTCCGGATTTATTCCTTCAAAATTTATTAATAAAGCAGCACAATCCTGGGCATTAAATAATCGAAATAAAAAAAGTTCGATATTCAGGAATGTGCTGGTTGCAGGACAGTTTGCCTTAGCAATAATTGCAATTGTTTGCACATTGGTTATTTCAAATCAGATGAACTTTATCCGAAATACTAATCTGGGTTTTGACAAAGAAAATGTTATTTATTTAAGAATGGGTATTAATTATAATCCCAGTGCATACGATGCACTTAAGATTGAATTTAAAAAATTGCCCGGAATTATTAATGCGTCTTATTCTAATTCTGTACCTACAACAACGGATTATTATCCTCGAATAAATTGGATTCAAAACGGAGAACAGAAAACCGGCGGCTTTACCACGTATGAAGTAGATGCGGATTACCTGAAAACTATTCACATCCAATTGAAAAAAGGTCGATTTTTTAACAAAGCGATTGCAAACGATAAAGAGAATGCAGTAGTTATAAATGAAGCGGCTGTAAAAGCGTTGGGATTTAAAAATCCGCTAGGCAGTGAAATTGAAATTGGCAACAGAAAAGCAAAGATTATAGGAGTTATTAACGATTTTCATTTTGAAACTTTACGGGATGAGATTAAACCGCTTTTTTTTGTTTATGAACCGAATAGTTTGTTACTTAACATTCGTGTTTCTTCTGCCGGTTTTCAAACTACAATTAAAAAAATTAAAAACGTGCTAAATCAGCAAATGCCCGGTTTACCATTTGAATGGCATTTCCTTGATAAGCAGATAGAACAATTGTATCAGGCTGATCAACGGATGATGAGAGTATTTAGTATCTGTGCTATGCTTGCAATCTTTACTTCATGCCTCGGGCTTTTTGGTTTGGTCACATTTTTTGTTCAACGTAAAACTAAGGAAATCGGTATAAGGAAAGTTGTAGGGGCTACTAATTATAATATCGTTTCTTTGCTTACTAAAGATTTTATAAAAGTGGTTTTAATTGCAAATATTGTTGCTTGGCCTTTAGCTTATTATTTAATGAACAAATGGCTGCAGAATTTTGCTTATAGAATAAATATAGGTTTGTGGCCGTTTGTTCTTTCCGGTGGAATTGTTTTGGTAATTGCGTTGGTTACAGTAAGCTTTCAGGCAATTAAAGCTGCAACTGCAAATCCGGTTAAGTCTTTAAGATATGAATAAATATTCCGTTAGCCATGAACGCCGGTTTGCTAAGTCTCTTTTCCGGCGTTCTATTATTTCGGAAATAGAAATATGCTAAAAAATTATTCGAAAGTAGTTTTCAGAAATTTGTTGAAGAATAAAACTTATTCATTCATCAACATTTTCGGGTTAGTGATGGGAATGGCTGTTTTTCTTTTGATAATGATATACAGTTTAAATGAATTGAGTTACGATAAATTCCACCCGAATCATAAAAATATCTATCAAGTTGAAATTGGCAGCGAATTTTATACGATGGCGCCATTAGGTGTAATGATTAAAAATAATTCCCTGATTTTAAAACAATTGTCAGAATAGATTATGGAATGGGAGGCGGGAGTTTCCCATTGATAGAAACAGTCTCTGGTGGTATAAGTAAAAAGATGAAGGTGGAAAATATTATTTTTGCCGATTCAACTTTTTTTGATGTATTTAATTTTCCGGTAGTATATGGCAATCTTTCCACAGCCTTAAACGAACCCTATTCAATTGTGTTAACTCGAAGCATAGCACAACGTTTATTTGGCACCGAGAATGCGGTTGGAAAGATAATCCATTACATTGGAGATAGGAACAACCAGCCAAGGATGGATATGACTGTAACAGCTATTGTAGAAGATGTCCCGAATAATTCAAGCATTTCTTTTAATGCAGTTGGAACACTATCAACGTTGTATGCTATTGGCAGACAATTTGGTTATAACATTGATGAAGATTGGCTTAATTGTATGTACGCAACTTTTGTCATGTTCAAATACAACGACGTCAACACTTTTACTAACAAAGTAAATAAACTATGGTATGAAAAAGAAAAAGTATTAGGAAATACATATGAAAAAATCAGTATGATCCCATTAGATGATGTTCACTTTCATCACAATAGCAAACGACAATTTATCTTTCTTCTGCAGCTTATCGGTGTGTTTATCCTGGTAATTGCATTAATTAATTTCATCAACTTAACCATATCGAAGTCTACAACTCGAGCCAGGGAAATAGGTATTCGTAAAGTAATGGGTTCACATCGTACAACTTTAATCAAACAATTTTTAAGCGAATCGATTTTAATTAGTTTAATAGCTGCACCTTTTGCCGTAATGATCGTCGAATTAAGCAGGCCCTTTTATTTTAATTTGATCGGCAAACAAATCCCATTTGATTTACTAAACCAACCACTTTTTATTTTGATTCTCGTTGTAAGCATTATATTTATCGGAACAATTGCAGGTATTTATCCGGCGCTTTTTCTCTCAGCATTCAAACCGGTATCTGTTCTTAAAGGCGAAGCAACCAAAGGTAAAAAGGGAAAATCACTGCGGCCAATTCTTATCGTGTTCCAATTTACAATTTCAATTGCACTTATTATTTGCACAATTCTAGTTTCAAAACAAATAAATTACCTAAAAACCAAAGACCTTGGATTCAAAGATAAAAACATTATTCATTTCAATCAAAGTCAACAAATAGGTCAAAACTATAATGTATTTAAACAGAAGTTACTCCAAAATTCAAATGTAATCAATGTATCTCGATCCAATGGTACGCTTGGCAAGAATCTGCCGATTGGATTAGAAACTAAATATAATGGTCTTAAGAAATATTATATAGCCACCACAGTAGATCCTGATTTTATTCCAACTATGAAGATTGAAATGGTTGGAGGGAGACATTTTCATGGGATATCAAAAGCGACCATGGCGGGGCGATCATTGTCAATGAAACATTTGTCAAAGAATTTGAGATGAAACAGTCTTTAGGTACTGAAATAAAATTCTTCGACACAAAGGCTAGGATTATAGGGGTGATGAAAGATTTCCACTACACATCTTTTCATCAAAAGGTCGAGCCGGCTGCATTGTTGTGGGTTGATTGGAATCTGCAAATAAATGTCAGAATCAGTAACCGCAATGTATCCCAATCAATTCAGTATATAAAAAATGTTTGGAGCAAACTATCACCGGAAACCCCTTTTGAATTTGAATTCCTCGATCAAACTTATGATAAACTTTATAAATCGGATGAGCAATTTAACAGCATAATTGACGGCTTTTCTGTTATTGCAATAATTCTAGCATGCATGGGTTTATTCGGATTGATTTCCCAAAACACAGAGCGTCGTATAAAAGAAATTGGTGTTCGGAAAATTCTTGGTGCTTCCGTCAACTCAATTGTATTTATAATAATCCGGGATTTATTAAAGTGGGTTGTGCTTGCCAATATTATTGCCTTCCCGCTTGCCTGGTTTATCATGAACAAATGGCTGCAGAATTATGCATACCATACAGATTTGAGCTGGTGGATGTTTTTACTTGCCGGCGGAATTGCATTAGTGATTGCATTAGCGACTGTTAGTTTCCAGGCAATTAAAGCTGCAACTATAAACCCGGTTGAATCTTTAAGATATGAATAGTTAATATTCACCCGGTCGCGAGTGCTACATATCGGAGGTTTAATGTTAAAGAGTTATTTGAAAATTGCGTTTCGATATTTTCTTTCGATCACAAGGTGCATACTTCAATCAATCTTTTCGGTCTCGTTATGGGGATGGCTTGCACATTGCTTATTCTATTATATGTAAACTATGAGATGAGTTATGATGAATTTCAAGCCAACAGGAAAAACCTATACCGTGTTAATAAAGTTGCTTATGAAAATGGTGAACTGACTTATAAAAGTGCTTATACGTAGTCCGGCCAGGGACCAGTGATGAAAAACGAGATTCCCGAAGTAAAAGATTTTGTGAGGCTATGTATTTCTGAAGGTGTACTGCAATATTTTAAACCCGGAATAGTAATGTAGTCTCCTTAAGGGAAAATCATATTTACTATGCAGATAATTCATTTTTCAATTTGTTCTCATACCGGCTTTTAAAAGGTGATAAGAACATCAGCATCTCTCAAAACCTAACAGTATTGTCATTTCGGAATCAACAGCTAATAAATTTTTCGGTTCTGAAAATCCGCTCGGAAAGGTATTAAAGTATCATGGTAAAGATTTAATAGTTACCGGTGTCTGCGAAGATGTTCCGCCAAATACTCATCTTCAATTTACCGAATTGTTATCATTCAGCACTTTGGCTGCTGATCATCAGAATAATTGGACCAATCATGCTACTACACATATATTTTATTAAAAGAAAATAGCGATCCGAAAATAGTCGGGCCCAAACTTTCAAAAGCGTTTCGACAAGTATATGTATAAATACTATGACAGGAAGTATGTAACAAATATTTGGAATCTGCAGAGAGTGGACCATATCTATTTATATTCAATCGATTTTACCTCAATCTCCATGGAATATGGAAATTATAAAACCGTTTTGTATTTATTCATTACGGCACTACTTGTTCTAATCATCGGCTGGATTAATTTTATAAACCATTCAGCAGCGCGCATGCCTGAAAGAGCAAATGAAATAGGGATTAGAAAAACAGTCGGTGCTTCCAAAAAACAATTGATAAAACAGTTAGTAACCGAATCATTTTTAATAAATTTTATTGCCTTTATAATTAGTCTCGCAATAGTAGAAAGCTCACTTAATTGGCTGAACAGTTTTCTCAGGAATAAATATATCCTTATTTCGGGCTCCCAACAATTGGTTCTGGGAAGCTTGGATATTGCTGTTATTCACCGGGATTTTGCTTACGTCTATTTTCCCGGCATTGTGGCTTTCTGCTATACCCGCAACTTCTGCAATAAATAAAAAGCTGAACAATGCTGCAGGCAGAAATTATCTTCAAAAAGTTTTAATCACTTTCCAATTTTCTATTTCCATAGCATTAATAATAGTCACGTTGATTATGCACGAACAAATTTCTTTTTCGCAGAATAAAGATTTGGGAATGAACATCGATAACATAATGGTTCTTCATGCACCGGGTTTTGGGAATCAGCCGGCAGCTCATCAACTGTTCGAGAGAACATTAATATCATTCCCCGGAATTTATAAAGCTTCAGCCTCAATGAGTATTCCCGGAACAAGATTCGGGAATGGTAACTTCGGGGAAATTTATAAAGACGGTTCTGATGTTCAAAATAATTATTTCAGAATAGGAAAAGTTGACTCAAACTTCATAAGCGTATTTAACCTCAAGTTATTGGCTGGTCATAATTTTATTCATAAATCCGAAAATCAGAATGCAATTATTATAAATAAAGAAGCGATGAAAGTTCTGAAATTCCAAAATGCAGCGGACGCAATCGATAAGTACATAAAATGGAACGGAGGACTTGTTAAAGTTATCGGCGTTGTTGATGATTTTCACCAGGAATCGTTTCATAGAGCAATAGAGCCGATTGTTTTATATGAACAAGGATTTGATCAATATGTAGATTACATATCAATAAAATTTGATCGGTATGAACCGGATAAACAGTTGCCGATAATAGAAAAAACATATAAAGCCGTTTTCCCCGGACAACCGTTCGATTATTTTTTCCTGGATGATTTTTTTAACAAACAATACAAAGCCGATATAAATACCGACAAATTAATTTCCGGATTTGCATTCCTGGCAATATTAATTGCAGTGTTCGGGCTATTTAATCTAATATCATTTTCGGTAGCAAGAAGAACAAAAGAAATAGGTGTCCGCAAAGTAATTGGAGCAACAACATTTAATATTGTTTCTCTACTCACAAAAGATTTTATAAAGTGGGTTTTAATTGCAAATATATTTGCCTTTCCCATTGCTTATTATTTTATGAACAAATGGCTGAATAATTTTGCTTACAGGATTGAAATAAACTGGTGGGTGTTTTTCCTTTCCGGAGGGATTGCTTTATTGATTGCGATAACAACTGTAACATTACAGGCAATAAAGGCAGCTGCAGCTAACCCGGTTAAATCATTAAGGTATGAATAAAGGAGGATAATTCATGCTTAAAAATTATTTTAAGATTGCCTTCAGGAATTTGATTAAACAGAAGCTGTTTTCATTCATTAATATCTTCGGATTAGCAATCGGAATAACCTGCAGTATTCTTATTATCCTTTTTGTTAATTATGAAAGGAGTTATGATCAATTTAATAAAAAAGCGGATCGAACATACCGGGTTGCTGTAAGTGCGTTAATCGGCAACACTAAAATCGATCAAACATATTCTTCAGCAATTACTTTTCAAAAACTGCTTCAGGATTTTCCGGAAATAGAAACCGGGGTTAAGTTTTTACGATTTAATGACAGGACACCGGTTTATATTAAAAACCAAATATTTTATGAATCTAAAATTTACGCTGTTGATTCAACCTTTTTTGATATTTTCAGCATTCCTTTATTGTATGGTAATCCTATAACCGCATTAATAGAACCTAATTCTATTGTCCTGTCAAAGGATGCAGCCTTAAAATATTTTGGGAAAACTGATGTAATTGGTAAGGTTATAACGTTCAATATATCTGATGAAAGAGGGTTTGTTAATTTTAAGGTAAGCGGTGTTTCCCAAAATGTACCCGCTAATTCCCATTTCCATTATACAATGCTTATTTCATTAACCAGCTTTCCCGAATGGACAAATAGTCAGGAATGGACACGAAATAATTTTATTTCATATATCGTGTTGAAAAAAGGTACATCTAAAAATGAATTCGATAAGAAATTAAAAGACTTTGCCCGGAAATATATGGGAGGAAAAAAATTTGACGATTGGGTTGCAAAAGGAAATTACTGGAAATACTATTTACAGCCTATTACGGATATCCATTTAAATTCCGATCTAAACGGAGAATTGGAACCCAATGGTAACGGCACTTATGTAAATATATTTTCAATCATTGGCATATTCATTTTATTAATTGCATGCATCAACTTCATGAATCTTTCAGCGGCGAAATCATCATTGCGTGCTAAAGAAGTCGGGCTTCGCAAAGTTATTGGTTCAGGAAAAAATAAATTGATTTTCCAGTTTTTATTCGAATCAATATTACTTAGTTACCTTGCCCTTGGAATTGCTTTAATAATGATAGAAGTTCTTTTACCATATTACAGAGATTTTATCAACCGACCTCTTTCAATGAATTATTTCGGAAATATTAACGCAATTATTCTACTGCTTCTTTTTGGATTTTTTATCGGTATTATTTCAGGCTCTTACCCCGCGTTTGTATTATCCTCTTTCAAACCGATTACGGTACTAAAAAATAATGCCCTTCAAAAATCAAAACGTTTTAATTTTAGAAATATACTGGTAGTAGTTCAATTTGCAATTTCAATATTCCTGATTGCAGGAACAATAGTGATATACAGTCAGCTTCAATATTTACAGAACAAGAATTTAGGTTTTGATAAAGAACAGGTTCTCATAGTAAAAAATCCTGATACAGTTAAAAAAAGTATTGAACCTTTTAAACAGGCATTATCCGGTTATAATAATATTGTTAATGTTTCGGGTTCCGGTTCATTACCAGGCACTGCATTTAGCAATATCGGCTTTGGCGCCGAAGGAATTGACAACTCTTTTACATTAAATCTTTGTGTATGTGATTATAATTTTCAGAAGGTTTTGAAACTTAAAATGGTAAAGGGAAGATTCTTCTCAAAAGAATTTCAGTCGGATTCAAGTGCTGTAATACTAAATCAAAAAGCCGCTGATTTACTTGGATGGGATAATCCTATAGGTAAAAAGATAAATAACTTTGGTAAAAATAAGTGTGTTTTTCATGTCATCGGTGTAGTTAACAACTTTAACTATGAGTCTCTTCACCAGGAAATTAGACCTATGGCTTTGTTTTACATGGGTGGATATTATAAGTATGATGAAAACTACATTTCTATCCGTGTTAAAACAGGAAATTTATCCGAAACAATAAAATTTGTGGAAAGCAAATGGAATGAATTTTCTCAAGGTGCTCCTTTCGAGTATTCATTTCTTAATGATGATTTTAATAGTCTTTATAATAATGAGATGCAGACCGAACACTTATTTATGGTCTTCTCCTTATTAGCAATTTTTATTGCATGCCTAGGTTTGCTGGGATTAGCTTCTTATATAGCTGAATTACGAACTAAGGAAATCGGTATTAGAAAAGTTTTGGGAGCTTCCGTCGGTAAAATAGTTTTTTCAATGTCCAAAGAATTTGTTAAATGGGTAGTATTTGCAAATATAATTGCCTGGCCTGCCGCATATTATATCATGAATAACTGGCTGAAAGAATTTGCATATAGAATTAATATAAATGTATGGATATTTGTTTTATCAGGCGGAATTGCACTTTTAGTTGCATTAATTACTGTAGGCTTCCAGGCGATTAAAGCAGCAGTGGCTAATCCGGTTGAGTCACTTAAATATGAGTGACGAAATCCCGACATGGCGGGATTGAGAGTTTGCATTATGAATAATAACGAAGACCGAGATCCCGACGTGCAGACCGATCGGTTAGACTGAACTCTTAGAAGTATTATCGGGATTGAAATGTTTCAATATAGATGAATTTAAAACACAAAATAAATTAGTACATGAGGAAGGAAGGTGTTCAAAAATTATCTAAAAAGTACTTATAGAATCCTGATACGTTATAAAGGTTATACTCTTATAAACATCCTCGGACTTTCTGTTGGTTTAGCGTGTTGTATATTAATTCTGCTATTCATTAAAGATGAGCTAAGTTATGATAGATTTCACGAAAAGAGTAACCGCATCTATCGTATTGTATCTATGTTTTCAGAAAACGGTAGGTCACGCTATCATTCGGGTACACCAGCTCCGTTAGCATCTGTAGTGCTTAATAATTGTCCGGAAGTTCAAAAAGTAACACGTATTGGTACCGGACTGGGGGATTTGATTACTTATGGAAATATACAAACAGGGGGTAATCGTTTTGTATTAGCTGATCCAAGCATATTTGAGGTTTTCACGATACCGTTCACAAAAGGTAATCCTAACATTGCATTAGGTAATATCAACTCGGTTGATATATCCGAAAGCCTGGCTAAGAAATTCTTTGGTGAAAAAAACCCGATTGAAAAAGTTTTGCAAATTGGGAGAGAGGGTTATTATCAAGATTATAAAGTGACAGGTGTTTTCAGAGACATGCCTTCCAACTCGAGCTTAAAGTTTGACTGTATAGCTTCTTTTCAGAATAAGTACGTAAAAGGCAATGAAGGTAATTTGACGTGGGAGAGCAGTAATTATGAAACCTTTGTTTTGTTGTCGAAAGACTATAACCCCGGAATAGTAGAAACTAAATTAACAGAGATCGTTGGAGAATATAATTCGGCATCGGGTGGCTCAAAAACAAAATATTTTCTTCAACCGTTGACCGGAATTCATCTTAGTATAAATCCGGGTAATAAATTGCCTACCGAAAGAGACAGTACCCATATTTTTATCTTTACCGGCGTAGCTCTTCTCATACTTTTGATTGCAGGTATAAATTTTATGAATCTGGCAACTGCTCAAGCTTCAACGCGTGAAAGAGAAGTTGGTGTAAGAAAGGTTATCGGTGCTGGTCGCTTGCAATTAGTAAGACAATTCTTAGGCGAATCCGTGATTTTGTCGCTTCTTGCATTTCTGGTATCATTACCGGTTGTTGAAATTTTGTTGCCCGCATTCAACCATTATGCGGATAAGCAATTATCACTATTGAATTATGACAATCTTACTTTTTTATTGAGCTTACCTTTCATGGCTCTTACTGTGGGCATTATCGCCGGTAGTTATCCGGCGTTGTTTCTTCTTCCTTCAAGCCTGTATCCATTTTAAGGGGAAGACTATTTGGTGGTAGTACCAATACTAAAGTTGGATTACGAAGAATGCTGGTAGTTATCCAGTTTGTTATATCAATTGTTTTTATTGTGTGCACATTGATTATGCATGATCAGTTGTTCTATATAAAGAATAAGAATTTGGGATATAATAAAGATCATTTGGTTGCACTTCCTATTAACGATAAAGATGTAAAAGCGAAGTATGAATTATACAAAACCGAAATTCTTCATAATGCAAATATGTTGGGAGTTACGGCAACATCTTATTTGCCTTCCGGACAGGGCTATCGCCAGAATGTATATTTTAAGGGTTCAGCCGAAGGTGTAATGCACTCCATCAATTGGATTCCCGTTGATCGCGATTTTATTAAAACGATGGGATTGCAATTAATTATGGGCAGCAACTTTTCTCAAGAGCATTTACCCAGTGCAAATAAAAAATATATATTGAATGAATCCGCCGTAAAACAGATTGGATGGAAAAATCCGCTGGGACAACAAATGAATATAATCGGTTGGGGGTCTGTCATCGGAGTAGTTAAAGATTTCCATTATAAATCGTTGCATGATAGAATAAAACCTATGGCATTATGTATTTATCCTGAGGCGTTTCAATATCTTCTGGTTAGAATTAAGCCGAAGGATATTTCCGGCTCCATCCGCTTCCTGAAAAATCAATGGGAAGAAATATTTCCAAATCAAACATTTGAATACAGCTTTTTTAATGAGGATTTTGGCAGATTGTACAAAACAGAAATTCGGCTGGGCAATACCTTCAATTTCATTACGGCACTGGCTCTGACCGTTGCTTGTCTCGGTTTGTTCGGTTTGGTCCATTTTTCTGCCGGGCGTCGTACAAAAGAAATCGGCATCAGAAAAGTATTCGGAAGTACGGTATTAAATATTGTTTTGCTGCTTACAAAAGATTTCATTAAATGGATTTTAATAGCAAATATAATTGCCTGGCCCATTGCATATTACTTTATGAACAAATGGCTCGAAGATTTTGCTTACAGAATAGATATAGGCTGGCGGGTTTTTGTACTCTCCGGTGGAATAGCATTATTAATTGCTTTAGCAACTGTAAGTTTCCAGACAATAAAAACTGCAACGGCAAATCCGGTAGAATCTCTTAGATATGAATAATGAGATAATTTATGTTAAAAAATTACTTAAAAATAGCTGTAAGAAATATTTTGAGAAACAAAACCTATTCAATTATAAACATCTTCGGTCTTTCAATCGGGATTGCCTGTTCAATTTTAATCATTTTATGGATTCACGATGAATTAAGCTATGATCAGTTTCACAAGAATTCATCTGATCTTTTTTTGGTCGTTCAGAAGAGTTACAATCAAAATGGAATCGAACATGATCGGGGAGTACCATATCCGGTTACACAAGAGCTAAAGAGGGACTACCCGGAGATTTTGGATGTTTCACGAGTACACTATTCAAAAGAATTTTTATTTGTTCATAATGATAAACGTTTTATTGAAAATCGAATTCTTACAGTTGATCCTGAATTTCTGACTATGTTTTCGTTCCCATTGATTTATGGGGATGCCAATTCAGTTCTTGACGATCCAAATTCAGTGGTTATCACAAAAAAAACTGCTCAAAAATATTTCGGTAATGCTAATCCTGTCGGCAAAAGGTTCCGGGTAGATAATCAGTATGATCTAACAATAACGGGTGTTCTGGATGATATTCCCCACAATTCTCATTTAGATTTTTCAATACTCGTACCTCTATCTTCCGAACTAATAAGAGATGAATTCGAAACTGACAGATGGCAATATTCTGATGTTGATTTTAATACATATGTCTTGTTACAGAAAAATCAAAAATATGATGATGTTAGTAAAAAGATCGCACCTATACTACAAAAGCACATAGAAGGCTGCAAGGACGAACTCTATCTTTATCCATTAACAAAACTCCATACAAATCCTGATATTGCACCTGGGGAATCTCGCTCGATCGATATGATGTATATTAATATTTTTTCAGTTATTGCGTTTCTTGTTCTCCTTATTGCATGTATTAACTTTATGAACTTATCAACAGCCCGTTCTACGATTAGAGCACAAGAGATTGGAATAAGAAAAGTAGTTGGTTCAAACCGAACTCATCTTATTACACAATTTTTGGGTGAATCCCTGCTGCTGGCATCAATAGCAGGTTTTCTGGCCTTACTCATTGTGGAATTAATGCTTCCCTTCTTTAACCGCCTTTCGGGTAAGATGTTAACAATTGATTATTCCAATGTTGGTATATTGTTAAGCTTTGGTGCGATTATTCTCTTCGTGGGAATTGTAGCAGGAAGTTATCCTGCATTTTATCTTTCCGCCTTTCACCCGATTACCGTGCTTAAAGGTAAATTAATGGTAGATTTTAAAAGTAGTAAACTCCGGAAAATATTTGTTATGGTTCAGTTTTCACTTTCGATTTGCTTTATAATAGGAGCAGTTGTTTTCTACGATCAACTCAATTATATGAAAAACAGAGAAGTAGGATATGATAAAGAACATTTAATTTCTATTCCTATGGTTATGCCCTGGGGGACAAGTCTTAAAAGTTATAAGTATGATACATTTAAAGCCGAACTAATGAATTATCATAATATCACTGGAGTTACACAATCGTACTCATCTCCTGCTGATATAGCTACTGCTGCCGACGATGAGGCCGATTGGGATGGTAAATATCCCAATCAATCTGTAAGAATCCATTGGTTAACTGTCCATTTTGATTATTGTAAAACATTAGGTATAGAAATTATAAGGGGTAGACCGTTTTCCAGAGATTTTAAAACTGATGTAAATTTTCCTCATGATAAAGCATCCTTTATTGTCAATGAAGAAACTGTGAAACTAATGGGTGTAAAATCTGCTATTGGATTGAAATTAACATTGTTTCATAAAACCGGACCTATTATTGGCGTCATGAGAAATTTTCATTATCACCATATGAAAACGAAAATAGAGCCGCTTGCAATATTTATAAACCCATATTTTAATAAATATGTTTTAATTAAACTTCAGCCGGAAAATATAAAAGAATCTCTTGAATATATTAAGAAAACCTGGAAAAAGTTTAGTCCGGATTATCCATTCGAATATAGTTTTGTTAGTAAGGATTACAACAATTTATATCGGCACGAAGAAAAAATGGGGGAAATTCTTACTGGTTTTACGGTATTTGCAATATTAATTGCTTGTCTTGGTTTATGGGGTTTGACTTCATTTATAATAGAACGACGAACGAAAGAGATCGGTATCCGAAAAGTGTTGGGTTCGTCTGTGTTAGAAATTATTATAATGATGATTAAAGATTTTACCAAATGGATTCTGCCGGCTAATCTTATTGCATGGCCTATCACCTGGTATGTAATGAATAGGTGGTTACAAAATTTTGCATATAAAACAGATATTAGTTGGTGGGAATTTGTTCTTTCCGGCGGAATTGCTTTGGTGATTGCCTTAGCTACTGTATGCTTTCAGGCAATTAAAGCAGCAGCTGCAAATCCGGTGGAGAGTTTACGATATGAATAGAACACGGATTATGCGGATTTTGACGGATTATAATTATCCGTTTAATCCGTTGTATCCGTCAAAGCCGTGTTCTATCAATACTGAAGGAATTATATTAAAAAATTATTTGAAAAGAGAATAATTATTGAATTTACAACAACAGTAAATAATAAGTTTCTTGCTTCTATTTTTTTCAACTCACAAAAAAAAGGGCAGTATCATGAAGCTAATAATAACTCCCTTGTTACTTATTTTATTGAATATCTTTCCCCTAGGTTGTCAGCATTATCCGGATAAAAATAATCAACCAACCACAGCAAATCAGGCTCAACATTACATCTCAATTGATGGATTGTGGAGATGCACACCTGAGACAGCACTAAAATTTCCTAATGGCACACTGGAACCGGTAATCAAAATTAGTGGAGATGCTTATGGTAATCTTAAGGTACAGGGATGTTTCCTGTGGGAGAAAAGAGTTTTATGATTATTGGGAAATAAAGAGCTTTAAATTTACCGATAGCACAAATCAACTGGAGATGGTTTTCGACGAAGGAAATATTTTCAAGGGAGTAGTAGATCAGGATAAAAAAATGATACATGGAACAGCTTATTCCAATGATTGGGGTGATCCAGGGAATCGCGTTTATGAAAATAAACTTGATTTCATTCGCGATGAGAAGACGGATGAAAACAGGCTTTTCTTTCCGCGTCCTGCCGGTGTGAATGGAAGTATAAAGTATGTTTATCACCAGCCTGAACAAATTGATAATTACTTGCAAACAGCTTCTATCTTTCAATTCATTAATGACACAACTGCTTTTTTTAGTTTAATTGAAAAGATCATTAAACAGAAATTCGGCCGTTTGGAATCATTACTAATTATCAAAGATCAAAAGCTTGTTCTTGAAGAGTATTTTTACGGTTACGATCGGACACAATTGCATGATATTCATTCGTGCACAAAGAGTATAACTTCTTTGCTATTGGGAATATCATTGGATCGTCATAAAAAACTTAATGTCGATCAGCCGGTTTTTAATTTTTTCCCCCAATATGATTCTTTAAAGACACCTGAAAAAGGTAAAATTAAACTTAAACATGTTTTAACAATGACGGCTGGATTCCAGGAGTTAGAAGATTTTGAAGGCTCTAAGCCGGATGATTTAATTAAAAATATACTAAGCCTGCCATTAGAGTCTTCACCGGGAGAAAAATTTAGATACAGCGGGGAATGTACAAATCTTCTTGGCGGAATCATATACAGCCTCGAAGGTAAACAGGCTGATGAATATGCAAAAGATGTTCTGTTCAACAAGCTTGGTATTTCAGAATTTTATTGGGAAAGAGAAAATGGTATTCTATCCTGTGACGCTGGTCTTCATATGTCTCCGCGAGATATGGCTAAAACCGGATTACTGGTATTAAATAATGGGAAATGGAAAGATGAACAAATTGTTCCCAAAAAATGGATCGATATGTCGACAAAACCTTATGTTGCCGAAAGTGAGTTCTTCGACTATGGATATCAATGGTGGCACCGCTCAAAACAAAATAAGCCGTGGTGGAATAGTCCTGTACATGGTGGAAAAACAGAACACGATATGGCTTTAGCACTTGGTTATGGCGGACAGTATATTATGATTATAAGAGACCTGAATATGGTTATAATAACAACATCATCTGATTATAATGAAAGTAACGGTATGGCACATGCAAAAGTTCCGATGGTAATTGAAGAAATTGTTCCGCTTTTTGAAGATTCGACTTTGTAATACATATACCAGGTTAATTAAAGCAGCAGCTGCAAATCCGGTAAAATCATTAAGGTATGAATAAAAGGGAGAAGTAATGCTGAAGAATTATTTCAAAATTATTTTAAGAAATCTTGTGCAACGAAAAACATTTTCATTGATTAATATTTTAGGTCTTGCTTTTGGAATAGCTGCGTGTTTGATCATTTACATCTATGTTTCTTATGAAAAGAGCTATGATAAGTTTAATGTAAATGCCGATAATATTTACCGTATGGAAAATGTACGATATTACACAAGCGGTACGGACAGCAGTGCCGGATGTGAGGCGTTGCTGGGTCCAACACTAAAAGAAGAAATCCCTGAAGTATTAAATTTTGCACGGATTAGAAGAAAAAGTGCGGTTGTAACTTACAATAATAAAGCTTTTACCGAGCGTAATATGTTCTGGGCGGATTCTTCATTTCTTACAATGTTTTCATTTCCCGCTTATTTCGGGAAATTCCAAACAAGCTTTGGCGGAAAAATATTCAGTGCGGTACTTACAAAAAATACTGCAGAAAAATATTTCGGAAATATAAATGCTATCGGTGAAGATTATCCATCTGTTGGAATACAGACTTTAAAATAACCGGTGTTGCAGAAAATGTCCCTTCCAACTCATACATACATTTTGATATTCTTCTTTCTTTTAATACTCAATTGAATGATCACTTTTGCTGGGACTGCAATAATAACAATACATATATCTTTGTTAAATCCGGAACAGAAAAATCAGAACTGGAATCGAAACTTCCTTTAATTGTTGATAATTTGCATGATAGACAAGAAACCGGTTTCGATAGGGCGTATTTTCTCCAGCCATTAAAAGATATCCATCTGTACTCTAATTTAAGATTTGAACTTGAAAAAAACGGGAGTGCCGAAACAGTTTATTTCCTCTCGCTGGTCGCTTTAATTATTCTTTTAATTGCGTGGATAAATTACATAAATCTCTCAACCGCACGTTCTGTTGAAAGAGCAAAAGAAGTCGGTTTGCGAAAAGTAGTCGGAGCCGGATTCCGGACTTTGTTGCGTCAATTTTTATTGGAATCATTTATAATTAATTTATTAGCCGTATGTTCTTTCACTTTTCATTGTTGAAATAACTTCCCTTATTGGACTGAACTTACCGGAATCCCTGCTTCAATATCGTTATGGAAGAATACTAATGTTATTATATTGCTGCTTGTTTTGGTTCTTGTGAATCCGATTGCCGCGGGAATTTATCCTGCGTTCGTTTTATCATCATATTCACCGGCTTCTATTTTGAGGGGAGTATTTAAAAGTTCAGGTAAAGGAATATTTGTTCGAAAAGGACTTGTGATTTTTCAATTTGCAATCTCTATAATATTGATAATTGGTATAATAATTTTTGAACAACAATTGTCTTTTATGAGAAATAAAAATCTCGGCATTAACATAAAACAGAAATTAGTTGTTAATGTACCCGCCAATATAGGAAAAGGACAGGATAGAATTATTGCTTGCAATACATTTATAAACGAACTGCGAAATCAATCATTAATAAAAGATGCTACTTTTTCATCTGTTATTCCCGGTATGGAAAACGGAGATGTTACCGGTGGAATCAGGCAGAGTGAACAATCATTAGAACAAGGAAAGCAGGTCTATTTTGTTTTTGTAGCTCAAAATTATTTGAGATTTTTTCAACATTGATTTGATTTGTGGAAGTAATTTTTTTAATAGTGAATTCAAAGATTTATATCAAAACGGTTTTTAAGCAAAAGGATTAATGATCAATGAAAGTGCCGCTCAAAACTTTGGGTTTTACTTCAGCAGAAAAAGCAATGGGTGCGTTCATATCCTTTAGGCGATAAGGATAAAATTGGAAATGTTATTGGAGTAATTAAAGACTATCACCAGCAATCACTTGATAAAGAAATAACTCCGTCAATTTTTGAAGGAGTAACCAGAGGCAATTATTTTATATTTGATATTAATACAAACGACATATTTCGAGAAAAATTGAAGAATCATAAAAAACAATTTTGCAAAAATGTTTCCCGGCAATCCTTTTGAATATAATTTCCTTGATGAGTTTTTCGACAGGCAGTATAAAGCCGATATTCAAACAGAACAAATATTTGGTTTGTTTACCTTTCTATCAATTTTCATTTCGTGTCTCGGATTGATTGGATTATCTTCGTTAATGACGATACAGAGGACAAAAGAAATCGGAGTAAGAAAAGTTCTCGGTGCTTCTATTCAATCTCTCTTGGTTTTATTATCAAAGGAATTTTTGAAGTGGGTAATTATTGCAAACGTAATCGCATTGCCGATCGCTTATTATTTAATGAATAAATGGCTCCAGGACTTTGCGTATAGAATAAACATAAGCTGGTGGGTATTTGTGCTTTCCGGTGGAATTGCTTTAGTAATTGCACTAGCAACAGTAAGCTTCCAGGCAATTAAAGCAGCAACTGCAAATCCGGTTAAAAGTTTGAGATATGAATAATCATAATGGTAGAACAGCAATAGCACGCGGATTTAACTGATTAGACGGATTTCAACGGATAATAATTATCTGTTTTAATCAATTTCATCCGTCAAATCCGTGTTCTATCAACAAAGCAAAGAACTATAAACATGGAATTATAAAATAAATAATAATATTAAGCGGGGTACAAAATGGGAAAAAGTTTTCTTTTAGAAATACTTGTAAAAAAACCATTATTTATAATCCTTCTATTCCTCTTTTGTCAATTCGGTACTTCTGCACAAGTTGTTTATGTAGATTGTATCAGCGGTAATGATAACAATAAAGGTACGATAGAATCTCCGCTTCATTCTATCGGTAAAGCTGCTGAAATCATTAAAAGCAGAGATAATGATATCTTTATTATGAAAATAAATCCCGGTATTTATGTATTGGATAAACATATTCCGGTATACACTGAAAAGGAGATGACGGGAAAACGTATTATCATTGAAGCTAATATTTTGCCGGGTGACACTTCATGGATCCCTGAGAAAATGCCGGTCATTATAAGTGCTGCAAAAAAAGGAGAGTTACCTGAATTTTATAATTTTGTAGCTGCTTTCTTAATCAATGAAAATCATGTTACAATAAGAGGATTAAAATTCCACGGTTATGCTTATCCGAATACAAGATATTTTCCAATAGCAAGGTTTAATAAAGCAAAAGCGGATTTATCGGTTGAACAATGTATGTTTGTCGGAGATAAGGAGGCTTCTCATATTCAGGTGGGAATTATTGCACATGGAGACGAGATTAAAATTGATCATTGTGTTTTTTATAATGCGAAAAATGCGGTTGTATATTGGCAGGATTCAGGAAACGGGAGTAAGGCCGGTAATAGTTTCACCAACAATATTGTATATGGAGCTTTTCAAACAGCTGTTTGGTTTGCATGGCCCGACAACGATTTTCTATTTAAGAATAATATTATAACAAACTGCAAACATGCTTTCATAAAAAATTCTTTTAATAATACAAAATATTCTATAGACAACAGCTATATTTTAAATAATCAATTTTACCAGGGAGCTGCAGATAGTTCAGGTGTACATCCAGAAGAATTTACAATGAATGAAAACAACATTACTAAAGAAGGAGAAATTATGCTAAGATTACCTGCCGAAAATGTAGATGACCCTTTACCTGTTGATTACTTACATGTTATTCCCGGATCAGCGGGATTTGATATTGGAGCCGGATTATTTAAAAAGTAGTAAAATTTTTCAAGCATTTTTTAGTTTTATTGTCCGTTAACGTTCGGTTATGTTCAGTAGCGAACAATTATCTCCTGTATACATTACGATTATTAACTATATTCAATTATATTATAAAGGCATAGTCTTTGATTTTGAATTGTAAATCATCGCGTATTCTTTGGGGTAGCTATGTTTAAAAATTATTTCAAAATTGCTTTCAGAAATCTCATCCGCAAAAAATTATTCTCTTTTATTAACATTTTCGGATTAGCCATTGGAATGGCCTGTACAATTCTTATCCTGCTATGGGTACAGGATGAATTAAGCTTTGACGATTTTCATAAGAATGGAAATAATATTTACAGAGTTCTTTATGAATCGGATAACCGGTCTGATGGTATGTGGGGAACTTCGCCCGGACTTTTAGGTCCCGAAGCTAAAAAAATAATCCCCGAAGTTGTTGATGCAGCAAGAATCATGAAGAGACCCAGAATGGTTATGAAAGCTATTGGTGAATCCAAAAATCAGCCTGCTTTTTATGAAGATAATTATTACCTGGTTGATCCTTCTTTATTTAAAATGTTTACTCTCCCCTTTATAAAAGGAAATCCTGGAACAGCTCTTAGCAACGGAATGGTTATAACTAAAAGTATTGCTCTAAAATATTTCGGGACAACTGATGTTTTGGGAAAAAGATTGAATGTTAATAACTGGTTTGATGTTACTATTACAGGTGTTATTAAAGATATTCCTGAAAATTCTCATTTTAATTTTGATATGTTCACCAGGCTTGAAGATTTAAAAAAGTTTTTCCCGGGTGGTTTTACATGGAGCAACGCGATACATCAGACTTACGTACAGTTAGCACTAAACAGTAATGCAGAACTTGTTGCTAAAAAACTAACAAATCTTAATAATGAGAATAACCATTTCGCTGCAAAGACATCATGTAAAAATTTCTCTTCAGCCTCTGCGTGATATTTATCTTGATGCCGGAGTTCAGGGCACAACCGTTAAGCAAGGGGATGTAAGATATGTTTATATCTTTTCAATAATTGCTCTTCTAATTCTGTTTATCTGGCTGCATCAATTTCGTGAATCTTTCAACAGCACAAACAGCCGCACGTGCGCGCAGTATAGGGATGCTTAAAATAATCGGTGCAAACCGCAGCAATTTAATAAAACAAATTTTAGGAGAAAGCATTTTCTTATCTTTTCTTGCGGCATTTCTTGCATCATTGATTGTTGAAATTAACGCTTCCGGTTTTTAATAGCGTTACAGGGAAAAATTTAACTTTACTCGATAATCATTTATCTCATTTATTTATTTTCTTTCTGCTAGTTGTTATAACAGGCCTAATCGCAGGAGCTTTCCCGGCAATTTACTTCTCTAATTTTAAGCCAATGCAGGCTTTTAGAAATAAATGGATAAGCTCCGGCACAGGAGGATTACGAAAAGGTTTGGTTATCACTCAATTTGTTGCAGCAATATTTTTAATTATTGCTACACTGGTTATCACTGATCAACTAAATTTTTTGAGGAACCAAAAGCTGGGCTTTAAAAAAGATAATGTCGTTTGTCTACCTGTGAAGGCAGATGTAGCAAGCCATTATAAATCATTCAGAGAATGAGTTATTAAATCAAAGAAATATTAATAATATCGGAATAAAAAACTCACCTACCACACAATCTATAAATAATACAACTCCCTGGTGGGAAGGGAAAGATCCTAATAAAGAATTTGTTTCGGCAATTGATGAAGTTGATTATAATTTTATAAATACACTTGGTCTTAAGATTATTAAGGGAAGGAATTTTTCGGAATACTATCCGACCGATTTATCAAAGGCATTTATTGTAAATGAAGAAGCAGCCATGGAGATGGAGACTAAAAAATCCTATCGGGACTCACTTAAAAGCATGGGATAAAGACGGATTTATAATAGGTGTGGTTAAAGATGCTAAATTTAAATCCTTAAAAGACCCGATCCGGCCGATGATTTTTCATCTCACAAATAATTTTGCTGATGATGTAATGAATTTATTCGGAGTAATTTATATTTCGATTAAACCGGAAGAAGTTCCTAAAACCGTACAAGTCATAAAGAGCACATGGGAAAAATTTAATCCCGGATATCCTTTTGAATATTACTTCCTTGATGAAACATATAATAATCTTTATCAATCTGAAGAGAGACTTGCAGATATATTCGGAGTCTTTACTTCCTTAGCACTTCTTGTAACAATTCTCGGGCTGTTTGGATTAGCATTATTCATGACTGAACACACGGACGAAAGAAATTGGAATAAGAAAAGTTTTAGGTGCATCTTTAATAAACATCCTTTCACTTTTGTCAGGCAATTTTACAAAGTGGTTGATCATTGCGAACATTATTGCATGGCCGGCAGCATGGTTTGCAATGACTAAATGGCTTCAGTGTTATGCTTATCATATAAACATTAGCCTATTAACTTTTTTTATTGCCGGCTCTATCACTTTAATTATCACTTTATTTACTGTTAGTCTGATTACAATAAAGGCAGCTATAGCAAACCCGGTTGAAAGTTTGAGGTACGAATAAATGCTCCAAAATTTGAAAGGTAAAAAAAATTTAATTAAGATGTTTGAATACTTTTACGGAAAAAAAGAGGGATGAAAAAATGTCACATGAAGGCATCGTTAAAACCAGCACATTAATTTTAGCATGTATATTATTGATTGGAATTATTGCGTTGGCTTATGGGACTTATCAAAACAATTCAGTTATAATTTATGGCAGTCTGATTATCATTTTTCCTACATGCCTGATGCTCCCTTTACAAAATATTTTATTCAAGAGGAAAACGAAAAAAAATTTAACCTGCATAAATAAAAGAGCATGAGCCGACAAAAAATTATTTTATCAGCCCAGTAAGGTGCATGATTGCAACTGCAAATTTGCTTAAGGATGAGATAATGAAAATCAATCAAAGAGGATAAAAATAAGTTTATACACTATTTAATATATATTATTCACTTCTTCCTGCATAAAATAAATCTGGAGGGATCATGTTTAAAAATTATCTTAAGGTCACAATCCGAAACTTATTAAAACATAAAACCTACTCGTTAATAAATATTTTGGGGTTGTCGGTCGGACTGGCATGTACAATCCTTATTCTGCTTTGGGTGCAGGATGAATTAAGTGTAGATCGTTATCATAAAAAAGGGGATAGAATTGCTGAGGCATATTTAAAGGGATTAAGGATGAAAATACTTCCTTCCAGCCAACTGTTTCCCCTGTTATTTCAAAAATGTTATTGGATGAATACCCGGAAATAATCAATGCAGTAAGAATAGGAAGTTTACAGGAAACAGTTCTAAAACATAATGATAAAAAGATAGTTGAATCTTTAGGGGCAGCTGCAGAACCTTCCATATTTTCAATATTTTCCTATGAATTTATCAATGGAAATCCAAACACCGCTTTAAATAATCCCCACTCCGTTGTACTAACAGAATCAACTTCTAAAAAATATTTCGGAGATGAAAATCCCATAGGTAAAGTTCTGAAAATGGATAATACTTATGATTTCAAGGTAACCGGGGTAATAAAAGATTTACCTGCCAATGCATATCGAAAATTTGATTTTCTCGTTCCTTTCGCATTTTTAAAGAGCTTGGTTATGATATTGCTGGTACCCCATTTTATCCATGCAATTATCTTACTTATATTCTTCTTAAAGATAATGTCAATGTTCAGGACTTAAGCGAAAAAATCAGTAAGATAATTTTTGCAAAGGGGCAGGAAATCTCTTTTACAATTTGCCTGATACCGTTTAATGATGCTTATCTTTTTGATACGGGCGGGAAATTAAAAAGTACAATTCTGATGCTGGTTGCACTTTTTATTCTTGGCATTGCCTGCATCAATTTTGTGAATTTATCTACAGCGCGATCAATGATCCGCGCAAAAGAAATTAGTGTACGAAAAGTAACAGGTGCGACACGTTTTGAAATCGCAAAACAATTTTTGTCAGAGAGCATCTTCCTTACTATTATTGCTGCTTTAATCGCATTCGGCATCGCTGAATTTAGTCTCTCTTATTTCAACAGGATAACAGGGAAAGTTTTAGCTGTTCAATTCAGTGATCCATTCTTTCTAACCGGTATTATCGGGTTAATTCTACTAACAGGTATTATGGCCGGTATTTATCCTTCATTGTATATTTCAAAATTTGATCCTATTAGTATTTTCAGAAAGAATATTAATAAAGCCAGGGGGTCATATCGCCAGGCTTTGATTGTATTTCAATTTGTTCTGTCGGTCTTTTTTATTATTTGTACTATTATTTTAAGCAGGCAGATCCAATATATCCGTAATTTTAATTGGGGCATCAATAAAAATAATATTGTTTATGTCCGGATGGATGGAGATATTCTAAATAGATACGATGCAGTTAAAAATGAACTTTTAAAAAATTCCGGTATTCGTTCAGTCACTTCGGCGTCAAATTTACCGGTAGCCGTAACATCAGGAAGCTACTGGAAATGGGGTATAAACGATGGTGTAGGACGACGTATTTGTCCGATTTACGTTGGATATAATTTCCTGGAAACTTTTGGTATTAGAATGGTTCAAGGAAGGTTTTATTCCAGGGAGTTTCCAAGCGATACGTCGGATGCAATCATTGTAAATGAGACAGCAGTAAAAAAAATAGGACTTAAAGATCCGGTGGGGAAACCTTTCTACTTTAATGATCGTTATTATAAACTTATTGGTGTAATAAAGGATTATCAGCATAACTCTCCATTAAATATAGCAACTGAGCCGATGGTTTTTTGGTTAAAACCTGGAGGCAATCAATATCTGTTTGCAAAAATAGATGCTTCTATAACAAATATTGGAACCATAACCTCAACCGTAAATTATATTCAATCCATATGTAACAAATTCAGCCCGGAACGTCCTCTAAATAGTCAATTTCTAAATGATTTTTCATTTCAGAATGAACGGACGCTTGAAACTATTAATCAGCTAATTATGTTCAGCACTATTTTAATGATTTTTGTTGCCTGTCTTGGTTTATATGGTTTATCAGCATTTATAAATGAACGTAAGGTTAAGGAAATCGGAGTTCGAAAAGTTTTGGGGGCGTCAATTCCCGGAATCATTGTTATGCTCTCTAAAGAATTCTTAAAATGGATTATTATAGCAAATGTTATTGCCTGGCCATTGGCTTACTATGCTATGCACCAGGTATTGCAGGATTATGCTTTCCGTATTCCCATTGATATCTGGATATTCCTTTTAGCAGGTTCTTTTACTTTGCTCATTGCTTTACTTACTGTCAGCAGACAGGCAATAAAAGCTGCATTTGCAAACCCGGTAGAATCGCTGAGATATGAATGAAATTGTACATAACCAATACAAAATAATAAAAAAAGGATGTAACCTTATTGGACTTCCAGTTGTCTTAACTATATCAGTACTGAAATAAGAATTAACCGTAACCAATTTCAAAAAGTGAAATTGAAGGGGTGCAAAATGTTATATAAAACTTTAAAAATCTTAATCCAAAAAGGGAAATTCATCTACAATCAGCGAATTACAATTATTGTTTTTCTCACACTCATTATTAATTCTACTCTGAATGCGCAATTTAATTTATTTGATAACGACTCAACATATTCGGAATGTTCACATTCAAGTATTGATCTAACTGTTACTAATTATGGATTAAGTTTCGGCAATTCTCGAAGTATTAATGGAATAAGATTTAATGTTATAGATTGTGGAATTAAAAATATTAATGGAATAAATATTACTTTCTGGAAACCGGAAGAAAGCCCCGGTTCCGTTATTAATGGTTTTTCATTTGGAGTTGCACCTTATGCAGATGAACTAAATGGGGTTTCAATTGGCCTGGCATCTGTTTTAGCAGGCCAAAGTATGAATGGAATTAATATAGGCGGTTTAGCTAATGTTTCCGAGGGAAACATTTATGGAATAAATTTTGGCGGCCTTGCGTTAGTATCTAAAGAAAACATTTCAGGAATTAATTTTGGAGGTCTCGCACAGGTTTCACAAAACAATATTTCCGGTATAAATGTAGCCGGACTTGCACTTGTATCACAAGGAAGTTTAAATGGAATAAATATAGGCGGATTAGCTTCCGTTTCGGAAAAGGATGTCATGGGAATAAATTTTGGTTCCCTGGCTCTCGTGTCCCAGGAAAATATTTATGGAATTAACTTTGGCGGGTTAGCAACTGTAGCCAAAGAAAATATTTACGGAATTAATTTTGGAGGTTTAGCCATTGTCTCTAAAAAAGAGACTAAAGGCATTAACATAGGGGGGCTTGCTGCAGTCGCCAGCAGCGGTTTTACAGGAATTAATATCGGCGGACTTGCTGTTGCTTCCAATAACGGGGAAATTACTGGTATTAATATAACCGCCGGAAAATTGAAATCAGACTATTCTATTGCGGGAATCAATATTGCCGGTTATAATGTTGAAACTGAAAATTTAACAGGAATAAATATTACCGGCGGCTGGGTCAACGTTGAAAATTTAACCGGATTTTCTATTTCAACTTTCCATAAAATTTCAAGCTCCCAGAAAGGATTTGTTATAGGTATTTTCAATATTGCCGAATCCCTTCAAGGAATACAAATAGGTTTATTAAATATTGTGAAAGATAATCCTGCACCGTTTAAAATATTACCATTTATTAATTTTCATTTCTAAATACAAGGTATATGTTATAGGGTATAAAGGTATATGGGCGCTTGCACCCATATACCCTATACCCCTACTTCCCATCATTCAATAAAATACTTATTTTTAAGCATAGATTTTAATTGACTTGGGAGAAATTCTATGCAGATAAGTGCGAATCTTATAAACAAGAAAAATGAAAATTCTGTAATACTAAAAACAGATGATGATGCTCATTCAATAATAATATCATCCAAAAAATCGGGATACGGCTCAAGTGCCAATGGGGGTGAACTGCTGTTCCTTGCACTTGCTGCATGCTACTGTAATGATATATACCGCGAAGCAGGCAAACAGGGAATTCAAATCGAACATGTTGAGGTTGAAGTAAAGGGTGATTTTGATTCCGAAAGTTCCCCGGCCTCAAATATTATTTATTCAGCTGTAGTAAAAGCAAAAGCAAAAAGAGATGTTATAATTGAACTGATGAATTTAACAGATAAAGTAACAGAAATTCAAAATACTCTGAGGACAGGGGTTCCGGTAACTCTTGTTAACGCGGAAGCAATTAGTATTTAATTTAAATTCATTTTGTAGTAAACCTCGGTTATCTTCCTGTTTTGTGGAATGTTGATACAATGGATTGGAAGATCAAAAATACCGGGCGGGTAGAAAATGCTATCGAATTATTAGGGGAATACAATATAATATTAATACATGATGTTCATGAAACTACATTGCAGAATCTTCCATTATTAATTTATGGGGTAAGAAATAAGAAAGAGTTCAAGTTTATAAAATATTTATAAGTTACTAAAAATAATTATAAATCAACTTTCAAACTTTCATCATTCTTCTTGCCCTGATATTCTCCGTTATTATCAGCCCGCTTCCGAATCAGGCCTGCAGCAATTAAACCGAAATCTTCTTTTATTCCTAAATTGACTGCTGCCAAAATTCCAATAATTGACCATATAAAAGGAATTACCAAAATATAAAAGGGAATTTTATTTTTAGTCCACAATAAAATTCCAAATGTAAAAATAACAGTGGGGCAAGGTAAACCAAAGGTAGGGCTCTGGGGATAAATATGACCACTAATATACCCTAAAATTGGATAGATAATTAAAGCATATAAAATAAATAATGCACCGGTATAAGTTTTCAAATCTTTTGAAATTTCAAACTCCAAGTTTTTGTTAACAATCCCGGTTTTAAAGAATAATATTCCCTGCAGTATAAATATCACCCCAAATAAATATGCCGCGGGATTTATACTTGAAAAGAACAAAATATGATATACAATCCCTATCCATAACCAGTAGAATGTAAGAATTCCTGTAATTACTTTATTTGAATATTTCTTGAAATGGAAGCTCAGGTAGATAATATAAACTGCCGAAGCAAACAAGATTATTTGAAATGGAAAAATTGATGTATTGTATTCTTTAAATACATTTAAGAAATCATTTACTGTGAAAGGCATTTCCCCGCTCCCTCTGGTAATTAATTATTATCACATCCCCATTTTAAAACTATTTGATTAAAATTTCAAAACCGCGAAATAGAAATTACCGCACTAATCTTACTTTCTAAGATTATTTTCAAATAATCAATATGAAATTATTAATTCATTTACTAAAAATATTTTCCAGTCTATTTAATAATAACTAATTTCTTAGTAGAAGTAAAAGAATTAACTTTTAATTGATAGATATATATACCGCTCGCCAGACCATCTGCATTAAATTTTACATGATATATACCCGGTTCTTTATTTTCATTAATTAATGTTTTAACAAGATTACCTAGTATATCATAAACTTTTATTGTAACCTGACCTCCTTCAGGGATCTCATAATCTATTTTAGTTCCGGGGTTAAAAGGATTCGGATAATTTTGACTAAGATTATATTTTAACGGAATTTCTTCCCCTCCATTATTATTGGCTAATAGGTTGTTATACATTTCCCTGGCATTTTTTACATTAGTCCTTAGTTCCTCTACATTATTCCCTGCAGTTAAAACAAACGCAATATCTATGGATTTACCTGCAGGTATAGAAAAAGGACCTCCTGAGGTAACTTCGGAAATATCGGCAGGCCCGGCAGTAGATTTTCCGATTCCGTTAGATAATGTCTGCCACTTTTCTGCTTTGGAGAATCCGTCATAAATTTGAAACTGGTTATCCCCGCCGTTTGCAATAGCCCAGAAACCGTATTTATCGGAAGAGATTAAAGCAGATCCAACATAAGTATCAGGATTACCTCCCACATGATAAACATATCCTAAATTTCCGGTATTATCATAATTAGCTAAATCACTGTCACCCGAATCTTCTAAAAGATCCCAATCCAGGAATAGGCCGGAATAAAAATTATTTATATCAGAACTATTAGAATTTATAAATTTATACTTAAGGATCACTGAATTTTTATTATTAACATCATCAAAAGAATAAGAATACTGGTTAACAACAATACCAAGTTTATCGGCTCCTGAGCCGTTATCATTAAAGATCGCACTCCCTTCTTGTGATGCCTGTTCTGTATTCATTACTACATTGATCGGTTTAACAATTTGAAAAGAAGTATCTTTTCTAAGCCCGCCTGCGTCCCGGGCTTCATCTGATAATTGTACTGCAGATATACCGAACATTAAAGCACCTTCAAAAAGTAAATTAGGGCCGTTCATAAATTTGAAACCCTCACCCTGGAGATTATTCGGATAATCATTAAAACCTAGGTTGCCTTGGCTGGTAATTGTTAATGTTATATCATTATTGTTTTGTGTTTTATAAGTGTTGTTTACAGAGGTAGCAGCAAATTGATAATCATTATAATCAGCTGCGCTATAATTTAACTTTAATGCAATTGTATCGTTATATGGAACATTTTCGGCAATTTTAACAATAAACGGGTTTGAGTAATTATTTGCGGAATCTAATGTACCTATATTTCCTATGTTAAAATTACCATTTTGAACTGTCACAAAACTATTTAGACTTTGCAAAGATATAGACACATTACTCACAGGATTTAGAGAACTTTTAAATTTAATTCTAATTGCTACATTCTCACCTGGTTGAAGATTCCCATCACCATTTCCGCCTTGAGTACTGTCTGAAAATTGAATATCGTAAGCTCTTATTGAAATAGAATTCGCATTGCTCAATGCTTTATATGCATCGATTCTTCCATATCCAAGCAAACTTTGATAACCGGGATTTAGTGCATCTATATTATCGCAGTTCACCCTAATCTGTTCTGCTATTTGAAGAGGATTATAATTCGGAAAACGGGCAAATATAAGTCCCGCCAAACCTGAGACCAATGGAGTTGAGAATGAAGTTCCGGAACCATGCGTATAAGTATCCGGCTGCCAGGTTGAATAAATATTCTGTCCGGGTGCGGAAACATCAACATTGTATCCATAATTTGAGAATGATGCTTTTTTATCATTTAAAGATGTAGCTGCAACTGAGAAAACCCCATCATAAGATGCAGGATAAAAATCTTCCATCAGGTTATCATTTCCGGCAGCAGCTACAACCAGCGCTCCCTTTGCAATGGCATAATAAATTACTTCCTGCTCCGCATTTGAATATCCGCCGCCTCCCCAGCTGCAATTTATAACCTTGGCACCGTGATCAGCCGCATATTTAATCCCTTCAAATCCATAGATTATATATGGTAAACCTGTTGTTTGATCTTTCATGTCTTCTCTTGCTGCTTTTACTGCCATCAAATGGGTATTAAAGCCGATTGATGCTATTCCAATATTATTATTGGTAACAGCGGAGATAACACCGGCAACGAAAGTTCCGTGATAGGGATTATCTTCTATCGGATTATTATCGGGTGTTCCATTAAATCCTCCCAAATCATACCCTATTCCGTACCACATATTTGCACGAATATCGGGATGCGTCCAGTCAACACCTGTATCAATAATTCCGACTATTACAGAAGTATCTCCTTGCGAAATATCCCATGCAGGCTGAGCATTAATTTGGTATAAATTCCACTGATTTGTTGAATCATAGCTTGGATCATCGGGTGCAAAACCAATCCTTCGCAGATACCATGGTTCCGCCCATTCTATATTAGGAATTTCTTTAATTTTAGAAGCTGCGTATAAAGGATCCAAATCTTTTGAATAAGTTACTGTTACTATTCTATCTAAACCTAATCTTTGTGCTTCACCATTCTCCACGGAAAAAGTCTTGGCGATAGATTCAATATTATAGACATTAAGTAATTTACTTATCTTATTTTCAATATTTGATGATTTGTTAAGTCCTTGTTCAGGTGAGTTTTTATATTTTAAAATTATTGTATGAGCAAAATATAAAAGTTTTCCGTTGTGTATTATTTGGGGCATATTTGATGCAAACCCGGTTGAAAAAAGTATTATACTGCTTATGGTAACTAAAAAATACCGAAAAGACTTCATTTATGTAACCAATTAAAAATCAAAATTTATTTTAGGTAAAATAAATAAAAGCCGGGTTATATTAAATCCCGAATATCATTTTAATCAAAGTAGTATTCTCAAAAGAAAGAAGAAATGAACTAATCCGGTTGCAGGTTCAAAATTTCATTTTAAAAATGTTAATCTTCCCGGAATTAAATTAATCCTAATTTAATAGTTCTATGTAATTTTATATTTTTAGATAATAATTTTATTTCGGCAATTATTTATAACAAAAACAAAGGGAAATAAAATGGGAACGGACAAAAATAAAACCTATAAATGCAATTCGAGTGATTTTGGAATTATCTGGTTAATCGGCTGGTTATTTTCAATAGGATTCTTAAAATTGACATTCTGGAAAGCGGTTTTAGCTTTAATACTCTGGCCATATTATATTGGAGATACTTTAAGTCAATTTCTGCAAAAGTAAAAAGCAGATGATTTTGGGATGAATAATATACTAGATACATGGAATAATTATTCATAATTATGCACCAATATTATTCTTTAAGTGATTTAAATAAATGTCACAATAAAATAAATTAGGTTATTATAATTATTATTTATATGTTTATTCCCCCGGATTAAGCCGGATTTTTTACTATTATTTTTAAAGGTTGTTAAATTGAGTACTAAATTATTTGTGGGTTCACTCCCCTGGTCCATTGATGATCAAATCTTACAGGAAACATTTGAAAAACATGGTACTGTTGTTTCTGCCAAAGTAATTAAGGACCGCGAAACCGGAAGATCCAGAGGATTCGGTTTTGTAGAAATGGAAAATTCCACCGATGCACAAAATGCTATTGAAGCTTTACATGAATCGGAATTAAAAGGAAGAAATATTGTAGTTAACGAAGCTAGAGCACGCGACTAAAAACAGATATTAACTCCCCCACTTTCTTTTTTTAACACCCATGAGGCATCCTAAGATGCCTTTGGGGTAGTGTTTTGTATTTTTCAACCTCAGCTTAGCTGTCTCACCAGAATGTTATTGTAATTAATGATTAACTTCCTTCCTTTTATATTTATAAAATGCTTAATTTAGTCCTTTCAAAAATAAGCGGGAATAATAATGGACCATAAATCAGCAGGAAAAGTGCTAATTCAAATAATTCTTGTGTTATTTATCTTCTATTTTAATGTCTACCCAAATGAATTAAAAATAAAGAAAGTTCAAAATTCAGGCTTTATTGATGCTGATGATCCCGGTATTCAATATGTCGGGCGTTTCGATTTTTCAGATCCAAAAAAAGTTATCTTTGACTGGCCGGGAGTATATATCGTCGCAAAATTTGAAGGCACCAGTTGTTCTATTCGTTTAGATGATCGCAAAAATGAATATGCCGTCATTATTGATGATTATGCGCCCAAATTACTCAGGACTAATGACTCAACAGTTTATGAAGTTGCTGCCGGCCTACTAGGTTCAATTCCGCATACAATAATGATACAAAAAAGAACCGAACCGCTTGTTGGTAAGGGGACATTTATGGGCTTCATTCTTGATAAAGATAAAAAACTATTAACTCCTAATCCACGTCCTAACCGGCGCATAGAATTTATAGGTAATTCCATGACTTCGGGTTATGGAGTTGAAGGGAAAAATTATGATTGTCATTTTAGTATCGAAACAGAAAATGCATGTATGTCTTATGCTGCAGTTACTGCCAGAGCATTAAATGCAGATTATTCATTAATTTCATACTCAGGCAGAGGTGTTGTTCGTAACTATGGCGATAAAAATAAAACATCAATTAATCCAATGCCTTCTTTATATAACCGTATTTGTTTCTATGATTCTTCAAGCAGATGGAATTATAACGAATGGCTCCCTCAGGCTGCTGTAATTAATCTTGGAACCAATGATTTTTCCACCCAGCCTTTCCCGGATAAAAAAGTGTTTCAAACTGCATATTATCAATTGATTAACAGGGTTCGTTCTCTTTATCCTCAAGTAACTATTTTCTGTATATGCGGACCGATGATCCAGGAACCATGCTTAACTTATATTAAAGAAGTTGTTGATCAACAGCAAAAAAAAGAGAATAGAGATAAAGATGTTTTTTTTATAGAAGTTAATAGAAATATAATGAATGAATCTGACTGGGGTTGCGACTGGCATCCGAATATTCAAGGTTCAAGGAAAATTGCTAATGTAATTGTACCTGTTATAAAATTAATAATGAATTGGTAGGAAATACTTTAAAATTCATGGTAAAATCCTAAATAATAGGAAAAATGTTTATATGAAGTAAGTCCGTTCCCAGTGTCACCGGAGAATAAAATTTGATAATTTTTAATGATGGTTACAGCCCCTCCAATATGCAAACCTGTATAACCTTTTGAATTAATTGTTGATGGAGTCTGGCGAAAGGTTTCCATCCCGAGGTAAAAATTATCGGAAAAATTATACTGCACCTGCAAACCATAAAATTGCCAGTTTTTATTATCAGTACCGGGATTTATCCAGTACCCTGCCCCGGTACATATTGTCCAACTTCCTATATCCTTCTGCAGCCAAATAGGAAGATATAATTGAGTTTTTCCATTCCCTAAATTTTCAGAAGCATTCCCAGTTGGTAATTCCGCAATCGGAAAAGTGGCTATTGCCGGAATAACATCAGTTTGCTCTACAAAACGATATTTAATTCCAACTTCAGTATCACCATAACCAAAATGGTTTTTACCATCTTTTGGTACATCAAATGCCAGTGGCATAACTATATGAAATTGAGTGTTTGGAAAAATGCCATAATTAAATTCTACTGCCGGGCCGATTCCATTTACTCCGCCGTTATCACTAACCCCGGTTGAAAACAAATATAATTCGTGTTGTTTAAATTCAACAGGGATAGGATCATCTGTTCGCCATGGCGGTCCGCCTGCAAAGATCATGTTTGATGATATCAAAAAAAAGATAATGATAAAAGAATGGCTGGTCATTTTTCTTTTTGGATAATTTACCTACATAAAATCATAAAACTTATTTTAAAACCTAATATTGAATAACGGTATTACAAAATGATAGTGCGCACAAAAGTTCTTTTACTATAAAAAATCTGCAACAAATTTGGAAAGGCGAAAAAATTTTACGGATTGATTTTCTAATTTATGTTTTACGAGGTTCCAAATAACCATAAAAATACTTCATAAAATAATTATACCGTAACTCTGGGCAGAGCTGTGAAACAGCAGGTAATTATCACAATATCATGCAGCTAAAAACAAGTAACTGAATTACTGGATATATCTTGATTTACATGATACCAATTATCACCATTGTCGGATGATTTATATACCCCGTAATTTGTCCCGGCAAATAAGTTACCTGCGGGGGAAAAAATAATTGATAGCACCATGCAGCTGTCTAATCCTTTCTCTATCCAGCTAATATCAGGAGGTGATGTTGACACCGGGTTCTCATTTTTATCTGTTTCTGAACAATAAGCAAATTAAAACAAAAATTAAGAGCTGATATTCTTTTTATATTAAATATCATTATAATACTAAATAATTAATTTCAAAAAAAATCAGATCATTTAATAACTTTATGTCGAATTTTATCCAAAAAAAAATGTTATATGATTATTAAAAATATTTTCATTAAAAAAAAATTTTTCTAATTTATCAGAAATAAAGTAAGAATTGAATTTAGAAATACTGATATCTTAATTTCAATAATAACTAAATCAAAAACAATAAAGAAGTATTACCATGAAAGACATTACATCTCCCGACAATATCCGTGAAATAGCTTATTCATTCCGGGAAAGCCGTATATTGTTGTCCGCTTTTGAACTCAAAATATTCACAATAATTGACAAACATTTAATAAGTTCCGAAGAAGTTTCACAAAAAATTAATGCTGATCCCAGGGCGACAAACCGGTTGATGAACTCTCTCTGCGGAATGGGATTGTTGAGAAAAGTAAAGGACAAGTTTTACAATACTGATTTATCATCAAAATACCTGGTTGAAGGAAAACCTGAATTTATGGGAGGCCTTTATCATACAAACCATCTCTGGAATACATGGAGTTATTTAACCGATTCTGTAAAAAAAGGAACTTCGATATCAGGAGATCAAAATATTGAAGAAAAGAATGAGTGGGTTGAGTCATTTATTGCTGCGATGCATTACCGGGGAGTAAATCAAGCAAAGCTTCTTTCAATGATGCTCGATCTTTCCAATACAAAAAAAATGCTCGATGTTGGAGGAGGTTCCGCTGCCTTTTCGATGGAATTAGTTAAGAGAAATCCTTCTATAAAGGCCGTGGTCTTGGATTTGCCGCATGTCATTCCTCTTACAAAAATATATGTTGAACAGGAGAAATTGGAGGACAATTTCAATTTTATAGAAGGAAACTATTTAACCTGTGAATTCGGTACAGGCTATGATATAATTTTCCTGTCTGCAATTGTACACATTAATAACTATAATCATAATAAAATGCTTGTAAAGAAATGCGCCGATGCATTGAATGATAAAGGTATGGTAGTAATCAATGATTTTATTATGAATGCAGACAGAATACAGCCTTATCACGGTGCTCTTTTTTCTCTTAACATGCTGGTGGGAACCGCCGATGGTGATACTTATACGGAAGAAGAGATAACTGAGTGGTTAAGGTCGGCGGGATTTTCCAAAATTGAAAGAAAGAAAACCAGCTTTGCTTCCGATCTGATAATCGGGATAAAATAGTCGATCGTATTCAGTATTTGAGTCATCATTATTCTATTATTAACGGGACTAAAAATAAATAATGACAACTTTTACGTCAATATATGTACCGATTTATATTGCATTTCCGCGTCCAATATTCGCATAAAATGATTTTGGAAAGTCGTCATTAAATCTTAAATTTTAAAGGAAAAATCAAAGGAGTTGTGGTTAATAATTTTAAAAATTAAATTTGATAATATAATCCACTTGTCTTTAAATTTTAATAACTAGAAAACTAAAATTGCCGAATGAGTATCTCATCTATCAGGATGCTGGCCGCCATAATGTTTACAGATATGGTTGGTTATACGGCTTTAATGCAGAAAGATGAAAAGAAAGCCAAATCTTTCAGAGACCGGCATAGAAGTGTTTTGGAAGAAATCATTACCAAACATCAAGGTAGAATTTTACAATACTACGGTGACGGTACTTTGATAATATTCGGCAGCGCTATAGAATCAGTTTTGTGTGCAGTTGAAATACAAAGAGAACTCCAAAAGGAACCTGTTATACCTTTAAGAATCGGAATACATTCCGGGGATATTGTATATGATGATGAAGGTGTCTATGGTGATGGAGTAAATGTCGCTTCACGTATTGAAGCTCTTTCTATTTCAGGTGCAGTATTAATTTCCGATAAACTATTCGGGGAGATAAAAAACCATCCTTCTTTAACCGCCGAATCTTTGGGGAGCTATCAATTAAAAAATGTAATAGAACCTGTTGAAATTTTTGCATTAACTAATCCCGGATTAAAAATTCCGTCACAGCTTCAATTAAAAATTAAAGAGGGCTATAAAGAAAAAAATAGTATTGCCGTCCTCCCTTTTATTAATATGAGCACAGATCCCGAAAATGAATATTTCAGCGATGGTATTACTGAGGAAATACTGAATGCCTTAACAAAGGTTGAAGGATTAAAAGTTACATCCAGAACATCGTCCTTTGTATTTAAAGGAAAGAATGAAGACATAAGGGAAATTGGAAACAAATTAAATGTAAATTCTGTCCTGGAAGGAAGTGTTAGAAAGTTTGGGAATAAAGTTAGAATTACGGCTCAGTTAATTAACACGAAAGACGGGTATCATCTATGGTCGGAGGTTTTTAATAGAAACCTGGAAGATATATTTGAAGTTCAGGATGAAATTTCCTGGAAAATTGCTAACAAATTGAGAGAAAGGCTAACCGGTAAATCTGCCGGTGAGTATATGATAAAAACTCCAACCAGCAACCTGGTTGCTTATAATGATTACTTAAAAGGTATTTATTATTTTAATAAGTGGACACCTGAAGATGTTATCAAGTCAATTACTTTCTTTTAAAGAGGCAATGAAAAAAGAAGAAAATTTTGCTTTACCGTATTCCGGTTTATCAAATAGTTACCTGCTTCTGGCAGCAACCGGGAATATGAAACCTATAACCGCATATGAAAATGCTAAGCAATATGCTTTAAAAGCTCTTGAAAAAGACAGCAATATAACCGAATCTCATATTTCCCTCGGACTTGTAAAAATGTTTTATGACTGGGATTGGGATGGTGCTTTCCAGTCATTAACAACTGCAAGAGAATTAAATCCCGGTGCTGCTTATGTTCATTATGCATATTCGTATTACTATAGGGCAACCGGCAATATTGAAGAATGTTTAGAAGAAACAGTGAAAGCTCATAACCTTGATCCCTTATCACTAATCATAAATAATGCTCTCGGCGAAAACTTTCTTTTTGCGGAAAGGTTTGAGGATGCAATTAAACAATTAAAAATAACTTTGGAGATGGATCCTAATTTCAGGAGCGCTCTCTGGAATCTGGGTTTTGCTTATTTATTTGGAGGACAGTATGAAAAGGGGCTTGAATTGTTTCAGGAAGCACATAGGAATTGCGGTGATGATTTAAAGGGATTCAAAGGGCATGCTCCAATCGGTTTTGCTTATGCCTTAATGGGAGATAAAAAAGCTGCTGAAGAATGCATAAATAAAATTAAAGAAAGAGAAGACGCAAACCCCGATATTCCCCTTAACCTAGATTATGCACTTGTCTATAAAGGTCTTAAAGATTATGATAAAGTTTTTTACTACCTTGAAAAAGCCATGCAAGAAAAAAACGGAGGTATACTATTTATCGGTAAAAACCCCGGGTGGAAAGATATCCATTCCGATCCCCGTTTTAAGGATATTTTGAAAAGAATCGGTCTTAATTACTAATATATTTATAAATTAAGTTGAATTTAAAGAATTACTTACAGATACTTACAATATTATTACTTTCATTTAATAATATTTTAGCCCAGCCAAGTTTAAAAGAATATAACCTGAAAGAATTAAAACAGCTTAAGCTATCTAATTATTTAAAAGAAATTTCCGGTTTAGCTGCTTCGGATGACGGTAGAATATTTTGCCACGATGATGAAAGAGGGATAGTCTATCAAATAGATTATACAAATGGGAAAATTGTTAAAAGATTTGCTGCCGGCAGCAATATTCTAAGAAGAGACTTTGAGGGAATCGCAATTGTTAAAGATAAATTTTATCTTATTACAAGCTCCGGTGATATTTACGAATTTACTGAAGTGCCTAATGGAAAAAGTTCAAAAAGTAAATTATATAAAACAGGCTTAACAGTAAGTTATAACATTGAAGGTTTGTGTTATGATCCTTTAACTAATTCCCTGTTAATTGCATGTAAAGGCTATCCCGGAAAAAATTTAAACGGGTATAGAGCAGTATATTCATTCAGCCTTAAAGGGAAAAAATTAAATCCTACACCCCGATTCCTATTATCTCTTAAGTATCTTGATAAAAAATTCGGAATAAAAAATTTCTCTCCATCGGCAATAGAATACAATTTAAAGACAGGTACATTTTTTATCCTAAGCTCTCATGTAAAAGCTGTAATTGAAATATCACCCGATGGGAAAGTCTTAGAAGGAATTTCTCTATCAGGGAGAGCTCACAAACAGCCTGAAGGCATAACATTTACAAAAGATATGAAAATGTTAATATCTGATGAGGGCAGAGGAGGTCACGGAACTATTACCATTTATGATTTAAAAGATTAAATATTTTTACCGGGAACATATCAGCATTTTCTTATTTATCTTTCTTTATAACTCTTAATATTTTTAAAACAAATTGATATTAAAAAGAAAAACCGCTGGTGAAATATATCCCCGAATCTTCATTTGATTTTGCGTAATTAAAGGAAAATAAAAATCCAGGATTAATAAAAGATAACCAGATGCCGCCGCCATAAGCGTTGTGCCACACATTAGATTTTTCACCCCTCAAAAAAACTTTTCCTATATCATTAAGGGCGGTTATTCCGAAATAGATAGGAACCTGGAAAAAGAATTTAAATAAATATAATCTTAATTCTGCACTCCCTGCCAGGCTCGCATCTCCGGAGAACCTGTTTTTTGAAAAACCCCTTAATGAACCGTTTCCGCCTAAGAATGAGGACTCAAAGAAAGGATAAGTACTGAAATTTTTTTCACCATATATTCTGAGTGCAATCGACGACAAGGGGAGAAATGACGCTGATATATAATACCGTACATCCCCGCTTAATTTAGAAAAATGTTTTTGATCTTTCCTGATTGAAGGATAATAAACGGCTTCCCCCGCAAAATAAATTCCATTGCCCGGAATCACCGGGTTATTTCTTTTATCTATTTTTACTCCTGCGTTTATACCGGTTAATAGAAAATCTTTAGAACCATACGGAACAGTTTGAGTCAACAAGGAATTTTCTTCTTTTTCGGTTGATGTATATTTCAAAGAAATGCCAAAGGATAAATTCATTTGACTATTCAAAAGAAATTCGATTCGCGGATCAATTAAAAATTCTTTCTGGTTAGCCTTATAAAAATTATTCCTCTCAAGATTCTTGTCTATTTTGGTTGTATTCCCGTATCCGAAAAAATTAAGAACCTCCAGACCGGAACCGAAACCATGAAGCGTAATTTTAGGTCCGTCGATTAAAGAATAAAATTCACCTAAATAGTTTATTTTGAATTTCTGCGGTTTAGTTGCAAATCCTACCTTCAATTCCATTCTGTAAACATAAGGTGAAGTTCGAAAACCAAACTTGTACAAAATCGGTCCCCCGCCAAGGAACAATCCTTCATCGGGATTAAAAGATATCCAGGGAATAAATCGCCAATCATGACCCCAATCCTGAACTTTCGGTTCGTATTTCATTGTGTCATTAGCCGGATCAGGATTATTTGTTTTATTTATTACTGTGCCGGCACCTTTAACAAACCTGGTTTTATTTCCACCATCATAAAAATAAGTTTGTTTCTCGGGTTGAGAAATAAAAGGAAGGAATCCGAATAAGTCCCCTTTAACTTCCGAACTATCAACCAGTTCATCCTTGCCTCCATCACCTGCAACTATCACCGGAATACTAGAATTAACTTCACCTTTAACTATTGCATAGTCATCGCCATCTAGAAGTATTAATCTTATTTCTTTTGTATACTCATCATTAAAGATTCTATGGAATGAGATTATTTCTTTCTTCTCCCCGGATTTTTTATCTCTTGTAGAAATTATTACCTCAACATTGTGTTCATCAAGTCTGTTTATCTCTGCATATTCATCTTTATCGGTTCCATATATATCAACATATTTGGAAATATTTCTATAGTATGTATCAGAAGCATCGTAAAGCTTATTTCGACGTAATTTTAAAATTGAAATTAAATTTTCACCTGCTATTTTATTCATCTCGGGAGGCATATGGTTTACTGCATCTGCTATAACCGAATCAGTAAGATGCTCTATTACATAACTAGTTACCGAATCCCAGTGAGATTTATCAACTGAAGACAGGAACCTCCTGTCAAGATATCTTCCCGACCAGGTTAGAGATTCAATTTTAGGATAAGATTCTGAGAAGCTGTTCATTTGAGTTATAGATTCTGTGGCAATCCAGGGTAATAGACCGTCAAACTTTGAAAATGCCTGATCACGATCTCGAGGAATTGGATACCAGTTTTTTTTCCCTTTTTCTGTAAAGAGTGCCCATCTCCATTGATCAACATGCCTATCCCAATCTCCAACAAATATATCAATAAGTCTAGCTTTTAAAAATTCTTCAGAGTTTACACACTCATCGTTATCCTTTTCAAGTCTCTTAAATAATTTATATGTACTTACAATTTTTTCGGCACCGGCAAATCCGTCATCTTCATCATCAGCTTCGGGCTGAACTTCGAGCATCCCGATAATTCCGCCAAATTCTTTTCTAAATTTTCCGAGTCTTTCATCATCGGGCATAATATAAAGCTCAGGTATTGCCTGTAATATTCCCACAGCATTAAGAATCGGGGCAACTATAAGAGGTGCCATTGGATTTGCCGAACTAATCTGATCCTGGAATACATCGGCAGCAAGCGATTCCTGTAATTCCGGGGGTAATGCTTTAGACGGATCTTTATCTAACGATCTGAATTTATACTGATTGCCATCTTTGCCAATTAATCTTAAAGATTTTGTCTGTAAACCACCCCCCTTTTTCAAAGGTTTTAATCCGCCTGCAAATGTATTTAAATCTAAAACTTTTATCTTAATCGGCGTTGACCAAAGATCTCTCCAATGTGCACCAAAAAAGATATTATGAATCCACCCGGCCTTATAATTTTCGTTCGGGATTACGGTTCTCTCTTCTTCCGAAGCTTCAATTAAATCGCTCTGAACTTGGGGATATAATGAAATGGTTAAAATGAAAAATGCAATATTCAGATAAGCAATTCTTTTCATTTACACTTATTCTATAGAATTTTACTTTTAATAAACTTGGAGCCGTATTTTGAAACCTTATTCATATAACTATCATATAGTTAAGAAATCAAAGTTCTATGTACCGTACGAAAAGCGTAAAAATAAGACTGCAATTATCTGGGGTTGAGGAAGGATACCGGTTTATAGTAATTTACTCAATTAATGGCCCTAAATTCGTACCTCCCGGGAAAAGAATTACCGCAGCTGCAAAAGCTAAAATTGAAGCAATAATACCATACATAAAAATATTATAACAAATCCTTAAGTAGCGGTATTTTTGCCCCAATACCTGGCCAAGGTAGTAGAAATCTTTTGTCATGCTTCCATAGAGAAAATCCTTATCATTCATCATTTCATTCATACCCCACTCAAAATCTTTCAAATTCATTTTAAAAAAATTTCCGAAAAATAAGAGGTTAACTCTTTTTTCTTTAATATCCTCATGAGTAAACGTACCTGAAGTAATTTTAGGACGCGTAACCAATACTGCAAAAATTAATGTAACCAAACTTACTGCCGCCAGCATTGCAGTAGGGATGATTAAATGAGGATTTGTATCTAACTTTCTAGCCATCACGGCAACTAAAGCAGTTAAAATAAGAGTATTAATGCTTATCATAATATTGGCTTTATTATCTGCAAGCCCGCTGAATTCAACATGCGTACGAATAGTATTACGAAACATTGTTTCAATACCGCGATCCGCCTGTCTGCCTTTCACAGTTTTCGGTTTTTCAATAGTATCTTGATTCGCTAACTGATAAGTATTCTCAATCATATTTATTTCTTTGATTAATTTTTTCTGAAGCTTTTCAAGATTTAATTGTCTTTGTCTTTCAAATATTTCCTCTGCATAATCAGTATTAAATTTATTTTTTGTTAAAAAATCAATATTGGAGCTCAACCATTCGATATCAGTAAATTTCTTGTTAAGCATCTTCTCCCATTCCTGCCTCAGAAGTTTTGTCCTGCTTTGGAATCCTTTTTTACCTATATGGGACAGGTCCGCATCACAAATAATTTTCTCTAATAAATTACGAGGATTATGAGGAATTTTTGTAGCCCTGATCAGCTGAGAAACCAGTTCAATTTTTTCTGCCGAAAGATTATTTTCACCGGCGAAGTTTTTAAAGATTTCGATGCTTTTTTCTTCATGACCGACATAAAGATCAACTATACCGGTATCATGGAACCATGCTGCATATAAAAGAATTTCAATATCTTCTTTAGATAAACCGCTGTGTTCACCAATTAGCTTCGCTGATTCTACAACATTTTGAGTATGCTCAATATTATGATAAACACACCCTTCAGGCAGATTCTGAAATAGACCGGCAACATATTCGGACACCTTGGCTAACTGATTCATAGTCATTTACCCGAAATATTTATTATTTGAAATTACATATTTTCAAGAAAAAAAAGAAATCAAAATTATTAGTTGAGTTTAAACAAAACACCTTGGAATATATAGAAGAAATGGAATAGTATTTCCAGTATTTTTCATATTCCAAAACTCCGGTTAAAAATGAGTTTTTAATAAAAACGAAAGTCAACCAAAATCTTTATAAATATGAGGTGCCCGAGTATTTTGTAATATTCTGCAAAGATTGTGTTTTACTTTTAGTTTGCATAATTTCAAAATCAGCTTCATAGTATTTTCAATAGTTAAATATCCTTTTATCCCCTTTCAAGCAGTTTTCATATTTATAAATTTTCAGGGTTAAATTATGAAAATCAAACTCACATCTCAGAAAAGAATTCAAAAAGTAATGATTATTACTATATGCTGGACATTATTTGCGTTACTTACTTTTATTAACCAATATTTTTTTATTTCAGATTTAATAGCCCTTAAGAAACTATCCGGGTTTTATGATTTTGGGTCTGATTTCATGGGAACTATTGTTCTTGGAACTTTGGGAGGAATTTTCGGCGGATATTTTCTGGTATTCAAAATGGATAAACGATACAGACAAAAATCTTTTAAATTCGGCATTATTAATTAGGATTTACATTTATTGTTGTCTACTTGAGCTTAGCTGTTTTCGGGCTCTTTTTTATGGACTTTGTATACTTTCTTTTTCAATTTGATTTTGTTCCTGCTGTTATTAAAGCATGGAATAATCTCATTATAAATATTGAAACCCCCTCATTTTTCGTTACAATGTGTTTATGGGCTTTAATGGTTTCTTTTACCCAGTTTATGCTCCAGGTTAATGATAAATTCGGCCCTGGAATATTGTGGAATTTCATTACCGGGAAATATTATCACCCGCGTGAAGAAGAAAGGATATTTATGTTTCTGGATCTTAAATCTTCAACAACCATTGCTGAAAGAATAGGCAGCCAGAAATTTTTTAATCTATTAAAAGAAATTTTTAATGATATTACTGAACCTATTATCAGCAGCCAGGGAGAAATTTATCAATATGTCGGGGACGAAGTTGTCATTACATGGCCGGTTGAAAAAGGTCTTTCAGGAAATAATTGCCTATTGTGTTTCTATAGGATACAACATGCTCTCAATGAAAAGCAAAATTACTATTTGGAAAGATATAATACTTTGCCATCATTCAAGGCGGGTCTGCATGTTGGAGAAGCAACTGTTGGTGAAATAGGCATTATTAAGAAAGACATAGTATTCTCGGGTGATGTATTGAATACAACTTCGAGAATAGAAGGAGAATGCAACAATCATAATGTAAATATTATTCTATCTTCCGCTTTACTGCAGCTAATGCCGTTAAACGGTGAATACCAGAAGATTCCTTTAGGAGAGATTCAATTAAAAGGGAAAAAAGAAAAAGTTGAACTTATTACACTGAAAGCTAATATCGATATACTTAATACTTAATTAAAAATGTATCTAAAATATCAAAAGAGTCCTATCAATTTATTCAGTATAATACAGATTTAATTAATAGGACTCTGTAAATAATCAAATATCCGGACAATCATTTATACATAAGACCGGTACTCAGGATAATCTTCTATTCAGCTGTAGAAATATTGAACGGGACTTTCAGTTTTTCCCAACGAAGATATGCAGTACATGAAGTACCTGCAAGGTTATCAAAACCATAAGATAGCCATTCCTGGAAAGGGGCTTCAACGGGTGTTACATTTATTCTTAGAGCATCATCCTTTTTATCGTAGTCGAAGCTGCCCCAGAGTTTTGTATTCTTATTAAAAATTACCACCCAGTCTTTTTCCGAAGGAATAAATTGTACGCTGTATTTTCCTGCAGGTAATTTATTACCGTTAATAGTGACATCTTTACTAAATTCAATAGTAGTGCATTCATTAGCACCTCCGCGCCATGGAAAAGGTTTATTGTGTGATTCATTATCTGCAGGTGCTAATCCGTAAGGAACTAAATCTCCCCAAATTTTTCTGCCTTTTACCCCAGGTCTGCTGTAAGATATATTAATATCAGTATCTACCCCTATTCTTTGAAATACTCCTGCTTTTAAACTGGCTCGCGGTTTACTATTTTGCTGCCCTTGAACAGGGATAACAATAAATAGAAGAAAAAGTAGGGTACCGATACTAATAAAAAGTTTAGATTGCTTCATGAACACCTCACTTTGATTTTATGATTTTAATACTACAACAATTGGAATGCTTTGTTTTATGTTAAAAATAATAATAAAAATCTGTTGATAAGAGTGTGACTAAAAAAACAAATTAGAATCTTTTTCCATTGGCACAATATTCGAATTTTGGAATCGTTGAAAGATAGAGAAAATGACTGCATCGAAATTCGTGCACGTAATTTCTTATTTACAACAGTCCTTGCCTTTACCCGCATTAGAAAATTTTTTAAACACTAAAACACCGCCTAAAACTAATAAGATAATTACTACTATTATTTCCACAATTATAATCCGCCGTTCTATAAATCAATATAGCTTTATTTTTTCTGATTAACGTTATCTCCGCCCAACTTCCTTATATAATTAACCAATTGCCATCTTTGTTCCTCAGAAAAAACTTCTTTATAGGAGGCCATCGCTCCTTTTCCTTTGCCTATTTTCCAGAATAATGAACCATCGCTTTGTTTTTGTGTTACTGCAGATTTTAAATTTGCAGGTTTAGTATCAAGCATATCTGCAGTGGGACCATCTCCTTTACCGGACGTACCATGACATGTAGAGCAATTTTGAACAAATAAATCCTCACCTTGGTGCGTTGCTTCTATTATTCCGGCCAAAGGATTTTTTAATTTATCTGCAGATTTAGGGGCAATCCATACATTAGAAGTATCACTCTTCCCGGCGGTTTGTTTATTTGATCCTGCCTCTTCTTTATTCTGGGCCAAAATTGAGTAGAAACAAATTATTAACATCGTAATTAATAGTCTCATATACTTGATTATTTATTATTTAAAAAATATTACTTTCTTTGAGAAATAAAAATATTTTTAATAGGAGGCAAATTCATCTAAATCATTTAGTGAATATAATCTTTTCAAGAAATACTTATTAAATCATAAAAAAATAAAATTAAATAATGTGATACAGTTCGTATCCAAATCTTTATAAAAATGATTCGAGTCAAAGTAAACCCATTCATAAGTAAGTATATGAACTGGTAGCTTGTGAAGATAGGACGTAAGCCCGGGATGAATTAACAAATTTCCAGGTTACAACAATTTCAATCTTCTAAGCTTTTAATGATAACGAATTTTATCTTTTTGAGGTTTAGAGTCCTCATCAGATTTATCCATTTCTTTTGAATAAGAATTATATTCTTCGGGTGAAGTATTATGAAGTTGTTTTACTGCTGCTACAATTGCCCAGATTTTATTATCGGGATGAGTTCTACCCCATGCCGGCATCCCCGTCATTTTAATTCCGTTTTTTGTTACCCAGAATAATTCTTCTGCACTCATTTCCTGCCCGGATTCGCTCAAATCGGGTGCAGGCGGATTTAATCCCTTTGCCAAATCCGTTTCTTTTTTTCCCGGAGCTCCATGGCAGCTTTCGCACATTTCTTTATAATGTGCAAAACCTTCTTTTATCATAGATGGATTATTTAGATCCGGAACTTTAATACCTTTGGAATGATGCTCAACGGAATTATCGCTTGTAGTTTCTAAAACCCATTTAGAAATTCCGGTTTCAGGTTTTATAGCACTTACATTATATATTCCCGAGTAAATAAAAATTACGCCTAATATGCATAATCCAACAATTGTAAATATTACTGATAAAATGATTTTCATAATTCTTTTAAAATTTATTTATAATAAGGAAATAATTTAAGTTGCAAATGTTAATATTCAAACGACTTGGATCAAAGATAAGTTAAATTGGTATTAGTGCTTTAGTATTTAGGATTAGAGGTGAAGTTTTCTTTTGGGAATTGGCAACTCTTATCGATATTATGCTTCTGGGGCATTGAATTGAAATGAAATCTAAGTACGCTCGTAAAATTTGACTGTGACTATTAAATTTATCAAAGATTTTGAGTAGATTATTGGTTATAACAATTTGGTAATATCTGTCTGGTCCACCGAAACCCAGTACCTGTGTTTATACCGCCAAAGAAAAAGGAGAAAGGACATTGAAAATTACAGGCTTCTTCTTAAGATATATTATGTATTATAAAGACAAAAGAAAATGAAGAGAATAGGAATAGCTTTAGGCGGCGGCGGTGCCAGGGGATTGGCACATATCTCAATAATTGAAACTTTTGAAGAATTAGGTATTAAACCATCGCTGATTTCTGGTTCCAGCATCGGTGCAATTATCGGAGCATTTTATGCTGCCGGATATTCATCAAAAGAGATGAAAGCTAAACTGCAGCGCCTTCTATTTCCCAGAAACGATAAACCATTCGATTTTCTTTGGAAATCCGATATGGTAAAGATGTTTTCTATGTTTGATCCCCAATTTTTTAAAAGCGGATTGATCAAGGGAGAGAAGTTCTATAATTTTTTGCAGGTAGAATTGGCTGTTAATACATTTGAAGAATTAAAAATTCCTTTAAAGATTGTTGCAACCGATTATTGGGAAAAAGAAGAAGTAATTTTCAATAAGGGAAAATTATCGCCTGCAATAAGAGCAAGTTATTCATTACCCGGATTATTTACACCTGTAAAAATTAAAAACAGGATTCTTATCGATGGCGGAATAGTTAACCCTCTTCCTTTTGATATTCTTTTAGATGAATGTGATATTACAGTCGCAATAGATATAACCGCATATAAAACAAATAACGGCAAAACATACCCACCTACCTTTGAATCGATTTTCACTGCATATCAAATGATGCAAAATTCATTAAATCAGCAAAAGTTAAAATTTATAAAGCCCGACATTTATATTCGTCCTGAAATTTATGATGTACGCGTTTTTGATTTTTACAAACAGGAATCAATATTTAAACAATCCATCCCGGCAAAAGATAATTTAAAGAAACAATTGGAAAAGCTTCTAAACTGAAATGTTACAACTGAGTGATTTTTAAAATATGATTTCAATTAACAAGTTTCTTTCAAATCGCTATCAATTACCCCAGGTGTTTGGGCAGATAAAATGAAAATACGTAAAAGCGGGATACCGGAAGAAACTTACTGGGAATCATTTTTTGATGTTCAGAATATTTACTCCCGGCTTCAGTTAGATAATAAAATTAATGACGTTGTTGAATTCGGTTCAGGTTACAGGATTTTTACTATTCCCGCAGCAAAGATTATTAAAGGAAAAATTCATGCCTTTGATATTGATGAATAGATGATCTCCCGTTTATCGCAGAGAGTTACTGAAGAAAATTTATCTAACGTCATTATTCATCAAAATAATTTTGTAAACGAAGGAACTTTGTTAAATGATAATTCAATCGAGTATGCAATGCTGTTTAATATTCTCCATGCTGAAAATCCGGTTAAACTATTAAAAGAGGCATTCAGAATCTTAAAACCGGGAGGAAAGATTAGAATTATTCACTGGATTTACTCTCCGACAACTCTAAATTCACTTACTCAATAGTTTTTTTATATTATTATTTTCAATCTAACCGGCTTTTTGCATCACTGCCGTGATCTCTCAGCTGGGCATCAAACCAAACGTGAATTGCATCTACTATTACGGAATCTTTTGAAGCAAATGTAAGTTTTGCTCCATCAGACAATTTTTTATACTTGACATTAAACTTACCTTTTGATCCGGATAAAACTTTTAAGCCGGGCATATTCATTCCGTGAAGAGTTTTGGGATCTTTGAAATCTGCATTGGAAAATAATTTACATTCTTTTTTCAAATGGCTTTGTACCAATGCTGCCTGAGCAGTATCTTTTTTATCTTTTGTTTTTATCATTAAAACACCGCCAGCATCGTTTTTAATGAAATAGTGGGTAACTTTATTCATATCAAATGGCATTACCATGGGACTTCCGGTATGTATCATATGCTGCCTGTGCATTAAAGTCGAATCATTCATGTGATGATTAGTATGGCTGTTTTTATCCTGCGGGTATGAATTGTTATTAATAAGCAGACAACTAAAAGCAAATAGTATTAAAATATATTTTGTTTTATGAGTAATTAAAAAAGCTTCCATTTTAAACTCCATAAAATTTCTTAAAAAAATTAAACAAAGGATCGCTTCACACAAAACAAAATAGGTAGAATTTATTTTCGTGTATTTCATTCCCCTTCTACAATTTTTATTTCTTCTTCTGTTAAGCCGTAGAGCCGGTAAACTAATTGGTCTATTTGTTTATCTGCAGCTTCTATTTGTCTTTGGAGTGCGGTTTTTTCTTGGGGGATTTTAGAATTTGAAAAATTCTCTTTTAACTTAAAGATAAAATTTACTAATTCAATAATATTATCATAGTTATTGCTTTCTACTTTATCATTAAAATTTATCAGCTTTATGGGATAAGGATTCAAATACTTAGTTTTGAAAGTAAAGTAACCTCCTCTAAGAGTATATCCAGTAGATGTTATAAAAAACCAAAGCAATTTTGAATTTAATAGTCCAATAAAATATTGCCATTTCTCTTTTATTTCTCTCTTAAATAAAAAACTATAAATTTTGGTTGTATGATATTGTATACCTTCAAAATCGAACGTCATTTGACAACCATATGCGATTTCTGGTGTCATTATTTTTCTATTTTCAAAATCTAGTAAGTTCTTTGGATATATGTAAGCATAGAATCTATTGCCTTTCATTTTCCCATTTTCTCTGTTTTCTAAATCTCTTTTGTTTACATTTAAATAATCCCACCCTTTAGGATAATTATTTTTAATATAATCTTCTGACATAAGTTCTGCTTTAGAGTTCTTAATTAAATAAGGGAATATTACAACTGAATTTGGAATAGGGATTTCATATCTTTTAATATCTTTTCCCATTAAAAATGGTTTAACTAAACCTTTTTCAATTTCTATTTCTTTTGACAAAGATTGTGAATAGAGTCTATAATAATTATTATTCTCATCCAGAATTTTTAAAACATATATTTTATCAGCACTTGTTTGTAAACCAACAAATATTTTTCTAGTTATATCTTCTAATTTTATTGGCATTTCAAAAAGCTTATTAAGTAATTTATCTTTTGCTCCAGAATAAAAATTCCAGACTATATTTTTTGTTTCTTCAATTCCTATTTTATTAAACTGTATTTTAATTAGACTTTCTTCTATTTTAATTCCAAAATCAAATTTATAATAATCAAAAAAACTCTTTTTTCTTTTTGAAATAAAAAAAAGACAGGTATAGGTAGTTGCACTTTTAAATATTTGGTTTGCTCCAAAATTTATAATTTTCTCAATAGCATTATTGTTGGAAATTATTTCTCTTATATTTTTACCCATTACAGCTTGAAAAAACTTATGTGGGAGTATGTATCCTGCAGAACCCTTTACGTTTAATAAATAAAATGCTCTTTCAAGAAACATTACATAAATATCTATATTTCCACTTTCAGCAGATTCATAATTCTCTTTCAGATAATTAATACTTTCTGGTTGGTATTCATGCAAAGTTTGTATTCTCATATACGGTGGATTTCCTATCACAACATCAAATCCGCCACTATTCATTATTTCCTTAAATTCTTTTTTCCAATCAAAAACATTTATTCTCAATTTTTCTTCTTCATCTAAGAACTGCATTTCCATTTGGTTGTAAAAATCGGGACCAATTAATGAGTTGCCGCATTTGATATTATCACCAAGATCCGGAAGAGCTCTTTCATGAAACATTCTTAATTGTGCATTCAGTGATTCTTCGCTTTCTCCTTCCAGGACTTTAAGCAGAAGTGAAAGCTTTGTTACTTCAACTGCCTGCGAGTCGATATCAACTCCGTAAATATTATTTAGCAGAATTCTTTTTCTTTCTGCAGTGGTTAGGCGGTAATCACCGTTATCTGCCTGATAAATAGGCGATTCCTTAGTAGGGGCGATTCTGAGAATCGCCCCTACATTGGATGTATAATATTTTAAATGCCAGTCTAACAGGTATTGGTATGCTTCCAGTAAGAATGAACCGGAGCCGCAGGCGGGATCGAGAACTTTGACTTCAGAAACTTTTTTTAATATTTTTTTAGTTTCTGCAGGTGTAGGAAACCCCTCCTTCGTCCTCCCCTTTAGCAAAGGGGAGGAACTGTACGGCGTTGGCAATATGTTTCCAAGAGTATTTTCAACTATGTATTTTACAATATATGTTGGAGTATAATATACGCCACCCGCTTTTTTAACTTCCGGTTTGTCGTCAATAACAGCGTGATGTCCTTCGGTTAATCTTATTACTTTGCCAAGGAACTGCTCATATACCTGTCCAAGTATATCTGCCGGCAACACTGAAAATTCAAACGGCGATTCCGGGTAATAAAGATTTTTAATTATTTCTTTTAATATCTTATCATTAATTTCAAGATGAGGCGTTAATTCATCCGGGCTTTCGGCTCTTCCCTTTTCAATCTCGAAATGAAATAGACCTGAATTATATTTTTCATCTGCACGAGTAAAGATTTGAATCATTCTTTTATAAACATTAGCACCATTAAGCATATTCAGTAATTGTCCGTATTCTTCAATACCTCTATCTTCACAAATCCGTAAGAAAATAATTCTATCAATTGTTTTCTGTACTGCATAATTAAGTTCTCGTGTGGAAAGGTTTGAATTACGAAGTGCAATATTCCTTGCAAGAAATTCCCGCCATTCTTCAATTACCTTCAAGAAAGTATCATCGACTTCTGCAGTCCCTCTCTTCTTTTTATTTGTTTCAGCATACTTATCAAAAGAACCTTTTAGCACAGCTTCCCGGGAAAAGATGGATTCTATCTCATTCCATTTTTCTATGTAATCTTTATAGTTGAAATAAATTACTCTCGCTGTAGAAGCTTTATCATTTTTCTTTGGCAAGATACGGCAGTCGTAAACAGCAAATTCTTCGAAGTCGGTCAAGATGCTTAACGGCAGCTTTGCTGACCAGGCATATCTTCTAAGCTGAAAAGCAGGGTGGATATCGTCCTTTAAATTAACGCTTGGTTTTTTAGCTTCAATAAAAAATTTTCTTGTTCCGCCAATTCTAAAGCAGTAATCAGGTGCTTCAACAGAATCGGCGGTCTTTTGAGAATATTCGTGGATCACGTCTTTATAAGCTTCTGCATAACCTCTTTTATTTTCAACATCCCAGCCAAGTTCTGAGAAAAAAGGATTGATAAATTCATTCCTTACCTGGGTTTCGTTATACAAACCGGATTTATATGAATCAATGTTTCTTTCGAAAAGTTCGACAAGTTCTGTAATTCTGTTTGGAGTAGCCATTAAACCTCTCTCTTTGTATTGTAAAGATGACATCTTTTAAGATACTATCCAGATACGTGAAAAGATGTCATCTTTCAAAAGTTCTGTTATTCTATCAGGTATAGACATCAGCTCCCGCTTTTTGTTTTTAATCTCTTTAACAAATTATATTAAAGACAATATCTTTTCAAGAGATCTTTCTCAGAAATGCACTTACACTGTAAATTAGATTCGAATCAAATCAAATAAACACACCTATCCTTCCGGAATAATTCATCCACTTCCCATTTCAATGGATTATTTTGTATGTAATTTCTTGTGCAGTAAAGATCCATTTCATTTCTCAAAATATGTTCATAATAATTTCTTTGCCATACTGGATTTCCAGGAGTCTTGCGTAATTCATTTATTCTTTTTGTTACACTCCCTTTAAATCCTCTTACAATTGCACCGATTGTTTGCGATGGTGAAATTAAATTGTCTTCAATATTTTCATTATTATGAAGTAGGGGCGAATTGCCATTCGCCCCTACTTCGGTATAATTAATTATCTTATTTTCGATTATTATTATTCCATGTATATGGTTTGGCATAATTACATAATAATCAAGATCCACATTTTTTCTTATTTCTTTTGTCCTCAACCATTCCTTCTCAGTAATTTTACCATATTCATTTAAAAGCATTTTGCCATTTGATATATGACCAAATAAACATCTTTTACTATGTGTACATATTGTAACATAATACCAACCAGGTTGAGAATAATCATATTCTTTTAACCTAATTGAACGGCGGTGATGATATTGTGGATTATAATTCATTTTAGGAGATCAGTATTTTAAAAGGGCAATTACTGTTCGCTATACATTGATTTTGATTAATTTTAATGTGTATTTCATCCCCCATTTGTATGTTATGGATTTTACCCTAAGTTATGGTATATTTCCAACATAGAGCAAGAAGGGTAACATTAGCCCTGGAAAAGCATATTACCTCGTAGTAAAATAAAAAAATTTAATTATGAATTTAAAAGATTTTGAAAAGCAAATCCCTCCTGTAATACTTAAACGAGGTTACAGCTATTTTATTAATCAACATATTATTTCTTTAGAGAAAGAGGAGCCGGGAATTTGGTTTGCAGAAGTCGAAGGAAATGAAAATTATAATGTAACCGTTGAAATAGATGGAAATGAACTGGTTTATTGTGATTGTGATTGTCCCTTTGAAGGAGAAATCTGTAAACATATAGCAGCAGTCTTATATGCTATAACCGATAATAAATCCTCCCAAAAAAATTCACTGACAAAGAAGAAAGACAAAAACAGGACAAATATTATCGATGATATTTTCAAAAAAGTTTCAAAGGAAGACTTGGCGAAATTTATAAAATCGCAATTCTCAAAAGATCATAACTTTAAAAATGCTTTCACCACATACTTTGCTGAATATATTGATGAGAATGCAGCAAGTAAATATATGATGATTGTAAAGAATATTATAAAGGCATCGGAAGACTGGTATGGATTTATAGACTACCGTTCTGCACGTACTTTTACAAGGAACATGGAGACTATGCTTAACAAGTCGGAAATGCTTCTGGAAAATGGAAATATTAATGAAAGCCTTGCAATCTGTAAAGCGATGATTGAAGTGATACCCACAACAATTATGGATGATTCCGATGGAGATATTCAAATTTTATCTGATTACACTTTTAATATTTTTTCCCAAATTTCTAAAAAAGCTAAACCGGAATTAAGAGATGCTTTATTCCAGTATTGTATTAATAAGTATTCTGAACTTTGGAAATCTAATTATGACTTTGGGGATGAAATTTTAAATATACTGCCGGATTTAATTACAACTGAAGAGCAGGAAAAATATTTTTTTAAATTAATTGATAAACAGATTAAACTTGAAAGTGCTAACGAATATACAGACTACAAAGTAAAGCACCTCATCCATGTAAAAATTGATTTTCTTACAGGAAGAAAAAGAAAAGAAGAAGCATGGAAATTAGTGGAAGATAACTACCAGTATCCCGAATTCATGGGAATGATAGTTCATGATTTCTTAGGGAAGAAGTATTACAATAAAGCAATAGAACTATGTTTTGAAGGAATCAGAATCGCTGAGGGAAAACAGCACCCCGGGATAGTACGTGAATGGAATGAAAAGCTGCTTTCCATTTATGAAAGCACTAAAAATATTGCTGAAATTAGAAGAATGTCTAAGAAGCTGTTCTTTGAAAGTGACTTTCAATTGAAATACTATAAGAAGCTTAAATCTACGTATGAAAAAAGTGAATGGGCTGAAATTTGTGAAGGTATTATTAATAATATTAAAGGCAAGGAAGCAGTAGGCAGTTATCATTATGCCAGTACCTTGGCGGATATTTTTGTAGAAGAAAATTAGAGAGAATGTCTGTTGAAATTATTGCAATTAAATTCTGAAGAAATAAATTTCATTGATAGATATGTAAAACATTTAAAAAAATATTTTCCTGATGAACTTATACTTCTATATGAGAAAGGTATTAAGAAGCTGGCGGAAAATACGGGGCGAAGATATTACAATGAAGTTGCGAACTATCTTAAAAGTCTGCAGCAAATAACCGGCGGGGATGAAAAAGTTAAGTCTATTGTAAATTATTTCCGTCAAACCTACAAAAACCGCAGAGCAATGATGGAGATACTTGATTTGGAATTCGAACTTTAGATTATCACACAAAAGTAGAATTGATATATGAGCTCTCAAATTAAACTGTTTTTATTTGAATATAATATCAAAAAGAATTGAGATTTAAACTTTTTATCAGCTCATTTGCAACGTTCGAGCTTTCAAGTCTCATTATACTCTCTTCCGAATTTCCGAAGCTTAAAAGATTTATGCTTCCATACCAGACAATTCGTTGATCAATTATTGCAAATTTCTGATGTATGTTTGACTTGAAAATTAAATTAATACCTTCTTTTTTTAAAGAATCTAAAATACGATATATAATTACTCTGCTTTCTTCTTTATAAGTCTCGTAAGGTCTTGTCATAATAATTATTTTAACATTTTTAATCAATGCTTTATTAAAATATTGATGTATTTGCTCTACGCGTCTTCTTCCAATAAAAGGACTAATTATAAAAATTTCGTTTCTTGCATTTGCAATATCGTTTTTATAAACCGGGAAAAAATTCTCTTTATTAAAAATAAAATTAATAGAATCCGCTAATATTGCCTCACCTTTTGTTTTATATCCAAATGAAGCATAACCATTAAGACGTTTATTGTACATTTTCTCAAGCATTCTTACATTTATATCAATATAATCATATACGTGAACTTCCTTTTTATTTTTATGCAATCTATGGAGTCTACCAACATATTGAAGTAAAGTGCCTTTCCACGAAACCGGTAATGTTAAAAATAAAGTATCTAAACGAGGTTCATCAAAACCTTCACCAATATATTTGCCTGTTGCTACCAAAATTAAAGGCTCTTCAGAAGATATGTTGGATATTTTATTTAATATTTCTTTGCTTTTCTTCACACCAGTTTTACCCGTTAAGGACATTACACTTGGAATTATCTCACTTAACTTTTTTACAAGCAATTCTACGTGTGCAATTCTTTCAGTTAGTATAAGAGAATTTCTATTGCATTTATAATTTTTCATCACATCACTAACTATAAGCTGATTTCGCATTTCATTTACTACCAATTCGGAATATAATTCTTGAATTGTCAATTGTTTAACACCACCAATCGAGGTAGGTTCATCTCTATCAATAAGAATTTTGAAACTGGTAAATCTTGGAATAACATAATGCTCAAATGGTTTTTGTTTTGCTTGTTCCTTTGCATCAACCTTAAACCTAATAGGTCCGCAATGCATAAAAATAATTGGATGATGCCCATCTAATCTAGTAGGTGTAGCAGTTAATCCGTAAATATATTTTGCATAAGCATTTTTAATGACTTGTTCAAAACTAAAAGCCGGGATATGATGACATTCATCAACAATTATCATCCCATAATTACAAACGCAATCTAAAATTCTTTCGCCTTTATTTAATGATTGCATAATTGCAACGTCAATAATACCTGTTAAATTTTCGTTACCACCTCCAATTTGTCCAATTAGTGATTGTCGCTTTCGTATACTTTGTTTTTTAATCTCAGGCAATTTTTCTTCTATAATTAAAAACTCAGATAGTCTGGATATCCATTGAGAAAGTAATTGTTTTCTATGAACTATTACGAGCGCATTTGTCTTTCTTTCAGCTATCAATCTTGCTGCAATTATAGTTTTACCAAATGCTGTTGCAGCAGCTAATACACCATTATCATACTTTAATAATTCATCTACGGCAGTTAACTGTTCATCTTTTAATATTCCGTTAAATGTTACATTAATATGTTTACCAGGATTAGTTTTATCAACTACCTCAATATCGATTTTAAATTTATCCAATATAGTGCTTATATCTTCTTCACATCCTCTTGGTAAACAAAGGTATTCTTCTGTTTCTTCGGCACATCCTATAATTCTTGGTTTATTATAAGTAGGCAAACGCATTGCTTGTGCTTTATAAAACTCCGGATTCTTAAATGCAGCTAGTCGTTTTAAAACATTCAATGCCTTTTGAGAAATCCCTTCTTTTGGAATATAAATCATATTTGCTTTTATAAGATTTATTTTCTCGGGAAAATCGTATTCGGTAAGTTGTGGAATTTTAATTTTTTCCCACGGTTTCGAGCTTTCTTCCTCATCTTTTCTTAATACTCCAAGTTCATCTCCATTGATGCTCCTAGATAGCTTTGCAATGAATGACTCAATTTCATCTCTTGACAATTTTTGTATTGTATTTAAAAATTGCCACTGGTCTAAATACAGTTTGAAGCTCCCGTCTATAAAAGCACTATTTCCTTTTCCTCTTGATTCCTTTTGTAAAGGGAGTGCAATCAGATTACCGAAACCACCTTTCGGTATTGTATCTTGATTCGGGAAAAATCTGTCATAGGACTTGAATTTAAGCTCATGTCTTTTATTCATTGAATATGTTAGCAAAGATGAACCAAATTTTCGAGCTAATTCAGCAGGAATTCTTTCTTTAAAAAAGAACCAGATATGTGCTCCTTTCCCCGATCTTGAGCGTTCAACTGCAAAAGGAATGTCAAGACCTAAAAATACTTTTCTTAATATCGAAACATCTTTCTTCCAGCCTTCATCATCAAAGTCAATTGCTAAGAAATAACACGTCTCATCGATACACATAGGATATATTCCTGCAATAATATTTCCTTTAAGGTGTTTTTCAATTACTTTTTCATTTAAAGGCTCAAAAGCTTTATTATTACATTCAAAGCATTTTATTTTCGGTTTGTTACATACTCCTGTTTTCCATTCATTAAAGCATGCTGGTGAATATCCTGACTTTCCATTTTTATTTTGCCATCTTTTTGCATAGACATCTTCTCTCCCTTTTAAAGAATGACATGAAAAGTTTTATTTTTTCTTCAGATTTACTACGTTGATTTATTAATATATCTTGAAGTTCTGGAGAGGATTTAACTTCAATGTTTGAGTAGATTTCTTCCTCATGATTAACTAAGATATTAGATAATTCTATTTCATCTATGTTTTCCTGCGAAGAATTTAGAATGGCAAGCCGTTCCTTTAGTTTTTTATTTTCAGCTTTTAATCTATCATTTTCAATAAGGAGTGCTTGATATTTTTTTAAGAGAGAGAAATCTTGTATCTTATCATTAGCCATTATAATTTAATCATCACTAAATCTTTAATTTAAGATTTCATAATTTTAATCAATTCCATTTCACAATAATTTAAATCATCTTATTCATTAGAATCCGGATCATGATAAATGGATTTAATATTATTTAATTGAGCAGCCAGTTTATCAAGATCATCTTCAATTATAGTCCAAACTATTTTATAATCAATACCAAAATAATCATGAACAATGCGATTTCTAAATCCACTAATTCTTTCCCATTCAACATTAGGATTATTCTGCTTGAATTTGGGATCAATTCTATTAGCAGCTTCCCCTATTATTTCAAAATTTCTTACAACCGCATCGATAGTTTTCTCGTCTTTTTGAAATAAATCAAAATCTAAATTTTTTGTATAGTTCTTAATTTTTATAGCTGATTCAATCATATCTTCAACCAGCAGGAATATATCTCTTTTAGACATAAATTAGATCAGATTTAATAGCCTTATAATACTTTTCTTTTATCCCGTTTCTTGAAACTATATCGACTTTTAAACCAATAATATTTTCAATTTCTTCAGCCAGATCAACAAATTGTATTCCAATTTTATCTTTGAACTCAACTATTATGTCCAAATCACTTCCATCCTTCTGCTCATTTCTTGCATAAGAGCCGAAAATAGCGATTGATTTAATAGGATATTTAGAGAATAAACTTTTTTTATGATTATTCAATAGATATTCTATTTCCTCAAGAGATTTCATAGTTTTTTTGAGTTTATTTCTAATATAATTGTCATATCTAATAAAAGAATTGATACAGTATTATATAAATATTTAAAATTATTTTATTATAATTTACAATTTCAGGAAGCATTTAACAAACAAATTTCTTTATTATAAATTGCTTATCTTTTCTTAATCCTATATTAAAGCAGCAATATTTGGAATAGTTTAAAATTAAAAAGTCATTCCCGCATTTTGGAACTGCTGCGGGAATGACTTTAATATTGAGGGATACAATTTAATTTTGTCTTCTTCCCATCATCATTCCATGACCCATCATTCCATTCCCGTTCATCATATTCTGCATCCAGCCCCACATTTGGGGGTAATTATTCATCATATTATACATGTAATTAGTCAGACTTGAATCATGATTAGCTTTTGAGAACATTCCGTTCATCATTTGATAGCGGGTGTTTTGGTTGTTCATCATCCATCCCATCATATTATTCATAGCCTCAGGATTATTCGCCATATGATTCATAAAATTCCGCATCATTTGCGGATTATTGATTATAGTTGTTATTGCTTCGTCTTGAGTTTTTTTGTTTTGAAGCATTTGTTTAACAGAATTCCCCTGCGCAAACAGTAATGAAAAGCCAAAAACTACCACAATCAAAATAGGAACTAAAACATTTGATTTCATTTTATCATTCTCCTTTCAATCAGAATCTTAAAAATTATATCATTTATTCGTACATAATAAATTTATAATCTGTTCTACAATATTGCGTTACAAAATTCTAATTTTCTTTTATATATTTTTAATATAGATTTCAAATGATTATTATATTTTTGAATCTAATCACTTCCCAGTAGTTCATAAAAAGAGCTTTCTATTTTTTGATCTTTAAATCTTTTTTATTTCAATAATTCCATTTTCTTTACCGCAGAATATACTCCTGCTTTTATTTCATAGAAATATATTCCACTCGAAAGTCTATTCGCATTAAACATAATATTATGTATTCCTGCAGATAATTGTGAATTAACAAGTTCGGCAATTTTTTGCCCAATAATATTATAAACAGATAATGTTACATGAGAATCTTCTTTTAATTCAAATCGAATATTTGTTGACGGATTGAACGGATTCGGATAATTCTGAAATAATTGAAATTCTTTTATGGTACTATTTTGATTTTCCGATATACCTGTTGCAACTTTTTCTCCCGTAAGTATTACCAAATTATTTACTGAATTACTTGAAAAAGTTATTGTGTTTAATGAAGTATTTATTGCGGCACCAGGCATTTCAACCCATAAATTATTAGCATTATCATAATATTTAACTTTTATTGTATTCTCATTTATGTTTTTTTCATTCAACTGCATATCTGTATAATGCAATTGGAAATCAACATTATTATTAAACTGCATCAGACCGCCGCAATTCGCCCCAGGTCCCATCCCATACCCCCCGTCATGATCCATCATATTAAATTGATAACCGGCAAAAGCATTTTGATTACCTGTATTGGGTAGATTATCCGGGAACAACTCAAATATTTGTGTGAAGATAGAATCGGGCATCATCATGCCGCCATGCATTCTGCCGCCCATATGCCAGCCGGGATAGACTTCCATCCAATCGCTTGTATCAAATGGTGAATGAAATGTTTGCGGTTGCGTAGAACTGCTATTCATCCACCCTCCGCCAAAATGAGATCCCAAATCTGACGAATCTTTCCAGGTCATTCCATTAATTTCATAAACAACAACCATATTAAAATGGGGCATTTCAATTTCACCACCGGTTATAGTTATTTGTTCACCATTGTTTGGACGTAAAACTCCGGATTCAGATTCATACCAGGGCGGTCCAAAGTTCAGCATGTAATCGGGAATACTATCATTATTTTCATCAAGATAATAATGTGAATAAATGAAAGTTGAATCCATAAATACTGTTCCTGAAATTGTTACAGTTTTTAGAGAATCATGATTCCAGTTAAAACCAAAACTATTACATTCACCATTATGACGCCCGGCCATATTCATAAAACCGTCTAAGTCATTCCACACCGGATCAAAAGGTTCCCGCCAATATTCTCCGTTTATTTCATAAACGATTAACATATCATAATCCATCATTGAATTGCTGAATGATCCGCCAGAAACAGTTATCGAATCACCATCTTTTGGACGAACTGCAGTGCTGCTGTCCGGTTCATACCAGTAAGGTCCGAAGTTTAATATATAATCAGGTTGATTATCACCATTCACATCAAGAAAATAAATTGAATGAACAGCTATTGATGAATTGACAATTACAATACCTGATACCGTTATCGTTTCCAGAGAATCCGGGTTATAATGACCGTTTGAATAATATCCTTGCCCAAACAGAGCAGACGTCATTATAAATATTGCAAATACCATAGAACGTATTAATGATTTCATTTCTTCTCCATGTTTTATCTTTACCGATACTATCCATCACAGTGATGGTATCGGTTTTAAACCTATTTATTTACAGCAGTCTTTTCCTTCACTTGTTTTCTTAAATTTTTTAAATCCTACGAAGGCTACTAACCCAACAAATGCCAATCCGACTACTATTTCCATCATTTCTCCTTCATTTATAATTATAATATCATAATTTTTTTAAGAAGTGACACGAATGCCGCTTTACATTTTCATTTCCTTTTTACGCCTAAAAGCTGCGATCAACAGCCCGGTTGTAATAAATATAACACCGAACCATACTAAATCCATATTTTGTTTTATACTTGCTTCAATTGTTAAAACCTAATTGGTTTAAGATTATTATTACCTGCTTATCTAATCTGGAAACATTAAAATTAATGACCGGATGCATCGAGATTAATGATTTCAAATTTTATTTTTGCCTGTTTTAATGTTTTTGCATATTGACATTTTGTTTATTATTTGAATATTGAATTGCCGGTTCGATGGAATAATTTTTTCCGCTGTAGTTTATATTTAATTCTGCACCCATTTGAAAACTTTTCCCATCCAGTCATATTCTCCATTGCATTTCCCGGCATAAGAAATTTTTTAAAAGTAATCTTGGCATTATTGAACTCGAACGATTCACCTTTTTTCAAAACAATGTTTCTTCCCCTGACTTGCCTCGGCTTCGCTGAGCTTGCCTGAAGGCTTGCACTTGAACTATTCTCATTGTACTCAATCGGAGAAATGTAAATGTCCCTTCCAATTCCCGGCAATATATCCGGTTCTCTCATAAGGTCATTATTAAAATCCGAAATAAACATAACGGGGCAGCATTAACAGTTTTGTTCCCCTCTTTTATCTCTACGTTAAAACGGTATTTATTACTATTGCCAATCTGCTTATACCCGGTAAATGTAAAAGTACGATTTAATGCATTTACTTCTTTTCCTTTTGGAAGCATCAGCTGTTCTGATTTTGAGAAATTACCTGAAAGCAAAACCCCAAGAAGAAAAACAGCAACACCGATATGGGCTATTTGTCCACCCGTTAAGCAAATAACTTATCTTAAGATTCTTAATTATTCTACTCACGTTTGTTACTATAGTGAAAGAAGCCATCAAAGTATATACTATAAAATATACAGAGGACATTCCGGCAGCAAAAGCAATTAGAGCAGTAACAAATAAAGAGATTATAAGATGTATTCCCGCTCCTTTTATAATATCATTTTTAGAAGTTGAGTTCCATCTTAAAATTAAACTGAACGCTATCATAAACATTATTAATATTGCGAGTGGAAAGTTCATTTGATTGTAAAAGCTTATTTCAACAGAGCTGCCGAAAATTGGAGTAGAAGTTCCGACAATTATTATCAACGCAGAACCAAGCAAAAGAGCAGAACCATATAACAATCCGTTTTCCCTGCTGAAAAATGTTTCGTTTGATGGAGCAATATTCCTTAAATCCTTCCATCTTAAAATTACACCTCCAATACCAAGAATGTAAAAGTAAGAATAAAACCAAGCAGAAAAAGATATGCTACCATTCCCGGTGCAACAAACGAATGAACAGAAGCATTTGATAGAATCCCGCTTCTTGTAAGAAAAGTACTGTATATGACAAACACAAAAGTTAATATAGAAAGTATAAGATTTGTTCTTATATATTTTCCATATTTTTCCTTTGCCTGTGTAACTTTCTGAATTATTAATGTATGTATTAATGCTACCCCGATAATCCAGGGAACCAGACTTGAATTCTCCACCGGGTCCCATCCCCAAAAACCGCCCCAGCCTAAAACACCGTAAGCCCAATATCCGCCAATCATGATAGCAAGACCGAGCACCGACATTGAAATATAAAGCCAGGGCAAAGCCTTGTTCACCCAGTTCCTGTATTCTTTTCTAATTATGGCAGACATAGCAAATGAATAAGGGATAGCAGCCATTGCGAATCCAACAAACAATAGGGGCGGATGTATCTGCATCCAGAAATTTTGGAGCAGCGGGTTTAAGCCTTTACCGGCAATAATAAAATCCTGTAAAGGAATATTTAATCCGGACAAGATTATTTTTAATTCCGGCCCGAATTTTAAGAATTTTACTCCATTGTCATTTGAAAAAATGAATCGCTGTATATCTGGCAGTCCCAGGTAAGAAGCGTTGAAATATTTTAACTGAATATAATCCGGGGTTACCCCAAGATAAGTAAAAGGATTTTTCAAAAGAGGACTGATAAGAACAGCAAGAAAAACTGCTACCAAAGTATAAATCGTCATAAACGATGATTCCTGCTTAGTATCATCTGAAAGGTTCTTAATTAAAAATAATCCTGTAACTGCAGCAAAAAGGAGCCATAGTAAAAAGCTGCCTTCCTGCCCTGCATAGAAAGTAGATAGCAGTAAACCCAAAGAAAGATCACTACTGCTGTATTCAAATACATAATTGAATTGATATTGATGTGAAAGTATAAGGTAGAACAATAAAGCACTTGCTGCAATAATCAACCCTGTCATTAAATAAAAGCCTCTTCGCGCAAGTAGAAGTGTATTGGTATATCCCTTAAAGGAGATAGTAATACATTATAACAGTAAAAATTCCTGTTATAATTGCTGCTGTAATTATTAAGTTCCCAATCATATCATTTTCTTCTTATTTATTTTAATATCATTATCATTTTTTAACCTAAAACCTGCTGTGTTATTAACATAGAAATATTTAATGCAGGTTTTGTATTATGGAAGCTTCTTATTCTTATTCCTTCACTTTGAAGCCGCTTTTTAAAAGTGTTTCTTTTGCTTTCTTAATCGATACTTCTTTCAATGTCATTCCACAGAGCGGGCATTTGCCTGGTTTATCTGAAATTACATTGTAATCCATCATATCCTGGTAGACTTTTCCATCTTTATTTTCATCAATTGCTTTTAAATCAATTACACCTTCCCTGACAATAGAGTTCTTTAATATTTTTAGTTGTATCCATTTGCATAACTTTATTGGAATCACTTTTCATATTCATCATATGCATATGATCATGATTCATTTTCATTGAATCCTTCATAGTCGACATATTTTGTGCAAATGAAAATGAAGCTGAAAGAGTAATGATAAAAAGAATTGTCGAAAGATATTTTTATGGATTTACCGTTCATTTTTTTCTCCTTTTTAGTTTTTATTGATTTTAAAGATTTTCAATATCATTGACTTCACCTGTTTTAATACGCACTGCTTTTTCAACAGGGGAGACAAAAATCCATCCGTCGCCGCTTTTACCGGTATGAGCATATTTCGAAATTACATCTACCAATTTTTCACTTTCTTCATTATTACAAATTAATTCTATCTTAACTACTTTAGTGTATTTTTGAACATATTCGATAGAAAAACTAAATGCTTCTTTATCTGCCCATTCGTGCCAGAGCATTAGCATCGAGCAGAGTCATACCTTTTACACCCGCTTCTTCCAATTTTTCAATTACTATATCTGCTTTTTCATGCCTTATATAAGCAATTATTTTTTTCATTTTAACTCTCCTGGATTGTTTTCAGTTAGCATATTATTTTTCTTCATTTCCCTTCTTTTAAGGATATAAAAGATTGCAGGAAAGAATGTTAGTTCCATAATCAGGCTTGTAAATATTCCGCCAGCCATTGGTGCGGCAATTCTTTTCATTACATCACCACCGGCACCATGTCCAATCAGTATTGGAAGCAGTCCGAAGAATAATACCATAACTGTCATCATTTTGGGCCTGATTCTTTTTACAGCACCTTCAAAAATGGATTCTCTTAAGGTCTGCAAAAGATTTCAGCATACCTTTCTCTTTCCATTTTTCATAGGCGATATCAAGATAAAGAAGCATAACTACACCGGTTTCTGCACTGACTCCAAGTAAGTGCTATAATACCAACCCAGACTGCAACACTTAAATGGAAGTTAGCCAGGTACAAATACCAAACTGCCCCAACCATTGAAAACGGAAGTGCAAGAAGAATTATCCCGGTTTTTACAAATGATTTTGTATTGAAGTAAAGCAGCAGTATTACAATCAACTAAAGTTAACGGTAAAACCAGAGCTAATTTTTTTGAAGCTCTTTCCATATATTCATACTGACCGCTCCAGATTAATGAATATCCCTGAGGAAGTTTTATTTTCTGTGCAATAACTTTTTGTGCATTCTGAACATAAGTTCCTACATCGATATTTTCAATATCGATGTAAACCCATGAATTTGGACGTGCATTTTCCGATTTAATCATCGGCGGACCTTTCCTGATTACAACATTGCCAAGTTCTTCAAGAGGAATATTTCCTCCGCCGGGAAACGGAACAAGTACTCGTTTCAATGCATCAATATTATCACGATAATCTCTCTGGTAACGGAGATTCACCGGATAACGTTCAAGCCCTTCAACTGTCTGTGTTATATTCATTCCGCCAACAGCTGACATAAATACATTCTGAACATCTTCTATTGTGAGGCCATATCTTGCAATCGCATTTCTGTCAATATTAAAATCAACATAATTTCCTCCAGCTGATCTTTCAGCATAAACAGAACGGGTACCTGGAATTGTTCTTGTAACTTCTTCGATTTTTTTACCAATATCCTGCAACACACTTAAATCCGGCCCGGCAATTTTAATTCCCACCGGAGTTTTAATCCCGGTTGAAAGCATATCTATTCTTGTTTTGATAGGCATTGTCCATGCATTTGTAAGTCCGGGAATTTTTACAGCTTGATCTAATTCTTCAACAAGTTTTTCTCGTGTCATTCCGTCAGGCCATTCATCTTCAGGTTTTAATTGTATTGTAGTTTCAATCATTGATAAAGGTGCGGGATCTGTTGCAGTTTCAGCACGCCCTATTTTTCCGAATACCGATTTACTTCAGGGAACGTTTTAATAATCTTATCTGTCTGCTGTAATAATTCTTTTGCTTTTGTAATTGAAATTCCCGGCAATGTTGTCGGCATGTAAAGCAAGTCTCCTTCATATAAAGGCGGCATAAATTCTGAACCAAGCTTTGAAAAAGGGATATAGGAGCCAACCACTATTAATAAAGAAATAATTATTACCCACCATCTTTTTTTCATGACAAAATCTACAATTGGATGATAAATATTCATTAAAAAATTTGTTATAGGATTATCTTCTTCCTTTTTCATTTTACCCCGGATAAAGAAACCCATTAAAACAGGGACAATTGTAATTGCAAGTATTGCACCGGCAGCCATTGAATAAGTTTTTGTAAATGCCAGCGGTTTGAATAGTCTTCCTTCCTGCGCTTCGAGTGTAAAAACAGGAATGAATGAAACAGTAATTACTAAAAGCGAATAAAATATTGATGGCCCAACTTCTTTTGACGATTCAAGAATTACAGCCCAGTGAGGTTTTCTTTTACCATCGGGTAAAAGCTGGTTATGCAAAAGATGCGAATGGGAATTCTCAACCATTATTATCGCAGCATCAACCATAGCTCCAATCGCAATTGCAATACCGCCAAGAGACATTATGTTTGCATTTAATCCTTGTAATTTCATAACGAATAAAGCTGCAAGTACCGCAGTTGGTAATGTAAAAATTGCGACAAGTGAACTTCGGAAATGAAGAAGAAAAAGAATTATTACCAAAGAAACGATTAAACCTTCTTCCAGAAGTTTGTCACTTAAATTATCAACAGCTTTATGTATTAGCTCACTTCTGTCATAAACAGGAACGATTTGTACGTCGGACGGCAGAGAAGATTTTAATTCCTTCAGTCTTTGTTTAACTCTATTGATTACAGCAAGCCCGTTTTCGCCATAACGCTGAATTATAATTCCGCCTACAACTTCTCCCTCTCCATTAAGATCAGCAATTCCTCGTCTTAATTCCGGTCCAATATCAATATTAGCTACATCTTTTAAATAAACAGGCGTACCTGAGCTTTGATCCCTTCCAATGGCAATATTTTTTATATCATCTACATTTTTTATATATCCTAATCCTCTTACCATAAATTCGGTTTCACCCATTTCCATTAACCTGCCGCCGACATCATTGTTGCTTTGCTTTATTGCCATTTTAACTTTACCAAGAGGAATATTATAAGAAGCTAATTTTGTAGGATCAACATTTACCTGGTATTGTTTTACAAAGCCGCCAACACTTGCTACTTCAGATACACCCGGGATAGCAGATAATTCATATTTTAAAAACCAGTCCTGGATTGATCGTAATTCCTGAAGACTTTTTGTTTTGGATTTTAGAGCATATTCATATACCCACCCTAGCCCAGTAGCATCCGGCCCTAACTCAGGAGAAACTCCTTCGGGGAGTGAACTTCGCATTGAACTTAAATATTCAAGCACCCTGCTTCTTGCCCAGTACAAGTCGGTTCCGTCTTCAAATATTATATAGACCATGGAAAAACCGAAGAACGAATATCCTCTTACATCTTTTGCATAAGGAACTGAAAGCATTTTTGATGTAAGCGGGTATGTTACCTGGTCTTCGACTATCTGTGGACCCTGACCAGGATATTTTGTGAAAATTATTACCTGCACATCGCTTAAATCCGGGATAGCATCTACCGGTGTATTTTCAATAGCCCAGATGCCCCCCAAAATTATTGCGCTTGTGAATATTATTACTAAGATTTTATTATTAATTGACCATTCGATTATTTTAGTGATTATTCCGTCTTTAGCCGGATTACCTGTTGTCATTTAAAACTCCTGTGTCAGTATTTTTAATATCCTCTATTTGTTTATGTTAGAAGGTATAGGGTATAAAGGTATATGGTATAAGGTGAGTTCCTATATACCCATATTCCCTATACCTTTATACCTTACTCCTTATACTTAAATCCATGCTTGGTTAAATTCTCTTTTACTTCTTTAATAGTGAATTCCTTTAGTGTCATTCCACATAAAGGACATGTTCCCGGTTCATCAGAAATAACATTCCAATCCATTATATCTTCATAAAGCTTCCCGTCTTTATTTTTATCTATTGCAGAAAGATCTATTACTCCTTTTCTAATCCTGGGATCTTTCTCTGAAGAAGTTGCTTCTGAAGGTGAGGATTTTAGAGTTCCCTTTTCTATATCCGTGTTTTTCATTGGGTCTATTTTACCCTTCTCATTTGTTCCCATTTTCATTGTATCTTTTTTTGATGAACTGCTGAACTGTGATAATGCTGCTCGAAGGTTGCTTTCGGAATCAATTAGGAATTGTGCGGAAGTTACAATTTTTTCACCGGCAGATATTCCTTTAAGTACCTGGTAATAACCATCGGAATAATCGCCAAGTGTTACTTCTGCAGGTTTGAACTTACCGTCACCCAAATCGAGTATAATAATATTTTTCTGACCGCTTCTTAATACAGCCTGTTCAGGAACAACAGGATAATTACCAAGGCTTTTCCCTTTTATAACAATATTAGCAAACATTGAAGGTTTCATTTCATTATTATAATTGGGGATATCAAACCTGACTTTTATGGTTCTTGTTTTATCATCAAGAGTTGGATATATAAAAGAAACTTTGCTTTTGAAAGTTTTACCGGGGAAAAAATTAAAAGTAATATCGGCAGGTGAACCCAATTTTACTTTAGGTAATTCATATTCATAAATATCTGCGGTCAACCATAAATTTGAAAGATTTGCAATATGCAGCAAAGGAGCACCTGCCATAATTTTCTGCCCTTCAACTACATTTTTCATTATAACTGTCCCGCTACTTTGAGCATAGAGAGTCATATAAGTTTTTACGTCTTTTGTTTCTTTAATTCTTTCAATTTCACTTTTGGGGATTTCAAGTAATTCTAATTTCTGAACTGCATTTTTTAATAACTCATCCCCGCTTGCGGCGGCTTCACTTAATAGAAGAATTTCTTAACGATGATTGATAAGAAAGTGCTGTTAATAGTTCCTGTTCTGCAGCTACAAGTTCGGGAGAATAAATATCCATTAGCTTTTCACCTTTTTTAACTACCTGGCCGGTATAATTAACATAAAGCTTTTTGTACCCAGCCGCTTACTCTTGTAGTAACCATATATTCATTTTGTTCATCAACAGTCAGAATACCGTTTGTAACAACCTGTGAACTTAAATCTTTATCTTCTACAACCGCAGTTTTAACATTCATGTTTTGCTGAACTGCACCGCTTATTGTAACGATTCCATTTCCTGAAGCTTCATCTTCATAAACAGGAACTAAATCCATTCCCATTTTTGATTTACCCGGATGGTTATAAACTTCACTTGGATTCATAGGTGCACGCCAGTAAAGAACTTTTCTTTCTTTTTGAGTAATCTGTTTGGAACTCATTACTCATAGTTACGGCAGCATGCTTTTATGAACCGCTTAACCATAGGTATGAAATTACTATATTATTAACTATGAGTATTCCGATAATTATATTTTGTATTTTCACTTTATTATTCTCCAATTTTTTATTTAACTGATAACTGAGTACCGTAACTGTTTACCGGTGACCGATAACAGAACTTGTTCCGGTTAAAAATTTTAGTTCTTCAATTTCTTTTAGATAATCGGTTTTTAACCTGTATAGATTTGTTTCTACCTGGTACAGTTTACTTTGTGCATCAATTACATTTATAAAATCTATATTCCAACTTGATAGCTTGATAAGCTTGATGTGATATGTCTGCTGCGCCTGCGGAAGCTGGCTACCTGTCAATTAATTTAATTCTTTCCTGGAGGGAATTAAGTTTTGAGATTGATGTTCCGAAATTGCTGTTCAGCATCTGCAAGGAAAGATTATATTGCTCATCATACATATCCTGCATTGCTTCAGTTTCTTCAACTTTTGATGAAACTTTACCTCCATAATTAAGAGGAAGAGAAATTCCAACCATGAATGAAGCAAAATCAGCCAAAGGAGTATTTGTCTTTGCTATTCTATCTCTTTGAGAATATTGAACCGAAAGGTTAAAATTCGGATAGATAATCATATTTTGCCAGCTTTTCCTGCAGTTCAGCTTTTTTTTTAGCCAGTTCAAGCCCGGTTAGAAAAGGCCGGTTTTGAACAGCTAAAGAATCAAGCTGCTTCTGAGAAAATTTATAATATTGTATTGCAGGGAGGTTGCCTGTATGAACAGGAACATCTTGAGTTCTCAATAACTGGGCATTCAACATAGCAGTAATTGAGTTCTCTTTATTTTTTAATTCTTCTATTTTATCATTTAAATTTGTTATTTCTAATTCGACTTTAAACAAATTTTGCTGACTTGCTTTTGCAACCGAATAATTTGTTCTGACAACTTTTGCTATCTCATTGAGCAATTTTAAATTTTCATTTGCAACATCAATTGCTTTCCGGATATAAATTAGTTCGTAATAGTTTTGAGAAACATTTTTTACAATTTCATTTTCAGCATCGTTTATTTCCTGCTTAACAATTTCAGCATCCTTTTCTGAAACATTGGCAATTGAACTTAGTTTCCCCGGGAAAGGTATTGCCTGGCTCAAACCAACAATTTTCCCGGTCATCGGTTCCTGTGTAAACGAAAAGGAATTCGTAGGTAAATTAGCTAAACCTAAAGTCAGCATCGGGTCCGGAAGATTTGAATTAACATTTATACTGCTTTCAGCTCCGGAATATTTAAAATGAAGCATTTTAAGTTTAGGGCTAACATTCAATGCCTGGCTGATCAAGGAATCGAGTGTATTTTGCTGGGCAAAAATATTTATTGGGATGAAGCTCAATAAAATGAATAGATATATATTTTTAATTTTAATCATGGATATTTCCTTAACAGATATATTTTTCTTTTTAAGAAATAATCAACAGGTTAAGATTTTTCAAAGACAGAAAAATCCTATTGAATCGAAAAGACAGTAAAGATCAGATTAGGAGAATTGAATTGTTGAGATATATATGATTACTTATAAATATTGGGGGAGATGAGTCATTAAAATACTTATTTGAATTAATTATAGAATTACTGCTTTCCGATAAATCAAAATTTATAAATGCAATTATGTTTTGATTCAGGTTATGTTTATGAATATCCACCTGTAAATATTTATCGGAAATAGATTTGTCAATTATTTCTGTTTTACAGCAATCTTCTTTATTGAATTCAGTTTTTATTGAAATAGAACGGTTTTCATTTTCACATTTTGCATCGTTTGAATGCATCTCACATAATTCTGCTGGGGATTCATCAACCATTGTGCATAAATTAATAGATAAAGGTAATCCTACTGTAGAAACAAAGAATAGCAAACTTAACGATATTATAGCGATTTTCTTTTTCATATTTTCTTATGTATAACAATATAAGTGCCAGTTTGCATATATACAATGTTTGGTGTCATACAAATAAAATTTTCTTAAAAATGGAAAAAATTATTAAATAATTCTCTTTCTCAATTATGAATTATTTATAAGAGAACTTATAATTTTGACGACAATTTGAAGAGCTAATATAAGTTCAAAAAAAAAATTTACTGTTATATTTTACTAAGAAAAATTTATAAAATTATAATATATCAATATTTTCAATTTTGTTTCTGTGAACTCGCTTTTCTCACTAATTCAACCAATTCCTTTGATGCTTTGGCAGGTGATCCTGAATCAAATGGCGGCGACGGATCATATTCAATTGCAAGCTGTAGAGCTTTTGAAAGAGTTTCATTTTTAATAAGCTGCACCAATTTTAGAGACATATCTATTCCTGCCGATACACCAGCGGAAGTTATTATTTTTCCGTCCTGGACATATCTTTCATTCACAATTTCAGCATCATAATTTTTTAGTTGTTCAATATGATTCCAATGAGTTGTTGCTTTTAAACCTTTTAATATTCCCGCAGCACCTAAAAGTAATGATCCTGTACATACCGACGTTGTGTACTTAGTAGATTTGTGCACCTCTTTAATCCATCCCAAAATTGAATGACTTTCAAGCAGGTTATCAACACCTTTTCCACCTGGAATTAAAAGAATATCAGTATAAGTAAAATCTTTAATGGAATATTCAGCTAACAATTTTAAACCTCCTGCTGCAGTTTTTAAACCCGGTTTATCGGCAACAAAAGATACTTCTGCTCCAGGTATTCGTGATAATACTTCGTAAGGACCCACAGCATCCAAGGCTGTAATATTATCAAATAATAAAATTGTGATTTTGGTTTTATCCATTTATAAAATGTCGTTTATGAAAATTATAAAAAAATCATTCTACCATAATTTTGATCATGAATGAAATTGTTATTTAGATTAATCGAATTATTGTGACTGTTTATCATTACTTAACAGTTTAAATTTTTGAAGCACTTGAACAATATCTTTCTTATGATACCAGTCAGTATTGACTAATTCCAATTCAAATATAGACGTTTTTCCAAAATAATAATCCCTATAATTTTCCAAAAAACCGATAAATTTCTGTCTAGCTTTAAATTCTTTTTTAAACCTGATAACTGTACAATGTGCAGTATTGATTTTATATCTCTTGTCAATTGAATTATAAAGATTTCCTTTCTTAAATTCTGTTCTAAGATTATTCCTTAAAAGTTCAAGCAAATTATTTTCCGGAAAGCCTTGAATTAAAATGCATGAAGATGAAGCAGTTAATCCCCTGAATTCTATTTCAATAGGCTTAATGTTCTTGATGCTATTATCAATATAGCTTATATATGCGGGCAGATTTATTTCGGGTAGAGAAAATTCTTTACTGCAATTGATAATAGATAATATTGTAATATGAATTTCATCCGGCTTATAAATATATTGTTCTGGTTCAATTGACCGGGCTTCTTCAAGAAATTTACTAAAATTATCATGTAATTTTCTACCGGGCTTTGCCTGCAAAGTAATCCCTCTCCTGGAATCATTAAGGTCATCAATAAGTGGATCAAATTCTAATTCATCATTTTCAAATGCTCGATAAGCATTATTCCACATATTATCATAAATTGATTTCATCATAATGGGGTTACGTGTTATTAAAAAAAAATGGATATAAATGAATGACTGCTATATTAAATAAATTATCAGCTCTTTACAATTTCAATATTTTTTTGAATTTCCGAAACTTCTTATTCATAATTTCAATAAATTACCGTATCTAAATCCAGGAGGAATTTGAAATGTATACAGCTATCATATTTGCGCTAATCGCAATCACAGCATTCTTTATAATTTCAGGATTTAGAAAAGGAAAACGGAGCAGAATAATTATAGGTGCTTTGATTGGATTTCTTACATGGTACCTCTTTTGGTTTATGGATTTTTGGGGAAGCGCTCTCTGGTTCTTTTCCCTCGGATATGGAAACAGGTTTTGGACTGTAATTCTCGCAAAAACTATTTTTTTCGTTGTTGGGGTACTTTTCGGTGGTTTGTTTCTTTATACTTTAACACTCAGCTTATCGTCAGCTAAGAAGTATATTAAGATTGTTGCAATATTAGCAGGTGCTTTCGCCGGGGGAGTTTGGGGATTATCCAACTGGGAAGTAATTTTAAAATTTATAAATAGTGTTCCTTCAACTATAAGCGATCCTATTTTAAATAAAAACGTTGGCTTCTACCTTTTTGTATTACCTTTTCTCAATAATATATACGGACTCTTAATTTCTCTTTCAATTATTGCATTGGCTGCTTGCGTCATTACAATCTTCTTTTGGTTTGATGGAAAAAACATTTTGGTTCAGCCACCTGCAGGAGACGATAAAGCATTATCACGAATATATAAACCTTTATTTATAAATGCTTCCATTTTTATATTTATTCTTGCCTTTGGAAAGTATTTGAGCAGGTTCAATTTAATGTATTCATCAACCGGGGTTGTATTTGGTCCTGTCTGGACCGATGTAAATATTCTTTTACCTGCATACAATATTATAATAATTTTAACTCTTTTAACCGGGCTGACATTATTAATTACACCGTTAAGGAAACTTTTAAGAAAAATTTTGGAGAGATTCAAAATTTACGGAAGCAGATTTTATTCTTCAGTTTTTTTTGCTGCCGGCATTTTTATAATTGTTACCTGGTTTATAGGTTTAACATTAATTCCCGGAATATTTCAATGGATTATTGTTACTCCAAATGAAATAACTTATGAAAAACCATACATACTGAATAATATTAAGTATACAAGGTATGGGTTTAAGCTAAACGATATAGAACCAAAGCAGTACCCTGTTTCCGGCGGCTTCACACAGCAAACGGTAAATGATAACAAGCAAATATTTTCAAATGTAAGGCTCTGGGATTGGAGAGCATTGGATGCAGTATTCAAACAATTCCAGGAATTCCGTCTTTATTATGAATTTAAAGATGTTGATTTAGACCGGTATACTTTTGATAGTACTTACAGACAGGTAATGATTTCTGCAAGAGAAATCCAACCTAATAGTTTACCTCAGCAAAGCCAGACTTTTGTAAATAAAAGGTTCCAGTATACTCATGGTTACGGTGTTACTTTAACAACGGTAAGTGATTTCACTGACCAGGGTTTACCTAATTTGCTGATTAAGGATATTCCCCCTGTTAGTAAATATCCCGCACTCGATGTGATCCAGCCAAGAATTTATTACGGTGAGGTAACTAACAGTTATGTAGTAGTTAATTCCCAGGAAAAAGAATTTGATTATCCCAGCGGGGAAGATAATATGTACAACAAGTATGATGGGAAAGGCGGAGTTAAACTTTCCAATATTTGGCTAAAGTTTTTGTATGGATGGAAATTCGGCGGTTCTCAATTTTTCTTTTCAAACTATACTACAGATCAAAGCCGTATACTTTTTTACAGACAAATTGAAGAACGTGTAAAAAACCTGGCCCCGTTCCTCCATTTTGATCAAGACCCGTATGTAGTTCTCGCAAACGGAAAGCTTTACTGGATTATTGATGCATATACTACTTCGGATTATTATCCATACAGCCAGCCGTATTCTTCAGCTGAAACTATTGAGTACAGTCAAGGAGACAATGCTACCGAATTGCATGGCAATACTGTTCCTTATCTAAACGGAGTAAATTACGTCCGCAATTCCGTTAAAGCAGTTGTTGATGCATATAACGGCTCTGTTGATTTTTATATTGTTGATAAAGAGGACCCGGTTATAAATGTGTGGAATAATATTTTCCCGGGAATGTTTAAAACTAAAGATGAAATGCCTAAAGATTTGCTCGCTCATATAAGGTATCCTATAGATTTTCTACTTGTGCAGGGATTAGTTTATGCAAAATACCATATGACCGACCCGACAGTTTTTTATAACCAGGAAGATCTCTGGATTCGAGCAACCGAAAAATATTACAACCAAATTCAGCCGGTACAGCCGTATTATATTATGTGGCAGTTTCCTGATTCAAAAAAACCGCAGTTTGTTTTGATTTTGCCATTCACACCAAAGAACCGGCAGGTAATGATAGGCTGGATTGCAGGTATGTGCGACGGAGATAATTACGGAAGATTTTTAGCTTATCAATTTCCAAAAGACAAGCTTGTACTTGGTCCCCAGCAGATTGAAACAAAGATCGACCAGGACAGCTTCTTATCCGGGCAATTAACTTTATGGGATCAGAGAGGCTCGAATGTAATACGTGGAAATGTGCTTGCAATACCTGTTGAAAAAACTTTATTCTATGTTGAACCAATTTACCTTCAATCCGAAACTGCAGCATACCCGGAATTACGACTAGTTGCAGTTATGCATGGTGAAGATTTAAGTTATGCTCCCTCATTTGATAAGGCGCTGCAGGGATTATTTTCAAAAACAAAACCTCAAATAGCAGTACAGACAGCAACAACATCCAAGGAACCTGCAGCAGAAAGTAAGACTGTTAAACAGCAGATACAAAACGCTAACAATGCTTTTGAAAATTATTTGAAATATATTGGTCAAAAGAAATTTAATGATGCCGCAAATGAACTTCAAAAATTACAGCAGGCTTTGAAACAACTGCAGGAAGGAAATAAATAGGTTACCATGGAAGATGGAAAATGTAAGATGTAATTTTTTAGTGATTTGTTTTCTTCTGCCGATATTTTCCATATTAAGGAAGGCTGTCTCCGGGGAAACTTTTACAGGGATAAATTTCGTAGATGAAGACTCCAGCTTTTACACCGGGATCTTCATCCATTATTTCCTTTTAATTTTTTAACCAGTACTAAATTTAATTTTAAATAATGTTCATTTCTAACCGGAAATCGACTGGGCAAACGTAATTGAAATAATATTATTAATCGGTATTTCACGGATTTCATTATTTACTTTCAAAGTAATAGTACTATCGGTACCCGATTGGAAAACTCCTTCAACCGTAGAACCATCATATAACTTTACCTGGTCAAGATTACTGCTCGGAGCATTAGGTGCATTTCCAGGATTATTAACTACGACATAAACATTATCCGATGGAATATAGTTATAATAGGCTCCATTTAAATAATAATAAGATAGCCCTCCAAATTTAACTATCGAATAACCTAAAGGCAGGGCCCTGATTCTTGCACCTAAAGGCGCACCAATCACTACATATCCTCTTGGACCGCTACTATAAAAGAAACCGTTATGATAAAAATAGTTTTTTTTGTGAACAACAATTGTTTCATAATGTGAAGGCAAATGTTCAACCCTTACAACCCTTCTTCTTTCAACTTTGGGGTGTCCTCTTTTTGCCTGTGCATTTGTCTCAGCCAGAAATAAAATAGATAAGAAAACAACACCAACTAAAAAAATAACTTTATTAAAGTATTCATATTTAAAATATTTGCTTACCATACTAATCCTCTAAAATATTATCATTAACAGAATGATAGACATCAAAATTTAAGAAAAGGTTTAATGCAAAAAATGGAAATATTATTCCTTTAAATATTTATCAAACCACTTTTTTCTCTGGTGATCTACTTCTATTCTATAATTTTTTAAAAAATGATCCCCGTTTTCAAAGATTATCAACCTGTGTAAAATGCCTGCTTCAAGAAATTTTCTTGATAAATCCAAAGATTGGAGGGGAGAAACTGTATCATCTTTACCTCCGTGCATCAGCAGATAAGGAATTTTAGGCAGTTTGACTACTTTATCAATTATAGTTCTTTTATCAAGTTCCTCATTAAAATTTTTACCGAAAAGTTCTTGATAATTTTTTTTTCTTTCAGAATCTATTTCCAAATAAGATTTTAAATTCGAAATTGCGCCGCTCAACACCGCACACTTAAAATTTGAATTTCTTATTAAAGCTAATAAAGTCATCATTCCGCCGCGGCTCCATCCTTCAATCCCCCATTTACTATTATCAGCCGAAGGTATTTCTTCTGCCAACGGAATTAAATTCAAAATATCATTTACATCATTACCGCCGAAATATTCAACACCTTCACTTCCGGCATTTCCTCTGTATTGTGAAGCTAAAACTACATATCCCCAGCCGGCTAGCTGACCGAAAATTCCCCGTGCAGTAAATTTGTCAATTGCACCTTTTTCCCGGAAGCCTCCACGGTTCCAGACAATACAAGGAAATTTTTTGTTTTCGTATATCTTAGGATAAGCTATGTACCCTTTAATTTTTATCCCGTCGGATGAGTATGTAATCTTTTCAACAACGGATTTTTCATACACTGTGTTCCCCCAGCCGCTTTTAATCATTTTTATTTGGGATTGCGTTTAATTTTATCTCTTCTTTTTCAATAATATTTGAATTCATAAATTTCTAAAGTGTATAAAATATAGACAAAAATAGTGAAAATTTTTGCTACCAACATTATGTAATATTTCCTTTCTTTTTTGCCTTTATTGGTTTCTGTTTACTCAAAATCTGAAGCATTAAGTATTAATATTTATGGTGCAAAATTTGCTAATATAAATTCAATTTTTTTCAAAAAAAAACAAACCAAAAAAATATTTGCTAATATACTGATAAATATTTTAGTTTGCATTAGGACAAGAATAAAACAATAAGGGGAAAGATGTATCACAAATACCTTTCCAACTTAAGTTCACAATTTTTATAAAAGACGGGGACCACCATGAAAAAAATCAAGGCATTTCAAATTAATTTTATTACTCTTATTTGCTGCAAATTTATTTTCTGAGTCTTATGCAGTCGGAGCACTTTTTTCCCGGCCCCGATTCAGTAGTGTTGAATATCAAAAGATGTGGATAAAATCGATTAATTCCACTATTGATATCCAGGGACAAATTGCGGTAACGCATATTGATCAAGTATTTTATAATGAACTTAATACTTCGGTCGAAACAATTTATATTTTTCCTTTACCCGAAAATGCTGTTATGACCGAACTTGTTTACTGGGTAAACGGACAACGTTACGTTGCCTCAATAAGAGAAAGGCAGCAGGCAGTTAGTGATTATAATAGTAAACTGCGGCAATGGCTCGATCCTGCCCTTCTCGAATATCTAGGTGATAACTTGTTCAGACTAAGTATTGTCCCGGTGGGTGCCAATAGCGAGGTAAGAACTGAAATTACTTATGTGGAGCCGCTTAGATATGATCTGGGTGCTGTTGAATATGCTTTTAAATTAAACACACTGGAATTATCTTCCAAACCTTTAGAAACTGTATCGATAAATCTTGATGCAAAATCCCAGACTCCTTTCAAGGAATTCTTTTCACCATCTCATCAAAATTCAACTGCAACGAAGATTACAAAAGTTTCCGACTCTCATTATACTTTATTTTTTGGTGATGAATATTTTTACCCGGATAAAGACTTAACTGTAAGATTTGAAACTTACAGGGATAGTGTAAATTTCCAGGTACTGACTTATACTCCCTCTCCCGGAGATTCAATAGGTTCCGATAACTTCTATGCTATCTGGATAACTCCCCCAGACAGTATTGCAGGAGAAGAAATAATTCCAAAAGATATAGTGTTTACCGCGGACGTTTCTTCCAGCATGGAAGGGGTTAGAATCCAGCAGATGAAAGAAGCTTTAAATGATTTCTTAGATCTTCTTAATCCGAACGATAAATTCAATATAATTACTTTCGGAACGTTTGTTAATAAATATAAACCCGATTTAGTTGTTGCAAGCAATAATAATATTAATGATGCAAAAAATTATGTAAACCAGTTATACGCACTTGGTTTGACTAATATAGATGAAGCATTAACCTCTTCATTAACAGAAACTTATGAAGACACCACATCCAACAACCTAATATTTCTAACAGACGGATACCCAACATGGGGAGAAACCAATATAGATTCAATTATAAGTAATACAAATAAGAACAACAAAAAAAATGTTAGAATTTTTTCTTTCGGAGTTGGTGATGATATAAGTAAAAACTTACTTATCAGCCTGTCAAATGCAAACCATGGATATGCACAATTTATTACTTCTGATGACAGTATCTCTCTTGTAGTTAACAATCATTTCAAAAGGATATCAAAGCCGGTAATGACAGATATAAAAATTGATATGGGAGGATTGGACAGCTGGGATCAATATCCCAAAATACTTAATGATTTGTTTTGGGGAAGTCAAGTTACGCAACTGGGACTTTATAATAAAAGCGGTACTTTTGAAGTAACTTTATCGGGAAATATCAGATCAAAAAAAGTTGAATTTACAAAAACAATTAATTTTACCGATACTGTCGGCGGAGATCGCTTTGTACCAAGACTTTGGGCAAAATCCAAAATAGACAACATTTTAAATCTTATTGAAATTTACGGTGAAACCGAAGAACTTGTAAACCAAGTAATTGAGCTGAGCTTACGATTCCAAATCTTAACTCCCTATACTGCTTTCTATTCTGATCCCGATGATCCAAATAATTCAACGGCAGTGAATGAAGATAAAACAAGTATACCGGATAAATTTTTGCTGAAGCAGAATTATCCTAACCCCTTTAATCCTGAAACAATTATAGAATACAGCCTCCCCGCAAGTGAGTCTTCTTATCATGTAGTTTTAAGGATTTATAATTCGCTGGGTCAATTAATTGCAGTTCTAATCGATAAAGAACAGAGCCCGGGTATCTACAATATTCATTGGAACGGGAAAGATTTCAGAGGCAATCAGGTTGCCAGCGGAGTTTATTTTTACTCCATTCAAGCTGGTTCGTTTATTCAAATCAGGAAAATGGTTCTGCTGAGGTAACTATGAACTTAAATTATTTAAATGAGCTCCCCGGAGGAAATATGAAAAAAATATTTTTTTTAATCCTTATAACTTTTTCGCTTACTCTATATCCTCAAAATAAAAAGTTGTATGATATCAATAAATTTAATTTGCAAAACTCACAAAACGGGATGGCAAAAGTTACTTCTTCTACTGATGAAATAAGTAACGCAGCGCTATCTTTCACTTTGCTGCCGGACGGATATTTTACGATCGGGACAAATGCCGGCCTATCCAGCTCTAAATTGGATGATAATTGCGATATTACTTTTGGCCACCCTTATGCTAAGACTTCTTACCCGGTAGTCTCAATTGACGGTAAATTGTACAAGCTAGATGATTACTTCAATTCAGCAGAAATAAATTTTACCCGGAATGGTGATACGCTCGAAATAACTGCTACAAAAACTTCGAAGGTCTCGGTAACTTTTATAATGATGATGGAGAGCAATGGGAATGGTGTTATCCTGAACCAAAAAATCAAAAATTTGGATTCTGTTGATCATTTATTCGGGTTAGGATTTACATTTGACCCGGCATTGGGAAAATGGGGCGACGGTTATCTTGAACAACAGTCAGGATATTTAACCGACAGTAAAATTTTTACCTTATCCGAAATTCCAAATGACTTGGTTCTATGGGAAAAATCAAAAGGAGCAAAAGGAATAGGTATCGATATTAATTATCCTGATGGGAAGCCTTTCAAAATAATTGCTGCAAACTGGCATGATCTTTTTGATCAGAATTTATCTGCACTTGATTCTACAAAAACATTATATGATCTGGACTTGCAGCTTCTATGGCAGGAAAAGAGTTTATCTGCAAATGAAGAAAGCAGCTGCATATTAAATATAGATTTAAAAGAGCCGGATTTTTCTTCACAATTATTTTTAAGATGGGACTTGCAAAGCTTTTTATCTTTGCAGGATAATTTAATATTTCCAAATAGTTTCAATACATATCTTCAGATTAATAAAGCAGAAAATAATAGCGTAATTGATGCCGATATTAAATTTGAACTTCCGGCAGCGTTATCGTCATCTACTAAAGAAGTCTCTGTTTCCCTGGATAACCAAAGTTATTATCAGAAAATCAATTTAAGCTCACATATTATTTATGAAGATAAAATCGAGACAGTTACTGCAAAAGTATTTAATAACGGCCAATTGATAGATGAAATAGACAGACCGGTTTTTATTCCAGCTACTCCCGTTTCGGATACGGGCTTAACTGTTAATATTGATACTTCAATAACTTCTAATTTCCCCGAAGTCGAGCTAAAATTTCATTCCAATATAAATTCTAACGGTTATTTAATTCCAAACTTAACTAGCGAAAATGTTTTCTTATTTGAAGATGCGAATAGAATAGAAGATTTTGAAATGATGAAGGATACTTCAGGAGGTGTCAATTCTGCGGATATAGTTTTTGTGCTCGATGTTACCGGGAGTATGGGTAATGAAATTGATAAAGTAAAAAATAATATAATTGAATTTGCCGACAGTCTAACTGCCAGGGGGATTGATTACAGATTAGGAATGGTTACTTTTTTGGATATAATTGAAAATATTTATCCTTTCACAAATGATGTGCAATATTTCAAAACTTTAGTTGATCAGCAATATGCGCATGGCGGCGAGGATGAGCCTGAAAACTCATTGCAGGGTTTGCTGGAAGCTACTAAATTTTCAATTCCGGGAAAATTGTAACAGGGTTAGTTATATGGATTACCGATGCAACTTATCATGAGAATGATTCTTTTACTTCATTAACAAAAGATGTTGTCATAAATGCTTTACTTACAAAAGGAATTATAGTTCATGCTATTGGTCCGGAACCTAATAAATCAAGTTATTATGATCCGATAATAATCCCAACCGGGGGTAATTTTTATGATATTTATGGAAACTTTAGAGATATTTTATTAGATATATCAAGATTTAAATCTTCAGGGAAATATATTTTATCATATACATCGCCGGGCTCCCAATTGCCGGGAGAAATTAAATTGCAGGTTCGTTATGCCGGGCTGGGAGGTGAAGGAATAATCACTCCATCTCAATCAAAAACAATTTCAAAAGGAAAATATCTTTCCTTCTATCCGAATCCTTTCAATCCTCAAATAACATTTGAAGTAAGTAAGGGAAATTTCATAAATGGAGAATTGACAATTTATAATTTACTAGGTCAATTAGTTAAAACACTAACAATTAGAAACGGTTCACAAAGAATAACATGGAATGCAATAAATGACAATGGTGAGCAGATAAGCTCTGGACTTTATATTGCAAGGTTAGTATTAACTGATAAAAACGAATCAAAATATTTTGAATCTGCAAAGATTCTCTTTATAAAGTAATCCAGGGGTTTAGAGATGAAAAAAAAATATAATAAAATAATATTGATATTTCTCAGTTTAACAGCTGTTTCTTTCGCAAATGGTTTGTTAATGCCCTCAAACCAAAATTATCCAAAAGATTTTTTAAGAAATACAGTAACAGAAGTAACAGTAAATATTCACGGGGAAATTGCTGAAACTGTAGTATACCAGGAATTTGAAAATGAATGGTTCGACTCTACCGATGCAGTTTATTCTTTTCCTCTTCCTCCCAATGCACGGGCGACAAAATTTTTGTATTGGTACAAGGATAAAATCTACCAGGCGGTTCTGAAAGTAAAAGAGCAAGCAGTAAATCCTGGAACCGGGGAAGGCGGAGTAGCAGCTGAAGTTAATAAATATATCGGACGAAATGGAATTAAAATATTTCTTAAAGGGATTCAACCGGGAACTATTCAGAAGGTGGAACTGCATTATGTCAGCTTGTGCGGTTATTACCAGGGAAAAGTTTCCTATAATTTTCCCCTAAATTCCGAAAACTTTGTAACATATCCCCTTGATCATCTTCAATTTAATATAAATATTAATTCCAATTCCGATATCACAGCTTTTGATTTACCGGGAAACCCGGATTATAAAATCATTCAGTCTGATAAAAATATTTTGAAACTTGAACTAGTAAAACCAAAAGACTATGCAAACCAGGATCTTGATTTTTATTATGAAACAGATAATTCGAGTTTAGGCGTTGACTTTTATTCAGCAGCAAACGACACAATGGATGGTCATTTTACACTATTTGTAAAACCGCAAAACGAGGTTATGCCCGACAGTATTTTCCCGAGACGTATTTTCTTTCTTCTTTCAAACTCTTCAGGAATGTTTGGAAATAATTTGAATCAAAGTATATACGCGATTTCAAAATCATTAGATCAATTAAATTCCAACGATTATTTCAATATAATTATTTTCAATTATATTACTGAATCATGGAAAACTGCCCCAATTTCTGCCGGCCCTGAAAATATTCAGAGTGCAAAAGATTATTTAGCAACGATAAATACTTCCTACGGTTCGGATATGGATTCTGCAATAAAAGAAACCTTTAAACAAATTAAAGATGATAAGTTCAGTAATTCAATGATTGTTTTTACAGATGGAAGATCAGTGGTAGACCCGAAAGAAATTGAATCATTAAATACTTATAAAGCCGGAATTTTCCCGATTGGTATTGGTGATAACCTTGATCGAGCTCGTCTCGAAATGATTGCCGCATTAAATTATGGTTTTGTGACTTACCTTGATCCACTTGATAATTTAAGCGATGAAATGATCAGGGTTTTCGATCAAATAAGTCAGCCTCTATTAAAGAATGTTGCATTTGAATACGGCGGTGCAGGCGTATCCCAAGTTATTCCTGGAAAATTGCCTTCTACATATGCAGGTTCATTATTTTTTATGACCGGAAGATATAAAAATTCCGGCGAATCAGGGATTAGCATTGCAGGAACTTCGGTTACCGGAATGAGAGCATATGATTTCCGGCTCAACTTTAACGACAAAACAAATGAAAACAAATTCACTGAATCTATCTGGGCAAAAGAAACTATAGACGAAATTGAAAGAGAAATAGAAATCTATGGTGAAACGCCTGAGCTCAAACAAAAAGATATTGAGCTCAGCCTTGCATATAACATAAGATGCCGTTATACCGCATACATAGCTGATTATCAAACCGAACCGACCGCGGCAGGTGTTTCCGGGAATAAAGGATTAATTATGCCCGATTCATATATTGCCGGCAATTTTCCTAATCCTTTTAATCCTTCAACAAAAATCAGGATCTTTTTAGATTATAACTCGCTTGGAAAAACTAAGCTTATAAAAATTTATAATATCCTGGGAGAACTAGTTGCTGTAATAGATATCACTAATTTATTGGAAGGCTGGCAAGAAGTAACATTTGACGGCAGGAATATGCTTGGTAATTACCTGGCAAGCGGGATTTATTTGGTTCAGCTGCAGGTAGGAAACAGAATCAGCAATAGTATTAAAATAAATTTAGTTAAATAATTAATATAAATACCAAAAGGAAATTACAGGCCGGGGTATCGAACCCCGGCTGTATTTTAAAACAATTTTTTATTTATTCGCTGTTGTACTTGCCGTATCTCTCCCTTTACTTCTTTCAATTGACTGCAAAGCCAAATAACTATCACCGAATTTTTTGAGATTATCCAGTTCAGTATCATATTGATCGAAATGGACTTCTTCTTCCGAAACGAGACTTTCAAAAAGCTGTTTTGAAATAGCATCGGCATTTGCGGCACATTCGTTAGCCCAAATATTATATTCTTTCGTACTGTCATCTTCCATTTTTGCAGCTTTTTTCAGCATTTCATCAACTTTATGAATTTTTTCAACTTCTTCAGATGAATTCATTTCTACCTCACCTTTGAGAAATAAAATTCTTTCTGCCAGTCTTTCTATGTGCAGCATTTCCTGTATAGCGGTTCTTTTAAATAAATTTGCCAATAAATCGTATCCATAATCATCACAGTAAAAATGGAAATACATATATTGATGAACTGCTGATAATTCATCTGCGACAGCTTTATTCAGTAATTCGATACTTTTCGGATGCATAACTTCTCCCTTTCTTTAATATGAAGATTTTAACTATACAAACTTAATTATAATCTATTTAATAAGTAAAACTCATGAAGTAAATCTCTTATTTTTAGAACTGTTTTTTTTATAGTACAGATTTACTTACCGATGGATTAGGATTAAGATTAAGATTATGAGTAAGAT
>CAVUCR010000022.1:0-24992 GCA_963739895.1 uncultured Ignavibacteria bacterium | reverse complement strand
AGAAATAGAAATAAATAGCCCCTACCTTTAGGTCGGGGCTATAAAGAGGAAAGATTATGATCGGTGAAACAATACTTCATTATAAAATTTTAGAGAAGCTTGGCGAGGCCCTACTTCGCTTAAGCTTCGTAGGACAGGGCGGACTTGCCCTCCGAAACCCAACTCAACAGTTTAGAGGTTATTTATGATAGGTGAAACTATACTTCATTATAAAATACTAGAGAAATTAGGCGAAGGCGGAATGGGTGAAGTCTTCAAAGCACAGGATACAAAACTCGACCGCTTTGTTGCTTTAAAATTTCTTCCTTTACAATTAACTTCTTTGGAAGGTGATAAAGCAAGATTCATCCAGGAAGCAAAAGCTGCTTCTGCAATGAACCACCCGAATGTTTGTACAATCTATGCATATACAAGAAAATGAAGGATCAATTATTCATTGTAATGGAGTATGTAGATGGTAAAACTTTAAAGGATAAAAAAGATAATCTTTCTGAAAAACAAATTATCGAAATTGGAATACAGGTTGCAGAAGGACTTGCAGCTGCACACGAAAAAGGAATTGTTCACCGGGATATAAAACCTGAAAATATTATGGTGCGTAAAGACGGAATCGCACAGATAATGGATTTCGGTCTTAGCAAAATTGTATTCATGACAAGTAATGCTTCGCAGACTGACGAAAGCTGGAACAACGATGGGAACAATGGGTTATATGTCACCCGAACAAGTACAGGGATTAGATGTAGATCACAGAACGGATATTTTTTCTTTTGGTGTTGTGTTTTATGAATTGTTTGCAGGCGAATCTCCATTTAAAGGAATGCACGAGACAGCAATAATGTATGAAATAAGTAAAATGTTGATGTCCTTCCCCTTCAACAGTTAAAGAAGGAATTAGATCCTGAGCTTGATGAAATAATTTTAGAATGTTTGGAAAAAGATAAAGATGAACGCTGCCAGTCAGCGAAGGAACTTGCAAAAGATTTAAGAAAAGTAAAGAAATCTACTGGAAACATGGAAGAGCAGAGTTTATAATGTTAATTCATATACGAATAATACAGCAACCGGGGTAGAACAAGTATCTAAGTCTTCCGGTTCGATTGCGATTGAAGTATTTAATAAAAGATTTGAATTGAAAAAGTTGATTCCATTTATCACTATCGTCTCACTGGCGTTAGCCATTCTCTGTATCTATTTATATTTCACTCAACCTTCTTCCGTAACTGAAAACGATACGATACAATTCAGACTGCCCGCTCCAGCCGGATATACATTTACTTCCGAAGTTCCGGCAATATCTCCGGACGGTACGATGATCGCTTTTACAGCATTGGATTCATCTGGAAAATCCTTGATATGGATACGGCAACTTGAATCATTGAATGCAACATTCCTCGCAGGAACAGAAAATGCCTCTGCTCCGTTTTGGTCGTATGATTCAAAGTTTATTGGTTTTTTTGCAGATGGAAAATTAAAAAAGATAAATCTTTCGACAGGTTCACTGCAGGTCCTTTGCGATGCGCAGGGTGTACACAAAGGTACCTGGGGAAGTAATAACACCATACTATTTACACCCCAGTGGTCTTCACCGCTGTACAAAATAAACGCCGATGGAGGAGCTCCTGTTCAGGCAACGACACTTGATCTTTCCCGTACCGAAGAATGGCATACATCGCCTCAAATGCTGCCGGATAATATCCATTTTATCTATTGGGCATTTGGAAGGAACCAGGGAAGCAGTAGAATATATGTCGGCTCATTAGATGATGATACAAAAATAGAAATAATACCTGTTAATGGTAATGATCCTTCAGAGAAAGTTGTATTTGCTTCTCCGGATAATTTATTCTTCCTGAAAAACAATTCATTGATGATACAAAAATTGAATCTTTCAGACTTCTCACTTTCAGGCGAACCCCGTCAACTGGTCAGCGATGTTAGAAATTTTACAGTCGCAAAAAATATTGTGATTGTTTCACAAAACGTAACAGACAATGAGTCTAATATTGTGGTATTCGATCGGCAAGGAAAACAAATTGAACAAAAAAATAATCTGGGTTTTCTTATTGAACTCTCGGCGTCACCCGATGAAAATAGTGTGGCATATCATCGTATTAACGGTCCCGACTTGAATCAGGAGTTTAACCAGGATATATGGATTCTCGACAGAAAAAGAGGGATCACCTCCCGCTTTACCATGGCACCTGCTGCGGATGTTAGTCCTCTCTGGTCCCCGGATGGTATGAAGATCGTCTATGCATCTTCTCCCGATACAGTGTACGACATTTATGAAAAAAATGTCAGCGGGACATCTGAACCGACTTTAATTTTGAAGACAAATTTTACAAAATATCCTTGCGATTGGTCATCCGATGGGAAATTTCTTCTTTATCAATCCAAGGGAGATTTGTGGGCGCTTCCCACGACTGGTGACAGGAAACCTTTTCAATTGACACTTACATCTTTTAATGAATGGGGAGCGACCTTTTCTCCCGATGTACATTGGATCGCATACAACTCCGATGAATCGGGATCGAATGAAATTTATGTGCAAAGTTTTCCCGATGCGACACAAAAATATCGGGTTTCAGTAAATGGAGGTACAGTGCCCTGATGAAGACCGATGGAAAAGAATTATACTATGTTTTCCTGAAAACATGCTAACAACGGTCGATGTAAAGTTAACTCCACAAATAACTTTCGGAGTTCCTAAAAAACTTTTTAAAGCATACATTGGATTTTTTCATCAACATGATACTTGGTTTTAGATAATGGACAGCATTTTCTCGTTAATAAATATGAAACCAATAATACTTCTCAACCGTTACAGGTTATTGTGAACTGGAAATCGTTACTGGACAAGAAATGAAAATAAAAATATTTGAAGACCTTAAATGATAGGCGAAACTATACTTCATTACAAATTATTAGAAAAGCTTGGCGAAGGCGGGATGGGCGAGGTCTACAAAGCCCAGGATACAAAACTCGACCGCTTTGTTGCATTAAAATTTCTTCCTTCTCAGCTTACTGACTCCGAAGATGATAAAGCAAGATTCATTCAGGAAGCAAAAGCTGCTTCTTCAATGAACCATCCGAATGTTTGCACTATTTATTCTATAGAAGAATATAATAATCAGTTATTCATATCAATGGAATATATAGAAGGTAAAACATTAAGGGATAAAAAGACCATCTTTCCGAAAAACAGATACTGGAAATAGGGATACATGTCAGCAGAAGGTTTGGCAGCGGCACACGAGAAAGGAATTGTTCATCGTGATATAAAACCCCAAAACATAATGATTCGGAAAGACGGCATTGCACAGATAATGGATTTTGGATTAGCCACAACTTTACAAGGAAAGTAATGTATCTAGGTTGACAAAAGCAGGATCAACGGTTGGAACAATGGGTTATATGTCACCGGAACAAGTACAGGGATTAGATGTAGATCATCGAACAGATATTTTTTCACTTGGTGTGGTGCTTTATGAACTGCTTGCCGGCGAATCTCCTTTTAAGGGAATGCACGAGACAGCAATAATGTATGAAATCGTAAATGTTGATGCACCTCCCATTTCAACGGTAAAAGAAGGAATTGATCCTGAACTTGATGAAATAATTTTAGAGTGCCTTGAAAAAGACAAAGACGACAGATGTCAGTCGGCAAAAGAACTAGCAAAAAATTTAAGGAAAGTTAAAAAATCTTCCGGCAACAGGGCAAGCCGTGTTTACAAGACACAAACATTTGTTAAGGACAATGAAAATATAAAAGTAAAGTCTGGTGTCTTTGATGTAAATTTCAAAAAACGAATAATCAAAAGCAAAGTTTCTATATCAATCATTTCAATATTACTTGTTGCGCTTTTCATAATGACATTCTTGTTTCTGAATTCTTCCCCGGTTGTACCCCATAAACCCGTACATCTTTCAATGAATATAAAAGAGGGACTGGCGCCTGGTTCTTTCTCATCATTTGCAATTTCACCGGACGGCTCCAAAATAGTTTATACGGTTAATCAGACTAATGCCAGGATGCTTTATTTAAGAGATATAAATTCCTATGAAGCTAAACCTATTCCGGGTACGGAGGGAGCTTTGTCACCTTGTTTTTCACCGGATGGGAAGTGGCTTGCGTTCTGGTCTGATGAAATAATGAAAAAAACACTTATATCAGGAGGTCCAATAACTGTAATTTTCAACATAAATATGCCAACTCACCCTTTACCGTATCTCTTTTGGGGAACCGATAATGAGATTTATTTTTCACTGGGAATTGCCGGAGGAATATACCGGGTTGCTGCAGATGGCGGTCAGCCTGAACAAATAGCTAACACAGGTTCCAATAAAGGACAGGTAAGCTATCGTTGGCCTATACTTCTGCCTGACGGCGACCATCTTATGTTTACTACAGAATCAGAGAATGGAAATGCAAGCACCCGGATTATGGTCAGATCTTTAAAGAACGGTACAACTAAAACTATTGTTGACAATGCGGAATATGCGAATTATGTGAAACCGGGATATATATTGCTTATCCGAAATAACGCTCTTTATGCATCAAGGTTTGATTTGGGCGATCTTTCCGTAAAGGGATCTTTAGTTCCGGTCCTTACTAATGTAACTACAATATCTCAACAGGTCAGCCGGAGTTCGGTTTATCGGACAATGGAACAATGGTCTACCTGCCCGGGGAACTCTGTCTGATGACAGAAATCTTGCTTGGGTAGATCACTCCGGCAAAATACTTCAAAGCACAGATTTACATCAGCCTATTGAAGATTTTGACATCTCTCCAGACGGAAAGAAAGTTGCTGTTACTATTGAAGGTGCTGCATGGAATATATGGATATACGATATAGAAAGAAACACGCTGAGCCGACTGACTTATGGAACAGATGCCAGAGACCCGTTATGGACTCCAGACGGAAAATCGATTGTGTATGATTCATTTCGTAACGGTTACTACGGCTTGTATATATCTAATCTTGACAATTCGGGAAAAGAGAGAATGTTAATCAAAAGTAATTATTTTGTAATACCTTGGTCTATTTCAAAAGACGGGAAATACGTAGCTTATACTGAAGCTGATACTCTCGGCAACCAACAAATGGTCGTCAAAACACTTAGTGGAAACGCACCTCCCAAAGTATTCGACAATGAACCCTTTGATCATCAGTATCCTTTATTTTCCGCTAATGGAAATTACATGGCCTATACTTCTAATGAATCCGGGAAACGAGAAGTTTACGTGAATACGTTTAATGGGTCAGGCAGCAAAATTCAAATTTCAACTAATGGCGGAGATTGGCCTTTTTGGTCTCAAGATGGCAAATACCTTTATTATATTCATGGTAAAGAATTGATGAGGGTACCTGTCAATTCTAGTTCGGGTTTTGCCGCGGGCAGATCCAGGAAGTTTTCTCCAACAATTCTTGGGTAAATACGATTCGTAGAATTGAAGAAATTCCGGGTACGCAATATTTTATGATGCTCAAGGCAGAAAATTCAGGCAATTCAAGTAATTCATTGAACGTTATTCTTAACTGGAATGAGGAATTGAAACATAAATTAGCTAATGCAAATTAAAATGATTTTACAATTATGAACGGCGAAACAATTCTTCACTATAAAATAATTGAGAAACTAGGTGAAGGCGGAATGGGTGTAGTCTATCTTGCCGAAGATACAAAACTAAAACGGCAGGTTGCAATAAAGTTTTTACCGCATCATATATCAGCAAATGAAGAAGAAAGGAAAAGGTTTGAAATTGAAGCTCAAGCTGCAGCTTCTTTGAATCATCCAAACATTGCAACAATATATGCTATTGAAGAAGTTAATGAGCAGATGTTTATTGTAATGGAATACATCGAAGGGAAAGAATTAAAGGATGTAATTGAACGTAAGCATGCAGGGGCTGAATATATTCAGCCCCTGCAGATGGAAGTTATTATTAGTTATGCTGTCCAAATTGCAGAAGGATTAGATGCAGCACATAAAAAAGGAATTATTCACCGTGATATAAAATCTTCCAATATAATGATTACTAATGACGACAAAGTAAAGATTATGGATTTCGGGTTAGCAAAAATAAAAGGAAGGACACAGCTCACAAAAGTTGGATCTACAATTGGAACCATTGATTATATGTCACCGGAACAAGCACGGGGTGAAGAAATTGATCATCGAACCGATATATGGTCATTCGGTGTTATACTTTATGAATTACTTACCGGGAAATTGCCATTTACTGCAGATTACGATCAAGCAATAATATATTCAATATTGAATGAAAATCCTGTATCTCCTTCTGGATTAAAACCCGAAATTCCTTTTGCTTTAAATCAAATTATTATAAAATGTCTGGATAAAGATAAAAATGCAAGATATCAGTCAGCAAAAGAGCTATATAAAGAATTAAGAAAAACTAAAACGTCCGGACGCAATATAAAAAGCAGACTCGATATTAATTTTAACATACCAGAAACGGAAGCAGTGCAAAATCGAATTTCTGGATCATCTTTTTTATTTTCTGCTGAAGAGTCTAAGCAAAGGTTTGATTTAAAGAAATTATTTAAACGTGAGTATCTGTCATGGACAATATTAATAGGATTATTGATATATATTGTGTTTATACTGTATACAAAAAAAGGAACAGAAGGAAATATTTTTGTAAAATTTGAACAGCTGACCGAACAATCCGGACAAGAACTATATCCAGATATTTCTCCCGACGGCAATTATATTATCTACACAAAATCGATTAATGGATTTGAACATATCTTCTTCCAAAGGATAGGCGGCGGAAATGCTATTGATTTAACAAAAGATTCTAAAGTTGATAATTATCAATCTTCCTTTTCCCCTGAAGGTGAATTGATTGCATTTCGTTCGGAACGGGACGGTGGAGGAATATTTTTAATGGGCTCAACAGGTGAATCAGTCCGCAGGCTGACAAATTTTGGCTATAATCCTGCATGGTCTCCTGATGGTAAAAAAATCATTTTTGCAACGGAATCGGTTGAACAGCCTTATTCAAGAGCTACTGTAAGCCAGCTTTGGTCGGCAGATATAAATGACGGCAAAACTCAAAAATTATATGATGGAGATGCAGTTCAGCCGAGTTTGTCACCTAATGGAAAATGGATTGCATACTGGGGACTTCCTGCAGGAACAGGGCAGAGATCAATCTGGTTAATCCATGCTGACGGGGGAAGCTCAACTATGATTACAAATGATGATTATATCAATTGGAGCCCGGCATGGTCTTCCGGCGGCAAGTATATCTATTTTTCAAGCAACCGCGGCGGTAGCATGAATTTATGGAGGGTAAAAATAAATGAAGGAACAGGCAAAGTAGAATCGGATCCTGAACTGGTTACTACTCCATCCCTCTACTGCGCAATGGCAAAAATGTCAAGTAGTGGTAAAAAAATTATTTATGTTTCTGCCGATATAAGAGATAATATTTACAAGATAGATTTTAATCCGAACAGCGAAAAGTTTTTTGGTCTTCCTATTCCGGTTACTGAAGGATCGAAGCAATTTATATACATGGATATTTCACCTGATAACCAACGGATTGCAGTTTCAAGCAATGGTCAGCAAGAAGACATTTATGTTATGAGAACAGATGGTTCGGATATATTAAAATTAACAAACGATATTTATAAAGATCGGAATCCGCAATGGTCACCGGACGGGAAAACTCTTCTTTTTTATTCCGATAGATCAGGCAAATATGAAATCTGGAAAATAGATGCTGACGGCAGCAACCTTAAACAACTTACAAATACAAGTGGAATAGTTAGTGTGGCACGATGGTTCCCTGACGGACATTTAATTACAGCAGCTTATGATAATATTGACAATATTTTGTTTAATCTCGATTCGGCAATAGTTAGGAACCCAAAATATCTACCTGATTTGAATGAGAAGGGAATCAGGTTTGAGGTACATGCTGTTTCACCGGACGGCAACTTTATTACTGGGAATAGAATGGACAAAAATAGCGGGACTCATCTTGGAATAATAATTTATTCCATGATTCAGCATAATTATAAAACTATTTCAAATACAGGCCAGGGACCTATGTGGTTTAAAGACAGCAAAAGAATTTTGTATGAAGATAACAACAAATTTTATGTCTTGAATACAGAAACAAAAGCCAAACATCCTGTTGAAAATTCTCCAAAGATCTTATCTTTTTGGGGGAATTATGCATTTGCTCCCGATAACAAATCGATATACTATATAAAAGAAGAAAAAGAGTCTGATATTTGGATGGGAGATTTGAAATGAAATCTCAAAAGCATTATCATAATTGGTAGACTATTTTACACAATAATATATTAGAAAAATTAGGCGAAGGTGGAATGAGCGAAGTTTATTTTGCCGACGACACAAAATTATTACGTACATATATTCAGCAGGTTCCGGATCTTGATGTATATAAAGGCAATTTGCTAATGCGCAATATAAAGAAAGATCCAATATATCCGGAGCTTTTAAAAAATTGAAACTCCCCTTATAAAAAGTAGAAATAATAAATAAATTTACTTTAGATAACAAATTATAGATAGGAAATACCTTATCTTTACTAACAATTGAATTTGGTAATAGTATAAAACATTATGATCGGCAAAAATATACTTCACTATAAAATATTAGAAAAACTTGGACAGGGCGGAATGGGAATAGTATATCTTGCCGAGGATACTAAACTCGAGCGTAAAGTAGCCATAAAGTTTCTGCCTCATCGTATATCTGCTAATTCAGAAGAAAAAGAAAGATTTAAAATTGAAGCGAAAGCTGCTGCTGCATTAAATCATCCAAACATAGCAACAATATATTCCATAGAAGAAACAGATGATGAAATGTTTATAGTAATGGAATTAATTGAAGGAAAAGAATTAAAAGATGTTATTGTACGCAAGCATGCAGGGGTTGAATATATTCAGCCCCTACAAATGGAGGATATTATTAAATATGCAATTCAAATTGCGGAAGGTTTAGGAGCAGCACATAAAAAAGAAATTGTGCACCGCGATATAAAATCATCCAATATAATGATTACTGAAGACGGTAAAGTAAAAATAATGGATTTTGGATTGGCAAAAATAAAAGGAGGCAGCCAGATAACAACCATTGGTGCCACAATAGGTACTGTTGCATATATGTCCCCCGAGCAGGCTAAAGGAGATGAAGTTAATCATAGAACCGATATATGGTCATTCGGAGTTGTATTGTATGAAATGCTGACAGGCAGACTGCCTTTTAAAGGAGAATATGATCAGGCGATCATTTATTCTATTCTTAGTGAAAAACCTGAACCGGTACAATCTGCACATAAAAATTATAACGCATCATTAGTAAACATTATTAATAAATGCCTTCAAAAAGACCCAAAAGCCCGTTATCAATCATTTGATGAATTATTAATCGATCTCAAAGGAATGCAGGGAGTTCCGAATACAGGAACGGGTGTTAAACCGCAAGAAACCGGGAAATCATTTTTAAAAAATAACTTTAAACGTAAACGAATATTAATTATCAGCGGAGTAAGCTTTTTCCTGATTATCCTGTTTTTTATTTTTCCATTTAGCCGTGAATATTTTGTATTTCTTTACTCAGTTCAACCCCATCTTCTTCGGAAAAACATTTGCTTATTCTTCCTTTTAATATCATCGGGGGGGATTCAAGCAAACAGGCCTTTTGCGATGGTCTTGTCGAGACTCTTTCGAGCAACCTGACCCAAATGGAACAATTTCATGGTTCTCTCTGGGTAGTGCCTTCCAGTGATGTAATCCAAAATAAAATAAAAAGTATAAGTGAAGCTTATAGAATGTATGGTGCAAACCTTGTTGTTACAGGAAGTCTGCAGTTCCTGAATAATCTTTTAAGGTTAACTTTAAACCTCGTAGATGCGAAAAAACTTAGACAGTTAAATTCATCAATAATTGATATAAAATCAAAAAATATTTCATCAACACAAAACAGGGTTGTAGTAAAATTACTGGAAATGCTCCATATTGAAATGGATCCGGGATTAAAAGATATTTTAAATGCAGGCAATACTTCTATACCTGAAGCCTATGAGTATTATGTCCGGGGAAGAGGAAATCTTCAGAGATATGAGAACCTTGATAATGTGGAAGAAGCCATAAATTTGTTTAATCTCGCGGTGGAAAGTGACACTAACTATGCATTAGCATATGCAGGTTTGGGAGAAGCATTTTTACGAAAATATGAAATTACGCAAAAATCCGAATTGATGAGCCTGGCAACGGATAATGCGGAAAAGGCTTTTAAAATTGACAGTACTTTAGCACCCATTAATGTTACCCTGGGGATGATATATTCCGAGACCGGGAATTACAAACTTGCAATTGAACACTTTCAGTCAGCATTATTAAATGACCCTACCGATGCAGCTGCATTCCGCGGCCTGGCAAAGGATTATGAAGCTTCCAACAATAATCCGGAAGCGGAACTAATCTATAAAAAAGCTATAAGATTAAAACCTGACTACTGGGCAGGTTATAACGATCTCGGTGCTTTTTATTACAGGCACAGCCGTTATGATGATGCAATCACCCAGTTCAAACAAGTAATAGAATTAACACCTGATAACTATAGAGGATATAATAATCTCGGCGGAATCTTCTATATGCTTGAACGCTGGCCGGAGGCACGTGAGATGTTTGAACGATCTCTGAAAATACGTAAGTCTTATAATATTTATTCAAATCTTGGTACTCTCTATTATATTGAAGGAAAGTATGGAGATGCTGCAAATATGTACGAAGAAGCTTTAAAAATGAATAATAATGATTACCTAACCTGGGGTAATCTTGCTGCAGCCTATTATGAAGAACCTGGTAAACATGATCAAACCTTGGCTACTTATAAAACAGCAATTACTCTTGCCGAAAAAAAATTAAAAGTTAATCCTAATGACCCGGAAGTTATTTCAAATTTAGCCGGTTATTATTCCGATGTAGGTGATTCTTCCAGGTCTTTAATGCTGCTGAAAGAATCTCTGACAACTGCATCCGATAATGTAATGGTTATGTATAAAGCGGCAACTATTTATGAACATTTGGGTAATAGGGAAAAAGCACTATATTGGATAGGTAAGGCAATTCAGAACGGATACTCAAGATCGGAAATTGAACACCAGCCGGAATTAAAAGAACTGGTTGCGGATAAAAGATACAAACAAATTGTATCAAATTATAAATCTGCCGGGAATTGATAACTGAATATAATAGTCTACCGGTTAAATACTAAATAATCAAATCAATAATTTGGAGGTAATAATGAAAGGTAAATTAACATTATCTATTATCGGCTTTATTCTGGCAATACTTTTAACGGGATTTTTTATATCCCCGGTTTCTCCACCGCCAAAGTCTTATGATTTAATAATTATGAAGATTGGCAATGTATGGAGAGTAGTTGATGCAACTAACCACACTAATACAAAAGTTAAAGTAAAAAAGAAAGATACCATTACCTGGACTATAAAAGGTTCCGATGCATATTTACAATTTCCGGATAAATTATTTAATCCTGTAAGTGCAGCCGATAGTCTCCACAATGGTTATACAAAAACATTAAAAGACGGTAAAAAATTAAAACTAAAAGTAAAAGATGATGCTGCATCAGGCACTTATGAGTATGCTGTATTTTGTACTGCTGATGGTGTTTTTGCACAAGGAGATTCACCACCGAAAATAGTTATTGAATAAAAGAAAAAGATATTTCATTATTCTTTAATTAGATTATTAAAAGGTTATCAGAGCGGGGGTTGACCAAAAAGAAAGTGAATGTCATACTGAGCCTGTCGAAGTATGACATTTTAATCTTTCTTCAGTCATCGGCCTACCTGTAGGGCAGGTAAACAAGCTCAGACTGACAATTTTAGAATAAACTACTTACTTTTTGGACAACCCCCAGAGATGGATAAAAGGATTAAAGGACTTCGTCTTTCTATTTAATTGAATAAAAAAATTAGAAATATTTTTTGGAAGTGTTTATTTATGCGGGATAATCCTGGTTCAACAAAGACTATAAATAATTATGATCGGTTTAACAATTCTTCATTATAAAATCCTGGAGAAACTGGGAGAAGGCGGGATGGGCATAGTCTATCTTGCTGAGGATACGAAACTTAAACGTAAAGTTGCAATTAAGTTTTTACCTAATTATATCAAAGCCGATGCAGAGGAAAGAAAACGTTTTGAGATTGAAGCGCAGGCTGCTGCATCATTGAATCACCCGAACATTGCAACAATTTATGCAATTGAAGAAGCTGACGATCAGAGTTTTATAGTAATGGAATTTATAGAAGGAAAAGAATTGAAAGATATTGTAGGGCATGAACATGTAGGGGCTGAATATATTCAGCCCCTGCGGATAGATGATATTATTATGTATGCCATACAAATTGCCGGGGGACTGGAGGCAGCGCATAAAAAAGGAATTATCCACAGGGATATTAAATCCTCAAACATAATGATTACGAATGACGGCAATGTAAAGATAATGGATTTCGGTTTGGCAAAAGTTGGTGCAGGACACAAATTACTAAAATAGGTTCAACTGTTGGAACCGCTGCTTATATGTCGCCGGAGCAATTAAAAGGCGCAGAAGTAGATTATAGGAGCGACATATGGTCTTTCGGTGTTGTCTTATACGAGATGATTACGGGTAAATTGCCATTTAAAGGAGAGTATGAACAAGCTATTTCATATTCGATAGTTAACGAATTACCGAAACCCATAACATCATATAGAAATGATATACCGGAAGAATTAATATCAGTTACAAATAAATGTCTTTCTAAAAATGCAGATGAACGATATAAGAATACTAAGGAGCTTTTAGCAGAACTTACTTCAATGAAAGAGAATTCAGGAACCGGAAAAGTACCGGGTAAATTTTCTTATATAAAATCAAACAAAAAGAAAAATATCTTTACCTTAACGGCAATAATAATCTTAATTGCAGCATCATTAATAATTTGGAATTTAATTGACGGGAATAAAACTGAAAATGCGGGTACAAATTTATCCTTGAAAAGAATTGCTGTTCTTCCTTTCACAAATATTTAATAATGACCCGGAAGTGAATTTTTTAAGCTTTGCTTTAGCTGATCAAATTATTAATTCACTTGCTTATATAAGGGATTTACTTGTTCGTCCTTCCAGCACAATTAGACCCTACCAGAATATGGTTGTTGATCTCTCATCGGTAGCAAAAAAATTAAACGTTGATTATATATTATCCGGAAGTTTTCAAAAAGAATCTAATCAAATTCGATTAAATCTGGAATTGGTGAATGTGAACTCAAATGATCTTGTTTGGCATGAGGGAATTGACGTCGAATATGAAAACGCTTTTAAGCTGCAGGATATTGTATCGCAAAAAGTAGTGGACGGTTTGAAAGTAGAATTTTCTCCTGGGGAAATCGTAACAAAATCAATTGATGTACCCAAAGATCCTTCTGCTTACGAATATTTCTTACGTGCGGTTTCTTATCCGGTTAATAATGAAGGTAACCGGATTGCGATAAACTTGTTGAAACAATCCGTACGAATTGATTCTGATTTTTCCCCTGCTTATTCCGAGCTGGGCTTCCGTTATCATAATCTGGCAACTTACGAGTTAAGCGAAAGAGACAAATTGAAGGAAGCCGAAACAGCCTATAAAAAAGCATTATCTCTAAACAATGAATCGTTATCCGCATTAGGAAATCTGGCATCACTGTATACTGAAACAGGTAAAACTTCGGAAGCAGTTGAATTAACTCGAAGAGCCTTGGAAATAAATCCCAATAATGCTCAAACTCATTTCTGGCTTGGGTACATTTTTAGATATACAGGTATTCTTGATAAGGCTGCTGAGGAGATGGAAACCGCAACCAAACTTGATCCGTCAAATGAAAGATTCCGTTCGATTGGCGTTACTTATCTGTATCAATTAAAATATAAAGAAGCTATTGAAGGTTTAAATCTTGATAAAGAATCACCTTACAGCTTAGGTTTTAAAGGGCAAATTTACTTCAGGATGAATAAGATAGATTCCGCAAAAAAATATCTCAATAAAGTAATTGAGATTGAACCGGAAGGTACTCTTGGAAGGTGGTCTAAAGTTATGCTCGATTTTATAAATGGAAATAAAGAAGATGGGCTGAAAACAATAAAAATATTGGAAACTTCAAATACATTTGATGCCGAACAATTTTATAATTATGCTAATTTATACGGCCTTTACGGCGATAATAAAAATTGTATCAGGCTGCTGAAAAGAGCCGTTGACGGCGGTTTTTATTGTTATCCTTATATGCTGAAAGATACTTTTTTAGATCCTGTTCGAAATGATAAAAACTTTCGGGAAGTCCTGGCTTACGCAAAAGATAAATATGAAGAATTTAAAAGAACCGTCGGTGAGTAATTCTATTAAAAACAAAAATACTTTAAAGTAGTGGCTGCATATATACAGTCATTACACAAACCGTTAAATTTATTTTCCTTCAAGCTGATATTAATTATTCTTTTTTAATACAAAATTAATTACCGTGAATTTTATAGTTTTCCCGGGGTTAAACTCAACAGCATCGGGGAAGCGAACTACGGAAAATTATTATTCGAATGGAATCTTCCCCCGGTCAGGTTCAGTAATATAGGATTTACATCATTTTTCTTGAATTATGCCGGCACTTCCCTGTTTTCTTCGGCAATTGTAACAAATATTGATTCAAAGAATTACCGGCGCTCTTTGTTAGACTTTGGGACACAAGTTGATTTCAGATTCATTCTGCTGTTCCACCTTAAGATGACTTTTTCTGCAGGATATGCAGCGGCAATTGAACGGAATCAAAAACTTACTGACGAGCTAATGTTTTCACTAAAAATTTTATAATTTTGGTGAATAATTAGAATTGCAATTAGTCTCCTGCCGGTTTTTGTATTCTTAACTGCATTAATATCTCTTGACAGCTTCAAGCTTGTAAAAATTTCTCTTATTGTGGAAACAATTTTTGCCGGCTGCGCTGCCGCTGCTGCCGGTTATTTTATTAACCGGTTTTTAATAAACAGTTTACCATTAGAATTTTCAACTTACTCTAAATATATTGCCCCTATAATTGAAGAGTTTCTCAAAGCTGCGTTCATAATATATCTGCTTTATAAAAATAAAATGGGGTTTATGGTAAATGCAGCTATTTATGGATTTGCTGCAGATGCAGGTTTTGCTTTTATTGAAAACATATACTATTTAATTTCTGTCAGTCAGTCTAATTTAATTATCTGGTTTATAAGAGGTTTCGGGACCGCCGTGATGCATGGTGGTACCACAGCAATTTTTGCAATCATAACTAAAAATATAATCGACCGGAAAAAAGGACATGAACTTCTGGATAGATTTCCCGGTTTTCTGCCGGCACTATACAATTATCTGCCCGGTATTTTATTAGCGATATTCATTCATTCTTTTTTTAATCATTTTATATTTTCTCCTGTTTTGTTAATTCTTCTTCCCGCTATTATTTTTTACGTATTGAACAGAAGTGAAATTTTATTGAAGCAGTGGATGGAATCGGGAATGGATAATGATGTGCAATTGCTCGGGCAAATAAATGAAGGCAGTTTTTCGGAATCGCATGCAGGGATATATCTTCTTTCGCTTCAAAATAAATTTTCCGGAACAGTACTGGCAGATATGCTCTGTTTAATTAGAATTAAATTAGAACTTGCTATAAAAGCAAAAGGAATCTTATTAATGAAAGAAGCGGGAATTCCGGTTATCCTGGATGACAGAAGTAAATGAAAACCTGAAGGAATTGAAATATTTAGAAAAAAAATATCGGCTCAACAGGTATGCTGGCTATTTCACCTATTTTTCACACGCGCAACCATGATCTGTGGCAGATATATATGCTTCAAAAAAACTGATCCAATTCTCAGCCATAGGGAATGCATATATGCATTTCCTACTACAGAGAATGAAGATGGAAAAATAAATTTTTCTCTATTATTTTTATTACTTAATTAACGGAAATTTTTTTACGGAGCTTACATGCAAAAAATAAATCGTAAAAAGTTTTAAAACATGCAGCAGCTTTAGGCTTAAGCGGAATAGGTGCGGTTGCTTTTCTATCGGGATGCGGAAAGAAAAAGGAAGAACCCGGGGAAGCAAACCAAGCTTCAGGACCCTGCAGCGATTTAAGCGGGCTTACTCAATCAGAAAAGGATACAAGAGACTTATACAGATACGTTTCACAATCTCCCCATGAAGATAAAAAATGTCATCTGTGCAATTATTTTATTCCCCCGGCTGGCGGGGCACAGTGCGGTACATGCCAGGTTGTTAAAGGCCCAATAAACCCGGATGGATACTGTACCTCCTGGGTAAAGAAAATGGGCTGATAATCAATGTTTGGAACTACGAACAATTAAATAACAAGGAAAAGGGGATTCTTAATGTTCCGGTTTCCGCCGTTGATGGAATTGGAAACCTGTATTCATCGTTCCGTTAATGATAATTTTATCATTTTTATAAATTTTTATTTTTTGCGATCCCTGACTACTACCGGTTATCCTATTATTCTTTGAAAGCTAATCTTTTCGGTATTAGATTTATATGATAAAATTTCCAATTAGAGGAAATCGTAAGGGTGCAAATAAAAAAACTTTTCTTCTTATTCTGCATTATAATTTTTTCTTCATTACTTTCCGGGCAGACAAAAATATCCGGGAAAGTGGCAGATAAAAACAACCAGCCGTTACCAGGTGCAAATGTATATCTTAAGGATACCTATGACGGTATTTCATCGAATACCGACGGTAGTTTTTCATTCACAACTGATGAAGAAGGAGAAGGCACTTTGGTTGTAAGTTTTGTCAGTTATAAAACTTATTCACAGTCTGTTGCACTTGACGGTAAAGATAAATTCTTTGAAATCGTTATGGAAGAAGAATCTATCAGAGCTGGGGACTGTTGTTATTTCGGCAGGCGCATTTGAGGCAAGTGATGAAAAAAAATCTATTATTCTCCACCCCCTTGATATAGTAACAACCGGTGCCGATGCAGATATCTATTCGGCATCGAAACACTCCTCCGGTACACAGCAAATCGGTGAAACGGAAGGACTATTTGTTAGAGGCGGTTCGGCATCCGAGACCAAAACTGTAGTTGATGAAATGGTTGTTCAAAATCCTTTTTTCAGCAGCCTGCCCGATATTCCTTCGACGCGGAAGATTCTCTCCAATGTTATTTAAAGGAACCTTTTTCAGCACCGGCGGATATTCGGCACAATACGGACAGGCACTTTCATCTGTGCTTGTTTTAACACGCAGGATCTTGCACCGCGAACACAAACTGCAATAAATTTGATGGCTGTTGGTTTTGGGGGCTCACATGTTCAAAGATGGGAAAACACTTCTCTTGCAGCCGAAGTTGGATACTATAACCTTGAACCGTATTTTGCTGTACAAAAGCAAAGAACGGATTGGAAAAAAGCTCCTGAAAGTTTTGAAGGTTCCGCAAATTTCAGGCAGAAAATTTTTAAAAACGGAATGCTGAAAGCATTTACTTCTTATAGCTCCGGCGGTCTATCTCTATATATCCCGAATCTTGATAACATTTCTCAAAAAGATTTTTATCATCAGAAAAGCAGCAATTTCTTTGTCAATACAAACTACCGCGATATTTTATGGAACGATTGGACTGTTTTTGCCGGGTATTCTTACAGTATTGATAAAGTAAATAATGATATTAATTCGGACAGAGCAAAGCAGGATGATGTTTTTCAAACAGGTAAGATTACTGTAACTAAAAGTTTATTCTCAAATTCTCTTTTTAACATTCGGCGGTGAAGGTCCAGAAATCTTAATGCAACGCTTCATTCAATAATTTACTCGAAGGTAAATTGCATGAAACATATCTTGCAGGTTATCTCGAGATCCGATATATTTATTACAAATGATTTTGCAGCAAGGGTGGGATTTAAGATCGGAATATTCCAAAACTCTGAATAAATCTAATATAGCACCCCGCATTTCTCTTGCCTACAGGCTCGGCAAATATGATCAATTTAATTTTGCATACGGGCAATTTTATCAAACTCCCGGACAGGATTTTCTTCTGCTATCTCAAGATTTCAGGTTCGAAAAAGCGATACATTATATTTTTAATTACCAGTATATAGGTGAAAACAGAACCTTCAGAATAGAACTGTACTATAAGAATTATGATAATCTTGCTAAAGGCACAGTTTATACCTATCCATACTTTAATCTTCCCGAGGTAGCTTTCAGCAACAACGGGAGCGGTTATGCAAAAGGGATAGATGTTTTCTGGCGTGATGATGAGACATTCCGGTATGTCGATTACTGGATTTCATATTCATACCTTGATACTAAACGCGATTACAAAAATTATCCTTCTCTAGCGTCACCTCCTTTTTCAACACCGCATACTTTATCAATTGTTGCCAAACGCTGGTTCCAGGATATTACTTCCTACATCGGGCTTACTTATACATTTGCAACAGGACGTCCTTATTTTAATCCCAATAATCCTGATTTTCTAGGCGACCGTGCAAAAAGTTACAACAACCTGAGTTTTAATATTAGTCATGTGACAAGTGTATTCAATAACTTTACCGTAATATTCTTTTCTATTGATAATGTTTTAGGTATTAACAATATATACGGTTATAACTATTCATCCGACGGAAAGCTGAGAGCACCTGTTCTACCTCCCGCTCTTCGTACTGCTTTTCTCGGAATGTTCATTTCCCTAGGTGAAACTAATCCATATTAATTAATAGGAGTATTAAAAATGAAAATTTTACTGCCGGTTCTTTTTTCCTTAATGTTTCTCACAGCTGTTTATGCAGGTGATAAATATGAAAACGCAATGAAAAATAATCTTAAGAAAATAGGAGAATGTAAAACTGCAGGTGATTATATTAAAACAGCCAATAATTTTGAACGTATCGCTCTCGCCGAAAATGATAAATGGCTCCCCTATTATTATAGTTCGTTCCTTTATATACTTGCAGGGTATGCGGACTCTTCGAAGGCAGAAAAGGATATTTATTTAGACAAGGCGGTTGAGTTTGTTAATAAAGCCGACTCTCTTGAACCGGGTAATTCCGAAGTGTACACACTTAAAGGAATGATTGCACAAGCACGTATGCAGATTGATCCTATGAACCGGTGGCAGAAATACGGTGCGGCGGCAGATGAAAATTTTAAAAAAGCAATGGCAGCTGATTCGTTAAATCCCCGTCCCGAATATTTAATCGGGGTTGGAGTATTTTATACACCTCAGCAGTTCGGCGGCGGGGCTGAAAATGCAAAACCTATACTCGAAAAATCAATGCAGAAATATAAAGAGTTCATACCGGCCGACAGCCTTATGCCGAATTGGGGGAAAGATGCTGTCGAGCAATTGCTTACAAGAATAAACGGGCAATAGCAAGCACGGAAAGCCGTATACCTGGAATAAAGAAGTATGGAAGTATTGGAATGAGATTTTATCACTGGCGGTTCCAGGTGAACGATTTATTTCTTCCGAAAAGAAATTAACCGTGCTTACCGGTTCATTTTCCAGTTTAGAGAAATATCCGTTTGTTACAACAACATCCTGAAGTTCAAGGGCAGATGAACTCATTTCTATATTTAGATATAAAGTTCCATCCGGTTTAAAATTGATATCTGTTTTGGTTACAGATTCATAACCGATGTAGCTGAAAACAACATTTTTTAATCCCACCGGGATATTTGTTATTTCATAATTTCCCTCGGTATATGTCGATGTGCCGGTTTGAGTGTTTTTAATATAAATATTTACTCCAATTAGAGGAGTTTTTATTTGAACATCAACAACACTCCCTTTTTATGCTTCCCTTAGGTTCATCTTTTTGAGCAAATAAAGCTGCTGTACATATAAACAGTAAAATCACAATCATTTTTTTCATTTTTACAAACTCCGTTTATTATTTTTTTACAGGGCTAAAGTAGATTAGATTTGATGCAGATTCGTTATAATTGGTGGGAATGAACTTATAACGGGTTTTTTTTAGATGGGGAAGAACTTATAATATTATATTGGTTTTATTTTATAAATTATAATGTTCATCCAGCTCCCATTTTAAGGGATTATTCTGAATATAATTTCTTATCCTGAACAGATCCTTTTCATTTCTTATGATATGATTGTAGAACCTAGCTTGCCATGAAAATGATTGGTTAATATTCATATGAATATTTTTAGTGCACGCACCCTTAAATCCTCGAATAACATCGGATAAGTTGTTACGCACCAGTTGTAGAGACGCATCGCGATGCGTCTCTACAACACGTATAAATTCGCTACCATTGATTATGACAATACCATGCAAATGATTGGGCATTATTACGAAATAATCTAAGTCTATATTTTTTCTCAATTCTTTTGTTCTCAGCCATTCATTCTTTACTAAATTCCCTGTCCCATTCAATTCCATTTTCCCATTTTGAATTTTCCCGAACCAACACTTCATATTTTTTGTACATATTGTAACATAATACCACCCGGGAGTGGAATAATCCCATTCCTTTAACCTATTGGACTCAATACGGTACTTATTCTGAAAAGCTTCATTATTTTTAAAGAGAGAAGATTTTTTACCCTTTATACAAATAAATTTGTTTTTTCTGAATATTCCTAAAATCTGAGTAAGAATTTTTCATTAAATAATAATCTTTTATAAACCACTAAGCTTAATCCGTAGGTTGTAGAGACGGGCATGCCTTGTCTCTAAATATCCTGTGAGATTATTATTTTATATTATTTTGTAAATTTATTTAAGAATTTAAAGGAATTCCTGATATGAAAAACAAAATAAAGCTTCTAAGTTTTTTACTTTTGATTTTCTCATCGTTAATTACTGCACAGGAGATAAAACACCCTCCCGGTAATTATGCTGTTGTAAACGGGAAAAAACTCTGGTACGAAATCGAAGGAAACGGTGAGCCGGTACTCTTAATCCCTGGCGGACCGGGGAACTCGCATACTTATTTTCATCCGTGGTTTTCCGAGCTGGCCAAAAATTTTAAAGTTATATATTTTGATGCCTACGGCAGGGGAAAATCCGGCAGGGCAAAATCTCCGGATCAATATTCATTTAAAGGAGATGTGGATGATATTGAAGGATTGCGCAAAGCCCTGGGTTTAGAAAAGTGGGATATAATAGGACATTCATACGGCGGAATGGTTGCACAGCAGTATGCTCTCGATTACCCGAATTCGGTTAACAAATTGATATTAATGAGCACTTTTTACAGCGGTGAAATGTGGCAGGAGAATGATAACAGCTCAAATTATGAAATAAGAAATCAATACCCTGTAAGTCTGGGAAAAAGTTATGAAACTGAGAAATGAAGGTAAATCTTCAAGCTCGAAAGAGCATATAAAAGCATACTCCGTCCCCTCAGGATTATTATATTTTTATGATGCTTCCAATGCATACAAGGTAAGAAGAGATTCTTTAATAATGAATACCGATGTTTATTACCGGATAGCCGGGAAAGACGCGGACTTCCTGATAAGCGGTGATATTGGTCCCCTTGATTTCAGATCAAAACTAAAAACCTTAAAGATGCCGGTTTTAATTTTAGAAGGAAGGTTTGATAGAATTTCAATCCCGAGGTTCTCCATAAAATATAAAGAATACGCACCCCGGGCAGAATTTGTTATGTTTGAAAAGAGCGGGCATGAGATGTTTGTTGAAGAACCGGAAAAAACTATTAAGGTGATTACAGAGTTTCTTAAAAAGTAACCTTACACTTTGTAGAGACCATCGGATGAGTCTCTATATAAGAGTCCAAATGATAAGAAATAATACCGCATGAATTTTAGCTTGATTCATAAAAAAGTATCTGCACAATATTTTTGAGATAGAGTTTTGAATTAGTTAAGTTTGATACTATGCGAGTTCCAAAACTATTAATACTGTTTTTACTTCTTATTTTTGTCAGGGGCAGTTTTTTAAATCAATCTTCAACTGCATTAAAAGTAATGACTTTCAATATAAGGTATGATAATCCTCATGACGGCGAAAATGCGTGGTCAATTAGAAAAAATTATGTATCTGAAATAGTTAAAAAAAATAATGCTGATATTCTTGGGATACAGGAGGGATTGAAAAACCAGGTTGATTATTTGGCAAAAGAATTAAGTGATTACAGCTGGATAGGAATCGGCCGTGACGACGGAAAGGAAGCAGGAGAATATTCCGCAGTATTTTATAAAAAGGACAGGTTCGATAAACTGGAATCAAGTACATTCTGGCTTTCCGAAACACCGGGAAAACCCGGCCTCGGATGGGATGCCGTATGCAGCAGGATAGTTACATGGGGAAAATTTAAAGATAAAAATACCGGAAAAATCTTTTATATCTTTAACACGCATTTTGATCACATGGGAAAGATTGCAAGAAAAAACAGCGCGCTTCTCTTAAAAAGAAATATCGATTCGCTTTGCGCAGGAGAACCGGTCATAATTTCCGGGGATTTTAATTCATCGGTTGATTCGGATCCTTATAAGATATTAACATCGACTGAAGGAAGTAAAAAATATCTGTTTGAGAATTCGGAAAATATTTCTTCCGCTCATCACGATGGACCCTCAGGCACATTTACCGGCTTTGACACAAATAAAGCTCCGACCGGACCAATAGATTTTATTTTTGTAAGCAAAGGAACTCAAGTAAATTCTCATAAAACTCTATCCGATTTATTTAACAACCATTATCCGTCCGATCATTTCCCGGTCTTTGCGGAAATAGTTCCGGAGTAACTGAAACCAGCTTTATCTTCCGGTTTAAAACCGGCTTAAAAAATCGGGCATGATTCGTTAGCTGAATAACCGCAAAAAACTTTTAAAGTGATTACAGGTTTTCTTAAAAAATGGGAGTTATTTATAGCGCTGCAGCAGAGACGTGGCAGCTTGTCCCGGCTTGTCACATAAGCGTCAACTTAATTTTATGCATATTGCCATAGTCCTTTTAATTACAATAAATTATATTTTTTAAATATATTAAATTTTAATATTTAACTCCTACGGAGTTCGGTTTTTGTTATGGGATTATTAATTCTATAAATATTTGACTCCTAATGGAGTCATCCTACATTATCTGTCTTCGCTCCAGAAGAGCGAAATATTTGTAGAAATAAATAAATACCCTAGATACCAGCACTCCGTTAGGAGTGCTATATTTTTTTTTTATTATTTTAGCAACAATACTATTTTAAAATATATCTTTTCCATTCCTTAAGTTGACGCCTATGCGACTTGTCGGGATGCCTATCTCAACATAGCAAGCGATTTGATTATTACTTTTTTTTAAGGTAAGAACGGAAATATTCTTCGGCTTTTAGCGGGTCGAACAAATTTTCCGGGGTATTTTTCACATCCGGTATTCCGCCGTTTAGAAGCGTGTTTATAACTTCACCTGTTAAATGTTCCGGGTGGATCCTCCCAGCGATTTTTCCTTTTGAGTTTACCATTACAATGTTAGGTATTGCCCAGGCATTGTATTCTCTGAACATTTTAAAATCGTTATCAAGCCCAACATCACTCTTCATTGGATAATCCCCAAGAAATTTCTTTACAAGCTTCCCGGGTTCATAAGTTATTGAGATAAACTTAACATTTTTATTCTTATATTTTTGGATAAGAGTATCGAGGTGCGGGATTGATTCTATACAGGGAGCGCACCAGGCTGCCCGGAAATCTATAAGGAAAACTGAATTCTTAAAATCATCCCCTTTGTAAGCGACAATTTTATCCTTTGCTGATGAATAGTAAGCCAGCGGCGGCGGAACATCTCCTTTGTGTAAACCGCTCTTCTGCGGATAAATACTTGAATAAAGTAAAATAAGTATGAGAAGTGAAAAGTAAAATGCTTTCATATCAGTCTCTTTACAAATAAAGGTTAGACTTGAAGGATAGGGTTCGGGTTGGAGAAAACTTTCCGGATAAAGAATATATTCATTAATTTGCCCTGTTTTTTGATGAAAAGGGGCAAATGCTTAGAATTCTTATGGAAGATAAAAAGAATGAAAAGAAGGGACTCAAAACACATTTCAAGATTCTTAATAAGAATTATCGCAATAAAATTAGGTTACCAGGTTTTTTATGCATAACTTGCTATGCTCGGTAATTAAACCGGCATATTTATTTATTTTTTTTTTAGAGGTCTTAAGTGAGTACTAAATTATTTGTAGGTTCTCTGCCCTGGTCGGTTAACGACGAAGGATTAAAGCAAACATTTGAAAAGCACGGTTCTGTTGTTTCTGCAAAAGTTATTATGGACCGCGATACCAGTAAATCCAGGGGTTTTGGATTTGTAGAAATGGAAAATTCTACCGATGCAGCCAAAGCAATGAGAGCATTGAACAATTCGGAAATTGATGGAAGAAATATTGTAGTTAATGAAGCTAAAGCACGCACCTAAATAGATATTCTGTTATTAGTTCTGAAAAGGCGCCTTTTAAGGTGCCTTTTTTATTTTAAATTCCAGGTTGAAAACAAGTTAGATTCATTGATTAATACGTAAGGGCTTACCGGTGATTCTTATTAACGTATTTATTTATAAATAATTATATTTTAAAAAACCATATTAAATTATGAAATAATCTAATACCTTACTTTGATTTTTACTTTCTATTTCGAAGATATTGTATGATCAGGTATCGGGAAAATGAAAAAAATTAGATAAAAAATTTATGAGTAGACCTTCAGCCGGTGAAGAAAAAATCGGTTATTTATCTGCTGCAGCCATCGGTATCGGGGGAATGGTCGGCGGCGGTATTTTTGCAGTTTTAGGTTTAGCCGTAAAATTGGCTCACGGCGGAACACCGGTTGCTTTCCTTTTAGCAGGCGATATAGCTTTAATAACTTCTTATTCATACACTAAACTATCAATCGCTTAT
>CAVUCR010000021.1:0-117655 GCA_963739895.1 uncultured Ignavibacteria bacterium | reverse complement strand
AGCAGTATATTTTCTTCATAATTCCCCTTTAAAAAATTCCCTACTATTAATTAGCTTGATTGCAATATAATAATTTTTTGATATTTCAATTAGTCAATTTTTTGTAATACTATGATCAATTTTCATTCCTTAACGGCGTGTCACTTTATTAAATCTTTTTTCACTAATTTGTTATAAATATTTTACATTCAAGTCCTTGACATTATCATTTTTTACTGTATTTTTGAAATGAACATAAAGGATAATTTTTATAGAAGATTTGCTACAGGCATAAAATTTGTTTAATTTTTTATACCAGGGTGGCAAAGTTTTTCCGATCAAAGCTATTTCTGGTCGGATTTTTTGTTTTATATCTTAAAAATGAAACTTTTTTGAAAGGAAATGTGTATACAAAGATAAATTGATACCAATACTGAGGAATCCGTTTTCAATAATAAAAAAAGGAAGGCGAAGATGAAAACCGTAAAAGCAAAAATCGATAATCCATTATCCGACCTTATCAGCGATGATATTTATGAGCTTTTAAATTCTCACGGTTTAATTGACGAAAAATCGGTTAGAGATTATCAAATAAGGAAGACCTTTAAACAATTAAGATCGAATAAAGTTAGTGCAGGGGATGCAATTGACACGATAAGAGAAGAATATCCTTACCTGCAGTTTGATACGATAAGAAAAATTGTTTATCAAATCAGCAAGTAATTTCTTGATTAATAGACAATTAGGGTTTATATTTAGCTGACTCTTTCAAAGGGTTCTCCCCTGCCCTTTGATGGTAACGAGTCGAGCCCAGTGGTACCCCCATCACTGGGCTTTTTTATATTAAAATTTTTTTTAAGTTTTAATTGTTCTTGAACTTGCTCTTAAACGTAAACTTTAGATTGTAGAATTAAGTATAACGTGATTATATATTTAAAAAGTTGTAACTTTGTTTAAGTTAACTATTTTAATTTTAGTTAATTATAATTCCCGGAGAAATCATGGCAAAAACAGTTAAGAAAAAAAATATTAGGTCAGCAAAGAAAGTCGTTACTTCACCTTTTAATATTTATTGGAAGAAAAAAAATTATATCTTTTTATTCCTAGGGTTTGTCTTACTTTTTGCCGGATATTATTTTATGAGTATTAATCCGTGGAATAGTTTCCCTGCATTAAATATTTCCCCGGTAATTCTTATTATTGCCTATGTTGTTATCTTTCCAGCTTCTATTTTATACAGGGAGAAAAAAAAATCGGGGAAATCCGAAGCCGCTGAAATTGATCCCGCTAAAGATAACGAGAAACAATAATTTTCGAATAATTCAGAACGAATTCTAATTTTATTTTGGTTAATCAATTATTTCAAGTTTAATTGACTAAACTCAAAACCGATCAATTAATCGATTTAAACATGCTGCTTTCCGTAGACGGAATTGGGCCTGGTAAATTGCGGGCACTCTTATCAAAGTTCAAATCAGTTGAAAAAATTCTATCCTCAGATTTTAATTCACTTACCTCGACTAACGGGATCAGTATTAACCTGGCAAAAAGAATCCAGAGAGTTAATGATTTAAGAAAGAGAAATGCTGCTTTAGTAATTGCCGAGCTTGAAAAGCTGGAGAAAATGAAAGCTGAAATAATTACTATTTGGGATAAGGAATACCCTTCTTTACTAAAAAAAATATACGATCCTCCGCTCATGTTTTATTGCAAAGGAAATTTTGCCGAAAATGATAATTATTCAATTGCTGTTGTCGGAACGAGAATACCGACAAATTACGGAAAAGTTCAAGTAGAAAAATTCTCCGGTGAATTAGCTGAACAGAAGATAACAATTACAAGCGGCTTAGCAAGGGGGATTGATTCGATTGCTCATCAAACTGCTTTGAGAAAGAACGGAAGGACTATAGCAGTAACCGGTTCGGGTTTAGATGTAATTTATCCTCCGGAAAATAGAAAATTATTTGATGAAATAGCCGAGAAGGGAGTTGTTCTTTCAGAATATAATTTAGGGACAAAACCGGATGCCCAAAATTTTCCTAAAAGGAATAGAATTATTTCCGGTTTAAGTCTTGGCAGTTTAGTTATAGAAACCGGCATAAAAGGAGGAGCTATGCAGACTGCTTCTTTTGCTTTAGATCAGAATCGAGAAGTTTTTGCTGTCCCCGGAAATTTAGGGATAAAACAATCGGATGGAACTAATCTGTTAATTCAACGAGGAGAAGCAAAACTAGTTCGTATTGCAGAAGATATTCTTATTGAACTAGAGTTGAAATTAAAACCTATTCTCGGTAAAAATATACCTAGGGATTATACCGAGCTAAATCTTTTTGAAGAAAAAATAATTGCCTCTTTAAATATCGAACCGCTGCAGATAGATAAAATTGCAATGAATACCAAACTTTCGACCTCGGACTGCCTGGTTCATCTCTTATCTTTGGAATTTAAAGGATTGGTTAAGCAGCTGCCCGGGAAGATGTTTGCATTGTTGTAACTATAAACTCTTCTTGAACTTACCCTTGAACTTGAACTTCGGAATCATTCAATTGATTGCATGACATTCTTTAACATTTTCCATTTACCATTTCAAAAGATGATTTGGTAGTGCTAATACTTCTTCTTGTTTTTCCAAAGTGCTTTCAATCTCTCCTTTAGGCTTTTTTCTTGTCCCATTTCCGTAGGAAAATAATATTGCGATCCAGCCAACTCATCCGGGAAATAATTCTCTTCAATAAAATGGTTTTCATAATTATGCGCATACATGTATTCTTTACCATATCCGATTTCTTTCATCAATTTTGTAGGAGCATTTCTAAGGTGAATCGGTACTGGAAATAGAGGTTTATTTTTTACAATAGATAAAGCTGATTCAATCCCTTTATAAGAAGCATTGCTCTTTGGAGCCGAAGCTAAATAAGTAGTGCATTGAGCTAAAATTATTCTTGCCTCGGGCATACCGATTTTATCAACAGCACCGAAAGCTGCTTCAGCTAAAACCAAACCATTTGGAGAAGCATTCCCGATATCTTCAGATGCAAGCACAACCAATCTCCTAGCAATAAATAAAGGGTCTTCTCCTCCTTCAAGCATTCTGGCAAGCCAATATAAGGCGGCATCAGGATCACTGCCTCTTACACTTTTGATGAATGCTGATATAACATTGTAATGTTCTTCTCCGGCTTTATCGTAAATTACATTCTTCTTTTGAACAATATTCTCAAGTACCTTTTTTGAAATATTGATCGGATCCGAATTTAGTTCTTGCACTACAGCAGATTCAAAAATACTTAGTAAAGATCTTGCATCTCCACCCGAAAGATAAATTAAGAAATCAATATCGATTGAATTAATATTTAAACTTGATAAGAACTCATCTTTAGTAACTGCCGAACGTAAAATATTTTCCAGCTCTGATTTTGACAGCTCTTCAAGTATATAAATTCTGGCTCTGGATCTTAAAGCAGGTATGACTTCAAAAGAAGGATTTTCAGTGGTTGCACCAATTAAGGTAATCAGCCCTGATTCAACCGAATGCAGAAGCGCATCCTGCTGTGATTTATTGAACCGGTGAATTTCGTCAATAAACAAAATGGTTCTCCTATTTAATTTTTTGTTCTGTTCGGCAATTTCAATAATATTCCGAATATCTTTTACACCGGAGGATACCGCACTTAACTGGTGAAAATCAGATTTTGTTTTTTCAGCAATTATTCTTGCAATTGTAGTTTTACCCGTCCCGGGAGGTCCCCAAAGAATGAATGAACTTAAAGTATCATTTTCTATCATTAAACGGATCGGTTTTCCCCTGTCTAAGAGGGCTTTTTGTCCTTGAAATTCTTCAATTTTCCTGGGTCTTACTCTTTCTGCCAAAGGAATATTGGGAATGTTTGCTTTATCCATCATTGTTCTCTAACGTGAATAACTTTTTCACCTTTCCGGATCATATGATATTTTTCTCTTGCAGTTTTTTCAATCTTAGCGGGGATTTTTTTTTGAAGTGAATCTATACCATCTTCTAAAGCTTTATTTTCATTTTTAGTATTTGTTATCTGTTCATTTAATGATTTGACTTCTTTCTTTAAACCCTGATATTTCAGAATTCCGTATTCATTAAAAAGAAGGAATGCTAAACCGATAAGAAATAAAATTAAAAAAATATAGATTTTTATTTTGTTACTTTTAAATTTAAACATCGAAATCTTACCCGCCTTCGGGCAGGCTTAAAGTTATAATTTTTTCAATCAATTGTTCAAAGGAAATCCCGACAGCTTTCGCCATTTTTGGAACCAGGCTCGTCGAAGTCATTCCGGGCAGTGTATTGACCTCCAGACAATAAGACTCAAATTTTTCATTCAGCCTAAAATCAACTCTTGAATAAACTTCACAGCCAAGTGAATTATGGGCTAAAAGTGCTTGGGATTGCAGCTGCTGCCCAACCTCTTTAGGAATATCTGCAGGAACAATATACTCACTCATACCGGAAGTATATTTGCACTCGTAATCATAAACACCATGTTTCGGTTTAATTTCCAAAACCGGTAAAGCTTTATCTTCAATAATTGCCACAGTAACTTCACGCCCGGGTATATATTCTTCAATAATTGCTTTATCGGAAAACTGCAGCGCTAAACCTACCGCCCCGGGCACTTCGTCTTCCCCCTTGCAGATTGTTAAACCGACAGTAGAGCCCTGGTCATTGGGTTTAATTACGCATGGAAATCCTAATTCGTTTTCAATTGTTTTTTTTACTGCTTCCCATCCAAAATTATTTTTCCTGATCGTGAACCATTCAGGTGTATTTATATTATAGTGTTTAAATAGAATTTTAGACATTTCTTTATCAATCGAAATGGAACTGGATAATATTTTAGAGCCTGTATATTTTATTCCTCTTAACTCCAGTAATGATTGAATTGTACCGTCCTCGCCGTATTTACCATGTAAAGCAATAAAAGCAAGATCGACATCATCAAATAATTTTGAATTAATTGTTTCGACATAATTTCTGTTTGATATATTTTTATCATCTTTTTTATTAAAGAATTCATTTTCATCTTTCGGCTGATCAATTCCATATGCCGGGTTAATTAAAACCGTATCATAACCAAGATTCTTTTAAAGCCGAATAAATTGAAGCGGCTGATGATTTTGAAACCTCTTTCTCCGGTGAAGTTCCGCCGAGAAGCAGAGCAATTTTTAGTTTTCTGTTTTTTTTCATATATATTCTGAAACTACTTTCTTAAAACCAATCCGCAGTTAAAAAATATTTCTTTTATCTAGTAGTCTGCCGTAAGTACCTTCGGTCAGACTATAAAGTCTAGCAACATTCTCTTTTGAGATTTCATTTATATTGCCCATTAACCTAGCAGTAAATATAATTTTTGCATCGTGTACTAATTTTTCCATTTTGTAATAAGCATCTTATAAATTTTTACCTAGAGTAATTGCACCATGATTTTCCAAAATAAGTGCCTATGCATAATCAATATACGGTTTCATACTCTCAGTCAATTCATCGGTAGACGGAGTAGCATAACGGCAGAGAGGCGCTTTCCCGACAGTTAAAATTATTTCTGGGAATATATTTTGAGTTAATCCATCACCGATTATTGCAAAAGCAGTTGAATAAATAGGGTGGCAATGTACAACAGCGTTAACTTCCTTTCTATCCGCATATGCAAAGAGGTGGATTTTACTTTCAGTTGTTATTTTACTGCTTCCGCTTAATTTTTCGCCTTTTGAATTTATTTCGATGATATCCTCTTCTATTACCTCACCATTACAAACCTCCGAGCGGGTTATTAAAAAACTGTCATCTGTAACCCTGTATGAAATATTCCCATCATAAGCAGATACAAATCCTTTTTCATAAACTTTATGACAAATCTCTACAAATTGTTTTTTAACAGACATTTATTTTCTAGTTCCTCCATTAATTTTAAATTTATATATCCATCATAACCAGTAACCAGGGGTATTTCATTCATTAGAAATGATTTCTGAACAGATTTCAGCAAATAATAAAGCTTATTTCCTCTCTTCCTAAAAGATCTTTTTGCTTCTCCTTCCAGCATAATTGTTAATTTTGAAGGCGCATGTTTAGCACCAATGAATGAATCGATGCTGATGGCGCCTTTGTGTCCCAGTATTTCTATCCGGTTGAAAGCTTTCTTAGAATTATAAGAGCAGCTGAAATACCCGTACCCGCTGTTTTTAAACTTAACTAAAGCAGAAGCGAAATCATCAACACCGCTTTTATAAATTACGCTATCAACAGTACCTCCTATTATATCAAACTCTCCGCCGAGAAACCTCAAAGTATCAATTAAATGTGTACCGGGATCTCTTAAAGCCCCTCCCCCGCTTAATTCTTTATTATGTCGGAAATTATCCCCAGGAGGAAGGTCAATGTTAAAGCTTAGATTAATAGAGACAATTTTCCCCAGCAACTTATTTTCAATTAATTCTTTTGTTTTTATAATTTGAGGATGGAAACGATAGAAATAATCAACAGCGAATAAGACATTCTTTTCATTGCATATTTTCACCATTTCATCAGCTTGAACCGAACTTAATGCAAGAGGTTTTTCACATAAAATATTCTTCCCCGCTTCAGCCGCTTTAATAACCTGTTCATAATGATAAGAATTAGCGCTTGCAATATATACGGTATTTATATCCGAGTTTAAAAATTCATCGTAGTTACTATATTTATTATTTATCCCGAACTTTCCGGAAATGTTTTTTGCCCGATTAATATCATTACTAAAAACCGAATTAATTATACTCCTTCTAAATAGAGACAGAGTCGGAATAAAAAAATGCTCGGCAAACCTTCCAAGTCCTGCAACACCCCATTTTAATTTTGATTTTGACATTTCTGTTTAATTCAAATCTTATTTATTTAAATATTTATCAGAATAATTACAAGTGTTTTTAATAATTCCAATCAATATTGGTGTTAATTCCAATAATTCGGAAAAACTATCTTTTAATTTAAGATCTAAATATTCATGGACAATTTCATTTCTTAGATCTCTTATTGCTCTAATATCTTCAATATTTTGGAATAGATCCCTTTTATGAGCATTATTTACTACGTCAATAAGAGTACCCTGCTCTTCAAATTCAACATCATCTAAAGAACGGAATACTTTCCTAACAAGAAAATCAATACTCCTGGCAAATCTTCCGGCAAGAATTTCTAAATTCTCAAACTCTTCCAAAGAATAATCTTCTTTTATACCTATTATCTTACAAATTGAAAAAGATCTCTCAAGCCAACTTAACTGTTTCTTAAGTGCCTCAATATTCTTAAATAGTATTTCACTACTCATAACGTAATAGCATTCTGATAAATTTTTTTTATAAACGGATCCGCCATCTCTCCGTTGTCAATAATTATATCAATTTTTTGTTCTCCAAAATTTTCAAAGAATTTGTGCTTAAGAGGTCTGATTGATCTCCTATTTAACTTTTTTGAAATAACTAAAAGATCAATATCTCCTCCTTTTAATTTATCATTAACCCTTGATCCAAATAAATAAATTTCGGCATCTTTATCTAAATCTTTTAAAGATTTTTTTATTATTTCTATTTCACTGGAACTTAGACGCATTAATTACTCATACAGGTGTATTTAGCTTTGAGACTTTTCGCCCATAATATAGATACGTTTTAAAACTAGGCTATCTGCTTAAATAATTTCAGCCTACCCATTAATTTTTTTACCGGCAAAGAATTCTGCATAATATAAAAATGGACACCGGGTGCATTTCTATCAATCAGTTCTTCAACTTGTTTAACAGCCCATTCCACTCCAATATCTAAAACTTGATCCGGCTTAGCGGCATAAACTTCATCGGCTAATTCATCAGGCAGGTTTATATAAAAATTCTTTGGAATATTAACAAGATGCCCCTTAGTAGTTATTATCTTTAAACCCGGAATAATGGGAACAGTAATTCCTTCTTTTCTGCATTGATCCACATACTCAAAATAATACTTATTATCGAAAAACATTTGAGTAACAATATATTCGGCACCGGCATCAATTTTTTGTTTCGTATTTTTAATATCAATTTTTAAACTAGGTGCTTCAAAATGTTTTTCAGGGTAGCCTCCCACACCGATACAAAAGTTTGTCGGTTTTGCATCCAGCAAATTTTCTTCCAGGTATCTTCCTTTATTCATATTTACAATTTGTTCTACAAGCTCGCTGGTAAACTGGTTAACACTTCTTCCAACCGGGACAGGTTTATCATATCCGTGATCATCTCCGCGAACTGCGAGCACATTTTCGATTCCCAGGTAATTTATTTCGATTAAGAAGTCTTCTGTTTCTTCCCTTGTAAAACCTTTTGTAAGCACATGCGGAACTGCATCAATATTATATTTATTTTGAATTAAGGCACAAATTCCGAGGGTCCCGGGTCTTTTCCTTTTAATTTTCTTTTTTATACCGCTTGGAGTTTCATCATATATTACTTCAGCGGAATGGCTGGTTATATCGATGAACGGAGGATTATACTTTACAATATCATCCAACACAGCTAAAAGGCTTTTTATATCACCGCCTCTTTTAGGAGGTATAAGTTCGAAACTAATAAATGGTTGTTTCGCATTTTGTAAGTGTTCTATAACTTTCATCAGGTATCTAATATATAATTTTTAATCAAACAAATTTAATATAATATTTATTAAACAGCACATCCTCTCTTGTCTTATTGGTGCAATGATCAAATGTCCTTTTTATTTATTGATTTATTCTATTATTGTTAATAAAACAATACTAGAAAGCCGGCTGAAATAAAAGTCTATTTTTATTTTTTACAATTGAAGCTTTATCTGTTTTGATAAGAACATACTTTCCTGTCAGCCACATTTTCGCCATATCCCTATAATGCGTACTCAAAACATTCCCGGATTCTCCGGTTGTTAAAATCATATAGAATTCATCTGATTTTGCAAAATCGAATATATATCTCATTGCCGGTCCGACAGTATTTTCAAACTCTTTATGTCTAAATCGCGGTATACTTTTTATGCTTTTATAAAAAGGATATTCTGTATTAAAAATAGTAGTGCCGTCTCCCCCGATATCGAAAGGTCCAATATCAATATAATTATCGATTAAAGTAGAGAAGCCGCTGAACGGATGCTTGAAAATAACATGATGCATTCTTCCCCACTGCCACCTTTTTAAATCTTTGCCATATTTATTTTCCAATTCGGTTAAAGCATCTGCCAGGCTTTTTCTAATTATATCATTTTTAGTTTCAATTTGCGGAGTTGAAATATTATCAATCCATGAATTAGTCGAATCGTTTAATACTTTTAAAACCGAATTATAGGGCACATTTGCTACAAATACGAATTCATTATAGAGATCCTCTCCCATCTCATCATAATAAATATTTTTTAAAAGATGATTAAAAAAAACAGCATAGATTGCGGGCACCTGGCTGTATTCATTAAACTTGTAATTCCAATCATGAAAAAGCTGCAGAACCAATTGTAAGTTTTTGTCTGTTACTTCTACTCCTTTAAATGCATCCAGAATAAACCCGGTTATTTTTTCCGCGTAAGGAGAAATAAAATCCATTTGATATTTTTCATAATCACTAACTGAATGAGTCTTTTGCTCTTTTAAAAGTTGTTCAATTCGCTCAATTCTTGATGATGGTTCCCAAACATTAGAGATATGGTATTTAAAATTCTTCTCAGTTTTATTATTTGCCGTAGCGATATAATTCTGTTTCGGATTTAAGAAGGAAGGCAGCTGATTTTGAGGAACGAATCCTTTCCAATCATATTTATCAGTTGTACCATCATAAATAAAAGAGATCCCGTTATTTTCCCTAATTGGGATTCTTCCGCCGAAAGCATATCCAATATTTCCATTTTTATCGGCATAAACAAAATTTTGACCGGGTACGCTATATGTATTTAAAGCATCTTTAAATTCCTGCCAATTTTTTGCCCTGTTTATAAGATAAAATGAATACATCTCATTACTATAATAATTTCCAAGCCAATTCATGCTAATTGTAGTCTGCCCTAGTTTATTATTAGGGTAAAGTAAATTATAAGGATGAATGCCTGAAATTACCGGGCCATGATCGGTCGAAGCAATTTTAATTACAACATCGGAAGAATCTTTAATCTTAATTGTATCAGGATATATTTTTAATTTTTTCCATTCACCATTATAAAAATAATTTTTCTTTGTTGAATCCAATTTTTCAATATAAAAATCAGCATCGTCAAGCATAATATTTGTGACTGTCCATGAGATATTTTCATTTTTCCCGATAACGACCGCCGGTACACCGGGCAAAGTAACGCCGGAAGCATTCCAACTATCGCTTCGAATTACTACAGCAAACCACTGGCTGGGTGCCGTATAGTGAAGATGAGTATCGTTTGCTATTATCGGTTTGCCGCTGGCAGACATTGTACCGTTCACAACCCAATTATTTGAGCCAAGGTGGGTACCCGACATATCCATAAATTCTCTAAATTCCTGGTCGGTTTTCATAAAAGAATTATCGATTTTTGTATATTTTTTTATTTCCGGCGGAATAATAGCTGGTGCATTTTCAGGATAATTTGGTAAAATTTCTTTCACTTTCTCTTCACCGAATTTTTGAATGAGCTGTGTAAAAGAAATATCTGACCACCAGCTGATATTTAATTCCCATGCCATCATTCGCCCGATTACCAGGCAATCTTCAGGTGTCCATTGATACGGTTCATATCCTAAAACATCAAATTCAACCGGATATTTTCCTTTAGCATCCTTGATATATTCATTTACTCCGTTTGAATATGCATGCAGAAATTCGATCACTTTTGGATTGGTCTTTTTTAAGATATTATCAACAGTTTTTTTAATACCGATCGTTTTGAACATTTTATCAAATGGAAGAGTGCGGCTGCCGAATATTTCACTCAACCTTCCTTCACCGGCACGTCTCATTAAATCCATAGAAAATAAGCGTTCTTGAGCATGAACATAGCCTAATGCAAAAGAAGCATCATCTTCACTTTTTGCAATAATGTAAGGTACAGCCATGCTGTCGCGATATATCTGTATATCATTTTTAATAAATCTTGATTTTGCTTTTCCGCTGTAAACCGGCAAAGATAATTTCAGCATGTGATAGAATATTGCACCGCCGATAATAATTATTATTATAAAACTGATTGTTACACTAATAGTAATTTTAAACCATTTAGGCATAAGATTATTTATAATATTTAATTTCAAACATATTATAAATTAACAATTTTTTTAATAAAGATGTTAAGTATTTGGAATGCGTCAGCCGAGTTCATTAAGCTGTTCTGCGGATAGAATTTCCCTGCATAAATTCAGAACATCCTGCACTGAAACATCGTCTATAAGCTCGGACTTCCGTAAAAAATATTTATTGTTTCCTATCGGCGCCCAATTAAAAGGATTAGTCGGACCAAAAATAGATATTTGAGGAGTATCTGTTGAACCCGCGACATGCATTATTCCGGTATCATTGGAAATAAACAGATCTGATTTCGATATTAGTGCGGCAACCTGGGGAATCTCTTTATTCAGAAATAAAGCTGCTTCCATTGTGCAATTATTTTCTATGTATTCTAACTCTTCTTTATCAGATGAGCTGCCTGTTAAATAGAATTTTGCTTTATAAGTCATATTAAGATTATTAATCAATGAAATGTAATTCTGTAGTGACCATCTGTTGCCTGGCTTCCCCGCTCCAATATGCAGACCTATTAATAATTCTCCTTCCTTGAGCGCCATTTCTTCAATAAAATTATCGGCAACTTTAATATCATTTTTATCAAATGAAATTTCAGAACGATAATTTATTGTATTTATTCCAAAGGGCCTTACAATATCCAGGCTTCTTTCGGACACATTAGAATCAGGATGTTTCCTCCAGTCAAGCTCAATTCTTCGATCAAATAAATACCGGCTTTCATTTAGTTCACCGTTTAAAAGATTCCGGACCGATCCTAATTTTAGATTTTGAAAGGCGCGCTATTAAGTTGCTTGTAAATGATATTGACACTACTACCGGAACAATTGCTACATCATAATCATCCCTGAGTATTTTAAGAAATTCAGAAAAATAATCTGCTTTAAATATTTTTTTTTTATCGAATATAAACATCCTGTCAATAAATTTATTTTTTATAAGACCGGGATAATTAAAAGGACTTACAATTAAAGTGAGATGAGATTGGGGATATGTTTCCTTTAAAGCCCTAAATAAAGAAACCCCGGCAAGTAAATCACCAAGCTGGTTGTGCTGCCTTACAATTAAAAATTTTTTTGGAGTGCCGAGATCAGAACTATTTATAATTTTTTTTGATAAAACAGTCCGAAAGATTGAATTAATAAATTTTGAAGCAGCATTTTTTTTAGCCATAATTTATTCTTATTGCTCTTCTTTTTTATCATTTTTATCGTCGGGTTTAAATATCTTTAAAATCAGCTTCTTCCACATTTTCATATTTACTTTTTGGAGATGGGCTTCTTTTAAAGGTATCCTGGTTATTTTTCGAAGGTGAAGTTAATTTTCTTAAAAAAAACTGAAGGACTTTATAAATGATATAAAATAGAACTAAAAATAAAATAAATCTCAGCATAATTAAATTATCCTTCTTGATTCCGGCTTGAAGTATTCAATAATGCCTCTGTCATCTCTAAATATTTGTTTAAATAATTCATCAAAATCATTACTGCTTTTTACAAAATCTATTTCTGTTGAATTTACAATAAGCAGCGGAGTTGCATTATATCTAAAAAAGAAATGGTTATATGCTTCACTTAATTCTTCAATATAACTCCTGGTTAGATTTCTTTCAATTCTTCTGCTCCGCTTTTTAATATTGAACATTAATCTTTCTACGCTTGATTGCAGATATACTACCAGGTCAGGCTTCCGTAAGTTCCGGGCCAGGAGCGGGAATATTGATTCATAAAGCTTTAATTCTTCACCGTTCAGGTTTAAATAAGCAAAAATTCTATCTTTCTCGAATGTATAATCGCAAACATAATAATCGGTAAACAAATTTTCCTGTATTAAGGCTTCCTGCTGTTTATACCGGTTTATTAAAAAAAACATTTGAGTTTGAAATGCATATCTCCGCCTGTCCGAGTAAAAATTTTCAAGAAACGGGTTAGCCTCAAACTGCTCTAGAATTAATTCCGCGTTTAGTTTATCTTTAATTTTTTTTGCAAGACTTGTTTTTCCTGCACCTATAACTCCTTCAATGGCAATATATTTAACATCAGCCCTTCCGGAGTTTAAATCAGAGTTTCCGTTCACTATTTTCCTTTTAGAATATTTTCTGTTTTAGTTTTTTAATAATATTCTTTTCTGTAATACAAATATCACAAATTTTTATGTTTAATTCAGGGTGAATAAAATCCGGGGCAATTTCACACAAAGGAATAGTAACAAAATCCCTGCTGGGAATCCCTTCATGCGGTACTTTTAATTCATCATCCGAATAAATTTCGTTATTAAAGAAAAGCAGGTCAAGATCAATTTCTCTCGGTCCCCACTTTTTGGCTTTAGTCCTTCCCAGTTCCTTTTCAATATTTTTCAAAATATGAAAGAAATTAACAAGTGTATTTGATGTTTTTATTTCAGCCGCACAATTAAAAAAATTAGCCTGTTTGATGTTACCAAATGGTTTAGTTTCATAAACTGAAGAAACCGAGATGACTTCACAATCATTTTTAATTTCGATTTCTTTTACAGATTTTCTTAAATAATCAAGTTTATCACCTTTGTTCGAACCGAGAGCAATATAAGCAGTATTTGACAAATTCCTTAAATTTTTCCTGTTTGGAATCCCGGCAAGAAGCAACAATGGAGAAATAGAATTGTGGAAAAATGGAATTTTATTAAAAATTATATTCCAAATCTCCATTATTCCAATATTCTGAAACATGTTGATATTACCATTAAAAAAATGACTTCCATTCAAAAGATAATTTATCTATTTTGATAGTTCATCCCTTTCTTTTACAACTTCAACTTCAACACAATCTACAAGACCTCCGAGAGGAGGATTGTTTTTTCGAACTCTTACAGCAATTTTTTGTATCTGCGGAAATTTTTTCAAAAGTTCATCTGCAATTTTAGCAGCAAGAGCTTCTATTAAATAATATTTTTGTCCAAGAGCAAGCTGGTACATAAATTTATAAACCTTTTCGTAATCAACAGTTTGGTTAAGGCTGTCTATCTCCACCGCTTTGGAAAAATCAGTATAGATATCAACGTCGGCTTCAAATTTTCCACCGACACTCTGCTCTTCGGATAGAACCCCATGATAACCGTAAAATGTTGCTTTTTTTATTCTTATTATATTTAACATACTTACCCGCTAAAATAAGATGAATTTAATTAAACTGTTAACTTTCTTCTCATTTTATTCAGTTTTATAAAATTACCAAAGTTAGCCCATAGTAGTCCGCAGAGCACTAACAAACTGCCCGTTAATTCATTAAAAGAAAGTTGTTCGGAAAAGAAAATCCATCCTAGGAATAGGGCTATAACAGGGGTAATAAATGCAATCAATGAAAGTATTACCACACTTATCCTTTTTAATAACCAGTAAAATGATGTAAATGTTATTATACTGCCAAAAACAGCAAGATATAAAACTGAAAATACAGCAGTTGAATCAAATTTAATTGTGTTCATATCTTCCAGGAAAAAACCTAAAACAGAAAGAGTAATTCCTCCAAATAACATTGGGATAAAGTTCATACTTACCGGGTGAAGATGATTTCCATATTTTTTTATGAATACTGAATTTACTGCCTGAAAGCCTGCACTCAAAACTAACGCAGCCATTCCCAGGGAATAAGATGAAAAATCCAAATTAAATGTATCGGAAAATATTATAAGGATACCCGAAAAACCGAGAGTAATCCCTGTAAATCTAAAAAACCCGATTTTTTCCGTTGAAATTAGGAAGTAGGAGAACAAAACAACAAAAAAAGGATTTATTGCAAACAGAACTGAAGATAATCCTGAAGGGACAAATTGTTCTGCCCAGTAAACTAAGCCGAATGGAAAAACAAAAGAAAAAAATGTCATTAAGATATATAGCCGGATTGATAGCTTATCTTTTTGGATTTCAATTTTTGTAATTTTAAGAATCAGTAATATTAAAGTTGATGCAGTAACAAACCTTAACCCGGCAGATAAAAACGGGGTTAAAGATTCCAAACTCGATTTAATAGCCAGCCAAGTCGATCCCCAAATTAAACAGGCTAAAGCATAAACCAATATTATTTTAATACTATTTGAAAACATTTTTATCTCATTGCAATGATTCCGAAAGCTCTGCCCGAATGCAAACCATCTCTTCGATATGAATGAAGAAGATATTTCATTTCAAAAGTACAAAAAGATGACCTCTGAATATTCTCTGCAGGTATTTTGAAATTCAATAAAATATCATAATTAACTCCCGATACATCAAGCAAATATTTATCTCCTTTAGGGAGAAGATATTTTTCTTCAAACTTTTCAGCAACTTCCTTCCCAACTTCATAATTTTTTTGGCAGATTGACGGGCCAATGTATGTTATTAGATCTTGAGAAGAAGAATTATACTTATACTTTAATTGCTGCAGAACTTTTAATAAAATTTTTTTTTCGGTACCGCGCCAACCGGAATGAACTGCGGCGATAAATTTATTTTTTTTATCAAAGATAAAAACCGGGGTACAATCGGCTGTACTTATTGCCAGACCCAAATTTTTTTCCCCGGTTATTAAAGCATCACTCTCACCGCAATATCCACCTTTAGTTACGTACTTAATATTATCGCCATGAACCTGTTTTTGAATTGCAACATTGTCAGATTCTAATCCAAGATTCTTGAAAGAATAATTCTCTATTCTCTTTAACAATATTTTCATCGTCGCCGATCGAATTAGAAACATTAAAATAATAAGGGGGATTTCTTTCAATACAAATTTTAGTGCTGAACCCAAAAATTAATTCTTCATATCGGTTTAATAATAAAGACTTCACAATTACCATCTTCCGAACCTAAAATAAAAATAAATTGCAAGTTAAGAAAAAATGTCTGTTTTTGGTATTAAGTAACAATATGCGGGAATTATTTTCAAATTTATTACTTCATGCATTTTAAGTGCAAAATATAGTAAACACCCATCAAATCAATTGAGAGTATACCCCCTTTCCATTATATTAGTAACTCAATTTATAAATAAGGAAAATCTTGAAAATTTTAGTTTGTAATGATGACGGCATAGATTCCATGGGAATTTGGGTTTTAACCGAGGCTCTTAAAGAAATAGCAGAAGTAACAGTGGTTGCTCCACGTAAAGAGCAAAGTGCAGTAGGGCACGGAATTACAATGCAGATTCCGTTGCGCGTAATAGAATATAGCAGGAACGGGAAATTTTTTGGTTATGCTGTTGAAGGAACGCCCGCGGATTGTGTGAAAATGGGTGTGCGAAATATTATGAAAGAACCGCCGGACCTGGTGGTATCAGGGATAAATCATGGTTCAAATACCGCAATAAATATTATTTATTCGGGAACAGTCTCGGCTGCAAGAGAAGCCGCTATTATGGATATTCCTTCGATTGCAATTTCAGTAACAAACCATGCGGCTAAAGAGTTTTCCCTTGCTGCGAAAGTTGCAAAAAAACTTGCTCTTGAAATTGTCGATAAAGATTTACCGGCAGGAACATTATTAAACGTGAATGTTCCGGATGTTCCCGAAGAAGAAATTGCAGGCATCCATTTAACTAAGCAGGGCAAATCCAAATGGGATGATATTTACGAGCAACGGACAGACCCCTATGGTAAAAATTATTACTGGCTCACCGGTAATCTTCTTGAAGTAGATACCGAAATAGAAACCGATCAGGCTTCAATAAGAAAAAATTATATTTCAATTACACCTATCCATTTTGATTTAACTGATTATGATACATTTGAGAGAATGAAAAAATGGAAAATTGAAAGGCTCTTAAATGGGAAAACAGATTGAAATTTATCAGATAGATGCTTTTACAAATAAACCATTTGAAGGAAATCCTGCCGGGGTCACTTTTGGTGATAATTTAAGTGAAGAAGAAATGCAGAAAATCGCCAAGGAAATGAACCTGGCAGAAACTGCTTTTCTTTCAAAATCACCTAGTGCAGATTATAATTTGAGATGGTTTACTCCTGCTACCGAAGTTGAATTGTGCGGACATGCTACGATTGCTTCCCTTCATTTTCTAACGGAAAAGAAATGGCTGGAAAATAATACGGATGTAAAATTTGAAACACGTTCTGGTATATTAAACTGCAAAGCAGAAGGCGGATTTTATTTTATGCAAATCCCTGTTTTTTCAATGAAAGTATTTGATGGTAATAAAGAAGAAATAATTAAAGCATTAAATATTAATAGCAAATTTCTTGATCAAGATGTCCCTTTCATAATTGTTGAAAACGGGTATCTATATGTATATGTAAAAGATTTATCAACCTTGCATAGCATTCAACCTGATTTTAGGAGTTTAAAAATTATTACAAAATCAAAAAATGAATTTAATGCAGTTGTAGTATATACCTTGGAAACTGTTGACCGGGAAAGTTTTGCTCACAGCCGTTTTTTTGCTCCTTATTATGGAATAGATGAGGACCCTGTAACGGGATCTGCAAACGGACCGTTTATTCTTGTTTTAAAGAAATTAAATTTTATTAAAAGCCCGGGAAATGAAATAACTTTAATGTTTGAACAGGGAGATGTTTTAAACAGGCGCGGCAGAGTTAAAGTTAAATATAATCAAACCAGCAATGAATTGTATATATCGGGGCAGGCTGTCACAGTATTGAAGGGAGCTTTAACTTTTTAATGTTTAATTTTGAAAAGATTAATCTTACCTTTTCTTATAGTCCTCTCTTCTTTTTTGCAGTACTCATACTCTTTGGTGCTTACGCTGTTTATGTATACAAGTATACCATACCGGTTGTAAGTACGTCAAGAAAAATTTTCCTGGTTACACTCAGAACTTTAGCTTTGCTTTTGCTGTTGTTTGTAATATTCGAACCGATTCTGACATTAACAAAAAAGATAATTCTTGAACCTGTTAATTTAATATTTGTAGATAATTCAAGATCCATCCAAATTAAGGATGGAACACACAGGGAAGAATCTATTAATAATTTTTTGAATGAAGCGGGCTCGGAAAATTTGTTCAATAATTCTAAATTATATTCATTTGGAAATAATGTAGTGCGTGTTGGCAGCGACAGCTTATCCGAAATAAATTTTTCAGAAGGAAGTACAAATTTCTCTAAAATATTTAATAAAGTAAAAGAGGATGATAGCAATATTTCTTCTGTAATTATTATCAGTGACGGTGTTATTACAGATGGTATAAATCCGCTTTATACAGCTGAAAAATTAAATATCCCGGTTTTTACAATTGGCGTCGGAGATACAACAAAACATAAAGATATCGAGTTAAAAAATGTTTTATATAATGAATATATTTATGCTCAAACTCCAACAACAATCCAGGCAACAATTTTAAATAATGGATTCGCGAATCAAAATGTTAATGTATCTTTTTATGAAAATGATCTTCTTATTGAACAAAGAACAGTTAAATTAAGTGAGGATGGCGTCCAGAATCTTAATTTTATTTATACACCAAAAATTGGCGGGGAAAAAAAGTTAACAATCGAAATTTCTGACTTAAAAGGTGAGTTTACTTCAGCAAATAATAAGAAAATTTTTTATATAAATGTATTGAGCAATAAAATTAAAGTCCTTCTTATCAGCGGTGCTCCATCCCCGGATCTTTCTTTCATAAAAAATACCTTAACTGAAGATAAGAATCTTTCTGTAAACTCTATTACGCAAATAGGTCGAAATAATTTTTTAGAAAAAAATAGCAGGCAGGAATTAGTTGACAGCGCACAAATACTTTTTCTCATAGGTTTTCCAACAAGAGAAACTCCCGATGAATTTTTAAATGAAGTACATGATGCGGTTTATAATAAAAGCAAACCTTTTTTTATTACGTTATCTGGTAATACAGATTTCTCAAAATTGAAACAATTTCAGAGTGAACTCCCTTTTATTGCTAATAATCCTTCATCTAATTTAACTGAAGTCCAGCCGAATATTCCTTCTTCCGAATTAAATAATCCTTTAATTAAGAATAATGCTAAAAACCCGGTTGATGCATGGAATAATTTACCGCCGGTTTTTCAGCCCGGGGCAAACTACAAGTCAAAACCGGAAGATGAAGTTATTTCAACCGTAAGAATTAATAATGTGCCCATAAATTCTCCTTTAATTGTTACGAGAAAATTAGGCAGTAAAAGATCAATCGCAGTCCTCGCAAAGGATATCTGGAAATGGAAGCTGCAGACTGCCGATGATAATTTGAACTTATTTGACAATTTTATTCTGAATAGTGTGAAATGGTTAAATACTTCAGATAAACAGAGACAGGTTACAATCAAAACTTCCAAAAAGAATTATTCATCGGGGGAAAATATTGATTTTACCGGCCAGATTTATGATGAAACTTTTAATCCGGTTTCTGATGCGGAAGTAAAAGTCAATATAAACGGAGAAAAAGAGAATTACAATTTAACTTTAAGTGCGGTTGGAAACAGTTTATATGAAGCAAGTCTGCAGATAAACAAATCAGGGAATTACCGGTATAGCGGGGTAGCAACTCAAAACGGAAATAAGTTGGGAACCGATGCAGGGAAATTTAACGTTGGTGAAGTAGATATTGAAATGATAAATCCTCAGATGAATTATGAGTTCCTAAGTTCATTGGCAAATGAAACAGGCGGAAAATTCTTCAATTCCTCAAATGATAATCAATTATTTAGTCTGATTAAAAACTTAAATAAAAGAACTTCAAAAGAGAAAACTAATGTAAATGAAATAAAGCTCTGGTCGAATGAATGGCTCATGGCAATAGCGATACTCTTTTTTGCTTTGGAATGGTTTTTTAGGAAAAGAGCCGGTATGCTGTAACGCAATTAAAAGATTGAAAAATTTCAAGATTACTTTTTGGATAAAAGAATTAATCCTTTGAAAAAATATTACGAAAAAGAAGATCGAAATTAGAATATTTATTATATTATTTCACAGACTTTAATCCATATTCGAAGCCGATCCGGGGAGCATTTTTTAATCTTTCAATCTTTAAATTTTTTAATTTTTTGGATTTAATTACAGAAATATTTAATTTCTTTCTCCCCCGTTTTTGTCCATCTTGCAAAACCAAGTTATTAACTTCTGAAAAATTTGTCTGCCCTTCATGTTTAAATAAAATTCAAAGAGCAGATGAAGAAAGATTAAAATCTGAATTTGAAAAAAAATTTTATAACAAGAATATTATTTCCGGTTTCACATCCATGTACGTTTTCGAAAAAGATAAAGAACTGCAGCATATAATTCATTCATTAAAATATAAAGGAAGATTTTTAACGGGAATTTTTCTTGGCGAGCAGTTAGGCAAAAAACTAAAAGATGATAACTTAAACTGGAATATTAATTTAATTATACCCGTTCCCTTGCACCGGTTAAAAAAAGCTGAGCGAGGATATAATCAATCTTTTTATATTTCCAAGGGTTTGAGCAGAGAAGTAAAAATTAATTTAGCTTCAGGAATCATAAAGAGAAAAGATATACAAAATCCCAGACCACAATGAATTTATTTGAAAGACAAAAAAATATAGAAGAGGCTTTTAAGATCAAAAGCAATAAAAAAATTAAAGGGAAAAATATCTTACTGATCGACGACGTGATAACTACAGGAGCAACAATTTCGGAATGCGGAAAGGTTTTATTGAATTCCGGGGCAAACAGGATTTATGCTGCCTCGGCTGCAATTGCAGATTAAAAAGTGTTTTTTAAAAATTGTATATGTTATTTAGCCGGCTGTGAAGGAATTTTCAAATGTTTTTAAATGAGGTATTTAATATTAAATGCGTATATAATTAATACTTCTCCGGCACAAAGGTCTGGTCAGAAATGGGAGGTCTTATATAACCTTCATTTTTTTGCCGTGGAGGAAGTTTAATTTGTTCCGGTGTCAAATCCTCATATTCAATCAAACTTAGCAGGTGGGCGATACAATTTAATCTTGCCTTCTTCTTATTATCAGCATTAACAACATACCAGGGAACCTGTTTAATATCAGTGAAGGTAAACATTTCGTCTTTTGCCTTTGAATACTCTACCCACTTTGAACGTGATTGTAAATCCATAGGGCTTAATTTCCAGCGTTTTGATCTGTCTTGTATTCTAGCTTGAAATCTTTTTTCCTGTTCCTCGTCACTAACCGAAAAATAATACTTGATTAATTTTATTCCTGAACGTACCAGCATTCTCTCAAACTCCGGACAAGATCTTAAAAATTCCTTATACTCTTCCATAGTGCAAAATTCCATAACCTTTTCAACCCCAGCCCTATTGTACCAGCTTCTATCAAAAAGAACCATTTCGCCGGCAGCAGGTAAATGCGGTACATATCTTTGAAAATACCATTGAGTTTTTTCCCGTTCGGTTGGTGTTCCCAATGCAACTATCCTGCAAATTCTGGGATTCAGACTTTGTGTTATCCTTTTAATTACTCCGCCTTTTCCTGCGGCATCACGTCCTTCAAAAATCACAACAACTTTTAGCTTTTTTTCCTTAATCCACTCCTGCAACTTGACTAGTTCTAATTGCATTAGGGCCAATTCCTTTTCATAAATCTTTTTGTCTAATTTTTCCCCTACAGTGTTGGTCTCGTCAGAATTTTTTAAACTTGTTTTGTTTCTTTTTTCCCTGGTTTTTTTCTTTGACATTTCATTCTCCGATAATCAGCTGCTTTAAATGGTTAATAAATTATCAAAATATTTATTTAATAATCAACTATTTCCCATTTCACTACATCCTTTCCGGCGCATTCACTCCTAAAATAGATAATCCGTTTTTGATCACTATTTTTACTGCCTGGATAAGTGCAACACGCGCTTCAGCCAAATTTTTTTCCGAACCTAAAACTCTGTGAAAAGTATAAAATTTGTGAAATATCGCTGCTAATTCTTCCAGGTAGCTGCAGATGCGGTTAGTTTCAAAATTTTCAGCACAGAATAATATTTCTTCTTTAAATTCATGAAGCTTCTTCAATAGCTTCTGTTCTTCATCAGTTGATAATAAATTTGTGTTTTCTGTTGATGCGGTAAGACTTTCTTTCTCTGTCATCTTTAATATTGAACAGATCCTTGCATGAGCATACTGCAGATAAAAAACAGGGTTTTCATCTGATTGTTTTTTTGCCAGTGTTAAATCAAAGTTCATGTGCGTTGACATATTTCTCATATTAAAAAAATATCTTACAACATCACTTCCAACATCATCTATTAGCTGATCAAGTGTAATATAATTTGCTTTCCTGGTTGACATTTTAACCGCTTCCCCGTTTTCCATAACGGTGACAAATTGATAAATTAATACTTTCACTTTTTCAGTATCATAGCCTAGCACTTTTAATCCGGCTAAAACATCAGGATAAGTTGCATTATGGTCGGAGCCGAATAAATCAACAATTAAATCATAACCTCTTTCAAATTTTGTAGAATGATAAGCAATATCCGGAAGCCTGTAAGTAGGTTCACCTGTGGATTTAACAATTACTTTATCTTCAGAAGAGCTTGAATCATTTTTGATTTCGGAAAGCTTCAGCCATACTGCACCGTCCTTTTCATAAGACAATTTCTTTTCTTTATACGTATCAAGCAAAGATTTTATTTTTCCGTCCTCATAAAGAGAATTTTCGTTAAAAAAAGTTGCATGCTCAATTTTTAATCTTTTAAGAGTATTTTTTATTTCATCAAAAATTTCTTTTTCGGCAGTTTCCTTAAATATTCCTTCGGCGGATTCACTTTTTAATTTGTCTCCATGTTTTTCAAATAGTTTTTCTGCTATATCTCTAATATATTCACCTTGATAATAATCTGATGGAAACTCAACAGCTTCACCGCTCAATTCTAAGTAGCGTAAACGGACAGAATCACCAAGAACTCTCATCTGTCTTCCGGCATTGTTGAAATAATATTCCCTGTCTACTTTATAACCAATCCACTCAAGAAGACTGGCAACTGTATCACCGACTACGGCATTCCTGCCATGCCCCACGGTCAAAGGTCCCGTTGGGTTTGCTGATACAAATTCTACATTTGTTCTTTTGCCTGAATATTTTTCTGATTTTCCAAAGTTACTTCCTTCTTGAAGAACATTTTTAATTATACCGGCTAAAAACCCGGGGGTAAAAAAGAAATTTATAAATCCCGGACCCGCGATTTCGGTTTTGGCAATTACGCCCGTATCCGGCGCCAGGTTTGAAATAATCTCTTCAGCGATTTGTCTCGGGTTCTTTCTCAACTGCTTGGTTAAAAGCATTGCAGCATTCGTAGAAAGATCACCATGAGATTCGATTTTAGGCACGTCAAAAATGAGCGGTATATCCTTCAAATAAGGAAGCTTTTCAGAGACTCTATTAAAAATAGATTGTAAATATTCTTTCAATTTAATACCGGTTAATACAACATTATAATATGTTTTATCTAGGCGACTTTGATACTTTTACTGATTTACTGCTCTTTAATAGTAAAGCCGGATCTTCAACATCAATTGAAGGAGCGTCTCCCCAAAGTCTTTCAAGATTGTAATAGGTTCTAACATCCTTCTTAAATACATGGACAACAACATCAATATAATCTAACAAGACCCAGTTTAAACCTTTGTACCCTTCTTTATGCCATACTCTAATACCTTCATCCCTTAAGCTCTTATCAATTTCATCTGCAATTGCTCTAACCTGCGTATCCGAATCGGCACTGCAGATAACAAAAAAATCCGCCATTGCAGTGAGTTCGCGTAAATCTAAAATCTTAACATCAAATCCTTTCTTGTTAAAAATAAGATCAGTAACATTGTCGGCTAATTGTTTTGAATCCAAATTTAATCCTTTTTATTGATTGTTTGGTTTTAGTTGTTTAAAATCTTTTCCAATAATTAATGAAACATCTAATATATAATCATTATTTATTTGCTGAATTATATATTTGTGATCAATCCCGAGGGCATCGGCAACTTTAACAGCGTTAGCTTTATTACCAGTTCTATCAATTACCATTGATTTATCAACATCAAAAGAGATATAATTTCCTGTTTGAACAACGTCAAAATTATTACTTCTTAAATAATCAGTAAATTTTTCAGCAGCACCTGAAATACCGCAGCCATTTAAAACTTCAACCTGGACTATCGGCGCAGCCAGCTTTTTCTTTGCTAATTCCTTTTCAGCATCTTCTTTGTTTTTTATCTTTAAATAAAGGGAATAAGCTAAAAAAATTATAATTGCCCCTAAAAAAATGATAATTAAATTATAAAAAAAATTTGAAGCAGAGGTTTTTAAATTTATATCTTTCGGCGGTCTTTGAGGACGGTTTTTTACCTTCACTTATTAACACTCATATAACTTCTTTTAATAACCTCATTATTTACCGTATAAAAATTGAGCTGTTATTGCCGCTGTCAAAGGCATCATATCCAAAACCATATGAATTATATGGATTAAATGGATTGTAATATGAATAAGGAGTATTTCTATACTGAATTGAAATCAATGTATTTTTCCAGGGTTGATAATTTATAGCAGCCTTGCTCAAATAAATTCCGTTAATACTATTTTGAAAATCCCTTCCCAGTGAGCTGTATGGAGAATGGACTAAACTTATATCAACCTGCCCATTTAGGTTATTGGAAAATTTGTAAAACATACTGTTTGTTAAAACCCCAAGTGCTAAACCTTGTCCATTCCCGAACGTAGAATAGGAAAAATCATAACTCTGGTGCATCTGGAAGTTGCTTGATTTTAGAAATCCAAAGAAAGATGAAGGAGAATTATCAATGATTGCATTTTTAATATCCGATTCATGAAATCCGGAGTCTTTATACTGGGCATTTGCAGCAGAAATACCTATTATAATGAAAAATAAAATTCCTAATTTTTTCATATCTAAGCCTTTTTATTTGGCTAAATATTAACTAAAAACTGAATTAAAATCAATGAAACTTACTATCCAAATATTATAAAAATCACAATATCTTTGAAACTTTATTCTTTTTGTCAACTAATACTATTTTGGGTTTGTGCTTTCGGGCTTCTTCATCGCTCATTTGAGAATAAGCTATAATGATTACTTCATCACCAATAGCGCCCAGTCGAGCAGCCGGTCCATTTAAGCAAATCATCCCGCTGCCGGCAGGACCTACTAATGTGTAAGTATCAAGCCTGTTCCCGTTATTTAAATTTACTACCTGTACTTTTTCATGAGGCAGAATATCTGCGATTTTTAATAAATCCTCATCTATTGTTATGCTTCCTTCATAATATAATTCCGCCATAGTAACAGTAGCGCGATGAATTTTTGCACGGAACATTTCTCTGGTCATATAACTGAATTTTTCTTTATTTATAATAATTAAATATACAGATAAACCGTTTTTAGTTTCAAGGTAAAGACTTTTAGTATGAACTGCGTTTATATTTAGTCACTAAAGTCTTTTAAAGTCAAAATAGTGATGATAAGGTCGAACCATTGATTTTTTACGGCTATTATCTTATAATTGTTTGGATCATATTAAGGGATAAAAATTTGGGGATTTTAAAAGCTGATACTGAAAATTGTCTTTCCTTCGATTTCATGCAGAAAATAAATCGCACTTTACTTTATTCATATAAAAAATAGTATTTCTAATGAAATTAATTTTACTAATTAATGTTTCTTTTCTTTTATTTGTCGGTTATTCAACAACTTACCGACTAGCAGATTTTCCATCTAAAGAAAATTATTATAAAAAATTTAATGATCATGCAGAAAATAAAAATATAAGTATTTTATTAAATACGGACAGCATTATTACAACCACATTAGGAGGGAAAATTTGGGATGATTCTCTATTATATAATGTTATTACAGTAAAAAATGGAAATGAAGGAATTCCATTAAATCAAATAAATTCTATCGAATATAAAACAACGGATAATAGATTAGCTCACATATCTTTAGAAAACGGGCGGGAAATGGAAACAAAAGATATGATTTTCCTACCTAGTTCAATCAAGTGTAGTATAAGTGAAAATCTGATTACACATAAAAGTATTTCACTAAATTCAATAAAAGAAATAAGTTATAAAATAAGGTGGCCGGGTATTCCTATTGGGTTTTTCGCAGGTAGTATATCAGGGGCTCTTGCAGGATATGTTGGTATCGAAATTTTTTATGATATTAGATCAAGAGATTCAAGTCAAGGATTTATTGCAATAGGTACAGCTTTAACCGGTGCAATGTTCGGGGTTATTATTGGTATAATAAATGGTTTCAATTATACTTATCAATTTAATCACTAGGTTCACAACATTTATCAAATAGCAAATTATGAAAGTCTTAAATTTAATAATAGTGATCTCTTCGGTATTTTTATTTGGCTGTTCAACAAGTTATGTTGCTAAAGAATTTGATTCGAAAAAAGATTATTACAATTACTTAAATGATCATGTTGAAAATAAAAGACTTAATATTATCCTGAATGATGACAGCATTTTAACAGCCGCCTACGGGGCAAAAATCCAAGACGATTTTTTAATATTTAATGGCGATAAAGTTCAAAGAAGAAATGTAGAAATACCTTTATCGGAAATAAATTCAATAGATTATAAATCTGTAGATTATAAATCAGCTTATCTTTCATTAAAGAACGGAAGAGAACTATATGCAGAAAATATAATAGTTCAGCCCAATTCGTTAAAAATGTAAAACCAGTGAAAAATTGACCTTTAAAACTATCCTTCCTCTAACTTCAGTAAAAGAAATAAAATATAATACCCATTGGAAGGGGATCGTTCCCGGTTTTTTTCGGGCCTTCTGGCAGGCGGGGTAATAGGTGCTTTAACTTTCAATATTAAAACCGGCGGAAAACGAACTTTTGCAAACCGACCCTGGCTAAGGAGCTATTTTTAGGAGCATTTGTAGGATTAATTATGGGAACATTAACCGGTTTATTAATAGGCTGGAATACTAATTACCACTTTTGATCAGAATAAGTTTTTCATACGAAATGATAAAATTTTTCTTATTTCTATTTATTATCCCCTCATTGCTTTTCGCCCAAGTGAATATATATCAACAGCATAACATATCAACTCAAATTGTACTAATTACTCTTCTACATGAATTTTCACCCAGTAAAAGATTCCGAATCAAGTGTTATATCTGATTAACTATGGAATTCGATATTAGGTTTGAATCTATGGTTATGTCTGCTAATATAGAAAACAAGCTCCGGACTTCAGTTTTTCCATTTAATATGTAAATCATTATGGGATTTATTTTTTTAAAATATTATAATCGTTAAATATCAGGTTCGGTCTGCTGCGTTCAACTGAATATTCCGCACGCTTTTTATTATTGCATACTTTGAAATGAAATATTTTTAACGGATTTATTCAATTCCGATATTTATGGAATTGGAGGTGTAAATATTCTCTCTAATAATAACGACGGTGGTCATGGGACCGGACAAATTACTTTCAACAATGGATTAGTATTATTTTAAAATCTTGAGTTAGGAATTAGAGATGAAGTAGATTTTATGTTTGAGAAAATAGACAGACATTCAGACCATTTATACCATTGAATCTTTATTTGACTGCAGGTTTAAAAATTCTAAAAAATTATAAATTAGATTTCAGATATAGATTCATGCTGTCTCACGAAGATTTCTGGGGTTTTAATTATGGAATATTTTTACAAGCTAATCTATTCAAAACAAAATTTTATGTTATTATAGGTGTTGATTATTTTAACAATGTTGGAACTGGTCATAATACTGCTTTTGCCGGTGGGGATTTTGCATTTATAAGTTTTGGAATTGGATATAGTTCTTCTGAAAACTTTAATATCGATATAACCTATCATATTCCAAATAAACAAAAATTTGGGATTGATCGAGCCGGCGATGTTTCAAGTTATATATGGTTTGATAAAATCGATTACGGACTTCTTAAAGTAGGATTTCAATACTCATTTATATTATAAAATATTTTTGCAGATATCTTTGAAATTTAATGGAACACTGATTTGTTAAGATGATTATGATTTATTATGATCCTAACCAATCATAAAAAATCATAAAAATCTGCGTTCTATTAACGTCTTTTTTATTGAAAATTCTAATCATTTGATTGAATTAAAATTTAATAATTTCAGTTAGGTATTGACAAAGCCGAAAAGAAGTGTATATTTGTGATTCAATTATGAAAAGTATTAGCGGGACATATTATAAAATTTCTAATCACTCATGGTGGTGGTGGAATAATTTGTATAATAGCATGTCCCGGTGATATGAGATAAATAATAATATAATTTTTATAATTTAACCCTTCTCAGAAACACTGGGAAGGGTTTTTTTTGTTCTTTTTTATCTTAAAGATAATTTAACAATGATTCATAATCTTACTCTTAATCGTAATCTTAATCAAGATTCAATGAAGAAAGAGTTAGAGTAAGATTAAGAAACGGCAATAATAAATATCCATAAAGGGATTACCACTATATGAACTTTGATCAATTTAAACAACTTTCGAAAGAATATAATCTCATACCTGTCTATGAGATAATAACAGCCGATTTACTAACACCTGTTCTTGCCGATTTAAAAATCCGCAAGACAGGGGGACAAAATTTTCTCCTCGAATCTGTTGAAGGGTCAGCAAATATGGCTCGATATTCCTTCACCGGAAGAGAGCCTGAAAAGATTTTTTCCAATAAAGGAATGGAAGTTACTGAATTCACAAACGGCTCATCAAAAAAAATAAATGCTTCAATTTTTAAGCATATAAGAAATGAACTTCAAAAGTACAAACAGCCGAAAATTGATGAATTGCCCGATTTTACCGGGGGAATTGTTGGGTATATAGGTTTTGAAAATATTGGTCTTGTAGAAAAAGTTATTCAATTCACAACTGAAAGTTTCAACAATCCCGATTCAATTTTGGGAATTTATAATACAATTCTCGCTTTCGACCATTTTAAACATCAAATAATCTTGATATCAAATGTTAAGATAGAAGAGGACACTAATCTTGAAAATGCATATTCACAAGCACAGGAGAAATTAAAAGAACTGAAGAATGAACTAAAGAGACCATTCGAATACAATTCTAATTTTTCATTAAAAAACAATATTTCGGGAGAATTTGATTCTACGGAATTTTGCCGGCAGGTTGAATGCGGTAAGAAAAACATTGTTGAGGGAGATATTTTTCAGATTGTCCTTTCGAAAAGATTTTCTGCAAAATATAAAGGAGATTTACTTAATGTTTACCGTGCACTTAGAATTATTAATCCATCCCCTTACATGTATTATCTGGAATTTAATAACGATTTCAAAATTATCGGAACATCGCCGGAAGATCTTCTAAAAGTTAAAAACAGGAGAGCACAGGTATTACCAATTGCCGGAACCAGGAGACGCGGAAGAAATATTGAAGAAGAGAAATCACTTGAACAAAACCTGATGAATGATCCTAAGGAACTTGCAGAACACACAATGCTTGTAGATCTGGGTAGAAATGATCTTGGAAGAGTCTGTGAATATGGTACTGTTGAAGTTAGTGAAAGTATGAAGATCCAAAAGTACTCACACGTAATGCATATTGTTTCCAAAGTTGAAGGAATACTTGCCGAAGATAAAGATTCAATTGATGCATTAATGTCCTGTTTTCCAGCAGGAACTGTTTCCGGTGCTCCTAAGATTAGGGCGATACAATTAATAAACGATTATGAAAAAAAAGAAAGAAATGTTTATGCAGGTGCAGTCGGCTATTTTGATTTTTCAGGAAATCTTGATATGTGCATTGCAATAAGAACTTTATTTGCTAAAGGAGATACAATATACTGGCAGGCCGGTGCCGGAATTGTAGCCGACAGCGTTCCCAAGCTTGAAGCCAAAGAAGTAAAAAATAAATCGGCAGCAATGATAAACGCCTTAAAATATGCGGAGGTGATAGATGAAAATTCTGGTAATTGATAATTATGATTCTTTTACATATAACCTTGTTCAGCTTTTGGGAAATCATAAAATAAAACTTGTAATTAAAAGAAATGATGAAATTAATGCCGAACAAATTAATGAATTGCAGCCTGATAAAATTTTAGTTTCCCCCGGCCCGGGAATACCTGAAGATTCAAATGCATCGCTTACCGCTTACAGGGAATTTGGAAAAACAACTCCAATTCTCGGCGTATGTTTGGGACATCAGGCAATGGGAATTGTTTACGGCGGAAAAGTAGCAAAAGCTCCGGTACTTATGCATGGTAAAACTTCTTTCATTAATCATGACAATAAAACTTTGTTTAATAAAATTCCCCAGCGGTTTGAAGCAACAAGATATCATTCTTTAATTGTTGATAGAGAAAGCCTTCCGGGCTGTTTGGAAGTTTCAGCTGAAACTGATGATGGAGTAATTATGGGAATTCGTCATAAGGACTATCCTGTTGAGGGAATCCAATTTCACCCGGAATCTATTTTAACCAAAGAAGGAAAAAATATCATTAATAACTGGCTGTCTCAATAGAAATTCTTGTAAGTGTAATTTGTTTCTCTTACGATTAGAACTTTTTTATCAGCGAAATAAAACTCGCTTTGCCTAAACATTTTGAAGTTTTTGTAAACTCTTTTAAGGAGAATCATCATGAAGCAATACTTGGAAAAAGTAATCGAAAAAGAAGATCTTTCTTTCGATGAAGCTTTTACAATCATGAATGAAGTAATGACCGGCAATGTCAATAATTCACTTCTTGCTGGATTTTTAGTAGCTCTTAAAGCTAAAGGAGAAACTCCTGCCGAAGTAGCCGGTTTTGCAAAAGCAATGAGGAACAACTGTATAAAAATTGAATGTGATGATGAAAACGCTATCGATGTTTGCGGCACAGGAGGAGATAATTCAGGGAGTTTTAACATTTCGACGGCTGTTGCCTTTACTGCAGCAGGTGCAGGTGTTAAAGTTGCCAAGCACGGCAACCGTTCAATTTCAAGTAAAAGCGGAAGCGCAGACGTTTTACAAAATCTTGGTGTTAATATTAACTTAAGCCGGGATGAATCTGAAAAAGCATTGAGGGAAATTGGAATTACTTTTCTTTTTGCCCCTCTTTATCATCCTGCAATGAAATATGCTGCACCTGTTAGAAAAGAGTTGGCTATGAAAACTGTTTTTAATATGCTGGGACCCTTAACTAATCCTGCCGGAGTTAGAAAACAATTGATCGGAACATTTAGCAGGAAAGCTGCCAGAACAATGTCTGAAGCAGCAAAATATCTCGATTTCGAAAAAGCCTGCTTTGTATGTTCAAACGACAGCTATGATGAAGTTTATCTTGGCGATATAACTGAAATTCATGAATACAATAACGGAAAGGAAATTAAATCATATACAATAACAAATGAAACATTTGATTATCCTAAGCTAAGAGATGAAGATATTAAGGGAGATACTGCAGAAATAAATGCCCAAATTATTTTAGATGTACTTGATAATAAAAGTCGTAATGGTGCATTCAATACAATTGCAGCTAATTCAGCTCTTGCACTATTTTGTGCAGGCTTTTCCGAAATGTTAAATGAATGCCACAAAGCAGCTGAAGATTCAATTCTAAGCGGGGCAGCTTTTGCAAAGCTTAATGAGTTGAGAAAATTCAGCGGCAGTATGAGTTAAATTTATTATATGAAAAATCTAATTTTAGTTCTTGACAAAGAAGAAAAGAGTTCTATATTAGTAGTTTAAATTATGAAAAATTTTACCGTGACATATTATTTTAACTATTTTTGGTATTGGTTTAGTACGCGAAATAGTATGTCCCGGTGATAAGAGACTAAAATAGAAATTTATAAAAACCCTTCTCGTTCACCGGGAAGGGTTTTTTAGTTTAAAGAGTGATTTAAGAATATCGATTAACGATTCGATGATTTGTGATTTAACTTCTAAAATCACAAATCGTTAATTCATGTTCTTAAATCAAAAAATCGAATCAATAATTACAAAACATGATTACTTTGAATATTCTTGAACAAATAGTTGAAGTTAAAAAAGAAGAAGTAAAGAAATTAAAGCAGAAATATTCTATTAATTCTTTTAAAGAAATGAAATATTTTGAATTGAAATCGCTCAAATTTTATCAAAAAACAAAAAATAATCAGAATATTTCTATTATTTCGGAAATCAAAAAAGCAAGCCCTTCCAAAGGAATAATTCGTGAAGATTTTAATCATTTAAAAATCGCTGAAACATATTTTAAATGCGGTGCAGATGCAGTATCAATTTTAACCGATGAAAATTTTTTCAAAGGAAATATTTTATTCCTAAAAGAGATCGCTTCAATAAAAGAAGCTCCGCTTTTACGAAAAGACTTTATCATTGATGAATTCCAAGTCTTTCAATCTAAAGGAAACGGGGCTGATTTGATTCTCCTGATTAGTGAAATATTATCTAAATCCCAAATAAAAGAATTATCAAATGCTGCTGAAGAGGCTGGTCTTGAAGTTCTGCTTGAGCTCCATTCCGAAAAGCAGCTTGACAAAATAGATTTTGATGTAAATAATATTTTAGGAGTTAATAATAGGAACCTGGAAGATTTTTCAATTGATCTAAATACAACATTAAAACTTTCAAAACTTATTCCGGATGATTCTGTTTTAGTTGCAGAAAGCGGTATAAATAAAAAAGAAGATATTGATTTTTTAATTCAAGCCGGTATTGATGCACTATTAATTGGCGAACATTTAATGGCCTCAAAAAATATTGAAAAAAAATTTAAAGAGCTAAAAGAATGGTGTTTAAGGATGGGAGATGGAAAATGGAAAATGGAAAATGGAGAGCCTGTCCTGCTTAATTTTAAGAATGAAGCCAGCGCAGACAGGCGAGGCCCGGAGAATGAAGACTGATGGTAAAGGTTAAAACTTGCGGTATCACTAATTTAGAAGATGCACTATTTTGTGAATCTGAAGGAGCCGATGCACTTGGATTTATCTTTTATAAAAAAAGCAAAAGATATATCGAACCGTACTCTGCCAAAGAAATAATTAAGCACCTCTCTCCTTTCACAATAAAAGTAGGTGTATTTGTAAATGAAACCCCGGATTTTATTATTAAAACTGCAGCTGAACTGCATTTAAATGCTGTTCAATTACACGGAGAAGAAATCCCTGAAATGATAGGTAAAATTAATTTCCCTGTAATTAAAAGTTTCAGAATAAATAATGGCTTTGACTTTTCAGTATTGGTAAAATATTCAGGAGCTTCTTTTCTGTTAGATGCTTATTCCGACGTCGAATACGGTGGTACCGGGAAAATTTTTAACTGGAAATTAATTCCTAATGAATTAAAAAGTAAAATAATTTTGGCTGGTGGAATTTCTATCAATAATATTGAATACATATTAAAAAATATAAAACCTGCCGCAGTAGATCTTTCATCTTCTCTCGAAGTTGTACCCGGCAAAAAAGACACAGAAAAAGTAAAAGAATTCTTTAAATTAATAAATTATCTAAGGAGATAAAAAATGGTAATAATGATGAAGCTTAATGCACCTAAAGAAGACATTGAGCAGGTAATAAATAAAATTCACTCCAGGGGATGCAAACATCATGAAATATGGGGTTCCGAAAAACTCGCTATCGGTGTAACAGGTCAAACAACTGCATTGTCAGAAGAGGAATTTTTAATCATGAACTCCGTAGACGAAGTTTACCGCGTTTCAAAGCCTTACAAGCTTGTGAGCCGGGAAGTAAAATCCGAGGATACCGTTATAAACATAAACGGCAAATCTATAGGTAGTGATGAATTAACAATTATCGCAGGCCCCTGCTCCATTGAAAGCCGGGACCAGATTTTTGATGTTGCCGGACAACTAAAAGAAATGGGGATAAAATTCTTGAGAGCAGGTGCTTATAAACCGAGAACAAGCCCTTATGCCTTCCAGGGCTTAAAGGAAAAAGGATTGGAATTACTTGCCGATGTAAAAAAAGAATTAGGAATGATGATCGTAACTGAAGCTAAGGATACTAATACTCTTCCCCAAGTTGCCTCAGTTGCGGATATAATTCAAATTGGCGCACGCAATATGCAGAACTTTTCTCTGCTCGAAGAAGTTGGAGAATTATCTAATATAGTATTATTAAAAAGAGGACTTGCTGCAACAATTGAAGACCTTTTAATGAGTGCTGAATATATTCTTTCCCAGGGTAATTATAATGTAATTCTTTGTGAAAGAGGGATAAGGACATTTGAAACCCAAACAAGAAATACCCTAGATCTGAATGCTATTCCCGTAATTAAAAAACATTCCCATTTACCGATAATTGTTGATCCGTCTCATGGAATCGGGATGTGGGATAAAGTTATTCCAATGGCAATGGCAGCTATTGCTTGCGGAGCAGATGGTTTAATGATTGAAGTTCATTCACACCCTGATGAAGCTTTATCCGACGGTTTTCAATCATTAAAACCAAACACATTTAAACAACTTTTAGAGAAAATTGAACAGCTTGCCCCAGTAGTAAATAAGAAAGTCAATCTTTATGCAGAACTTACTTGAATATAAACAGCCCGATATAAACGGAAGGTTCGGAAAGTACGGGGGGAAATATGTTCCTGAGACTTTGATTACTCCGTTGCAGGAGCTTGAAGAAACTTATACAGAATTAAAAAATGATCCTTCTTTCATTAATGAACTAAACCGGTTGAACCGGGATTATAACGGTCGTCCCACACCTTTAACTTTTGCAGAAAATTTGACTGCATATTTTGGTAAAGCAAAGATATATCTAAAACGTGAAGATTTGTGCCATACCGGAGCACATAAAATAAATAATGCATTGGGCCAGATTTTACTTGCAAAAAAATTAGGCAAAACAAGAATAATTGCCGAAACAGGTGCTGGCCAGCACGGCGTTGCAACGGCTACTGTCTGCGCAAAATTCGGATTGGAATGCTTTGTTTATATGGGTGAAGTTGATATGGAAAGACAAAGCCCCAATGTTTTTAGGATGAAATTGCTCGGGGCAGAAGTTATCCCGGTTAAATCGGGAAGCAGAACTTTAAAAGATGCAACAAATGAAGCAATACGTGATTGGGTTACTAATGTGAATAATACTCATTACATAATCGGTTCGGTTGTAGGGCCGCATCCTTATCCAATGCTGGTTAGAGATTTTCAATCTGTAATCGGGAAGGAAACTAAAGGACAAATATTATCTGTGGAAAAGAAATTGCCAGATTATATTGTAGCTTGTGTAGGGGGCGGAAGCAATTCCATTGGAATTTTTTATCCTTTTATTAATGATAATGTAAAGCTGATAGGAGTTGAAGCCGCAGGATTTGGGATAAATACAAATATGCATTGTGCAACATTAACTTTAGGCAGAGAAGGGATTTTCCAGGGAATGAAAACTTATCTTTTACAAAATGAAGAAGGACAAATTTCAGAAGTTCATTCTATTTCTGCAGGACTTGATTACCCGGGTGTTGGACCTGAACACAGCTATTTGAAAGATGAGATTTTAGCTGAATACTTCTCTATTACAGACGATGAAGCTTTGGACGCAACAAAACTTCTATCAAGAAAAGAAGGAATTATCCCTGCCCTGGAAACAGCTCATGCTATTGCTTATTTAAATTATTTGATGCCTGATACAAAAAAGAATGAAATTGTAATTGTTAATATCAGCGGACGGGGAGATAAAGATTTAAATACAATAATAAAAATTTTAGGGGAACAGCTTTAATGGAAAAAATATCAGATTATATTTCAGAAAAAAATAATAAAGGTGAAAAAATCCTGTCAATATTCTTAACCAGCGGTTTCCCGGATAAAGATAAATTTGCAGAATTAGCAGTTGAAATTTTAAATGCCGGTGCTGATATGCTTGAAATAGGATTTCCATTTAGTGATCCTTTAGCTGATGGTCCTACAATTCAATATTCGTCTCAAAAAGCCCTTGATAACGGGATTAACATTAAATCAACTTTTAATTATGTAAAGGACATCAGAAAGAAATCTAATAAACCATTAATCTTAATGGGTTATGCAAACCCGGTTTTATCTTATAGGTTAAAAAATTTTGCGGATGAAGCAAAATCTGCAGGTGTAAATGGTGTAATCATTCCCGATGTACCAATAGATGAATATGATAATTTTTTTAATGGTGCTTTTAACGGATTAGAAAAAATTCTTTTAACTACCCCTACAACTTCAGTGGATAGAATAAAAAAAATTGATGATCTGAGTGAAGGTTTTGTTTACTATGTTAGTATGACAGGTACGACGGGAAAGCAGGTTAAACATAGTAATGAAATCCTTGATCCTTTAAAAGAAAACTCATTCTTTAATTAAAAAGAATAAAATGTTAATCGGTTTTGGTATTTCAAGTCCGGATGATGTTAAAACCTTCGCTCCTTATTGTTCAGGAGTAATTGTAGGAAGTGCGGTTATTAAATCGTTAATGAATGAAGATAAAAATTCCACTTTAAAATTAATTAGTAATCTAAAAGAAGCCTTAAAAAATCATAACTAATCATAAAAGATCATAATGATCTGAGTTTATTAATATTCAGTATGTAAGATTTTTTATGATCATTTAAGATCTGATTTCACAGATCATCTCAACTTCAACTGCAGCATTTAACGGAAGTTCATTTACTCCAACTGCGCTTCTTACATGTTTTCCTTTTTCACCGAAAAGCTTGATCAATAATTCCGAAGCTCCATTTGCCACTTTAGGCTGATTGATAAAACCATCTGAGCTGTTAATAAATACAGTAAGCTTAACAATTCTTTCAATATTATTTAAATCACCTGTAATTCCTTTTATAGCCGCCAGGCAATTCAGAAGGCATATTTCTGCTCCCCTTTGTCCTTGTTCAATTGTCAATTCTTTCCCGATCTTACCGGCATACAACAATTCACCTCCAACCGCTGGGATTTGACCTGCAGTAAAAACAAGGTTATTAATTTTTAGGGCAGGAATATAGGCTGCAACAGGTTTTGGTGTTTCCGGCAGATTAAACCCTAATTCATTTATTTTCTCTTCTATCATTATGTCTCCATTTTTAACGTTAATCCTTTTTATTATCTTTGTTAATTATAAAGGATAAATCTTGTTATATATTTTAAAAATAAAGGATATTCAATATGATTGAAAGTAAATTTAAGGAATTGGTCGATATTGTGAGGAAGCTACGAGTCGAGTGTCCGTGGGATAGAGAACAGACAAATGATTCAATTAAAGCAGCAACAATTGAAGAAGCATATGAAGTGGTTGAATCGATTGATAATAAGGATTATGAAGAACTTAAAAAAGAATTAGGCGATTTGCTGCTTCATGTTATTTTTCATTCGGTTATAGCGGAGGAAGAAAATAATTTTAAGCTCGAAGAAGTTATTAATTCAATAAAAGAAAAATTAATTCGTCGCCATCCCCATGTATTTGGAGATGTAGTCGTAGAAAATTCGGAGCATGTTAAAAAGAACTGGGAATCAATAAAATTAACAGAAGGAAGGGAATCGGTTCTTGAAGGAGTTCCAGAAATAATGCCTGCGCTTCAACGCGCTTATCGGCTGCAGGAAAAGGCCTCAAAAGTAGGATTTGATTGGAATAATAAGGAAGATATCTGGAAAAAGGTTGTTGAAGAAATTGAAGAAATGCACAGGGAAGAAATTTCAGCCAAAGAGATGTCTGCATCTCGTGGAAAAAATGGAATTAATGAAGAGTTAGAGAATGAAATTGGAGATGTTTTTTTTGCATTGGTTAATTATTCAAGATTCTTAAAAGTAAATCCTGAAAATGCATTAAGAAAAACAAACAGCAAATTCATTAAAAGATTTAATTACATCGAAAAAAGATTAAAAGAAAACGGGAAGAAAATTAATGATTCAAATCTTGAAGAAATGGATGACTATTGGAACGAAAGTAAGAAAAAGCTATAATGGAGAGCTTCTGAATTTTTCATAGGCATCAATTATATCTTTTACAAGCCTATGCCTGACAACATCTGATTTATCAAAAAATATAAAACCTACACCGTCTATATTCTGCAGAATTTCTTTCGCCTGAACTAGCCCGCTTACATTTTTAGAGGGAAGATCGATTTGTGTAATATCACCGGTTATTATTGCTTTTGAATTGGCACCAAGCCTTGTCAAGAACATTTTCATCTGCATATCGGTAGCATTTTGAGCTTCATCTAAAATAACAAATGCATTATTTAATGTCCGGCCGCGCATATATGCGAGAGGAACAATTTCAATAATTCTCTTTTCGATATAAATTTTCAGCTTATCGGATGGGATCATATCATCCAATGAATCATAAAGAGGGCGAAGATATGGATCAATTTTTTCCCTGAAATCTCCGGGTAAAAACCCAAGGCTTTCTCCAGCTTCAACAGCAGGCCTGGCCAAAACAATTTTATTTACAACACCTTTTTTTAATCCTGAAACAGCAAGCGCAACAGCTAGGTATGTTTTACCGGTTCCGGCTGGACCTATAGCAAAGCAGATATCATTTTTTTTGGCGGTTTCCAGGTATCTATTTTGCCCCGGGGTTCTTGCTTTTATTACATCATTCTTGGTATAAAGGACAATCGAATCATATTCTTTATCATTAATAATTTCTTTCCCCTGGGCGGCAAGATCCAGGATAGTCTCAACGTCAGAAGATTTCAAACTGCCATTAGTATTAAGAACATAAACCATTTCTTTAATAACTTTTTCAACAACATCAATTTCCTCAAGAACCCCCTTCAAAATAACATTCTGACCTCTTACGGTTATAGAAGTATTAAATCTGTCTTCAACTATTTTAATATTGTTATCATTCGTCCCTAGAAAACTCAACATATCAACATTTTCAAGGGTCATTCGTTTCTCAATAGCAGTCATTTTTCTCCGTTTAAATGAAAAAACCCTCATCCCTTTAAAAAGGGACAAGGGTTTGAAAATCTATCTACCTAAACTGAACATTAAAAAAAAATTTTATTGAACAGGAGCAGGTTTATAATTTTTCCTTATTTTATCGTATTTAGCTTTTTCTTCTTCAGTTAACTGAGGAATAGTAAATTGCTGTTTTGGGAAAATTAAATCTGGATTTTTAATTTTATCCCTGTTGGCTTTGTAGATATTCGGCCAAGCAAAACCATTTCCATAAATATCAGGTTTCTTAGCTATATTCCAGAGACAATCACCTCTTACAACATCATACATGATCGAAGTAGGTGCTTCAACCCAGGCATCTAATGCATTTTGCATTTGAGAGTGAACTTTATCAAAAAATTCTGGTAAAGCAGAAATTTTATTCATTTTTAAGGCATCAAGGTCCTTCTGTCTATCAGCCTTTGGACCTTCTTTTCTTTGAATTTTGCCATTTAATTCAGCTACAGCTCTTCTAAAATTATCTACATCAGCTTTTGTGGCTCCAACCATGGAATACATCTCATCCACACAATCTTCATAGCTTTTTATGGTAGTTGATTTTAGATTGTTTATGTCGGCTTGTAATGTTGAATCTTCCTGTTGAAGACTTGCTTTTTCAGAATTAAGGCGTGCCATTTCGGCTTCCCATTCATCTGATGTCATTTCTTCTTCCTGTGCAAGCAGATTTACTGAAAAGATAAGAAGAAAAGAAAGAACACCAATAAAATATCTAGTTAACTTCATAAAATTTTCCTCCAATTTCAATGATTAAAAATTTCGTTAAGAAAGAACTATTGAGGCAGTTTGTCTAAGTTTGCCTTTGTTTCTTCTTTATCTTTTGCGCATTCTTGAAGTTTTGCATTTTTTGCAGCAATATCTTTCTCCAAGTTTGATCTCTCTTCTTTCAAGGAATCTGACTGTGCCTGCAAAGATTTGACTTCACTTCGCAAGTCATTTAGTTGAGCCATCTCTGCGTCGCTAACTCCGCCGCAACCGCTCATTACTAATGCAGTTATTGCAAATGCAGCAACAGCGATTGTGCTTCTAACATATTTTGATATACTCATATTTGAACCTCCACTTAATGATTATTTTGTGTTGTTAAATATAATAGAATAATAACAATATTTCCATAGAACTAATTTTTATAAATATTTTTTATTTAAGCAGTTAGGACAATAAGGTCACTATTAAATGCCCTGATATATAACAAATTCGAACAAAAAATTCAAGTTGAAGCAAATAATATAAACTTCAAATTGCGTTAAATTACATACCCTAAATTATTCGCTTGTCTACAAAACTGGTAAATGAATTTGCAGCTATTATTAAATGATCAAAAACCGGTATATCTAAAACCTTGCCTGCTTCAACTATTTTTTTGGTTATAGATATATCTTCATTGCTTGGTTCAGGATTTCCGCTGGGATGATTATGAATTAATATTACGCTGGCAGAATTGTTTTCAATCGCTGCTTTAAAAATCTCTCTCGGATGAACCACGCTTGAGTTTAAGTTGCCCACTGAAATTACTTCATACTTTATTATTTTATTTGCTGAATTTAAACAAACCAGGATAAACTTCTCTTTTACTTCATCACGTAGAAGCGGGATAAAAATATCGGCGACATCTTTAGGTGAAGTAATATTCTTCTCTGAAAGCCATTTCGATTGAGATTCAATTCTCCTGTTTATTTCAAAAGCAGCTAAAAGTGTCGCCGCCTTATCTTTGCCAATCCCGTTTGTTTTTATTAAGGTAGAAAATGAAAGTGCAGCTAAAACGGCTAAATTTTTATTTTTGCTAATTAATTCTTGAGCAACACTTAATACTGATTTCCCCCTTGTACCAGTTCTTAAAAGAATAGCAACAAGTTCTGCATCAGTTAAATTTTGAACACCCCTTAAAATCAGTTTCTCCCTTGGGCGATCATCTAAAGGCAAATCCTTTACTTTTAAAATTATGGCACCTCCCTTTTAATTTGATGCTTTGTATTTTTCCAATAATTGAAATCTGCCGTCCCTGTACCTTACTATATTTAAATATTCGTTTATATGATCTTCATTAAATGAAATATTATTGTGAAAGCCTTTTACTGTAATTCCGGATTCCATTTTTCTTTTCACAGTATACCTGCTGCTGCTATTTTCAATTATTGCCAGAAGATATTTGGCAGTATCGTATCCATATAAAACATTTCTGTTGGGATCAATATTCGTTGTATTAAAAAAATTTCTGCTAAAAAGTATAAAGTTGCTGTCACTGTAATCAATAAAATAATCTGAAGTGAAAGTTAAATCTTCACTCAAGGCAGGTGCAGATTCAAAGCCTTTTGCATAAAACCAGTCTTGGTTCCCAAAAATCGGGAAAACAATTGAATCTTGCTGAACTAATTGAGAAAAAATAGCCGGTACATCAATTTTATCAGCCAAGGGAATATATACGCCCTGAAGTGTATCCTGGAAAGCGGCAATTTGTGACACCGGTTCACTTAGGGAAAAAGAGTTGCTTTTATACGATGCACTTACCAAAATCTCCCCGCCGATTTTATTAAATTCATTTATAAAGGTTGATGCCAGCAACGGTGAATATCCATTAATTGAATTTAAAACTGCCAGCCTGCTTTTATTTGCTACTTTATAAACATAGTCAGCCATCACCTTTCCCCTTAAAGAGAAAGGAGGATTAGCTTGAAAAAAGTTGCTGTTTTTTGATGTTAATCCGCTGTCTGTAGCCGTAGGTGAAATAATCGGGATATCTGTATCCTGAAAATCATTTATTGCTAGTTCTAACTTCATCACTAAAAATGGGTCCGATAACCGCCCTAATAGCAGGAATATTTTGAAACTCAATTTTAATACTGTCTATTTTATTTTTATCCATCCTTGTATTTTTAATTACAATGCCGATTTTTTCAGCCCCATGAACCGAATTATATTCAGAGACAGCATATTTAATTCCTTCTAAGATTTCAGAAGCTGCTGATGACGCACCCGAGCTGACCTTGCCGCCACTTAAAGGAAGCATAATACCTATTAAGGGAGATGTTATTTCAGTATTTGACCGGACAGTTATTATATCATTGTCTATCTTCTGTTTGAGCAGGGAAGCCTCTCCCTTTTCATCAGAATTAGGATATTTTTGTACAAGGACCAGCAAATACTGACCGGCTGCTTTTAAATTACCTTCTGCAACACTTACCTTGGATAGAATTAAAAGTAAATATGGTTTTGATTTACTCTCATTTATTGAGTTGTAGATTTTTTTTATATCGGGTGATATCAAATAATTTTCTGCAATTTTTTCCCCGGTTCCTTTGGCATAGTTTATATAAAATTCCGAATTGCTGGTCGTTATTAAATTTACAAGCTCCTTAAATGAATCGTAATAATTTTTTTCTTCATAATAAGACTTTGATAAAGTTAACCTTGCCTCATCTGCATAATTACTAGTAGGATATAGACTGATAAAATTTAATAAGGCAGAATCAGCTTCATCAAAATTATTTGAACGTAATAAGCACTTTCCTTTAAACAATAATGAAATAACCTTGTTGGGATCTGTGTTTTGTCCGCTTGTTATTTCATTAAATATTTTTAATGCACCGCTATAATTTCCTAAATTAAATAATTGAACAGCTTGATTAAATTTATTATCCGGGTTTTCGTTGTTTTGAGAGTATACAAGAAAAATATTCGAGGTGATGAAAAAAAGTATTGATAGAAAAATATATTTTTTATCCATCTGAAGCTTTATTTTTATTTAGAATATGTGTTGCATTTTCTTTCCCTCTCCTGGCAAAAATATTTTCGGGATCCAGCTTAAGCGCTACATCAAAATAAGTAAGGGCTTCTTTTGTTTTACTAGCATTAAGACAAGCCTCCCCGAGCTTTGTATATATATCGGAGGAAACATTATCTATATGATCAATATATTTTAAAAACAATTTTTCAGCTTTAAGGTAATCTCCCAATTTTAAATAAATCTTGCCTCCCCATTCATAGGAGACCGCATCCTTAGGATTAAGCCTAATAGCTTTTTCGATAGGTACGATTCCATGAGCATACATTCCAAGGTTATAATAAATTATACCATAAATTAAATTTAATTCCCAAAAATTTGAATAAATTGTATCGGTCCTTTTTGCATAGGTTAAGGCACTTTCAAAATTACCAAGTTCAATTTCTATTTTAGCAAGATACAGATTAGCTTCATGAAGCAGCTCTGTTTGTTCGTTAAATGAAATGTAAGTTAGAAAGTTTAATTTAGCCATTTCATATTCTTTGAGGATAAAATGAGAATATCCTAAAAAGAACGAAACTATATGGTTCTCTTCAGGAAGTATCAAACTTAGAATTTCAATTGCCTTTTCCCATTTGGAATTTCTAAGAAGAAACTGCCCCAGAAAAAGCCTTATTTCATTATTTTCAGGATCTCTATCAAGCAGAGAATAAAGCAGGTTATAAGCAGGATTGACATTTCCCATTTTTTCATAAAGTTCTGCAAGATAGAAGTAAACTTCTATAAATTCAGGGAATTGATTGATAATTGAATTATATAACTGAATTGCATGCAGCTGTTTTCCCTGTGCTTCAAAATCTGCAGCAACTTTCAATTTATGATCGAGCTGATACCTTTCATTCATTTATTATTCCCATTCAATTGTAGACGGAGGTTTCGAACTAATATCATATACAACACGGTTAATTCCATGTACTTTATTTATAATTTTATTAGAAACCAGCTCTAAAAATTCGTGATCAAATTTAAACCAGTCTGCAGTCATTCCATCAACAGAATTAACTGCACGCAAAGCCAAAACATTTTCATATGTTCTCGAATCCCCCATTACACCTACCGATTGAACGGGAAGAAGCACTGAAAATGCCTGCCAGATCTTATTATAAATTCCGGCTTTTTTTATTTCATTTATAAAAATATCGTCAGCTTCCCTTAAAATGTCAAGTTTACTTCTGGTTATATCACCTAAAATTCTAACAGCTAAACCCGGACCCGGGAATGGATGTCTTTCAATAAACTCTTCAGGGATTTTTAATTCTCTCCCTACATTTCTAACTTCGTCTTTAAATAATTCTCTAAACGGTTCTATCAGCTTTAGATTCATTTTTTCAGGTAAACCGCCAACATTATGATGAGTTTTAATGGTTGCCGAAACACCTTTAACTTGTACAGATTCTATTACATCGGGATATAATGTACCCTGGACTAAAAATCCTGCATTTTTATGTTTCTTTGCTTCTTCTTCAAAAACTTCAATGAATGTATTACCGATAATTATTCTTTTCTTTTCAGGATCCGAAACTCCATTTAAATTACTTAGAAATTTATTTGAAGCATCAATATTTATAACATTCAAATGCAGATTATCTTCAAACATCTTTGCTATTAATTGGCTCTCGTTTTTCCTCATTAAACCGGTGTCTATATGGATACAAAGAAGTCTGTCACCTATAGCCTTTTCAACTAAAACAGCGGCAACTGTTGAATCAACACCCCCGCTTAAAGCACAGATAACATTTTCATCATGCACTGAGTTTTTTATTCTTTTTACATTTTCTTCGATAAAATTTTTAGGAGTCCAGTCTCCTTTGCATTTACAAACTTTAAAAGAAAATTATTGATAATTTTTCGGCCTTCTTCGGTATGGTTTACTTCAGGGTGAAACTGTACTCCGTAAATATTTTTTTTACCATATGAAATTGCACAAATAGGTGAATGATCCGATTTGCCCGTAACTTCGAAACCATCAGGAATTTTTGTCAAATAATCACCATGGCTCATCCAAACAGTGGATTCTTTTTTAACACCTTCAAATAACCATGAATCATTGGAAATTCTAAGTGAAGCTTTTCCATATTCCCTGTCCAAGGCGGGTTCAACTATGCCGTTAAATTCTTTACATATAATTTGAAGTCCATAGCAGATACCTAGAACAGGGATATTTAATTTTAAAATTGATGAATTTAACTGCGGAGCATTTTCACCATACACGCTCATTGGCCCGCCGGATAAAATTATTCCCGAAGGATTTATTTCTTTAACTTTTTCTAATGAGATTGTATGAGGAAAAATTTCGGAATAAACATTTGCTTCCCTTACCCGCCTGGTGATTAGCTGGGTATATTGAGAACCAAAATCAATTATTAGAATATTTTCTCTTTCGAACATTTATATATAAAAATTTTTGCAGAATAATTACAATAATTTTTTCTCCCGGAAAGTTTTTAAGCAGACAAACTTTATCAGATAATTTAAAGAGCAAAATAAATATAAAAAATAGAATTTGGATTTTACTATCCAAATTATCTGCTATTTTATTTTAAGAAATTGTATTGAGATTAATGTTCAACTAAAGTTTTGTATTGTTCTGTATTTAAAAGATCACCCAGTTCATTTTGATCTTTTATTTCAATTTTAACCATCCATCCTAATCCATAGGGATCGGAATTGACAACTTCAGGAGTATTAATTAATTCTTTATTTATTTCAATAATTTTTCCGCTGACTGGTGCAAAAATATCGCTCACCGTTTTAACAGCTTCAATAGTACCGACTGATTCACCTTTTTTTACCTCACCGATATTCGGATCAATATCAACAAATACTACATCGCCTAACTCACCCTGCGCATAATCTGTAATTCCAATAGTACCGATATTATTCTGAATGGAAATCCATTCGTGTTCTTTTGTATATTTTATATTAGTTGGAAGATTCATTTAAACCTCAAAAAAAATATTTATACCCATTAATTTAATGTAATTAATTTTATTATCTAACATTATTGAGTTAATTTTTATCGGGATATAACGAATAAAGGTACAGGAAACAAATAACAATGAAATAAATGGATGCTATTTAAAAATACTTTTATTCATATTAAACCCGATAGTAATTAAAATTCAAAACTTTCTAAAAAGCTTGTATCGAAATTTCCAGCTAAGAATTTTCTATCTTCAAGCACTTTAATATGAAAAGGAATAGTTGTTTTTATACCCTCTACCGTAAATTCCTCAAGAGCTCTTTTACCTCTTACAATTGCATGCGATCTGTCTGTGCCCCAAACAATCAATTTAGCAATCAGGGAATCATAGTATGGCGGAATAATATAACCTTGATAAATATGAGAATCGATGCGTACACCAAATCCTCCAGGATAATGAAGCGATTCAATTTCACCGGGGGAGGGCCTGAAACCATTAGCAGGATCTTCTGCATTTATTCTGAACTCTATACTGTGCCCTTGAGGTTTACCCGGCAATGTTTCAATTTTTTCTCCAGCAGCGACAAGAATCTGCTGCCTTATCAAATCGACATTATAAATGAATTCAGTAACGGGATGTTCAACTTGAATCCGGGTATTCATTTCCATGAAATAAAAATTTCTATGCTTGTCCAGAAGGAATTCAATAGTACCGGCACCTTCATAATTAACGGCTTTAGCTCCAATTATTGCAGTTTCACCCATTTTATTTCTAATTTCAGAATCAATAGCCGGAGAAGGAGATTCTTCAATTAATTTTTGATGCCTTCTTTGTACCGAACAATCTCTTTCACCATAGTGATAAACATTTCCAAAGCTGTCACCCAACACCTGAATCTCTACGTGCCGGGGATTTTCGACAAATTTTTCAAGATAGACGTCAGGGTTTCCAAATGAAGATTCGGCTTCAGAGCGAGCAGTTTGAAAAGCTTTCTCAAAATCCTTTTCTTCCCACACGATCCTCATTCCTTTACCGCCGCCGCCTGCAGATGCTTTAATAATAACCGGGTATCCTATTTCATTGGAAATTTTTTTCCCTTCATCGGCATCGTGAACTATTCCATCACTCCCTGGAATAACAGGAATACCATTCTTCTTCATTGTATCCCTAGCAAAAGCTTTGTCACCCATTGCTCTAATCATATCGGGAGAAGGGCCAATAAATTTTATATTTGATTCGGCACAAATCTCGGAGAAATTTGCATTCTCAGCTAAAAACCCGTAACCAGGGTGAATAGCATCTGCACCTGTAATCTGTGCTGCAGAAATTATAATGGGGATTTTAAGATAACTGTCTCGGCTTGGTGCAGGTCCAATACATATTGCTTCATCAGCAAAGGTAACATGAAGAGAATTTTTATCTGCTTCAGAATAGACTGCAACAGTTTTTATACCTAATTCTTTACAAGTTCGTAATATTCTTAAAGCTATTTCACCGCGATTAGCAATTAAAATTTTATTAAACAATTTTTTTCTCAATACTTTAGAAATGATCAACCTTGTTGAATTAAAAAGAGGGGCTGGTTATATTCAACGGGTTTTCCATTCTCTGCTAAAATTTTGATTATTTTACCCTCAATATCAGACTCAATTTCGTTCATTAATTTCATTGCTTCTACAATACATAGAACAGAACCTACAGAAATATTATCACCAATCTGCACATATGGGTCGGCATCCGGAGCGGGAGCTCTGTAAAACGTACCAACTATAGGGGATTTAACTTCATGTAAATTTTCCTTAGGTTCTTCCTTAGGCTTAGTTTTTTCCTGACTTACTGATTCATCACTATTGTTGTTGTTGGAAAGAGTGTTGGCTAATATTTGAGGTTGTGTTATTGAAGTCCCCATTCTTATTTTTTTAGCAATTTTAACCCGAAATCCATTCTCTTCAATTTCAAGATCGGTAATTTCACTTGAATCGACAACTTTAACCAGCTTCTTAATTAAATTCAAATCCATTATATCACCCTCTTTTTAAGATTTTACTCTTTCTACATATCCGGCTACTCTTGTATCAATCTTTAAGAAATCTCCTTCATTAATAAACAAAGGGACATTAACGGTAGCTCCTGTTTCAAGCTTAGCCGGTTTAGTAGCCCCGGTAGCAGTATCACCTCTAAAACCAGGCTCAGTTTCTACAACTTTTAAATTTACAAAGATTGGTATTTCAACATTTATTATTTCTTCACCATTAAATAAGATATCAACTTCTTCACTTTCTTTTAAAAAATCCACGCCATCACCAAAAAATTCAATCGGAATATTTATTTGTTCAAAGGTATCATTATCCATGCAAACCAGGAAGTCCCCCTCCCTGTAAAGATACTGGTATTTTCTTCTTTCTACTCTGACAACTTCAACACCTTCACCGGCTCTAAAAGTATTGTCTAAAACTTTACCTGTTTTTAAATTCTTTAAGGTGCTTCTAACAAAAGCTCCCCCTTTACCGGGTTTAACATGCTGAAATTCAACTATAGTGTATAAATCATTTTTAAATTTAATAATTAAACCATTTCGAAAATCTGAAGTATCTGCCATATATACTATACTTTATTAAAATAATTAAGAAGAAAAAAATAGATATATAAGGTCTGAAAGTCAAGAATCAAAAATTACAAAAAGTAGAAGGTTTTTTATAGAAATGAGGAAATTTCTTACAATTTTTGCTAATTTTTTACAAGAAATGATAATTTTTGCTAATTCCATGTTTTGTGCAAAACTATTATTCTATAATAGCTTTACTCCAGAAAATCCTTTTTTGAAATCAACGAAATAAACTCATTCTACCATAGCAAGATACTGTTCAGCCTTTGAATTAGCTTGAGATGACGGGTAATCTTTTTTTATGATTTCCAACAATTCTCTTGCTTCACTGTCTTTACCGGCATTGATATAATTAATGCTTGCATTCAATAAATAGTCAGGGTTTTGTACGTCTGTTTTAGAAATCCTTGAAGCTTTTCTGAATAAATCAGCTGCTTTTTCATATTCTTTTCTTCCAGCATAAATACCTGCCTGCCCTGCAAGAGCTGAAGCCTTATAAATAGGAATATCTCCATTATAGTCACCATAATATTTTAAAGCATCATCGTTTTTTCCAAGCATATCATACGAATTAGCCAGATAAATTTTTGCAGTTTCCCCATTTTCGGTGCTTCCATAATTTTCTACAATTGTCTTAAGCCCGGTAATATTTTGTGATGGCCTGCCTTCAATTGCTTCAAGGTAAGATCCCTGGTCGTAAATATTCATAACTTGGGCTAATAAAACTTCAGCTTTAGAATTATTATCGTTTTTATTATTTATATAATATATAACAGCAAAAACAACTACTACCAAAGCTACAGCATAAATAAGCACTCTGGATTTATTTTCGTCAAAATATCCGTAAGCTTTATAATAAGTTTCAACTAACTTATCCTGTTTAATCTCTTTTTTAGATAATTTTTTCTTCTTTGTAAGCATAATAATCCTTCAAAAAAATAGAAAACCAAAATAATGAAAAATAAGGAAGGTCAAAAGTCAAAATTAAAAAGTCAAAAATTTAAAAAAAATTTACGATATATTGTTTTTCTGCTTTTGACCTTTGATTTTTTACTTTTGACTTCTTTCCAGTACGCCCAGAAGGACTCGAACCTTCAACCTTTGGAACCGGAATCCAACGTTCTATCCATTTGAACTATGGGCGCTCGTCAATTGATAATGAACAATGAATAATTTCGTAAACACAAAAATAAGTAATTACCGAATAATTGTTCATTGTTCATTCTTCATTTTTAATTAGATAACCTTTATATGATTAGAAAAAATCCAGGCTTTATCATTTAAAAAAACTTCTACCCTGTAAGTTCCCTTCCTAGTAATATTAAATTCAGCTTTATCATTTTCAACTGTTTCAATTTTTTTCCCGCTCCTAATTAGTCTTATTTCTCCTTTTTGCGGACTAAATACTTTTAGCTTTATATGATTATTTCTTTTTATTTCATCTCCCATTTGATAAATATTGCTACCGGACTCAGCAATAAACTCAAAACCGTTCGAATTACCATGGTAATCGTTGGCAACAAAACATCTACCTTCCTTTAATGCATTATAGATTAATTCTTTTGCTTTTTTAAGGTAATTGTTCCCTTTCCCCTTTTCAATTTTCTCATTAAGTAATATATGGGTCCTTATTGATTTAAATAAAACTTTGTAAGGAAATATTTCAACTTCTAAAAAGCCAAGCAGGTTATATTTATGTGCGTGGGCATCAATCCCCCCAATCCCCACAACTTTACGCCCTAAATTCAAATGATCCCAGAGCTTCAAAGTCTCCGCAGGAGGTGCTTCAATAGTTTTCAACGGATGAATAAATGATTGATATTTATTCTGTTCAGTTAAATTTTCCATCCATTCCGACATATGGTTCCATATTTCAATACCCGTAAAATCTTCAGTATCCCATTCAATCCATGGATAGGGCGGGTGTTCCTTCATGTGAGTTCGTTTTTCATGCGGATGGGCTAAAAATCCAATTCCACCGGCTTCTTTAACTTTTCTTACATAGTTTTTAGCTGACATTCTAGTTGAATATGTCTCATTTATTCCGAAAGCCAGGTAATGGTTTTTATTCTCTTTATCATTAATTTCACAACCAACGAGGAGTAAAGTATCGTCATACCACCCTTCAAAACCTTCTTCCAACGCCCGGAGTGTATTATGATCAGTTAAAATAATAAAATCCAATCCTATTTCACCGGCAACTTTTGCAATATCTTTAACTTCCCCGGAGCCATCGGAAAAAGTTGAATGCATATGTAATGCACCTACATATTCAAACATTTGATTTGTTTAACTGTTTCTATTTATTAATCTAAAAATTAGGGGATTAAAATTTAATATTATACAAAATTTTGATTACAAAAAAATTAAATTTTATAAAGCAAAGAAATTATAGTGAATTATTTACCGAAGTTATATATAATTTATTATGCACTCAATTGAATAAAATAACAAAAAAAGGCGCTTTTTTATGGCGACTTAATTCATTTTAAATTAAAAAAGATTATTAAAATGCATAACTTGTAGATATATATCCGAACGTTCTTCCCCCACCTAAATTACCAAATCCTTGCCGTAAAACATCGCTGTTAATTGTAGCATCAAAAGAAAAATCTCCGAACCTCAAACCTATTCCTAATGTAACTATTCCAGGTGAATATCTTGTTATACTACTCTCCTGCACCAATGCAGCACCTAAACCCGTCTGAGTGGTGTTATTACTTGTTGAGGCAGTATACCCCATTCTTGCAATCAGCCAATCCAAAACCGTCCATTCTGCACCTAAATTCCATATAGGAAAAACGAAAGAAGAGTTGGATAGTCCCGGCTGGCTTCCCGGTATTGAAGGAGTTTTCCACAAGTTACTATTAAATCCCGGTCCGCCGATTATAAGGAAATTTCCAATTGTATATTCAATACCAAAACCAGCTCCGATTGATGTAAGAGAATTCAAATCACCGGTTTGTCCATTTATTTCCTGGCTGCCGTTTGCGTTTATAAAATAAAGAGCCGGGACAAACCTTAGTTTATCTGAAAAACTCCAGAAAATTCTCGCGTTAACACCGATTATAATCTGAGATGCACTTATTTTATTAGCCGGAGGGGGAGGTTCGTTGGCTGCACTCGGAAAAATAAAACTGACACCGGCATCAAGGAATAGATTACTTGAGAAGTTTGCAATAATTCCTCCATTTATTCCCAATTGACTGGCGGTAATATCTGTTTCACCTGCATTAGGCGGTTTAGTATTATTTTTAGACGCTGCATAAGCAATTCCTAAGCCCAAAATCACTTTCCGAAATTTTAAAGACGAAAAAACTTCAAGGTTATTGTTTAACGGCACCACACCCGGAACTTCCTGTAATACTCCAAAACCGACCCCAAGAGATGCTAACGGATCAAGTCTTCCGATTGAAAAAGTGTTGAAATCATTTCTTGTTAACATAAGACCAAGTGTAAAATTTTTATTTAATGCAAAATTAACACCGGCAAATTGACCGGTACTTGAATTGCCGAAATCAGCCCCGGCGTTTGAGCCAATGTCCCCCCACAAAAAGTCATAATAATAAGAACTCCAAGCCGGATTTACTTTTATTGCTTCAGGATCAATTAAAAAAGGATTATTCCCCATACTTAAAAACCTTGCATAACCGCCTGTTCTTTTTATTTCTTGAGCGTGAAGGAAAATAGGAACAAATAAAAGTGAAACGAGAACAAAGAATAACCTCCGATTCATAAAGCCTCCATAAATGTTTATTTACCCGTTACGAAATTAAAATAATTTAGAACCGTTATATCAAGCCAATTAGAATACTGATATATGGATATATTAGAAATATAACTTCATAAAAATCTAGTTATCATGCCAAGAGTAAAATTCTTATTAAAAGTAAAATTAAACTTTTTAAATTGACCATCATAAGAATAAATACATTTTAGAAGTATTGTGCAAATGTTATTTATTTCTAAAAAGAAATTCCCTCTTTTATTATAACCTTTGGATAGATTGTTTAGCTTTTTGCACCAGTGGTGAATACGGAAAGTTTTTTATGATACCAAACCATATTTGATGTGCCTTCTCTTTCTCTCCTTGAGTTGCATACACAGCCCCAAGATTATACATCGCTTCGACATTGTTCTTATCAATAGATAAAATCCCTATCAAACATTCTTCAGCTTTATCAAAGTTCTTATCATTAAAATAAATAAATACAAGTGATGTTAAGATATCAGTTCTTTGAGGATCCCTATTTAGAATTTTTTGATAATAGATTATGGCTTGATCATTCTGGTGAGCTTCATTTAAAAATTCTGCATATTCTCTCATCTTTAAATTATCCTTAGGATGTGATCCAACATCTTTTTTTAATTCTTCCATATGCTGCATAATACTCCCTCTTACATTTTCTTTGGAAGGTTTTTGTGCAACCGGATTCATCATCCCCGGATGAATTGAATCATTGGGTGCTTGTTGATTTGCAATACCACCCGGCTTTGTTGCCGCAGAAGATACTGTCGCTTTATTGTGTTTATCTCGAGAGAATAGGTAAATCAGTATTACACAAATAATAATTAATGTTGAATAAATGTAAATCGGTTTAACCTTTTTCATTTAAATACTCCAAAGCTCTCATCAATTAGACATTTTCTGAATTAACATGTAATAAATCATTACAGCAAGTATGCTCTAAGGAAATTTTATCTAAACCTATAATTAATTCCTGCCATAATTCTTCCATAAGTTGTTTTACCTTCAAATTCACCCTCGTAATAAATATTGAAGTAAAATTGATTTATGAGCCTGGTAGAAATTTGTAGTGTAATAACTTTTTGATCTATGTTACCTATAAAACCGCCGAAACTGTATTGTAATTCTGAAATCCCGGCTGAAATGCTGGTAGAATTAAATGGAATATACTTTGTTAGAGTGATACCATATACAGATCCGGACTGATAATTATTAAATATCCTGTTAAATGTGAGGGAAGCCGAAACTTCAAGCAAAGGGATATCTGATTTAGTGATAGAAATATTAAAATTCCTGGAAGGTTTTATATCTCCTTTTTGAAAACTGTAACCGCCGCCTAAATTTAGAAAAATTCCTTTAAAAGGTCTAATGAAAAAACTCAAACGAAGCCCCTGCCTTAGCTGATTTTCAAAAAGACTATCATACAAACTTTTGAACGTTTCATAATAAATAACACTTCTTCTTGCATCATAGGATAAATTAATTGTCAATAGTCTTACGGGTGAGTATTGTGTCGATAAATATAAGCTTGTTAAAGAAAAATCACTTTGTGCTTTATTGTTCTGTAATTTAAAAAGATCTATTTCGGATGAAAAGAATACATATAAATTTTCTACTATATTATTATTATGCTGAAAGTATAAAAATCTTCTATCTGTTCTACCATGATTTGATTGCTGAAAAATTGCAATGGAGCTTTGCATTCTGCTATTGTTAATAGATCCAATCTATTTACATAAACGCCGAATTCAAACAAATTTGAATTAAGCCCCATATGTGAAAAATCCGGTCTTGAACCCACAACACCGCCTAAAGCAAACTTTCCAAATCCTTTTTCAACTTGTAATCCGTCAACCGGGCCGACACTGGAGATATTATTATTCATGTGCCGCCCAGCCAAATGCTCAATTATTTTTATTATAACCCAATTGAAAAATCATAAATTTTCATATTGTTAAATACATTAGATTTTATATTGCTCCATTTGGATGTTAAATAAGAGAAATGCATATAATTTGAAAAGGAAAATGGCGAACCTTAGATATTTTCTGCATGTAAATTTAATGAATATCTCCAGCTTTGAGTTGACACACTATTTGCAAAGTTTGCAAATCCTGAAAAAGAATTTGCTGTAAAACTCCCGTAAAAATTTGAACGATGTTTTGGAACCTTACTTGTTTTTTTAGTAATTACTCTGTTTAGTGATGTCATTAACTAAGTTTGAATCCTTTTCATTTCCAGCATTGTTTATAGCTAGTATTTAGTTTTCATCTTTTTCAGACCAGACAAAAACATTATCACCAATTTTCAAATCAATATCTCCTATTTTTTTCCCTGAACAAGATGTTGAGGATAATAAATTGTATTACCATCGCCGGGATATAGTTTTCCATTCTGATTATAATAAGCTGTATCTCCGACCGAAATACCTTCTGTATTTTCAAATCTTACATAAATATTTTGTGAAGTAATAAATGAAATCTTTCCATCTCTTTTAAATCATATTTATTTTTGCAAATGAATAGAGCTGATGAAAAGATTAAAGCAAAAAATAAATAATAGTATTCTTCATATTTTTCTTATATCATGATCATAAATTTCATAATTCTTTATCAATCCCCCTTGCCTGTTTTATGACAATTATAACAATCTTCGTTCTGATGATGATCATTTGATGACATGTAGCATTACATGAATGAATTGAACAAAATTCGAAATTGTCTGATGACAGCTTTCACAAGACACATTGTGTCTTCCTGTAATGAGGAAAATACGGTGTATGATCAAAAGTTGACGGTGTCCATGCAGTTGTAGTATGGCACTGCGTACAATCTGTCGGATATCCAGCTGATAGGTGAGGCGGATTGTTAGTATTGTTATAATCACTTGTATGACAATCATAACAGGAAGTCGATGGTGCCGTTGTATAACCCGAAGTATGGCATGATTGACAGGTTGTTCTTGCATGTGCACCTGTTAATGGGAATCCGGTTGTACTGTGATCGAATGTGGCACCGCTCCAATTTGTTGTTGAATGACATTGGGTACAATCATGCGGAAATCCTTGGGTACTATGTGGCGGATCTGTTGTATTCGAATAATCCTGGCTATGGCATGAATAACAATCAGTATTTAATCCTGTTACAGTTCCTTTATGGCAAGATGAACAGTCCAAAGGTATATGTGCACCAGTTAAAGTAAATCCGGTTGTCGTGTGGTTAAATGTTGATTGTGTCCAATCAGTTGTGTTATGACAATCTTGACAAGTTTGAGGTATACCGGAAGCAGTGTGACTTGGATTTGTTGTTCTTTGATATTTAGACTGATGACAGTTGTAACAAGTTATTGGCGGCGGAGTTGTATAGCCAGATGCATGGCATGATTGACAAGTTGTTGCTGCATGTGCTCCTGTTAATGGGAATCCTGTTGTACTGTGATCAAAGCTGGCTCCGCTCCAATTGGTGGTTGAATGACATTGCGTACAATCATGCGGAAATCCTTGGGCACTATGAGGCGGATCTGTCGTATTTGTATAATCCTGGCCATGACATGAATAACAATCAGTTGTTAAACTTGTTACAGTTCCTTTATGACAGGATGAACAGTCCAAGGGTACATGCGCACCTGTTAAAGTAAATCCGGTTGTCGCGTGGTTAAAAGTTGATTGTGTCCAGTCTGTCGTGTTATGACAATCTTGACATGTTTGAGGTATACCGGCAGCAGTATGACTTGGATTTGTTGTTCCCTGATATTTAGACTGATGACAGTTGTAACAAGTTATTGGCGGCGGAGTTATATAGCCAGATGTATGGCATGATTGACAAGTTGCTGCTGCATGTGCTCCTATCAATGGAAATCCTGTTGTACTGTGATCAAAGTTTGCATCACCCCAGTTTGTTGTAGAATGGCATTGACTGCAAACATGTGAGAATCCTTGAATAACATGATTCGGGTCTGTTGCTCCAGCAAAATCTTTACTATGGCATGAATAGCAGTCACTTGGTGTATTGTTATAGCCAGCAGAATGACATGACTGACAAGTGACTGCAGCGTGAGTTCCAGTCAATGGGAAACCGGTTGAGTTATGATTAAAGTTTGCATCACCCCAGCTCGTTGTCGAATGACATTGTGAACAATCGTGTGAAAATCCCTGGGCGATATGATTAGGATCGTTTGTATTTGCAAAATTCTGACTATGACATGAATAGCAGTCACTCGGGGTATTTGTATATCCTGTAGAATGACAAGATTGGCAAGTAGTTGTTAAATGAGCTCCCGTTAGTGTAAATCCTGTTGTACTATGATCAAATGTGGCTCCGCTCCAATTTGTGGTCGAATGACATTGAGAACAATTATGTGGAAATCCCTGAGCAACATGATTTGGATTTATTGTAGCTGCAAAATCATTACTATGACATGAATAGCAATCGTTAGAAGTATTTGTGTATCCTGCCGAATGACATGATTGGCAAGTAACTGATGCATGAGCTCCAGTTAATGGAAAACCTGTTGTGCTATGATCAAAGTTTGCATCACCCCAGCTCGTTGTTGAATGACATTGGGAACAATCATGTGAAAATCCTTGGGCAGAGTGATTCGGATCTGTTGCACCTGTAAAATCATTATTATGACAAGAATAACATTCAGCCGATGTCTTTGTATATCCAGATGCATGGCATGATTGACAAGAAACCGACGAATGAGCGCCTGTTAAAGGGAAGCCTGTTGTATTGTGATTAAAAGTTGCTTGAGTAAAGCTATAAATATTATGACAATCTTGACAATTGGTTGAAAATTTTGCCATGACATGATCGGGATTATTAGTCTGCAAAAATTGCTGTTTATGACATGGATAGCAGTCAGTAGTCAAACCCTTAAAATTAGTACCTTGTGTATGACAGCTGAAACAATTGGCAATATTGTGTCCCCCCACTAGAGGAAAAAAACTATGATCAAAATTAGTATTGCCCCAGGTAAAACTCGTCAGACCATGGCAATCATCGCAGTTTGTGGAAAAATTTGATTGCACATGGCTTGGCGATGTTGTTGCATAATATTGTTTAGAATGACAGCTAAAACATGAAATATTTTGAGGAGGAAAAAGCAAATTTTCGTAGCCTGAATGGCAGCTACGGCAATCAACATTTAAATGTACCTCCAACAAGCGGGAAACGGCTATTTTGATGTATTTGAATAATATTAGAAACGATCCATGTATTTGTTACATGACATTTTTCGCATTCCGGACCTAATGTATTCTGATGAACATCTTTATGGCAAGAAATACATTCAGATTTAACTTCCGAAAAAATCAAGCTTTTATGACATGATTGGCAGTTAACTTTTTCATGCTGACCGGTTAACTCAAAAGAAGTCTCTTTATTGTGATCAAATTTAATATTTTGGGGTATTGTGTTCCAATTTGTCGATTCATGACAAAATGCGCAATCTATTTTTAAACTTTTTCCATGCGGAGATTGCGGAAATATAAAGATGGTTCCTATTACCAAAAATATTATGAATGACAGGAAGCGCATTTAAAATCTCTTAATTTGTATTTGATAAATTCAGTTCCATTTTCCGAAACTTTTTTATGGCATGACGAACAGATTAATTTTTCGTGAGCTCCTTTTAACGGAAATACTGTTTTTTCATGGTCAAATTTTACCGGCTTCCAGTTATCAAAACCATGGCAGTTTGAACAAACGGCTTCATTTCCAGTTTTTTCCAAATTAAATTGTCCGAAATGAACATCACGATGACATGTTTGACATTCAGATTTCAAAGAAATAAATTTAAAACTAAATTCTCCTTGCTCTGTTTTACTTGCATGACAATCTCTGCATTTAACGGTCTGGTGTTTTCCTTCAAGTTTGAAATTTGTAAGAGCATGATTAAAAGAAATTATTTTCCAATCAGATGTTGAATGACATGAAGTACAATTATTTTCCGGCATAAACTTTTCTTTTATTTCAGAACCATGAACATTATGATGACAATCAATACAGCCTAAACCAATATTTCTGAAATGCCACTGTTTAACTTCTTCTTTATAATGGCACGATTGACATGGGACAGCCAAATGTGCACCGGTTAATTCAAATTTAATTTATTATGATCCGCTATCGTAAAACTTGTAATTTTAAACTTTCCACAGAATGACAAGCCTTACAATCTCTAATTGCATCATTTATTTTAAACTCACCGAAGTGGGCATCCTTGTGGCAGTCTGTACATTTTGCAAATTTTGGCTTTGAAGCCAAGCTACTTCCATGGCAATCCGAACATTTAATATTTATGTGAGCACCTCTAAGCGGAAATTTTGTTTTATTATGATCAAATTCTTTTTTGTTTATATCTTTAAATGTAGAAGTGGAGTGACATCTTTCACAATCTTTGCCGAATTTTCCTTTATGGACATCCTTATGACAGGATTCGCAGCTTTCAAATAATACACCCTTGAATATTTGATAATCCTTGCCATTCCTTTTTTCTTTTATATGACATTTTATACAATCGACTTTTAAATGTGAACCTGTTAAACGAAATGCAGCCGTTGAATGATCAAACTTAGCTGCAGGTTTAAAGTCGATTGTATTATGACATTTTCCGCAATCATTACCCAGAGTTGCTTGATGATAATCTTCATGGCATGTATAACAATTTTCCGTTAAGCCCAGGTAAGTATTATTGATTCGTTTAATATTATTGTTTGATATAAATTTTGCTTGATGACATTTATTACAGTCAGTCTTTGCATGCTTTCCCGTTAAAGTGTAACCTGCCTTGTCATGATCGAAATTTTTAGGATCAAAATTAATTATTTTGAAATCTCTCCCGTTATGTTCACTATGGCATTTTAGACAATCTTTACCCCTAACATCGGAACTTGAATGATATCCTTTTCCTTTTTTCATCAAATAATTTATTTCTTTATGGCAATCAAGACATTTTGAATTAACAACTTTTTCTCCCAGTACATGACATTTAGTACAGTTACTCATTCCTTCAAGCTTTGAGTGAGCCGTAGTTAAATCACCTGGGGAAATTTGGCCGAGTAAAGGGAACTCAAATCCAGCGGAAATAAATATTGCTATAATTAAAAGAACTTTATAAAAATATTCTTTTCTTTTTTTACGGGGCAAATACTCAAGCTCCACTAACTATATTATAAAATTCGAAAATTTAATTTTTATGGGATAAGATCGCTTCACCAAATTTTTTAGTGATTTTTATACCTATCTTTTCCAGGAATTCTGTTGGAAGAATTCCGCCTGCAAAAATATAAACCAGGTCATTTTCTATTTCTATTAATTCATTCTCTTCATTTAGCGATATTATTACAGATTTGTCTTTTATTTCTTTAACATTGGATTTAAAAATAATTTTTATGCGGCCTTGCGATATGGCTTTGTTTATCAGTTCAAGATTTTTTGGTTTAATCCTTGAAAAAGAACTGCCCCGGTATGAAATAGTAACTTTGTTATTTTCGCCGTTTAATAATAAAGCAGATTCAATTGCCGAATCCCCTCCTCCTACAATAAGAACTTTGGTATTTCTAATCAATTCGGGTTCTAACAATCTATAAAAAACTTTTTCTTTTTGTTCGCCTGGAACTCCTAATTTTCTTGGTGAACCTCTTCTGCCGATTGAAAGTAAAACAAATTTTGAGGCATAAGTATCTTTGGTTGTTTTCACTTCGAAATGACTATTTATCTTCTGAACTGATTCCACTTTTTCCTGATTGTTTATAATGATATTATTTTTTCTTAATATTTCATCCCACATACTTAATAATTCCGGTTTTGAAGTCTCGGATAATTTCACTTTTCCATATAGGGGTAGTTCCATCGGCGATGTCATAATTATCTTAGCCCTGGGGAAATTGAAAACAGTTCCACCAAGATTATCCTGCTCAATGGTTAAATAATTTAGATTATTTTTTTTAGCGGCTAGGGAGGCAGATATCCCGGCGGGACCCGCTCCAACAATAACTAAATCATAACTATCAGGGGAAGAATTTTTAATGTTTCTAGATATATTTTCAACTGCTTGTTTTCCCTGTTCCACCGCATTTTTTATTAATCCCATTCCGCCTAATTCACCGGCAATAAATAAACCCGGGATATTTGTTTCAAAATCAGGCGAAACATGCGGAAGCTCTACACCTCTCTTTTCAGTACCAATATATAATGTAATTGCTTGTACTGGGCATGCATTAAAGCAGGCTCCATGTCCGACACACCTTGATGCATTTATAACTTTTACATGACCTTCAACTAAGCCGAAGATGTCTCTTTCGGGACAAGCAGCAATACAGGCGCCGCTTCCGATGCAAGTTTCGGTATCAACTTCCGGGTGAAGAGAAACAGGTTCATAAAGTCCAAGCGCCTTAGCCCTTTCAATTTTTTCATAGGTGGTTATAGATTTTTTTTTCTTCTTTCGCATGTAGTAAAAAAGGATGGACCCAGCCATCAACAAAATGATAAAATAACTTAAGGTATTTTCAAGAAATACTTCCATTAAGTGTTATATGATTATTATGAAAAATATCTAAGTGCAAGAATTATGCTAATTTTTTAAATTAGCTTTTTAACGCAGTATCAAAATTTAGAAATATAAAAAACCCTTTGATTATTGATCATTTGGTAATTACCCTGCAAATTTTACGTAAAGAAGATACTGTATTTTATTTATTTTTTCAAACTAGATAGTGACTGTTCGGCAGCTTTAGCAGTTTCAGTATTCGGATATTTCTGTATAATGCCGTTCCAGATATCTTTAGCCTGATTTTTATCTCCTTTGGTTGCAGAAATAGCTCCAAGATTGTATAGGGCTAATGGATTATTTTTATCGTAAGATAATATTCTTTTAGTTAGCTCTTCGGATTTATTATAATCCTGCTTATTGTAATATATAAAAGATAATGAAAAGAGAACGTCTGTTCTTTTGGGATCAACATTCAATATTTTTTTATAATATTTGACAGCTTCATCAGGTTTATGTGCTTCGGAAAGAAAATCCGCATATTCTTTAAGCTTCAGGGTATCATTAGGATTTTCTTCTGCTGCCTTTTTTAGTTCTTCCATTTTATGTATAATATCTGCTGAAACATTGCTTTTATTTGGAGTCTCGCCGTTTTTTAATCCCTTGTGTATTTCATCGTTAGGAATTTCCTGGTTCGTTATATCCTGAGAGGTTTTGTTGTCCTTTTTTTGAGTAAATACTATTAATAATGCAATTAAAATAACAACTAAACCCAGATAAGCATACAACGGTTTAAATTTCATAGCAATCTCCTAGTTAAAAGATCCATTTATATCCGAAGGCAATCGTTACTCCAACATGTATAAACATAATAACAAACATAGTAATCGCAAAAGGCAAATGCACGATATGCCAGTACCTAAAGAATTTCTGCATAGTACGAAGCATCCCGATTCTTTTTGAAATAACCAGTTTATTTTTTGAAGCTTTGATAATTTCGGAATATTGTTTCCGGTTTAATGATGATTTTTTCAATTCAAATTTAAGTTCATTTAAAATATTTCTTGTACCGAAATAGTCTTTAATTAAAAAAAGAAAGCTTGTACTGAACTTAATACGTTTATATTTATCGAGTGAAGAAAATTCATTAAGCCCTAAAATTAATTTTTCACTTAGATTTAAATCATTTTTAAATGTGAAGTTAAATTTTCATTTATTTGATTCAACTCTTTTAAACTGATCTCCTGACCCTGTATGGTATGGGGAATTTGAACATATAAGAACCTTCCGACCACCCCGCTTAAAACCACAGCAACCATACTCCAAAAACTTACAGCTACAATTCCTCCAAATTTAAAAGCTGTATGGTATAAAACCAATACTGGTCCAACACTGCATAAAAATATATGAAACTCGAGCCAATTTTTTAAATATCCAAATTTAAAAAGATTCTAATCCTCTTTCTAACCATATAAACAGCAACGCCGACTATCATCATCAGAGAGCCTAAAATCCCAATCCCGTGTCCGATTAATCCGCTGGGTTTAAGCATGGCATGCTGCTGAAGGAAAACTCTATTTTCTATAGATGTAGAATAGTACTGGTAACCGTTTATTCCCAGCAATGCGGTAACTAGAATTCCTACTATGAAAAAAGACCAGATATAAATTGTATGAAATTTTTTATTCATTAAAAAGTAAGATGTGAAAAAAGAATTTAAGTTTCAAAATAATTAAATAAGCGGCTGCACCGCCGCTTAAATTAATTTTCAACTATTTCATATAACGTAGTATACTTAGTGGAATTATCTTTTGTGAGGTCATTAAGCTTATTAATAAGAATATTTGTTCTTTCATTTTGATCATCCTCAAATTGTTCATAAGCTTCGGAGGAAGAAAAAGTATAAACTTCCTGGAAATGGTTCTGCTTCCCTTTTACTTCGTAAACAGCATAACTTTCCAATCCCTCTGCCTTCAGAAGATTTTTCAGTTCTCTTACGACCCCTAAATATTCATCTCTTTTTGCTGGGCTTACTTCATATTGAATATTGAATATAACTTTAGACATTTGCTCTCCAATGTTTAAGAAAATGCATTTAATAAAAAATTACCTGTATAAATTATTTTAGCCGGACCTGAAAGAGATAAGTTTGTTATATTATTTCTTTCAACTTTGAAATTGACTACTAATTCATCTCCTCCTTTTGTTAATAAAGTGACAGGAGGATATGTTTTAAAAAATAATGATGCAATTACTGCGGATGCCGCAGCACCTGTACCGCATGCAAGTGTTTCGTCTTCCACTCCTCTTTCAAACGTACGTATTGAAAGTTTTTTATCTAATATTTTAATAAAATTTACATTTGTTCCGCCGGGTAAAAAATTTTTATGATATCTAATTTCTTTACCTATTTCAAAAACCGGAACTTCATTTATATCCGAATAAAAAGAATTCTTGTTTAACGGTTCTTTTAGTATATCTTCAATTTTAATTACCACATGAGGCGAACCGGTATTTGCATAATAATAATTTATATTTTGATCAGCAGCATAAATCTGCAGATTGCCAGAAACATTTTTCGGTGTATTTAAATTAAATTTTACTTTTTCATCATCCAGAATTTCACCGGAATAAACATCTTCGTTGGCAATAAAAGATGCTTTCCCGTTTTTCAACCTATTGCTGGATTGTGCAAATTTAATTGCACATCTTGCACCGTTTCCGCATAAAGTTTTTGTTGAGCCGTCGGAATTATAATAATCCATTTTAAAATCATAATTTTCCTGGTCAGATATAGAAATAATACCGTCAGCTCCAATACCGTTTCTTCTATCGCATAATTTGGAAATGACACCGGGGTTTAAGATGAAACCAGGATGCCTGCTTTCATCAATTACGATAAAATCGTTTCCCGCTCCGCTCATCTTTGTAAAAAAAATTTTTTCCATCAAGAATGTAATTTAGTTTAATGTAGACACCTTTTCAATAAATTTGCTGTGTTTTTCATTAGTATTTTGTTAAAACAATATTTACAATATATCAAAATTTAAAAGGAGAATGTCAATTTAGTCAAGAAATCATAAATTAATAATATGATTATCCAACCAAATATTTAAAAATTTTCCACCAAAAATAATTAAATATAATATCATTATTATCTTTTTTTTTGAAGATAACTGGCAACTAAATTGTTGATTTTTTAAACACTTGGGAGCTTGATTTTTAATCGATAATTATCTAATCCTCTCTAAATAAAGAGAAACAGCTTTCAAGCAATTCTTATTTATGGCAATCCTTTTAATATTCAAACATCAATTAAGGAATTTAAGACGAAAAAATTAAGAGTACGAAAATGGCATATATATTGCCAGAATACATTTATTAAAAATATTTATTAAATAAAAAAAAGAGTTTCACCATGATAAGGGGAACCGTAGTAATTGAAAGAGATATTTGCAAAGGATGCGAATTGTGCATAACTGCGTGTCCTCAGGATAGTCTCGGCTTATCTTCGCAAATTAATATTAAAGGATATCGATTTGCGGAATTAATACAGGATAACTGTACCGGTTGCATTAATTGTGCATTAGTATGCCCTGATGTTGCAATTACGGTATACCGGCAGCCGAAATCGGTATTGAAAAAGGCTGTATAATTTATCTGCTCAAAAAAGTGGGAAATAATATGGAAAAAGTTTTAAATCAGAACGAAGATATTCGTTTGATGAAAGGAAATGAGGCGCTTGCCGAAGCGGCAATTAGAGCCGGAATACATGCTTACTTTGGTTATCCAATTACACCTCAATCAGAAGTTTTGGAATATTTTACCAGGGAAATGCCTAAACGCGGAGGTGTTGTTGTTCAGGCTGAAAGTGAGTTAGCATCAATTAATATGATTTATGGTGCGGCAGGTGCAGGTGCTAGGGTAATGACATCTTCTTCCTCACCCGGGATAAGTTTAATGCAGGAAGGTATTTCATATATTGCCTCTGCCCAGCTTCCTTGTTTAATTGTAAATGTAAACCGCGGTGGTCCTGGTCTCGGTACAATTCAGCCTTCGCAGGGAGATTATTGGCAGGCTGTTAAGGGGGGAGGACATGGAGATTATCATCTAATTGTTTTAGCTCCAGCTTCAGTTCAGGAAATGGCTGATTTTGTATTTGATGCGTTTAAGCTCGCGGAAAAGTACAGAAATCCAGCTATGATTTTAGCTGATGGAGCATTGGGACAAATGATGGAAAAAATAACCCTGCCAGCGGAAGGTTCTTTGCCTTATAGTAATAGTCCATGGGCAACTACAGGAAAAACAAAAGATAGAGAAAGAAATATCATTACCTCTTTATTTATTGAACCCGAAAGAATGGAGCAAATCAATATTCAGCTGCAGGAAAAATATAACAAAATTCAGGATGAAGTCAGGTATGAAGAATTCTCTACTTCAGATGCGGAAATACTCTTGGTAGCTTTTGGTCTTTCATCACGTATCTGCCAGAAGGCAGTTGATCTTGCCAGGGGAAAAGGTTTGCGAGTTGGTTTACTCAGACCAATTACCCTCTATCCTTTTCCTAAAAAAATTATTTCTGAATTGTCATTAAAAGTTGAGTTTATGCTCACAATTGAAATGAATGCAGGACAAATGGTTGAAGACGTAGCTTTAGCAGCTAATGGAAGATGCCCGGTTCACTACAAAGGTAGAATGGGTGGTATGATCCCCTCACCTGAAGATGTAGTTGATGAAATTGAAGTTCTTCTGGAAAAACATTTAAGCGAAGTTTAATATTTTAAAGCCTATTTAAAAGGTAAAGTAATGGAAAGTGAATTAAAATTAGATGAACTTGAGGTTGTATATCAAAAACCTGCAACCTTAACTGATACAGCTTTTCACTATTGCCCCGGCTGCGGGCATAGTGTTGTTCATAGAGTTATTATGGAAGTTGTTGAGGAGATGGGGATACAGGACAAAACGATTGGTGTCGCCCCTGTCGGATGCTCCGTATTCGCATATAATTATATGGATATTGATATGCAGCAAGCTGCACATGGTAGAGCAAGTGCAGTGGCAACAGGTGTTAAACGGATATTACCGGACAGGTATGTTTTCTCATACCAGGGTGATGGCGACCTTGCCGCAATAGGCACTGCGGAAACAATACATACGGTTAACCGCGGAGAAAACATCTTAATTATTTTTATAAATAATGCAATTTACGGAATGACAGGCGGACAGATGGCTCCTACTACACTGTTAGGGCAGGTAACATCAACTTCGCCTTACGGACGAGAATCTTCAGCAATTGGTTACCCGCTAAAAATTACCGAATTATTAGCTCAGCTACCCGGTGCTTATTATGTTACACGCCAGGCTGTCCATAATGCTAATTCTGTAAGGAAATTGAAAAAAGCTCTTAGAAAAGGATTTGAGAATCAAAATTTAAAAAAAGGGACATCTTTTATTGAAGTTGTGTCAAATTGTCCATCGGGTTGGAAAATGACTCCATTCGAAGCTAATAAATGGCTCGAAGAAAATATGTTTCCTCTTTACCCGCTGGGAGATATTAAAGTCCCTAAAAATTAATTAAAGGTATTTACAATAGTCAAAGGCCTATTAAAATGGAACATGAAATTATTTTTGCAGGATTTGGAGGACAAGGAGTTCTTTCGATGGGACAAATCATTGCTTACGCTGCAATGATTGAGAATAAGGAAGTCAGCTGGATGCCTTCTTACGGGCCTGAGATGAGAGGCGGAACTGCAAACTGCATCACAATCGTTTCCTCCCATAGGATCAGTTCTCCTATAATTTCAAAATTTGATTCAGCAATAATTCTTAATCAGCCGTCACTGGAAAAATTTGAAAATAGTGTAAAAGATGGGGGGCTTTTAATGTATGAAGAATCAACAATAATAAATCCGCCCAAACGTCCTGATATAGACATAATTGGTATTCCTTCAAATAAGGAAGCACAAAAGTTAGGAAAAAAACAAGTAGCCAACATGATAATGGTTGGTGCATTTTTAGAGAAAAAACCAATTGTTAAAATAGAAAATATTATACAGGCGTTGAAAAAAGTATTACCTGAAAGACATCATCATCTAATTCCATTGAATGAACAAGCATTGGAAATAGGAAAAAAATTAATTTCAGAAACGGTACAAGTATAAACTATAAATTTAAATAACCTTGCAATAGAGGTAAATATGAATGAAGATGAAATTAAATGTATGCATACTTGCAGGAATACATGTGCAATGCTGAGTGACGCTTTAAGAAAAGAAGCAGCAATGGTACGCTTTTACGAAGGCGTAATATCTGAATGTAATTTGCCGGAAGTATCCTCTTTTATTTCGGAATTAATTGAAGAGAAACGGAAGGCAATTCTGCTTATTATTCATAAGCTGAATGAATTGCATGCACATTCTCAGGCTATAGATGGAATAGAATCCAGTTTCGACAATATCTCCCCTGGTAATAAAACTTGCTTTTCATTTAAGGGGATCTTATTTCAATTTATTCCAGACGCATTATTCCGACATTCTAATAGTAAAATAAAAACTATTTTATACACGAATATAATATTACTGTTTATTTTGATATTTATTCCTGCTTTAAATGTCAATTCTGCGAGAAAAAATTTTTCAAGTTATATCCTTTTTCTATTAAATAATTTTGATTTTTTTTAAAAAAATTTTTAATCACTTCAATTGGTATTACTTTAGTTATACCATATTTATATAATTTTAATTGGTCAACATATTCCGTCCCATGATAAGGAATTAATTTATTGTAATTCGTTAAAGATTTGGGAGGTGCTAATACTGAAAATGTTTCTTCGGGCATCCATTGAATTATTCCAACAAGTTCAAAATTTGGAACACCGTCACGAATAGCTAAAACAATTCCCCCGCTAAAACCTCTATTTACTACACCGTCGATTAAAAAGCTGCCGTCTTTATCATACGATGGGCTGCTCACAATTCCTTTAGATATCATTTTATAATTTAAAGGGAAACCGAAAAAATAAACAAAATTACCCCAGTCCAATTCTTTTGCATCCCCGTTTGGATAGTCAAACACATGCAATGATATTGAGAAAGAGGGCATATACTTATTTCCAAGCAATGCAACATCTATATCGTCATTAATTATTAAGATATTAACTTCACTTCCGTCTGGAAACCCTGCTATATAATTTTTTTGATTTTGCTTAATCGAAATACTTTCTACATCATCGGTAAATAAACCGTTTGCATTTGAAAAGTAAGTTATAACTGTATCAGGGAAATCAACAATATGGGCAGCAGTTAATAAAGCAACATAGCCGTTTTCATCTGATAATATTGTTGCTGTTCCCGAGCTGGTCCTTTCATAAAAAACATTCTGTTTTAAATTTTTAGTTATTGTATTTTCAGTTAAATCAGATCTTTTAATGTTACTATTTTCTTTTAGCTGGAAAGAATTATAAAAGGCAATGCAGTTTACCCTTTGTATAGTATTACTAATTTCTTCCAGTTGTTTGGAAGCTCTCATGTATGGGAATTCACTATCATACTTCCCGTCATTTAAAGTGGGAAAAACATTTTTGTATGAAGTAGAACATGAGAAAATAAATAAGGAGAACAGTAAGATTAAGAATTTACTAAGTTTCATTCCAATCTCTCTTTTAATTACTCTACGATACAATTAACTAATTCGGTATGTATAATTTGTAATAATTAATTTTTAGAATGTATTTCAATTTCACCTTCTTAAAATAGGAAGTTTAAATTGATAAGGCTATACTTTTTTGTTTAAATTGTAATTAATAAATGAACTAGCGATAAAGCTATTTGAAAAATACCGGCCGAATGGAAAAGATACTGTGCAATAGGAACACGAATATTCCATAATAGCCTTCTTTATTTTAAACTAAAAAATTGAAGTATAGATTTCATAACCAGATTTCTATTACTACTCCCCAAAATAGTTTCAAACGGAAAGCCAAAAACTACCACCCCGTAATTTTTCTTATAAGCTACACCTGCACAAAATTCATTTTCCGAATATCTTAAAATTGTCTTGCTGTCATCTGTATGTATAATTGCATCTGGCGCTTCAACTGCATAAATCGAATCATTTAAATCAACATTAAAATTAAAACTGAAGCCTGGTAAGAAACCAAAACCGGCAGTATATACTTTACCTGTTTTTGAAGCATGATCGGCATCCCGGTTAAATTTTAAATAATCTGATGCAAATTTTATATTGCTGGTATCCGAACTAAAATATAAATCACTCCCGACATAGGCACCGGATATAAATAAATTTCCACCGTAAGAACAATAATCCTTTATTCTTCTAATTAATTTTTCAGGAAATGTTTGAAATTGGATTCCATTTGCAGAATCAAAATAGCTTCTTTCCCAGTGAGTTGATCTTTCTTCACCAAGAATGAGATCAACAAATTTATATTTTTTTAAATCTAATAAAGAATCCATTACAGCATCTTTACTCGAAGAAACAAAAGAGAAACCATTTGCTTCCAGTGACTCTCCATGAATAAAAGGATAATTAAAACTATTTCCTGCAATAATTTGCGTTTCATAGTCTGCATGACTTGCACCATGCCCGGGTGCATCATTTGATATAAATTTGGAAGTAGTGTCAAAATCATACTGGGTCCCGGTAAAGCTTACATCCTTTTTATAATTAACACCCGCATCAAGAAAGTTTAAAAATCCTGAAAAGCCTGAAGAATTTATTGAAGCAGGTGGAGCAACTCTATCAAAACCGTTGACTATTAAAACCGGCTGCCTGTTATTTTGTACTTTGCACACTGAGAGGATTTCAGATGGAAAACTTTCTCCACCATTGTTTACTGCGGTCACTTTAAAACTGTATATCTTCCCCCGTTCAACCGGAAGTTTGATCTCAGGCTTTTCCACAGGGTGTCCGGAATCAAAACCTCCGTACCCGATTCTTGTATAGACGATATATCTACTAGGAATTGCAGTTGGTTCATTGGGATCCAACTCGGGTTCCCATTTTAAGCTCACGGTATCATTATTTAAGCCGGAGCAAAAATGAGTTACAGGCAGAGGTTGAACTGTATAATTGAAATCATATTGAACAGAAAGAAATTTTAAAATCCCTTTATAAATTGCTCTTGATACATCAAATTGAAACCGGGGATCAAGAGCAAATTTCATATCAAGAAAATTTTGATGTGATAAAAGTTCAAGTAATACAGAAGGCACATTAGGTCGAGCAGCTTCGCTGTATTTTGAGTTAAAAAGAATTCTCCTGTTCCATGATGTATCATATTTTGATCTAACATCATTAACGATCTGTGTCTGAATTATATCTGCAAGATCTCTATTTGCTAACCTTGAAACGCCATCAGGAAAGATTTTTGAAGTGCCATAATCTTCTAAACTATAAATCGCCATAGTTCCGTATGTTGTATCGTTATTTGTTATTCCTGCGTTAGTGTGGAAAGCCAAAGATAAATCGATTGGAATACCGAGTCCTTTTACATTTCTGTTTCTATTTGGTCCATTCGGAACTCCGTAAAGATAATTAGCATATTCGCCTCTGCTTTGGTAATCATCGTTGTAATCATTTTGTTCATCATTAAGATCATATACAGAGGTATCAGGCATGCCGGCATATTGGAGCCAATACCTTGCACCTTCCTCGAATTTTGGTCTCCCGCTGGTAATCCCTTTCCGTGAAATAATCCCCATACCGCCGCCAAACCTTACTGCATCCGCTGAAACAACTGAATTTTTAAAATCTCTGCTCTTATTTGTGAGCACAACTCTGCCGGTTTCAGGATTATATCCTTTAAAAAATTTAAACTCTCCAAGATATTCCCATGTTTTTCCACCAACCTGTTGATTTATTAAAAACTCTGTCTTACCGCCGGCATGAAAAACAGTATAATGAGCATCGGTAACACTATTTGGTGAAGAAACATATGCAATGTATACAGCATAATACCCTGTTTCAGGAATGGCTGGTGTCCAATCAATTTCGGCAGAACTTATAGAATCTGATTTAACTATTCTATAAGTACCTTGCTTAAATGGATTTATTCCACTAGGGTAAGGCGGACTGCCAATAGCAAAAGACTTCCCAAATCCTTCTTTCCAGAAATGATTTTGATCGTATTTTTTTTCTATATAAGAATTAGAGATAGAATCATCGTTATCGATAATGACTTCATTCTTTTGGATATCCCTTTCTCTTGGGACAAAAATATTCGCTCCGGCATTTTCAAGCATAGGAATTAGATAAGTATGGACAAAAGAAAACGGCAATAAATCTTCAACAGTTTGAAACAGCCTTGGACGCTGCCATTTCCACCTCTGTTCTTTATTTTCATAATACCAGCCATGACTAGGCCAAAGGACTATATTCCTTTTTGATAAGCCGTTTGTAGCGTAATATTTCTTACTTATGTTTCTTATCACCTCTTGGGGGAAAGCTTTTTTGGAAGGTATCCTTTTGTAATCATATTTTGTAGAATCCGAACGGTAGTAATTTGGAATTAGCTCTTCAATATCAAATCCAATTGTTTTTACATGAAAATCGTAGTTTTTATAATTATCTCCCAAGTAAGATTTAAATAAAGAATAAATATTTTTAACATTTTTTTCCCTAAAAGGATAAAATGAAAATTCTTTACTTAGTTGAATAGTCACAGATTTATTTACATCATCGACTAATATAGTATCCAGCTTAGTGGAAGATGGGATAATAAACGGTAAATTTCTGCTTTTTATATCTTTTCTTAAGGAATCTATTTTTATTTCTATAGGTTTCTTCTCCCTAATCATTTCTTTTGAAGCACATCCGTAGAAATAATAAATAGAGCAAAATAAAAGCAGGGAATTTAAAAAATAATTTTTCATATATTATTATAAAAAGAATTAATTATAATAAAAAAAAATTTGATTTTTAGATATTAAATTTTTAATCTTGTTTACGGAGTTTAACCATAAGTAAGGATTCATTAAATAGGCGATCTTTCGAAAATTTTTAGTAAATTATTTTAGATTGGAATTAATTATACTGCAAATTTATCTTGCTAATTTATTTAGGGAGTAATTGTGAAAATCACAAAACAATTTACAAATAGAGAGAGCAAATCTCTTGACCAGTATCTTCAAGAAATTGGAAAAGTCGATTTATTAACCCCCGAACAGGAAATAGAGCTAGCCATTAGAATTAAAAAAGGGGATCAGAATGCTCTGGAAATTCTTACAAAAGCAAACTTAAGGTTTGTTGTAAGCGTTGCAAAGCAATTTCAAAACCAGGGCCTATCTTTAGGCGATTTAATTAACGAAGGCAATCTTGGATTAATTAAAGCAGCAAAACGTTTTGATGAAACACGCGGATTCAAATTTATTTCTTACGCCGTCTGGTGGATTCGTCAGTCAATTATGCAGGCCATTGCGGAACAATCTAGAATTGTCAGGCTCCCTTTTAAATAGGGTAGGTGCATTAAATAAAGTTAAAAAAGCATACAGCCATTTGGAACAGGAGCATGATAGAATTCCCAACCTTACGGAACTTGCAAATGAACTCGATATGGACTTAGACGAAATAGCTTATACATTGCAAATGGCAGGCCGCCATGTTTCTATTGATGCGCCTTTCTCGCAAGGAGAAGAAAGAAACAATAGTCTTCTCGATGTGATTGCAAATACTAAGCAGCCTGACCCGGATAATAATCTTATGAGTGAGTCACTAAAAAATGAAATTGAAACTGTCCTTTCTACTTTAAGTGAACGAGAAGCCAAAGTTATAAAACTATACTTCGGTATCAATTCTGAAAATTCTGCAACTCTCGAAGAAATTGGTGAAATGTTTAACCTAACTAGAGAGAGAGTCAGACAAATAAAAGAAAAAGCTTTAAGACGGTTAAGGCATTCTTCCAGAAGTCAAAACTTAAAGGTTTACCTAGGCTAATTTCCTTTATAAAAACATTCTTTTTTTGCTTCTTTTTTAAGGATTTGATTCCCTTGCCTCAAATTACATGTATGTTGTGACATATGATGTTGTAACTTATAATGTTTTAACTTACATTTGTATTGTAAATGAAAATTATAAATTAAGGAGCAAAAATGGAATCAAAAAATAGTGCTGCAGAAGAGGTTCTAAAATCACAGTTATGGAATATTGATGATGTTCATTCTAAAATTAGGTTTTCGGTAAGACATATGGTCATTGCAGAAGTTGAGGGACAATTCAATAAGTTTGATTTTAAACTGACAAATGATGGAGATGATTTTACTACAAGCCAGCTAGAATTAATTATTGAAGCAAATAGTGTTGATACGAGAAATAATGATAGGGATAATCACCTTCGTTCGGCTGATTTTTTCGATGTAGAAAGATATCCGACAATTAAATTTGAAAGTTCTTCTGTTATAAAGGTAAATGACCAGAAATATAAGCTGCAAGGTAATTTAACAGTTAAAGATAATACAAGACCTATTGAACTGGAAGTAACCTACGGCGGACAAATAAAAGATCCCTGGGGAAATACCAGGGCAGGATTTAATGTAAAAGGTTCCTTAAACCGTTTTGATTATGGCTTGAAATGGAATAATCTAATTGAAACCGGTGGTGCAGTAGTGGGAAAGATTATCAATATAAACTGTGATATAGAAGTAGTTAAAGAAGAAGAATAAATTTAAATATCGCAGCACAGGCGTTTGCCTGTGCTGCTAAATTCGGAATATTTATGTTACATGAAATAATAAAAAACCGTTACAGTACAAGGGCATTTTCTGATAAATCAATTGATACGGATAAAATTTTATCTTTATTTGAAGCGGCACGATGGTCCCCTTCTTCAAGGAATGAACAACCCTGGAGATTTATTATTGGGTTAAAAGATGACCAAGCGGTCTTTAATAAAATTGCAAATATTCTAAATCCCAAAAATAAAATATGGGCAGCAAAAGCACCTGTATTGATTTTGACAATTGCGAAACTAAATGTAAATTCATCCGACCAAATTAATAGGCATGCACTTCATGACCTTGGGTTAGCAATTGCCAATCTCACTTTTCAGGCTTCTGCTATTGATCTTTATGTTCATCAGATGGGCGGATTTGACCAGGAAAAAGCTAGAGAAATCTTTATGATTCCCGATAATTATGAACCGGTCACTGTTTTAGCCGTCGGGTATAAAGGAGATCCGGATTTATTGCCAGAAAATTTAAAAATCCGGGAAATTTCAGAAAGAAAAAGGAAAGATTTATCCGAAATTGTTTTCTCGGAAAAATTCGGAGAGACAAGTAATTTAGTTTATAAACAAACAGAAGTAATTTAATATATGAAAACAGTTATTCATAAAGCTGAGGAAAGAGGAATTGCTGAATTTGGCTGGCTTCATAGCCGTCATAGTTTTAGCTTTGGCAGATATTTTAATCCTGAAAAGATGGGATTTGGCCTGCTGAGAGTCCTCAATGATGATATAGTTGAACCGGGTGAAGGTTTCGGCAAACATCCTCATGATAATATGGAAATAATTTCTATTGTTTTGGACGGTGAGCTTGAGCATAGAGATAGCATGGGAACCGGCTCGGTTATCAAAACCGGTGATGTCCAGGTTATGTCTGCTGGAAAAGGAATTACCCATTCCGAATTTAACCATTCGAATGAAAGAAGAGTAAACTTCCTTCAATTATGGATTATTCCTAAAGAAAAAAATATTGAACCTGTATATGATCAGAAAAGTTTTACTTTAACCAAAAGAAAAAATAGAATCCAGACTGTAGTTTCTGGAATAAAGCCTGATAATATTTTAAATATTCATCAAAATGCTTCCATTTCCTTTGGTAATTTTGAAAAAGGAAAAGACGTAAATTATAATATTCAATATCCGGGCAATGGAGCATATTTGTTTATTTTAAATGGAAATATTAAATTAAATGGCGATTCAATTGCAGGAAAAGATGCTATCGGGATTTCCGATACCACCGAGTTTTCATTTCATACAGAATCTGATACGGATTTTATCATAGTTGATGTACCAATGACATAATGTAATCCAGGTAATATACGGTTATCAGCATTCATTTTGATTATTTAATAATGCTGTTTTCATTTAGCATTATTTAAAATAGATATTAATATTTTTAATAAATTTTATGAAGCTTGAAGAGGAAATAGTTCAAAAAAATTTTCAGAACGAATATCACAAAGCAATTGTGAATATTGTGTACACTTATAATTGGATAATTGAAAAACAAACAAAACTATTAAAACCGTTTGATATTTCACTCCAGCAGTACAATATATTAAGAATTTTGAGAGGCCAGCATCCGCAGCCTGCTACAGTTAAGCTGATAAAAGAGCGGATGCTGGATAAAATGTCGGACGTTTCGAGGTTAGTAGAAAGGCTAAGAGTAAAAGATTTAGTAAATCGGCATATTTGCCAGCACGATAGAAGAAACGTTGATATTTATATAACTGAGAAGGGTCTTAACTTTTTAGAAGAGTTAGATCCGAAAGGAAGGGAAATGGAAGAATGTATGTCGAACCTGGATGAAAACGAAATTGAACAGCTGAATAATTACCTTGATAAACTAAGAGGATAAAATTCCCTCCTTTAAAATCATGATAAAAACGCAACTTTTTGAACCATAACACGTCTAGATTTATTTATCTGCTTTAATTTTGTTAGTGAAAGTAATCTGGCGTTTTTTTAAGTTTAAAATCTAAATTAAATTTAAGGAAGAATATGAAGAACGATCCTCTGCGAAAGATAATCGGATCAATTGTTTTTTTAATTTCATTAATAGTTCTATTATTAACAGTTCAGTGTTCGGTATCTTTCTGGGATCCGGGGGAAATATCGGCAGCATCTTACTCCCTTATGGTACCTCATCCGCCGGGCGGTCCTTTCTGGCTTTTAGTCGGTCGAATTTTTTCTATGATTCCTTTTGCCAGCGATGTCGGATTCAGAATTAATCTAGTATCAGTTTTATCAAGTGCTTTTACTGTTTTGCTGCTCTATTTAATAGTAATCAGAATAGTTGAACATTATAAAAAAGAAAAATATTCCGGTTTCTCCGACAGACTTACAACATATTTATCTGCAGCCATCGGCGCCCTGGCTTTATCATTTTGTGATACTTTTTGGTTTAATGCAACTGAATCGAATTATTTTGCTTTAAGCACTCTGCTGTTTGCACTTGTTGTTTGGTTAATGATGCTTTGGCTCGAAAAATCCGAAACCCCGGGAAATGAGAAATATATAGTTTTGATGGCATATATTATTGGGATTGCAGCCGGCGTTCATCTTATGAGCGTTCTGGCTGTTTTAACATTCATTGGTGTCGTTGTAATGAAGAGATATGTTACCGATGATGAGATGTACAAAAAGTCGGGTTATATATTCCTGGCTCACCTAGGAATCATGGCTTTAATTGCTATAATTTTCTGGGCTTCACAAAAAGATTCTCAACCGCCTTCAACAGCACAATACCAGGCTTTTGATTCAAGATTTAAATGGATTATGATTGGAATTACGGCTGTTTTTATAACCGTTTTTAGAAAACAGGTATTCAATAAAAATTCGTTCTACTTTCCAATTTTAGTTGGCGGAATTGTCCTGTCTATTGCTTATCCCGGTATGGTAAAATTATTCCCTTCATTTTTATTGGCAATTGGCGGACCTGCTGTAACAACCAATTTATTAATATCCTGATAATTCTGGCCGTTCTTCTTTATCTTGTATACTGGACAAAGAAAAACAAAAAATCAATTTTACATTTAACATTTCTTTGTTTTTTATTTACATTAATCGGATTTACGACTTATTCTATGATCATAATAAGATCTAATGAAAATACTCCGATGAATGAAAATAATCCGGATAACTTTAAAGATCTTGTTTATTATTTAAACCGGGAACAATACGGGGACTTCCCGATTTTTAAAAGAAGATTTTCCGATGAACCGATGCACAGGATTACGTTTACAAATTATTCAAGTGATCTGGATTTCTTATGGAATTACCAGATAAACCATATGTTCAACAGGTACTTATTATGGAATTTTGCCGGTAGAGAATCAACTGTTCAGGACAGCAGTGTTAATTGGGGTGAACTCTGGGGAATTCCTTTTTTAATTGGCTTGTTAGGGCTTTATTCACATTTTAGAAAAGATTGGAAAATTGCTGCATGGTTTTTAATATTATTTATCTTCATGGGATATTTAACCGCATTTTATCAAAATCAGCAGCAGCCGCAGCCGAGGGAAAGAGATTATTTCTATGCGGGCGCGTACTTTGTGTTTGCAATATGGATTGCCCTAGGTTCAAAAGAACTGATTGAGTTGGTTATTGAAAAAATTAAAGATTTTAAACTGAAGAGTATTTCTGCATATGCAGTTGCGGCATTATTAAATATTATTTATCCCGGTACATATGCTGCGGGCAAACTACTTTACACATGACAAATCTAATAATTGGCTTCCGTGGGATTTATCCTATAATCTCTTACAGAGCTGTAAACCTGATGCTATTTTATTTACAGGGGGTGATAATGATACTTTTCCCTTATGGTATTTGCAATATGTGGAAGGTGTAAGAAGAGATGTTCGGGTTGTATGTTTAAGTCTTGCAAACACAAGTTGGTATCTGAAACAATTAAAAAATGACCAGCCTTATGGTGATAAAAAAGTAAAATTCCAGATGAGCGATGCTCAATTAGATAATGTTCAGCCTATTCAATGGCAGCCTCATGTTGTTTCTGTCCCTGTTTCCAAAGAAGCCATGAAAAAATTCGATGTAACAGATTCATCTGTTATAAAAAGCGGTCAAATATCTATTAGGGTTCCAAATACAATACAATTTGGCAATGTAAAGGGCATTAGAGTCCAGGATATAGCTGTGCTTGATATTATAAGATTCAAACAGCTGGGACAGACCCATTTATTTTGCTTCAACCTGTTCCAATGATTCTTATATAGGTCTTCAGGATCATTTGAAGCTTGAAGGTATGACTTATAGGGTAGTGCCGCAGAAAAAGCCCGGAACAGAATGATTATATAGATGTCTCGCTGTTACAAAAAGAATTTTTAAGATCTGACAGCAGTATAACAATCTCTAAAGAATACAGCCCGGGATTTTTATTCAGGGGATTAAATACAAAAAAAGTTTTTTATACTGACATGGAAGACGGGCTAATTCAAAACTATAGAAATATTTTTGTACGTTTAGCTGCATATTATCAATCTTCCCTCAAGAATAATGAGCTGGCTTTGAGAACACTGGATGTGATGGAAAAGAAAATACCGCGCGAAAATATCAGTATGGATTACAGGCTCTTATACAATGTAGGAAATATTTATTACAATGCAGGCGACTTTGATAAATTCAAGCAGATAGCATCGGAAGTTGAACCTTTAGCAAAAGCTAATTTAAATAATAGTGTTTATGAAACTAATTCACCATTTAATTCTTTCAGTATGCTTACAGATATCTATATTAAGCTAAAACAATACGATAAAGCAATCGATATCCTAAATCAATTGAAAAGCTATTATCCAAATGACCCGGGCCTGGAAAAGGAGATAGAAAGAGTAAAGCAATTAGGTAAATAAACAATCAATAATTATGGGAGGCAATGTACCGGCATTGTCTCCTTAATTGTATTTTATCCTGCGTTTAATTTTTCCAAATAAATCTAGACTTACCCGGAAGTACTTTCAGTATGCAGAAAGAAAACTTTATAAATACATATTAGATATCCGTTTATTTATCGGGTATCTGGAATCCGGCATCTAGATGATTTACCTCAGTTTCTATTATTAATAATAAACCTTTAATGTAACAACCGAATTCTTCCTGGTTTTTATTTTTACTACATTTCCACTGAAGACAACCGGTTTTCCATCTTCTTCTATAAAATTTGATACAACGATTTTCTTTGGAGTTTTAGGTAAAATTAAAGTTGCTTCCGTCTCCTTCCCTTTCGATTCATACCATTGATAAATCCATGCATCAGAATCTTCAGCTTTTTTCACTGTTGTTAATATTAGGTTATCTTCATCAAGTTTAATAAATGTATTATTCATTGGTAAATTACCGAAATGAAAATAATTTAATACAGCTATTAAAGGTTCATTATATTCCCATCCCCTTTTAACTACATTTGCCTGCCGCCAGCTGCCTTCGTGCGGATAAAGAGCATAATCAATTTTATGTTTCCCCATATCCTGTGTCGGATCCGGCCATTTGGGTGATCTTAGTAAAGATAATCTCATGACATTATCTTTAATATCATAACCATATTTTGAATTATTAAGAAGACTTACTCCGTAATTACCAGAAGTCATATCGGCCCACTTTTCAGCCGGAACCTCAAATCTTGCTTTCTGCCATTTGGTTATTCTCTGTGTTGATCTCTCAATTGATCCGTAAGGGATTTCATACGTAGCAACAGTATCACTAAATGAAAGCGGGAAAGCGACTTTCAACATAGTGTGTTCCTCCCACCAATCAACATCTGTTTGAAAATCAATCCTATCAAGTCCGTTATAGAGAATTACATCCTGCGTAAAAAATGAAGATGGAAAATTTGGAGTCGGGTAATCTTTTATAACTCCAGGTTTTAAATAATCCCTGAATAATCTTACTACAATTCTTACAGGTCCGTTTTCTATTACATCTGCTTTTCTAAAATGAGAGGGATATTCGGTTCCTGTCAGCCCGATATTCCATGCATCCCATTGTTTCGGCTTATCTTCAAGAAGCTGAAGCCTATTTCCCTCTTCGCTAAATAATTCTTTCCCGTTTCTCTTATCCAGTATATTTTTTACCCAGCCTGTAGAAGTATCAATTGTTACTTTAAAAAATTGATTTTCAAGTTTATCAGCTGAAACAGTTAATTTCGAATTTGTCAGAAAAGATTTTTCTTTTTTTAATATATAAGTTTTATATCCTAATGAAGGAATACCGGAAGCAATAAATAAAATTTGATTAGTATAATGATCTGTTTTGACTATTTGCGACGGAATTTCTTCACCGTTCACATTATAAATAGAATAATTACCATTATCACTTTCAGGTAAATTAAATTTAACAATATCTGTCCTTTCCCAGGAAAGAGGATTAAAAACTTCAATAGGCTGACCATCTTTTATCTCTGAGGTATTAATATTCTTGCTTATACTATTGAGAGCATTATCTAATGTATAATCACATATCTTTTCAGCTTCTTTATATTTTTCTTCAGCATCAATATAATTTTCTCTGATCCCGGAGCCCGGTAATATATCATGAAACTGATTAAACATTACTTTTTCCCAGGCGTCTTTTAGATCATTTTGCTGATATTTATATCCAAACATTGTTGAAATGGAAGAAAATTTTTCTGATTCCGTAAGCAGGTTTTCTAATTCCCTATTATATTTTTTTGTTTTTCCATGAGAAGTAAAAGTACCGCGGTGATATTCCAAATAAAGTTCGTCATCCCAAACGGGTAGTTTGGAAAGGTCCTGGTTTTTCAACCATTTGATATAATCTGTCGTAGTTCCATATTCAATTTTGGGATATATAAAAACATCCTTAAGATGTTCAATTCTGTTTATCATATCGATTGTTGGACCGCCGCCATGATCACCCACTCCGAAAAGGATCATAAATTTTCGAAACCCAGTATTTGCTTCAAACTGTCTCAGCCAATCAACTAAACCATAAGCCTGTGTAATTGTATTTACATAATCAAAAGGAAAATAAGAAAGAATTTTCGAACCATCCGGCGATTCCCACCAAAAGACCCGGTATGGAAAAACATTAGTATTATTCCAGCCTATTTTCTGTGTAATAAATGCATCTATCCCTGAATTCTGATAGAACATCGGCATGTTCCAATTATATCCGAAGGAATCAGGGTTCCAGCCGATCTTGACATCAACACCGAGACTATCTTTAAAATATTTTTTTGCATAGAGAAGCTGCCTGTCCCAGGATACACCACTTGGCAGATTGCAATCCGGTTCTATCCACATTCCCCCTACAACCTCCCATCTTCCGTCTTTAATTCTTTCTTTTATTCCTTTATAAACCTCCGGATATAAATCCTGCATCCATTTATAATATTGAGCAGCACTTTGTGTGTATGTAAAATCGGGTTTAACATCCATTATATGTAAAACCGAAGAGAAAGTATTTCTACAGATAAGTATGGTTTCCAGGTCCCGCCACAACCATGCGGCATCAATATGTGCATTCGAATCGAAAAACAGTGTAAATTTTTTTGAAAATTCTGCAACCGGTTTAAGTGCTTTTTTAACTGCCTCAGCAGACTGCTTGTATTTAAGAATATCACCATCTTCAAGAGCGTCTGTATTTATTTTTAAGGCTTCTTCCTGCAGCAGTCTGTTCAGCTTAATTTTTTCATTCTTATTAAGAGTAGATTTATCAATACCCGGATCGACTTTTACCGTGGCATTAGTTTGGTAAGTATCGAAACTTAAAAGTTTTTGCCCGGTTTTAAACTCAAAAACAAATCCTGGATTTCTTCCCTTAATGGAGTAACAATCCCCATATCCAGTTCAGCTTTTAAAAGTCTCAAAGGACCGCCGGTATTGACGGCTTTTATTACAACAATAAATTTTTCTCCGGGCTTAGCATTTTCAGTTAAGATAAATTCACCATCCCATGGAAAATATCCTTTACTCTCTCCATTTATCCAGAGATAACCGTAATCATCAACGGATAAAAGTAATTTTATTTCACCTTTTACAGTTTGACCTAATATTTTTTTAGGTAGTTCAATTTCTTTCCGGAGCCAGCAGGAATCATCTGTACTTCTTTCATTAATACTTAATGTTTCCCATTTAGAATCATCGAAATTTAGTGATGTCGGATCTCCTTGAATTACTGTTCCACCTGAAAGATTCGGACTTTTTTTCCAGCTATCATAAGAGGATGTACTTAGAAAATTTAACTTCTTTGCAACTAGGTCAACATTTGATTCAATTATATTATCTTTTAAAGAATTCTGTTGAGAAAATGCAGAAGAAGGAATAAAGATCAGCCAAAAGAGAAATGTAAATATTTTCATTTTAGAATTTACTCGCTTTGAATTATAATTCTCTGCCTTTTTGATTTCAGGTAACAGCCGGTTTTCGGTTCAGTCCGATCCGGTGTCCGATCAGACCATAAAATCCAACATAGGAGTAGGCAATTAACGGCACTAAATAAGAGATTTCCAATCCACCTAAATCAGCAATATGCCCTTGAAGCGGCGGCAGAAGAGCTCCGCCAAAAATTGCCATGACCAGCAATGAGGACACTTGGCTTTTTAGTACGCCCGTTCCTTCCAATGCGAGAGAGAATGTATTTGACCAGCCAATAGATGAAAATAAGCCTACACCTACAATGCACCACATAGCAACCTTGCCGCCCGCAATAATAGCAGTAGCCAATAATGCAACTATAGTAAACATAAAGATCGTCAAGGAACGACCGGCATTTGATTTTCCGAACTGAAACATTATCCAGCATAGAAGCAATAAGGGCACATAATCACTCGCTATATCCCATCCCCGCAACAAGAGAATAACTATAAATCCCAATATAGGAATGACTGCTAAAAATATATTTTTATTAACGGATTTCATTTCACTCAATTCAATGGCGCCCATAAACCGTCCCATCAACATGCCTCCCCAAAATAACGCAACATATTTGCTGGCTTCAATAGCACTTAATCCGGCTATACTCGGCTGTCCGAGAAAATTAATGATTGAACTGCCGACTGAGACTTCAGCTCCGACATACATAAATATAGCAATGATACCGAGGACCACGTGAGGATACTTTAATGCACTTTCACCTTTTTCAATTTTCCCTTCGCCTATATGAGGCAGATGAATAAAAAAGAAAATAACAGCAAGGATCAAGAATACAATACTGAAGGCAAGATACGGTATTTTAACTGAATCAGCTCCATGCATTCCAGCCTGATTAAAATATTGAAAGATTAAGTAGCCGCCTATTAACGGACCAATAGTTGTACCGACCGAGTTAAATCCTTGAGCAAGATTTAAACGGCTTGAAGCCGTACGCTCAGGACCCAGTATAGTAACATACGGATTCGCAGCAATTTGCAGCATGGCAAATCCAAGTCCCACTACGAACAAGGCTACTAGAAATAATCCGTAAGAAGTAATGCTGGCAGCGGGCCAGAAAAGCGCACTCCCAACCGCGGAAATCAGAAGGCTGATAACAATGCTGTTTTTGTAACCGATCCTTGCAATAGGATCACCAGTTGTTAATGAAATTATAAAATAGATAAGTGAGCCGACAAAATAAGCACCGAAGAATGCAAACTGCACAAGCATGGCCTGAAAATAATTTAATGTAAAAGCATCTTTAAATCTTGGAATGAGAATATCATTCCACACAGTCATGAATCCCCACATAAAAAACAAAGATGTCATTATAGCAAAAGGGCCGCGGTAAGTTTTTCTATTCGTTTCTTTTAAATCATTTGAATTTGTACCGGCAACACTGTTAACGACCGCCATGTATTACTCCTTTCAATTTTTAGTTCCAAAATTTTGAATATTTGATTAAGTTTTACTTTGTGTATCAAGCATTTTTAGTGCAAAGGAATAAGCTCCAATAAAAATAGCCCTGCTTGCACCTATTTTTGATATACCAACGCCTATTCGTAATTCTGGATCATATTCAATTTTTTTATCAGTACCGTATATTGATATTTCCTTTTTAGAGCCTTTTAAAAATCTATTAAGCTGGCTTTGGTCTTCAAGATTGTAGACATTTGCAATTAGCCTCCTGAATTGTTTACCATCAGGTGAAATATATTTGCTGTTCATCTCATTAACTAGAAAGGGCAAGAAAATATTAGAGGCTCCCGCAAGTCCTCCACCAATTACAACTAATCCATCAATTAAAGTAATCGCATTGGAAATAGCATCACCCGCCACTTTCGCCATTTTGTTAAAAGCCTCCAATGCCGCTTGCTTATTACCGGGCTGATTTCCCAGCGCTATCTGATATATATTCAGCGGGGATGGTGATTTTTCAAATTCTATTCCTTCAGCTAAGGCATAAACTTTTCTCAGCCCCCTGCTGCTAACATGTTCTTCAACATTAATTGATGGAGTTAATATATCTCTTAAGAGCCATATCTCAGCAGCGATTGAATTATCGCCTAAAAACAATTCACCATCTCTCGCTATACCGGCACCAAAACCTGTCCCAAGTGTAAGTCCAAGTAAATTCTTATACCGTTTAGGGCTGCCGGATTGTTCGAGGAGATTATTTATATAGGGCAGGTAACCTGCAATTGCCTCACCGTACGCATAAAGGTTACCATCATTATTGATAAATACAGGTAATCCAAAATTCTCTTTCAAAAGCGGTCCTAAAGCAACGCCGCCGCGGAAAGCCGGCAGGTTTGGGAGATCGCCAATTATTCCATTGAGATAATCGGCCGGACCCGGAAATGCGAAACTAATTGCAACCGGAGATTCATTAAGCTTCTGCTTTACCTGCTCAAATCCGCTGATGATTGATGAAATACATTTATCAAGATTGTCAGCATTTGAAGGCAGAATAATTTCATTTATGATTTGTTTCTGCCCCTGGAGGGCTGTAAAAACAAGATTAGTTCCACCGGCATCTAATGTCATCACTATGCGTTTATCTTCAAAATAATTCATTTAAGGTTCTTCTTTTTATTTTTGTTGATTAATTTGTTTAACAATATATTCAGCTCATTCGGATATTATAAGTTTTTCCAGCTCCTCTAAGGATTTTTCTTTTGTTTCCGGCATTATCTTCCAAACAAATAAGAAAAAAGGAATCATCATAATTGAGAAGAACATAAATACATTCCCTCCGCCAAAAGTGGAGAGAGCCAACGGAAACACTAATCCGATCAGTGCATTCATGATCCAGTGAGTGAATGATCCAAGCGCCTGCCCTTTTGATCTAATCTTATTTGGGAATATTTCGGCAAGAAAAACCCAGATAACCGCACCTTGTGAGAAAGCAAAGAATGCTATAAATCCAATTATAAATATAACTACCCCGGAGTCACCTAAAAAATTTACATCATAATAATTAAAAGCCGCGCCGGCTAAAGTAATAAACATACCAACTGCACCAATAAGAAGAAGTGTTTTGCGTCCAAACTTATCAATAAAGAACATTGCAATGATTGTAAAGATCATGTTTGTTATTCCTACAGCGACAGCTTGAAGCATAGCTGCATTTGTATTTGCACCTGCTTTTTCGAATATCATAGGAGCATAATACATGATCACATTAATTCCCGACAGCTGATTAAAAACAGCTAAAAGTACGGCACAAATTATAACAAATCTGTATTTTTTTTGGAAAAGCTTGGTCCCGGCTTTCCCTGCCTCTTCTTTCAATGAATTGACAATATCGGATAATTCAGATGCTGTATTTTTCGTTCCAAATGCTGCCAGAACTGATTCCGCCTCATTTATCCTAGATTTTTTTACCAGCCACCGCGGACTATCGGGAACAAAAAACAACAGAATAAAGAATAATGCTGCAGGTAAAGCTTCAATGCCAAACATCCATCGCCAATTATTTACACCTGTATCAACCAAAAGATAATTCGAAAAAAATGCAACGAGAATTCCGAATACAATATTAAACTGGGCAACAGCAACAAGTCTGCCGCGCATCTTCGCAGGTGAAATTTCAGCGATATACATAGGCGCCATAACAGACGATGCACCGATAGCTAATCCGCCTAAAAACCTTGAAAATAATAAGAAGTACCAGCCGTTTGCAAAAGCACATCCTATTGCAGAAATGAAATAAAATATACCGCATATAAAGAGTATAAAACGTCTGCCGAAAATATCACCCGGTTTTCCCACAGCAATAGCTCCTATAACAGTTCCCAAAAGTGCAATCGAGACTGTAATCCCCAGAGTTGAATCGGTAAGACTGAAAAACTGGGTAATATATTTTGTAGTTCCTGAGATGACTGCCGTGTCAAAACCGAAGAGAAAACTTCCTAAGGCAGATACAATCGTTGCAAAGATTAAATTTTTGTTCAATTAATTTCACCTGCAGTTTATATTTAGATTGGAATAAACACTGAATTTATTTTTTAAACTAAGAAGCATTTATAGAGATGACTTTAAATCTTATGTTTTTTATCGTTTTAATTTATAATAAATTCTGATTAAAAATAAACTTTGACGGTTTCCGGTACAAAAAATTTTAGAACATTTGTGTTTATTACTTCAAAGTCACAAGTTTTCATAATTTAAGTTTGGAGAGTGAATATAAAATCAATAGGTTCAAATTTGAGTTTATATGGATTTTAATATTATTTAATTAACAACATCTTCAGTGTTTTCCTAAACCTTTCTCCGGATTTGGTATTTGCAATTATTGTGTAAAAATAAACTCCGGAGGGTATATCATAAGAATTCCACAAAATAGTATGACTACCTGCTGATTTAATTCCTAAATTGTATTCGCCAGTTTTTTGACCGATAATATTAGTAATTAAAATTATCACTTCACTTTCTACGGGTAAAAAATATTTAATTGTTGTTGAAGGATTGAAAGGGTTAGGATAATTTTGAGAAAGTTCAAAATTATCCGGTATCTTTTCTTCCCTATTCTCCCGGACTGAAACTAAATTATCAGCAGGAAGAGTATATGATGCAAACTCTTTACCGGATTCCTCAATTAAAGCAAGCTTTACAGAATCATTGCCGTAAACCGTAACTTTGCCAAAAGCATTATTAAATTGGTCTGTTGTCAACCCTTGGCCCCCTTTATCCCAAATATTTAAACCAATATCAGATAAAAAGGCTACTGTTCTAGAATTAGCTATGTCTAAACCGCCTGCCATTATTTCCGGAAGACCTGCATTTTTACCATCATCAACAGCGGCATTATGAGAATCCCCGCTTAATACAATTACATTTTTAATTTTATTTTCAGATATAAAATTTAATACCGTATCAATATCTTCAGGAAATCCAACCCACTTATCTGCCATCTCAACCGCAGCATAAAGACCGGTTATTCCAGCAGGATAATTACCAAAGGGAATGTTCAGAACAGTATTCTGCAATATAATTCCTATATCAATTGCACCTTTTTGTGCTTTATTAAAAGGGACTGAACTCATTATAAATTTCCATTTAGCTGTAGAATTTTTTAGGCTGGACAAAAACCAATCCAATTGATTCTCTCCCGTTCCTGGTGAATTATCTCGTCCTAAAATTGTATGATTAAATGGAGGGTTAAATTCCCATAAATCATTTGCTGTATCTTTAAGAAAGGCTTCAAGGTTTGGACTCCGTTGAGAACGCAAGTCAAGAGCAAATATTTCTATATTACCATAGGTAAATTTATGGTAGATACCCCTCGATTCATTTATAAGCGGATAGCCGGGCATATTTTCTTTATATCCTCTAATACTATTAACACGGGCACTATCCGGGTTTGCAATCTCTTCAATAAAAAAATCATCACTGTAAGAATTTGGTTTGTAAGGAACATAAAAACTCGATGTATTTGCAGAAGAATTATCATTCATAAAATCATGATCATCATAAACATAATCCACCGGAACGGTTCTTAATAACGAATCCATTGGATAATTTGTGCTGAATCTATTCAAATATGTTTTCTGAACTTGAGAATAATTTTTAGGAAAGAAATTATTATCCATAGGGACATTATCGGTAGTATCAGGGTAACCCCAGTCTCCGAGCTGTAAAAAAAATTTTATTGGATGCCGGACTATTTCTTTATATATATAACCCGGCGAAGGTCCGTTTTGCTGGCAAGATCCAAAAGCAAATGAAAATACTGCAGCGGTTCCATTTAAAGGGAATGTAGAAAAATGTCTCTCGATGCTGTCAACTTTAATTCCATCGACAAGAACACGATAATAATACTCTGTTTCCGGCTGTAATCCTGATACATTAATAATTCCTGAGTAGTTGGACATGATAGAGACAGCAACAGGAACACCTTTAATTGAAGAAGAGTATGATTTTGAAGAGGAAATCTCCACATTTATTTCTGCTGCACTCGATAATCTAACCCAGAATCTTGCAGAATTTGACGTCACTCCTCCAACCACAACACTATTGGTAATTGACTGTCCATTTAAGCATATATTTGATAAAAGAAAAAGCCCAGTTAAAAACAGCGGGAAGACTAAGCCTTTCATCGATTTTACTGATTTTATTTTTTTAGATTTCATCATTATCATGATGCCGGGTATAATAATCAAGGTTGCTTTTCCGATTTAATTGAAAAAGCTGAAATATTATTAATGAATTGAAAATAATACCTGAAAAATAAAAAAAACTATTAATTAATTATTGTGAATAATTAAACTAAAAATAAGAAGCTACTTGAAATGAATCTGAAAATTGATTTAAATAACTTAGATTATTCAAAATGTTATTTGAGAGATTTAGATATTAAATTCCAGGAGATCGCTTTTTTCAAAAGGTTTTACTAAAAAATAATTACAACCTGCTGCAAACGCATCTTCCTTATAATATTTACCAAAGGCTGTTATAGCAATTATGGGAATTTCTTTATAGTGCTCAAGTTTTCTTAAATATTTAGTAAGAGATAATCCGTCTAAATCACCTCTTAAATTAATATCCATGAGGATTAAATCATAATTATCATTCTTTATCATATCCATGGCTATTTCCCCGTTAGCCGCAACATTCAGAACTCCAACATCTTTTAAATAGTGTTCAAATAAAATAGTTGTTGGTTTATCATCATCAACGATTAAAATATTAGGTAGCAAAGATAACCCCCAGGAAATTGTACATAATGTTATAAACAAATATGGATATTTTTTTTAACAGATAAAATAAATACATAAATTTTTGATTTAAATTCTAGATTATGCATTAACCTGCTTTCCTGATCTTAATGAATTCAAAGATTATTAATTATTATATAAAATCAGATTAAATAATCATTAGAAACTTGAGATAAAGCACAGTTAAAAATTATTGCCAGGATTCCAGTCACTAAAACTTCCTCAAGCTCACTATTGTAATAATATTTGAATTCAAATGAGTGAAAATTATCTTGAAAATGTAAAGGAAGTCTTTTCCCGGCAATCATTAGGTTACGATGATTATGAATCACTCCATTCAATTCTAAAATTTATGAGAATTGAGGTAAGAAATCATGTAATGAATTTTTTGAGAAAAGGTGATAGAATTTTAGAAATTAATGCCGGAACCGGCACCGACGCTGTTTTTTTTGCCCAAAATGGCTTTAATGTTCATGCTACAGATATATCCGGCGGGATGATTTCACTGCTTAAATACAAAGTCAACCGTTACGGTTTGAATAATTTAATATCACTTCAGCAATGTTCATTTACTGAACTGGATAAAATATCCGGCCGACCATTTGATTATATCTTTTCAAATTTCGGCGGTTTAAACTGCTTACCGGATTTATTAAAAGCGACCAAATTTTTCCCCAATTTATTAAACAAAAAAGGGAGGGTGACTCTGGTGTTGATGCCGCCGGTTTGTCCCTGGGAACTCTCTTTAATTTTCCGCGGGCATTTCAAAACTGCGTTTAGAAGATTAAAAAGAGACGGGACTAAATCACATATTGACGGAATATATTTTAATACTTTTTATTATACTCCCAATCAGGCTGTTAATGCTTTAGGTAAAAAATTCAAAAAAATAAAATTACAGTGATTAGGTTCATTTACTCCCCCGCCCTACATGGAAAATTTCCCTAAAATGTTTCCGGTTCTTTTTAGAAATTTAACTGGTTAGATAAATATTCTTCTAATCATTTCCCTTTCAACCGTTTAGCAGATCATTTTATTTTAACTGCAGAATATTTACCAAAGCCATGACCGCACAAAAGTTATATATAAAAAGAGGCGTGTATTATTTATCCGAATATAAAACAAATGAATTTGAAAATCTCTATCTGAAAGTGAGAAAAAAGGAAAACAGGATTTATGAAGACAGGTTTTTAAAAATACTCCTGGAAATAAATAGCTCACACCCGCTATACAACGAATGGAAAATTAGGAAAAAATCATTTAAAAAAATTGAAGCGTACTTAAAGGATAAAAACAAACTGCTGAATATTATGGAATTGGGATGCGGGAACGGCTGGCTGACTCATCACCTGGCTATGATAAAAAATAGTTATGTGATAGGTGTAGATATAAATAAACAGGAATTGGAACAAGCCGCCAGGGTATTTAATAATTTTAATAATCATAAGTTTTTTTATGCGGATATTTTTGCTGATTATTTTGAGCTTGGAGATTTTGATATTATCATCCTTGCAAGCTCAATTCAATATTTTATGAATATTAATTATTTAATGGAAAGATTACTTTATCTGGTAAAAAGAGAAAGTGAAATTCATATTATAGACTTGCCGGTATATAGCACTCCCGAAATTCCGAATGCTCAAAAAAGGACAAGAAAGTATTATGATAACATCGGCTTTCCGGAAATGTCTAATTATTATTTTTACCATTCTATTGAAGAATTACAAAAATATAATCCTGTTTTCCTTTCTAATCGGCAGAAACAAACCTTTCACTCCAGGTTCTTTAAAAATCCCGATACTCCTTTTCCATGGATCATGATTAAAAACCATTTTTGAAAATGATTTTATATGAAATCACAAGCTACCTGCCGGATTCAAAAAAATATATTTTTATGCCGTGATATAAATGAGATGGCAGATGAAATAAAAAAATTACTCCGGAATGAAAAAGGATATAAACAGGAGATACACTATACAATTGAAAATACCGTTAGAAATTTCATCATTCCAGCATGGGCTGCCCATTCACGTGTGTATTTTGCGCTATAGTACCGATTTATAATGCAAGGTGGAAATCAAAATCGGCTGAAAATATTTATTCAGATATAAAGATGTTAAAAGAGAAATTCGGGATTAATGGAATGGAATTTTTTGATAACTACTTTTTTGTATCGGAAAAACGGGTTGCTGAATTTTCCCGCCTGATGCTTAATTAAGGTATAAATTGGTGGGGTGAAAGCAGGATTGATACAATGGATAAATACAGCGATGAGACTCTTCAATTAATGGTGAACTCAGGCTGCAAAATGGTTTTCTTCGGCGCGGAGAGCGGCAATAATGAACTGCTTTCAATAATAGATAAAGGTGGTAATCAGTCAGACGAACAGATTCTGAACTTCGCAGCACGAATAAAAAAATTTGATATAATACCGGAATATTCGTTTATCCTCGGGTTCCCGGTTGATACACCTGATACATACTTGTGAGTTCCAATAAGTGATTTTATTAATCAAAATCACAGTATACCGGACATTTAATTAAGTATATTGATTCTGATTCTTAATATATTTAATTTCAACCCACGAATTGCCTTATCAATTTTTATTATGCTGTTATAGGTGAAACAAAACAGGTCGCGGTTAGTAAAAGTTAGTGTGGATTATTTAAGAACATTTTATTATTATATAAAAATTTTGAATATAAAAGGTGCATATGAAAGCGCGTGAATTATCTGTAAAAAATCATCATGAGAGTTTTTTTACTAAAGCTGCAAAAGATTTTTTCAATCCTTTTGAATCATGGGGAAGACAAAATAAGAATCAATTTTTAGTCGGTTTATTATTGGTCATAATTTATTTCCTCGGTAATTCAATTATTAATACTGCTCATCCGGCATGGAATCCATTTCTCCATTCTTCAAATGGAATGCTGTTAGCTGTATTTACATGTATCGGTTTAATTCTTGGCAGATATATAATCAGTTTATTTAAGCTTAACTCTCAAAGTTACCCGTGGTATGAAAAATATATGCCTATGATAATATCTCTTTTAGGTTTAATTACTCTGATTGCTATTCAAAATTTAAGCAGCACCGGTTTTTATGATGCCAGTCTTTGGATAAATATAATTGTGCTGTTAGTAGTATTTATTATTGCCGCAGGTTACTTTGTTGAAGGTAATAGTAATGAAAAGATTATAAAAATCTGGTTCTCTCTCCTAGGGTATTTCTTCTCTATCATTGCCGTCTTTTATTTTTTGGACAGCTTTTTAAACAAAATTTAAAGATTATTTTTAAGACTTCCGTATCGGTTAAAAATACTATTCATAACTAAATAATTAAGCTGCAGAGTATTAAATTTTCATCTTTAGTATACGTATTAAACTGTTATGCATTCGTGAGTATTAAAGGCTTTTTTATTTAAGAACATCCCTATATAATTTCATTTCTCTAGCAGTTTGCTTATTCACTAAATATCGTTTGTAATTTTTCTCAACTTAATTTTTATTTAAATATTCAATAGGTTAATATTATAAATAGGCTTTAATGCAATCTTTAATGAAATTTTTTATTTTATTATTGTAAAATTACTTTAAAATCTTAAAGACGGATCATTATGAAAAAATTTTTCTACTATTCCGCTTGCTTCTTATTCATTCTATTAATTACAGGTTTTAATACAAAAAAGGTATCAACTACTAAAAGCCTTTTAATCTTTTATTCAAACAAAATACCTCAACAAAATTTTGCGGTTGAAAAGTTAAAAGAAGTAGTTTCAATAAGTCCTACCAATAATCCGGATAAAGCAGATATTGTTGTTATTACTTCTGAAGAATTGAGTAAATCTAAAGATGTATTATCTTATTATAAAGATGCAGCTAAAGAGGGATTTACAATTGAAAAACTTCCTGGTAATAAAGTATCTATTATTGCTTCCGATCAAACAGGGGCAATGTATGGTTTACTTGATTTAGCCGAACAATTCCAGATGGGAAAAACAATTTCAACTGTTGAGGAAAAAAGCATTAATCCCAAATTTCCTTTCAGGCAATTAAATTCAACCTGCCTGGGATTCTTACCGCAGGCATGAAAGCCTTCAACTGCATTATAAAACATGTAAAGATTTAAATTTTTGGAAAGCATTCCTGGACCAAATGGCTGAAAATAGGTTTAATGCACTTACTCTTTGGAACCTGCACCCGTTCCCTTATATGATAAAATTGAAAAAATTTCCTGAAGCGTCTCCTTTTACAGATAAAGAGATAAAAGAATGGCAACACTTTTGGCACAGCTTGTTTCATATGGCAAAGGATCGCGGAGTAAAGACATATATAATTGATTGGAATATATTTGTAAGTCCTGAATTCGCTAAAGCACATGGAGTTGCAAGTTATTGTCTTCCTGAAATGGCCGGAAAAGAGTACTATGGAAAAGGTGATTATTCACCTTTAGTGCAGGAATATAACAGGGAGTGTGTAACTGAATTAATAAACGAATACCCTGAACTAACAGGAATCGGTGTGAGTCAAAATGAACGGATGGAAGGTGTAGATGAACAAACCTGGCAAAATTGGATTGTAGATACATACTTTGATGCAATGGATAAAGCAAATCATAAAATAGAATTTATCATGCGCGCTCACACACACCCGGCTCCTGAATTAACACGAAAAGCAATTGAAGATAATGCACCTAGACTTGGAACGGTATGGCTGCCTGTTAAATTTAATTGGTCGCATTCTCACGCAACACCTAAGTTAGAATATATCCATGGTGGATCAAGGTCTCATTCGCTTTGGGATCCGGAGCCGAAAAATTATAAGATGGTTTTTACTATGAGAAATGAAGACTTTTTTATTCTTCGGTGGGGAGATCCAGATTTTATAAGGGATGTTATTAAACAAAACCATCAGGATTATGTTGGCGGATACCAAATCGGTTCGGAATGTTATATTCCTGCAAAAGAATATATTATCAAACCCGGCCCTTATCTTACATGGAAATATGGATTTCAAAGACAATGGCTGTTTTATATGGTTTGGGGAAGATTATTATACGATCCTTCAACTAAAGATGAAGTATTTGCAAATGCATTTAATCAAAAATATAATATTAATTATGGTGATAAGCTGGTAGCAGCACATAAATTAGCAGATCAAATGCCTCTTAAACTTGCTTCATTTTATGCTGCATCGTGGGACTTTACTTTATACTCGGAAGGTTTCCTTGCCGGTTATCCCTCCAATATGAAATGTTATTATGATAGTGTCTCCCCTTTCATATCGGTTAATGAAATAATCCATACGGTTACTTTAGATGATCAACTTGTCTCTATTGAAGATTATGTATATGGGAAATTTAAAGGTTCAAATAAAACTACTCCGCTGCAGTTAGCTGATGAGCTGGAAAAAAACGGGGAAAAAGCTTTAGATATAATTAAAGATATCCAAACATATACTCCGACTTTAAAGCATGAAATTGATGATATTAGATCCTGGTCATTACTGAGTCTTTATTTTAGTGAAAAGCTGCGGGGCGGTACAGCATTGCAGTTTTACCGTATAACCGCTAAAGAAGATAAAAAAACTGAAAGCATCCATCACCTGGAGCTTGCCCTGGATTATTGGAAAAAATTAGCTGCAGTAACAAGTAAATATATTGATGAGATTCCCCTGCTCCATTTAGGAGACAAATTTAATAATGGCGGGAACAAACGCAATATTGCAAAATTTTCATGGGCTAATTTATTAGGTGAAGTTAAATATGATGTTGAAATTGCAAAAAATTCTACTCCTGGAGAAATTATTAATAATACAAAGTGAAAATTAAAGGTATGGTTGGGTTACTATTGACGCAAAATACAAATCATTATTTTAATCTTGAAATTATTATAGAGATTAAATACTTTTGAGAAATTTTAATAAGGAATTAATGTTAATGACATCTCGGAAAGATTTCAATTTGAACAAATGCTGTTGTAATTGTTGTTGCACTTGTTGTTGTACTGCTATGAAAGGCAGAGGGAAATTAATCCGAAGGTAACTAAAGATAAATAATTAATTTAAAACCCGCTGCCGATATAAATTGACAGCGGGTTTTTAATTTTAAACGATTTCAAAAATTTATGAGGACAGATAATTTAAAAAATGAAGGTGTCTCTTTAAAAGATCCAAGTAAATCTAAAATCGATAATTTTGAATTTACGGATAAAGAAAGAAGCAAATCATCAGCTATTGATAATTTCTCCATCTTAGGTGAAATAGGCAATACCCCTTTAATAAAAATAAAGAAATTTACGGAGGATATTTCTCCGGATGTTTGCATATATGCAAAAGCCGAATGGTTTAATCCTGGCGGTTCAATTAAAGACCGGGCAGCACTACATATGATTTTAGAGGGAGAGAGAAATGGATTGTTGAACCATGACAAAATTATCCTCGATGCAACCAGCGGCAATACCGGAATAGCATATGCATTAATTGCTGCAGTAAAGGGTTATAAAGTAAAACTTGTTTTACCTGCAAATGCAAGTGAAGAAAGGAAAAAGATTCTCAATGCATATGGTGCTGATATGGTTTTAACTGATCCGCTTGAAGGTACTGATGGAGCACAAAGAGTTGCAAAGGAAATTTACCAAAGCAAGAGGGGAAAATACTTTTATCCTGATCAATACAATAACCCATCTAACTGGCTGGCGCACTATAAAACAACCGCGAGTGAAATTTGGGATCAGACCGAAGGGAATATTACTCATTTTGTATGCGGCTTAGGAACTACAGGTACTTTTACAGGAACTTCAAAACGGCTTAAAGAATTAAACCCAAAAATTAAGTGTATTGAGCTGCAGCCTGATTCCCCTCTTCATGGCTTGGAAGGTTTGAAGCATTTACCTACATCTAATATTCCCGGGATATATGATGAAACTCTGCATGACCAATTGCTGGAAGTTTCTACCGAAGAATCTTACAAGATGGTAAAACATCTTGCACTGGAAGAAGGATTATTTGTCGGAATATCAAGCGGCGCTGCAATGGCAGCCTCTTTAATAGCGGCTAAAGAAATTGAATCAGGAATAATAGTGACGGTTTTTGCGGATGGAGGGATCAAATATTTAAGTGAAAATATCTGGGAATAATTATAAATGATAAGAATAGGAAAACAATTATTAAATCAAATTAAAGTGAACGGTCAAAAGACTTATAATGCCGAATGCTGCGGTGCAATTTTCGGGAGACCGGAAAATGGTTCATTTAATGTAAGCGAATTATTGGAATTTAATAATGAGCGCACAGATAACAAAGAAAGACGTTATTTAATATCTCCAAAACAATATATGCAGTCAGAAAGAATTGCATCTGAAAAAAAATTAGAACTTTTAGGTTTTTATCATTCCCATCCTGATCATCCGGCAAAACCTTCGCAATTCGATACTGATCATGCATTCCCGAATTTCATTTATATAATAGTGTCCGTTCAAAAAGGGAAAGCTAAAGATTTAACTTCATGGAAATTGATTGAAGATAGAACCGGTTTTGAAGAACTGGCAATCGATATTGTTTAAAGTTTCAAAAACAAAATTAGGATATATACAAGGAGTATAATAAAATGAGTATTAAAGTAATGATCCCGACTCCGCTTAGGCAATATACCGGTAAAAAAGATACTGTTGTAGCGGAAGGCAAAACTGCCGGTGAAATTCTTGATGATTTAACAAAAAAATATTCCCAGCTGAAAAAACACCTGTATACTGATGATGGTGAGTTAAGAAGTTATGTAAATATTTATGTTAACGATGAGGACATAAGATATCTTCAAAAAGGGGATACAACTTTAAAGGAGACAGACGTTGTCAGCATTATTCCTTCTATTGCAGGAGGGATTGATGTTTTGGGACTAGATATTAAGACCGGAAAATCTATTCATAAAGCAAAGCTTACAAACGAAGAAGTTCTACGGTACAGCAGGCATTTAATAATGCCTGAAGTGGGGATGAAAGGACAAAAGAAACTGAAAGCTGCAAAAGTCTTGATGATTGGTGCTGGCGGATTAGGTTCTCCCCTGGGAATGTATCTTTCGGCGGCAGGTGTAGGAACATTGGGTATTGTCGATTTTGATGTTGTAGATGAAACGAATCTCCAGCGCCAGCTATTACACTATACAAAAGATGTAGGAAGACCGAAGCTTGAATCGGCAAAAGAGAAGATCAGTAATATAAATCCTAATGTTAAGATTGAAACATTTGAAACAAGATTAACTTCAGAAAACGCAATTGATATTATTTCTAGGTATGACCTGGTTGTTGACGGTACGGACAATTTTCCTACACGGTATCTTGTAAATGATGCTTGTGTGCTTTTAGGAAAACCCTATGTTTATGGGAGTATATTCAGGTTTGAAGGACAAGTTACTGTATTTGATCCAAGATTAGGTCCTTGTTATAGATGTTTATATCCAACTCCTCCTCCACCGGGATTAGTACCAAGTTGCGCCGAAGGGGGAGTAATCGGCGTTCTACCCGGTATAATTGGTTCACTTCAAGCGCTTGAAGCTATTAAATTAATAATTGGAGAAGGCAATCCGCTCATCGGGAGGCTGCTTCTTTTTGATGCACTTAAACTTAATTTCCGCGAATTAAAGCTTCATAAAAATCATGATTGCCCTATATGTGGAGATAATCCAACTATACATGAATTAATAGACTATGAAGAATTCTGCGGGATTAATGTCAATGATAACCTTGCTATTCAGGATGTTATTACGGTGAAGGAATTAAAAGAAAAGCTGGATAATAAAGAAGATATTTTTATTCTTGATGTACGCGAACCTCATGAATATGAAATAAATAATCTGGATGGATATCTTATTCCGCTTAATGATTTACCTGAGCGGATAAATGAACTTGATTCTTCAAAAGAAATGATAGTCTATTGTAAAATTGGAGGGAGAAGTGCACAAGCAGTAGAATTTTTAAAACGTTCGGGTTTTAAGAAAGTTAAAAACCTTTCCGGAGGTATAAATGCTTGGGCAGAAAAAATAGACAGAAGTTTGCCGGTTTATTGAGTTTCAGTAACAGGTAGCTAATTCCAGATTCCATATAAAATAACTCTACTCTATTTGGTACCAGCATTTTGGAGCAGGAATCCCGGAATTAAATTTCAAATGTAAATAAGGTAATGTAATGAATAATATAAATGAAAAAATAGACAAAACATCTTTAAAATTTAACCAGAGTTGTATTGTAATAATTACAAGCCTGGCGTTTTTATTAAATATCTATTGGCTTGCTGCCTTTGTTGGAGTAGTTTTACTCCTGGATACTGTAATTCCCGGAACAGGACTATTTAAATTGGTTTATAAGAATATTGTAAAACCACTAAAAATATTAAATCCGAATATCTCTATTGAAAGCAAGGCACCCCATCAATTTGCACAGGGAATGGGTGGAGCATTTATTCTCTTGTCTTTTATTCTGCTGCAGTATTTTGGATTAACTTTCTTTGGCTGGACACTTTCAATTATTGTCATCGCCCTTGCTTTTGTAAATTTAACTCTTGATTTCTGCGCCGGCTGTTTTATTTATTTCCAGATACAAAAAATTAAATTATCAGCATCCTTAAGGGAGAATAGAAATGTTTGAAAGAATAATTACTTTGATTTTTTTTCTTATCCTGGCTTATATTTTAGTAAGAAAACTTCATTCATCAAAAATAATTTCAAATGTTCTATTTCCGTTTGAGATTAATGATTTAAACCCTGCACTGCCGACTATTCTATACTTCTGGACCGAACAATGTACTCAATGTAATAGTGTTCAAAAACCAGCAATACTTAAATTAAGAGACGAAGGAAATGAGTTTAACTTTATTTCGTTAAACGCGATACAAGAACGGGAAATAACGAACCATCTAAATATAAAAACGGTTCCTTCAACTGTAATTTTAACACCCGAAAGGAGAATAAATTATATAAATAGCGGTTATACTGAAGGTAGAAAATTAAAAGAACAACTTAAGGAATTAGATATACAATCATAAATAATCTATATATATAGATATTTTTGATGATAAGAAAGGAGTATTAGAGATGAACGAATTAGGAGATGTTAAAACAAGTGAAATCGAGGAAAGGGATTATGCAAATCCTGATGTTCTTGTTTCAACCGATTGGGTCGCCTCTCATCTGAATGATTCCAATGTAAGAATTAATGAATCCAAAGAAGATCTCCTTCTCTATCCATCCGGGCATATACCCGGTGGTTCAGGTAGATTGGGAGAAAGACTTAAACGACCAGTTAAGAAGAGATTATCTTGAAAAAAGGCAATTCGAAAAATTAATGTCTAAAATTGGAGTAACCAGCGATACAACCGTTGTTTTCTATGGAGATAAAAATAATTGGTGGGCCTGTTATGCTTATTGGGTCTTTAAACTTTTCCATCATAATAATGCAAAAATTATGGATGGCGGCAGGTTAAAATGGGAAAAGGAAAACAGGGAGCTTACAAAAGAAATTACCAAATACCCGGAAACAAGCTACCAAGCACCCGAAAGAGATGATTATAAAATACGTGCTTTTAGAGAAAATGTTTTAGAACATGTAAGGAACGGATTGCGTCTGGTGGATGTCCGCAGCCCTCAAGAATATTCCGGAGAAAGATTGCATATGCCGGATTATCCAAATGAGGGAGCTTTACGGGGCGGGCATATCCCGGGAGCAAAAAATATTCCATGGGCAAACCCAATTAATCCAAGCGACAGTAAATTTAAAACAGATGATGAATTAAGAAATATTTATGAGAATGAAAATGGTTTATCGCCGGACGAAGAAATAATTGCTTACTGCAGAATCGGTGAACGAAGCAGTCATACATGGTTTGTTCTAAAAAACCTTCTGGGATATCCCAAAATCCGTAATTATGATGGGAGCTGGACAGAATGGGAAACCTGGTTGGTGTTCCTATTGAAAAATAAATTTTATATAGTTGATAATTATGACTTTAGAACTGGTATGAAAAAGACAGACCTTTGCCTCTACCGTTGAAATAAGGCAGGATACTAATAGATTCTTTTTTATTTATTGTGTCTTGCTTCGTTAAATAATCAGGGTGCGCGATTATTTTTCCAAAGATATAACCCAAAGCTATACCTAAAGGATAATCACTATACCAATGAATTCCTTTGCTAGCCATACCAAACCCTATAAAGCCGGCTAATACAAAACTTGCAGGTTCAAGCCATTTTATTTCAGGGTAATTTTCTGAAATAACAATAAACGCCGCCATGGAAGTTCCGATATAACCGGATGGAAAAGCATCGTAGGCGGGAACATGTTTGTGATATTCAATTTGATTCGGGAAAAATCTCCAGGCACCGCCGGATTGAGTTTCCACAAAAGGACTTTCTCTTCCGGTTAAATGTTTAATTATGGATCCAAAACTATCGTTTAAGATAGGAAAAGAATTTTTATTGTTTTGCGAAAAGATATTTGCAAAGAATAAAAAGCAACAGAAAATAATCTTTACAATCATGATTATTTTAGTAATGAAACTACCGGGTTAAATAAATTAATTAAAGATAAAAAATTTTTCAGATTTGAGATGCTAAATAAAATTAAATTATTTGAATAGTCAATATTTAATAACAATTATTTTAAAACCGGATGCTTTATGCAACCTTTCCCACATTTTTTTCTCAAAATACAAACTTTTTCGAATTATTTTTTTACGCAGTTTAACAATATTTAGTTAATTATTTCTCCGTGATAAATATTTAACAATTCCGGAAGAATTTCGGGACAAAATTCTATGTTGCTTTTCTTATATTTTTACTGAATATTTTTGAAATTAGAAGAAAGATAAGGTTATTAAAATGAAAAGAAATTTAATTGCAATTGTATTATTGTTTTCATTTTTTATAATAGTTGCCGCTTCATGTAAAAGTCTAAAATCAAATTCTTTTAAAGGAGATATAATTAAAACGAATAATAAAGACAGCACAGGATTCTCTATAAAAAAATCAGATGCGGAATGGAAAGAAATGCTGACTTCTTCACAATATTACATACTTCGTGAAAAAGGAACCGAATTACCTTTTACAGGGAAATATCTTGATAATCATGAAAAAGGAGTCTACAAATGTGCAGCCTGCGGCCAAATTCTCTTTAGTTCTGATGCAAAGTATAATTCCGGTACCGGGTGGCCAAGCTTTTGGGAACCTTATTCGCCCGGCAGTGTCGTATTAGTTGAAGATAACAGCCTGGGAATGGATAGAGTTGAAGCCCTATGCAGCAAGTGCGGCGGGCATCTGGGACATGTTTTTGATGATGGTCCTGCACCAACCTATAAAAGGTACTGCATTAATTCTGAGGCTTTAATTTTTCAGAAATCCGGTGGTAAATAAGATAATCATTCCGGAATAAGTTGTATAAGTATGGGAGGGTTTTTGAATTTTTCTATATTCTAAATTAAAATGTTCTAATGCTCTTAATTCTAATTACCTAGAATATAGAACATTAGAACAATTGAAAATTTTAATTAAAAAACTTAGCTTGCTTATTTACATCGACTTTTCTGCTTTTACATTAGCATCTTCAATCATAACAGGGTAAGAATACCCGGCTCCAAAATCCTTATTTATTGCTACCGTTCCTTCGGCAACAACAACATCGCCCACTTTTACTATATCTTTACTTGTTATCATTAAATCGTAATTATTGGAAGAGCCTGTCCCATCTTGAATGTGTATCCAGTTGCGTCCCATTATATTGGGATTAAATTTGGTAACTTTTCCTCTCACTTTCACATTTTTACCTGCCAGTTCATTTTTTTCAGAATAAATTTGTGCGATAGTTTTACCACTACTTAGAGGTTTAACCGATAAATCCTCCTTAGTAGTTGTTACTTTAGGATGATTCGGAACAGCACTCATATTTTCAGGTGTCTGGGAAACATGGTCGACAAAAAGAATCGATTCAAAGTCTTTTTTTAATGCTTCACTATGGAAATTTTTCATTTCCATACTCTTGCCGAAATATAAGGTTTCTCCTTTTTTAACTTCCATTTGCGGTACTGCAATCCAGTATTCCGAATCGTTCTCTTTGACCTTTAAATAAGTATAGCTTGAAGCATTCATATTATCAACCACTACAACCTTATGTACATCTTCAGCCGGCATGGTCGCCTGGTTTGCCGATTTTTCTTTAGGTTCCTCTTTTTTCTCGCAAGCTGTAAAACCTATTGCAAATAACACTAAAATTATAATCGATAACCGGTGCATACTTTCTCCTTTGATAATAAATAACAATTTAATAAGTGAATATAAGAAAAGGATAGCTAAAAAAAGATGAATAAAATTATCAAAAATTTAGTTTCCCGTTGAGAATAAAATTTAAAGTTTCCATCAAATTTTGCTTTAATCCCGTCCATTTATACTTTTCATTTAAAATAAATTTCTGATTCACTTCGAGTTCTATCCCTAAATATTTTCTTTGAACAAACTTCGTCCTTAAATAAGAAGTAAATCCGTCTGAAATTCCTAAATATGGATAATTAAACCTGATTTTTAAATTATTATCAAATAATAATAATTCATTTCTAAATAAAAGTGCAAAATCTTTTTCTTTTTTTCTTTTCGGATCATATAATATTCCGATATCTGCATTTCTTATTTTATTATTAAAAACCGGCGTAAAAGTATGTACGGAGATATGCAATACTTTTTCACCCCCGGATACAAGCTTTTTAATTAATCTTTCAGCTTTATTTCTAAACGGGAAATAATATTTCTCTAATATTTCTCTTTTTACTTCCCGATTTAAATTTTTTGAGAATTCCGAAAATAGTTTAGGATTCTTAATAGACCGGTTTGACTCTACTAAAAGCCTGCTTATTTGCGAGAAATAAAAATAATCACCCATTCTTTTTGATATCCCTTCAGCAAGCTCTAATGCACCCGGATCATATCCTTTGTGAGTCTGTAAGAGATCTTTTCTATCCTTGAATAAATAGGAAAATTCGTTAGGAATTTTATTCCCGCCATGTTCACATGTTACAACTACTTTCATGGAATAAAAATTTTATTTGCGACGAGTGAATCAGAAAGTTTCCTGTATGTTTGAATAATATTATCATTCGAAAAATTCTTATTTAATGATTTAATAATTCTTGAAGATAATGTTCCGAATTCTAATATCAATTCCATAACTTCAATCCAGTTTTCCCGGTTTGGATTAAAACTGTCCTTAATTTCTTTTATTAAATATTTCCACAAATCCCCTGCCGAACATTTATTCTTTTCAGTATAATTAAAAATCTTTAAATATTCTGCATCCTCAATTACCGAATTTTCCCCCTCTTTAATAATATTAAGAAATATCTGCGAAAGTCTTTCCTCATCCCACTTAATTTGTTCATTTAATCTAATCCATTTCTCATTAATTAATAATTTGAGCACATTTACAACGGAATAGACAATTGCTAAATCAGCAGACGGACATTCCTGTGTATCAATTATTCTAATTTCAATAGTATTTCTTTCAAACCTTGCAATTGCACCTCTTGAGTTTACCCATTCATTTTGCAGGATTCCTTCTTTATCATAAGAAGATATATCGGAATAAATTTTTTTTAATATTTCATTTTCATAATCGGTTTTATTGAATACTCTTTCGGGAATAACTTTCCCGGCAATTGAGGGAATTTTTTCCTGGTTTCTCCTGTAAACTTCAAGCCTTGTATCAAAATAGCCTGAGATTTTTCCATCAATGACTGGAGTGCTTGCACTTATTGCAGGAATGATCGGTAATAATAGTCTAATAGCTGCATGGAGCTTTTTAAATTCTTCGTCATTAAAAAAAGGCAGATTCAAATGAACACTTTGTAAATTAGACCAACCATGTCCTTTGCAGTTAAAAATTTTATTATATGTTTCATAAGTAATATTATATTCGTGCGGCCACAACTTGGTTTCTTTTTGAGGATTCATAAAAGGGTGCATTCCGGTAGGCAGCAGCATACACTCATAATTCTGCAAAATTTTATTTATTTCATTTACATCTTTTGCAAACAATTTATCAAGATTATTTAAATCTTTCCTGGGCCCGTTAGTTTTAATTTCTATAACATGTAAAACCAATTCATTAGACCAGGCAGTTTCTTCAAATTCAATGTTCGAAACAAATTCTCCGATTACATCATAAATTATTTTATCTGCAACCGGTTTTATAGATAGACTGTTTTTATCAACAATCATATATTCAAGTTCTACACCGTAACCGCCGAATAAATGTAAGGAAATCATAAACGAAGCTTTTTGACTTTACGAATTTTGTCTATTCTATTTTTGAATGAATGCATAACCGCCAAATATAATTTGTCTTTAAGTTTCTGATCCTCTATACCATAATCTACGCTCGGATTGTCATTTACCTCGATAACAAAAACATTGTCCCCCTTTTGTTTCAGGTCAACACCGTAAAGTCCATCCCCGATTTGATTGGCTGCTTTTAATGCTATATCAACTATCTTTGGCGGAACTTTCTTTATTAGTAAAGTTTCATAATTGCCGTAGTTTGAATCGCCGTTTTCATCCCAATCATAAATTTGCCAATGATTTTTTGCCATGTAATATTTGCATGCATATAAAGGAGTTTTATCGAGAATACCAATTCTCCAGTCGAAATCTGTCGGGGTAAATTCCTGGGCTATAATCAAATCGGAGGAATCAAGAAGTTTTTCCAATTCTATTTTTAGATTTTCCCTGTCGCTTACTTTTGTTACACCCTGTGAAAAGGAACTATCAGGTTTTTTTAAAACACACGGTAAACCGATTTTTTTTTCAACAAACTGGATATTGTCTTTATGTACAATTATTGTTTTAGGAGTCGGAATTTTAGCTTTTCCGAGTAATTCGGCAAGGTATACTTTATTAGTACATTGCAGAATAGACCAGGGATCATCAATAACTACAAGACCTTCGGCAAAAGCTCCTCGTGAAAATCTGTATGTATGGTTGTTAACTGCAGTAGTTTCCCTTATAAAAAGTGCATCAAATTCGGGAATTCTATTGAAATCATCTTTTTCAATGATTTCAGTTCTTATGCCAATAGATTCGCCGGCTTCAATAAATTTATCTATAGCTTTATTATCCGAGGGAGGAAGTTTATCCTCTTCATTAAAAAGAATTGCAAGGTCATAATTCGCCCTTGGAATTTTTGAAGATGAATATCTTTTTTTAGAAAAATATGATCGTCCAAATTCAACTACATAAGGTTTATGATTCTCAGGAATATCAACCAAAGAAATTGGAGAAATATTCTGCAAAATCCATTTCTTTTCATAAAAAAATTTGGCTCTTAAAAGAGGTGCCTGGAAAAGGCTGTATAACTGCAAACTTAATTTATCATACTGTTTTGCAATATTTCTTCCGAAATAAATGCTTAGTATAAAATCCTTGGACTGAATTTTAGAGAGACTCTTCTGAATTAATTCTTCAATATCATCCGAAATAATTCTTATTAAAGATTTTGATTTTAAATCCTGGATGGTAGATATATTCGGGAAGGCTCGGTGCCCCCTGGCTTCAGCGAGAAGTGAAACATAATACCCTGTACTCTGATACCTGTAGGATTTGCACAGGTTAAATACACGTGCGGATTCTATTTCTGCATATGCATTTTCAGTTAAATATGATTTGGCAGCAACAACTTCGACATCCTCAATATAAAAATCCATGTCTGCAGGATTATTAGTTACAACAATTTTTTTCATTTTTTATTTTTCGGTTCTATAATTAAGAAAATAGAGTCGTAGGTTATAATTCCAAGAAGAATGGAATTAATTAACCTGTTAACTTTTACGGAATAGTAATTACTGTTAAAAGGATGGTTTGTGTAAGGATCGGCGATAACAACATGTTTTTTCTCTTCATCATAACCGCATAACACTACAAAATGTCCCGTCGGGTAACCCTTTACATCATCATATGCTAATTTATTTTTTTTAATTGCAAGTTCACGTTTACTCTGGTACAAATAAGTTGCACTTAAACCGGTTAAAACTGGAATTCCTTTTTCAAAATATTTCTTTTAAAAGCGATGGTGTCAGTTCGTCATAACGTATTTTACCTCCTTTTTCCAAAAATTGAATATATGCCTCCGAAACGATTTTTAATTTCATTTCTTTCTTATGGCAAGATTGTTCTTTTAACTTTGCAATTAAATCTACATTATTAATAAACCAGGTCGGATCAAAAACATTAAGATTATAGGTATATAGTTTTGCATTATAACCTCTATCCAATGCATGAGTGCCAAGATGCACAGCAAGTGTTCCGCCTTCATCAAGTGGAGTTACCTGTTTAATAACCTCTTTCAAGCTTATCTCATCTCTGTAAAATTTATAAACTGCGTGAAGACTTGTTGGCCCGCATGTCGTATCATCAGGCTGATTTTTAATTTTAATCTGCAACATATAAGGTTTTATAAAATAATATTAAATTTAGGCATTAAATTTAATATTTAATATTGATATAATATTGACTACCATTAATTTTAATTGGCCTTTGATGTTCATGTTTACCTATTATGATTTTGATACCATCATGTATCTTTAAAGGTGAACAGCAGATAATCCGGTTAAACACATTTTCAAATCACTTAAGGACAAATTATTCTAAACAAGATGAACAAAATTTCCTTAAATAAGCTGGAAGCTTCGGAAAAAGATGCTCCTTTAAAAAGAGACATTAGAGAACTGGGATTTATTCTCGGGAATATTTTGAAAGAACAGGAAGGAGAGATTTTATATGAAACGGAAGAAAGGCTGCGGGCATTAACAAAATCGCTTCGAACCGAATATGATGAAAAAACCCGCAAAAAAATTATATCGCTGATCAATTCACTATCAATTGAAGATGCTTATAAAGTTGTACGTGCTTTTTCTACTTACTTTATTCTGGTAAATGCAGCCGATGAAGTTCATAGGATTAGAAGATATAGAGAAACTGTAATTTTAAACAGCGTCCCGCCTGAAAACTCTATCGAAGAAGCCCTGCATTATTTAAAGGATCAATCAAAAATAGGATTAAATAAAAAAGAAATCGAAAGAGTTTTAAATAAAATTAAAATCATCCCCGTTTTTACAGCACATCCGACTGAGGCGACACGGCAGACAATTCTAAGAAAAATATTAAAGATTAGCCAATTATTACTCAAAAGAGATCTTATAAAAAATACCGCCGAAGAAGAAGAAGAAATCAAAGCTCAGCTGCAGACAGAAATTACTCTTCTATGGCAGTCCAATGAAATACGTTTCCATAAAGTGACTGTAAAGGATGAAATACAGAGAGGCCTGTTTTTCTTTAAAGATGTTATTTATGAAATAATGCCGCAGTTTTATTCAATCTTAAATTCAAAACTTAAAAGTGAATACAATTATTATAAACCTGCTCCGGGTGTCTTGAATTTCGGTTCATGGATAGGAGGAGATAGAGACGGACATCCTTTTGTTACGGTTGATCTAACGAAAGAAACCTTGCTAAATAATAAAAATCAGATTATCAATCTTTATTTGAGGGATCTTCCCCCGCTTTACACTTCATTAAGCTCCTCGTTAAACATAATTAAGGCCGATAAAAAACTTCAGAGATCTGTCGATAAAGAAAGTAAGCTTCTCGATTCCAGAATTAGTGACGGAATAATGCGGGACCCTTCCGAAATTTACCGGACTAAATTATTATTTATTTCTGAAAAGCTTCAGAATACGATTGATAGTAAAGATAATGGATATGCAAACGCAGATGAGCTGCTGGCAGATTTTCAATTGATATACAACAGCCTGGTAAAAAATAAAGGAAAGATAATTGCAGATAATAAAATACTCCCGCTTATTTATAAAATAAAAACTTTCGGTTTTCATCTTGTGCAAACGGATATCCGGCAGAATTCACCTATGCTTCATTTTGCAATTAACGATATTCTCAACTATTCAGAAGTTAGTCCTGATTTTGAATCACTAGAAGAAGAAAAAAAAATTGAAATCCTTACAAGGGAAATACTAAATGCAAGACCTTTAAAAAATTCTTTTAGTGATTTACAAGAAATAACAAAACAGGTTATTAGTGAAATTGAATTAATTAATTGGAGTAAAAAACATATTTCCCTTGAGGCCTGTAACGATTATATTATCAGCAACTGTTCAACTGTAAGCGATGTTCTTACGGCATTGCTGTTAGCAAAAGAAGCCGGTGTGGTTATTGTGCAGCAAGGAAAAATTATTAAGTCGAATCTAGATATTCTTCCATTGTTTGAAACAATTGAAGACCTAAGAAAATCACAGGAAGTGATGCAAATGCTCTTCAATAATAAAGCATATGCAGCTCATCTAAAGATTAGGAACAATATACAAAAGATAATGATCGGGTATTCGGACAGCAATAAAGACGGTGGAATTGTCACTTCAAATTTTGAACTGTATAAAGCTCAAAAAAATCTTAAAAAGCTATGCGATAAAGAAAAAATTGAATTAATTCTTTTTCATGGCCGTGGGGGCAGTATTTCCCGTGGAGGAGGACCTGTTAGTCAATCAATTTTGGCTCAACCAGCCGGAACAATTGAAGGAAAAATTAAAATTACCGAACAGGGAGAAATGATTTCTTCCAAATACCTGATTCCTGAAATTGCTCACCAAAGCCTGGAATTTATAACTTCGGCTATTCTAATAGCTTCGGCAGAATCAAAATATAAAAAAGCAAAAGACAAATTTGATGACTATCATGAAATATTGGAAGCAATTTCATCAAGCGCCCTTGATTGTTACCGGCGGTTAATAAATTACAAATATTTTACCGAATATTTTAGAACTGCAACTCCAATTGATATTATTGAACTAATTGAAATCGGTTCCCGTCCTTCATCAAGACAAAAAAATAAGGACTTCAAATCTCTAAGAGCAATACCTTGGGTTTTTTCGTGGACTCAAAACAGGCAGACTATATCGGGCTGGTATGGATTCGGATATTCAATAAACAAATGTATTGAGGAGAAAGTCACTTCATGGGATGAAATTAAAAAAATGTATCATGAATGGGAATTCTTCAAAATGCTTGTAAATAATATCGAAATGGTTCTTCTTAAAACCGATATGATTATCGGAAAAGAATATATTTCATTGTGTAAAAATAAAAAAGCAGCCTGCGAAATATTTGACCTGATAAATAAAGAATATGAACTTTCCATAAATACTATTTTAAAAATTACCGGTGAAAATGATCTTTTAGATCACAATAAATCTCTTCAAAGCTCACTTCTTTTAAGAAATCCGTATATTGATCCAATAAGCTTTATCCAGGTAAAGTTTATAAAACAATATAGAGAAAAGAACTTTCCAAAATCAAAAAAAGATAAACTGGTTTCTTTATTGAGAATCACTGTAAACGGTATAGCCGCAGGAGTGCGAAATACCGGGTAAGTTATGTTTATAATTAAGTAAATTTTAAAATCCCCGAATATTATTTCAAGAAGAATTTTTCACTTTTAACTTTTTACTTTATACTTGATTTGAAATTTTATATATCCTTTAATTTCTCAATCCCCTCTTTGCTGTATCTCTGTAGAATTAATTTTTTAATTTTCTTTAAAGGAAAATTTTCCTTATCGATAAAATAATCCACTCCAATACCGTCAAATAAAGCCCCAAGTATTCTTGCTTCTATTGCCGGGTTTTTTAACCCGACTTGTTTAAGGATCTTTTCAAATTTATTAAGTATTCTTGTATTGAGTTCATTTGAAAACTTTTTACCCAGTTCTATTATTTCCGGTTGTATAACAAATGAGATATATAAACGCCAATACTCTTCATTCTTCTCAATATATTGAAATGAAAATTCTATCAATACTTCAAGTATTTCATAAGGATCCAATGAAGAATCTAGAATTTTTTCAAAATCCTGACCTATATCCAGCATCTGTTCAAATAATGCTTCTACCAGTTTTTGTTTACTTTCAAAATAATTATATGCTAAACCCTTGGAAATTCCTGCTTCTCTAGCAATATCGTTTATTGATGTTCCATGGTAACCTCTTATTGAAAAGAGTTTGAGTGCACTTCCAAGAATGACTTTCCTTGTCTTTTCCCTTATTTCCCTGAATTGTTCTTTGGATCTCGGCATTATAGATATTTTTATTGATTAAATGTTCAGTCATAAATTTATTTTTTAAACTGCATTAAAGCAAGTGCTAAAAATACATTGAGGTCACATAAACATTTGCTTTATATCATAATTAATTTTGACAAATAAAAAATTATTATTATTTTTTGACTGAACGTTTAGTCATTCTTAAATATAGACAGAGAATAAAAATGAAAAAATATATGATTTTCTTTCTGATTTTTTTCCCGTTGGCAATTGTTTATAGTCAGACTGCTGAAGAGATAATAAAAAAAGCTGAAGATGCAGTTAAAGGGGAAGAGACGGCTAATGGAACATTTAAAATGACAATTCATACATCCGATTTTACTCGTCAATTGGTTATGGAATCGTGGTGGCAGGGGAATAAGAATTCTCTGATTTTAACGAAATCTCCTAAAAAGGAAGAAGGAAATAAAACATTAAAAATTGGAAATGAAATGTGGCAGTATTTAGCAAACACGGAAACAACAATAAAAATTCCTCCTTCAATGATGCTGCAATCATGGAACGGTTCTAATTTTACAAATGATGATTTGGTAAGGGAATCAAATTTAGCAAAAGACTATACTCAGAAAATTATCGGAGATGAAAAAATTGACGGCAACGATACTTGGAAAATTCAATTAACTCCAAAACCTGATGCGCCTGTTGTCTGGGGAAAACTTTATTACTGGGTTCGCAAGGGAGATTATCTTCCTGCCCTGGTTCAATATTTTGATGAAAAAGGAAACATGGTAAGATACCTTGTATATTCCGATGTTAAAGATTTCAACGGGAGAAAACTTCCCGCTAAATGGACAATGTATGACAACACCAAAAAAGATAATTATACACAAATCGAAATTGTTGAAATGGATTTTAATACTAAAATTCCTGCAAGGAAATTCTCATTCCAGGAATTAGAAAGAGGTGGTTGAAATGCAGTAGGGGAAAGTTTAAGACTTTCCCCTACCTGTATCCGCAGTTGTAAATAGAAATATCAGATTATAAAGATAATTTTTTATTATGTTATTAAAACTTGCATGGCGAAATATCTGGCGGAATAGAAGACGCACAATTATAACTCTTGCTGCTATAACATTTGCTACTCTCCTTGCAATTGGTATGAGGGGAATTCAATTGGGAACTTATGCTTTAAACTACAGGACTGTTATTGAACAATTTACAAGTTATGTTCAAATCCAGGCAAAAGGATTCCAGGAAAATCCTTCATTAAACAAAAGTTTTAGATATACTAATGAATTAAAAGAAAAATTGGATAGCATACCTGAGGTAACAGCTTATACTCCAAGGATATATGCTGACGGTTTAATAAGCTATAAAGATGCTTCGCTTGGTTCGGCAATATTTGGAATTGAACCGCAAGGAGAGCAAGAAGTTACAACCCTACTCGAAAAAGTTAAAGCTGGGAAGTTTTTAGAATCAGATTCAAGTGATAATATTGTAGTCGGTGTTACTTTGCTTGAAAATTTAAAAGCAAAAGTAGGAGATACTGTTGTAGTTCTTGCGCAAGGATACGACGGCAGTCTTGGTAATTTAAAGTTCAAAATTGTTGGTTCCATCAGAATGGGTTCTAAACAGTTTGATGCAATGGCTGTTTTGATGGGGCTAAAAACTGCTCAGTCTCTTCTAGGAATGTATAACAGGATAAATGTAATTGCAATTGATGCAAAAAACCTTTCAGATGCGCCTGATGTTAAAGATGCAGTAAGCAAAAGAATAATTGGTCCTGATTTGAGAGTTCTGTTATGGCGGCAAGTTGTTCCCGAACTTACACAATTAGTTGAATTTGATAATGTAAGTGGAATTTTTTTCCTTGGAATTTTAATTGTGATTGTTGCTTTCGGAATTTTAAATACGATTCTAATGTCAATAACAGAAAGGTTCCGGGAATTCGGTGTTGAACTGGCTATTGGTATGCCCCAATTCAATCTAGTTAAAATTGTTTACTTGGAAACATTATTAGTTACACTTTTTGGTTTAATCCTGGGAAATATTATCGGTTACGGAATTAATTTTTATATAGTCCAGCATCCTATAATATTTGGCGGAGAATTAACCAAAATATATGAAGAATATGGATTTCTCCCGAGATTGGAATCCACTTTGGATTCTATAATCTTTTTTCATGTTTCATTAGCTGTAGTCATAATTTCATTTTTATCAAGTATATACCCGGCTTATAAAGTCTATAAGCTTGAACCACTAAAAGGAATTAGATACACATAAAAATGTAAGATTGTAGGGGAAAGTCTAAGACTTTCCCCTACATGCAACTGTAAATAGAAATATTAGACAATAATAAAGATAATTTTTATTATGTTATTAAAACTTGCCTGGCGAAATATTTGGCGTAATAAACGAAAATCATTAATCGTAATAAGTTCGGTTGTAATTGGAATGATCGCAGTTATTTTTTATGACGGGATGGATCATGGAATGCTGCGCCAAATGCTTAATAATCAGATAAGCAGCAGTGTTTCTCATATCCAAATTCATAAAAAAGGATTTAATGATAATAAGGTCATTAAGAATTATATCCCGGATAATGCACAGGTAGAAAAGGTTGTTAAAAATCAAAAAGATATAAAAGCTTACAGCAAGAGAGTAATTACCTTCGGATTATTAAGCAGCGCTTCTAATTCTTCCGGTGTATATATCTATGGAGTTTACCCGGATATGGAAGCTAGAGTATCGAATATTAAAAATTCAATCGTTGAAGGTAATTTTTTTACTGGCAGCAAAAGAGATATTGTAATAGGCAAACAGCTCGCCGATAAACTGGGAGTTGGAATAGGAGATAAAGTTGTTGTTATGGCAAATACTCCGAACGGTAATATTGGCTCCGACCTATTCAGAGTCGCAGGTATTTTTCAAACTGTAAGTACCGAGTTTGATAAAACGACTATTTATATTCCGATTAAAACAGCCCAGGAAATGCTTGATATTGATAATCATATTTATGAATATGCGATTATTTTAAATGATTATCATAACGTGGACAAAGTAACATCAGAGCTTGAATCACAGCTTAATAATAAGTATGAGGTTTTATCATACAAAGAACTCCTGCCAATGTTAATTTACCAGATGGATCTTTATGATCAGACTATGTGGATCTTTTATATGATTGTCGGACTTGCATTAATTTTTGGTATTGTAAATACAATGCTTATGTCGGTATTTGAACGAATAAATGAAATTGGTGTTTTAATGGCAATAGGAATGAAAAACAGCAGAATATTTTTAATGTTTGTTTTTGAAGCATTTATGATCGGAGTAATCGGAACAATTCTCGGTTTAGCTTTAGGATTACTTATTCACTGGCCTATTTCGATCAGCGGAATAAATTTCAGCATATTTTCAGATGCTTTAAAATCTTTTGGGATAGGAGCGGTTATTTACCCGGTGCTTTCTGTTTCCAATACAATAATGCTGACTATTATAATTCCGTTTATTGCTGTAATCGGTGCACTTTATCCGGCATACCGTGCAATTAAGCTAGAGCCGATTAAAGCTATATATTACGTTTAAACTGTAGAACTGATTAGTATTCTGTACTTCGAAAGTTAGTAACAAAATAAATAAAAGATTATGGAAATAATAAAAGTAACAAACCTGGAAAAAACCTATCAGGATAACGGCGTTCCGGTTCATGCCGTTCGCGGCATTGACCTGGATATTTCCAAAGGTGAATTTCTCGTTATCGCCGGACCTTCAGGCTCAGGGAAAACTACCTTATTAAATATGATTGGTGCGCTCGATAAACCCACAAAAGGCAAAATATACTTTGAAGGAGAAGATATTACGATAAAAACCAAAAGTGAGCTATCAAATTTTAGACTCCACAAGCTGGGATTTATCTTTCAGGCTTATAATTTAATACCCGTACTTACTGCCCTGGAAAATATAGAATTCAGTATGATGCTGCTCGGAATCCATGAAAAAGAAAGAGAAGAAAAAGCATTAAAACTAATGGATGAACTCGGAATAAAAGACCTGGCGCATAAACGTCCTAATGAAATGAGCGGCGGACAGCAGCAGCGCGTTGCCGTTGCAAGAGCAATTGTAAACAACCCGGCTATTGTATTAGCTGACGAACCAACAGCAAACCTTGATTCTAAAACCGCAGGGCATTTACTCGATTTAATGCAGAAAATGAATGAAGAAAAAAATATCACTTTTATCTTCTCCTCTCATGATAAACAAGTAATGAACCGGGCAAAGAGACTGCTAATATTAAAAGATGGATTAATTGAATAATCAATCTTGCTATTACTGCTTCTTTAACAAAATTTTAGCTTAATCAATATTTTGTTATCCATTAAAATGGTAAGCTTAAATGAAAAAGATACTTTTAGCTGGAGCTACAGGCTATCTTGGAAGTTTTATATTAAAAGAACTTGAACTGCATGAATTTAAAAACAGAATAGTAATCCGCAACAAACAGAATATTCCTAAATACAACCCTTTAAAAACTGGAATTATGGTATCGGAAGTAACAAAACCTGAAACATTAAATAATGTTTGCGAAGGAATTGATACTGTAATATCAACTATTGGAATAACAACTCAAAAAGATAGTCTAACTTATATGGATGTTGATTACCGGGCAAACTTAAATTTATTAAACGAAGCAAAAAAAAGCGGGGTAAAAAAATTTATTTATATTTCAGTTCTAAATGGAGAGAAACTTAAACACCTAAAAATTTGTAAAGCAAAAGAAAAATTTGTCAAGAATTAATTTCATCCGGTCTTGATTATTGCATTGTAAGACCAAATGGTTTCTTTTCTGATATTATTGAATTTTATAATATGGCAAAAAAAGGCAGAATATATTTATTCGGTAATGGTGAACTAAAATCTAATCCTATTCATGGAGAAGATCTGGCAAAGTTGTGTGTAAATTGTATCTATACGGAAGATAAAGAAATTGAAGCAGGCGGCCCTGAAATTCTAACTCAAAACGAAATTGCGGAAACAGCTTTCAATACTTTAAATAAAACTCCCAGAATAACATATATACCTGATTGGCTGCGTAAATTAGTTTTGAAATTAATAACAACTTTCACATCCAGTAAAATCTATGGTCCAATTGAATTCTTCTTGACAGTAATGGCGATGAATATGGTCGCTCCTGAATATGGACAGCATACTCTTAAAGAATATTTTGAAAGCCTTAATAAATAAAGACTATGTGCAAAGGACTTTTTTTAATTATCTGTTTTCTTTTCTCTTCAAAAATTTTATTAGCACAAATAAAAACGAATTTTACAGGATATTTTGTAGAACTCCCGGTTTATATGATAATGAAAAATTACCTGTGTTTATTCCTTTTCCTGTTAATAACCAGTTTTTAAATCTTAATCGTATTCGTTTGAAACCGGAGTTTGATCTCTGGGAAAATGCAAGGATCAATGTTGAATATGAAATTGATGCTTTATATTCAGAAAAGAATTTATTATTCGATCTATCATCGGTAAGTACAAACAGGCAGCTATTTAATTTAAAATGGGACATAATTAATAAAGGGAATTATAAAGTATCTCATTATTTTGATCGTTTATATTTCAGGCAGGATTTCAGCTGGGGAAATATATCTCTAGGAAGACAAAGAATAGCATGGGGAAGCGGCAGAATCTGGAATCCTACGGATCTTTTTAATCCTGTAAACCCAGCTAATTTTGCCAAGATTGAAAAAGACGGTGCTGATGTTGCGGCATTTACATATTTTTTCGGAAATTTTACAGACCTTGAAATGGTTTATAATCCGCAAAAGAAAATTGAAAACAGCAATGCGGGTTTCCGGTTTAGAACAAATGTAAACAAATATGATCTTGCAGTTGTTGGAGGATATTTCGATAACCGAATTGTCGCCGGATGGGATTTTGCCGGAAGTATATTCAACGCAGGAGTTCGCGGTGAAGGGATTGTTTCAATGAATAAAGAGGATATAAGTGATAACTACACGAGATTTATTTTAGGAACCGATTATCAAATAACTCCCGAACTTTATGCTTTAATTGAATATCAATTCAATGGAGAGGGGCAGCCGGAAAAATCCAATTATGAACTACTAAGATTGGTGAATGGAAATATACTTAATTTGAGCAGAAATTATCTCGCATTATCCGCCAATTATGTTTTCTCTTTTATTACATCTGCTTCTTTATTAGTAAATCAAAATTTAAATGACGGAAGCGGATTCGTAGTTATCAGCGGTTTGTATTCAATCTCTGCTGACTTATCTCTTACAATTGGAGCACAGCTCACTTATGGAAAAGATTTTTCTGAATATTGGTATTATCCCCATTCGGTTTATTCCCAGTTTGAATATTATTTTTAATCTTTTTGAGAAGGTTAATCAAGCGTAGTTTATTTATCTAATTATTTAATTACTTATTGTTATATTGCTGAATAAGCAATAGACAATAAAAGAATAAATCAAAAAATTTTTGTTAAAGATAATTATTATCAATTTTCATTATATTATAAGAATAAATTTTAGGATAAGAAAATGAAACTTATATCAATTGTGATTATTGCCGCCATATTACTGGCCGGTTGTTCCAATAATAACGATTCAAAGGGAATCAATATGCTGAAAGACAAAATTGATCAATTTGCTCCGGTAGAACTTAAGTACGATTCAACTGCGCTAAGCGAAAGACAAAGAATGGTTGTTAGAAAATTATTCGAAGCTTCACAAATTATTGATACTATATACCTTAACCAGGTTTATTCCAAGAATATGGAAATTAAACATAGACTTCAAAATTCATCTTCAGAAGTTGATCAATTAAAATTAAAATATTTTGATATAATGTTTGGCCCCTTTGACAGGCTGGATCATAATAAACCGTTTATTGGTACTCAGCAAAAACCTAAAGGTGCAAATTTTTATCCTGAAGATATGACCAAAGAGGAATTCAACAACTGGATAAAGGAAAACCCTCAAGATGATTCTGTTTTTGTTTCCTCTTTTACAGTTATTCGTAGAAAAAATGGTAAATTAACCACTATTCCCTACTCCGAATTTTATAAACCTGAACTAACAAAAGCTGCCGCGCTGTTAAAGGAAGCGGCTGATTATGCTGATAATCCTTCTTTAAAAAAATATTTAATGTTAGTCGCAAAGGCATTTGAAACCAATAATTATTTTGACAGTGATATGGCTTGGATGGATCTTAAAAATAATAATATTGAAGTCATAATCGGACCTTATGAAGTCTACGAAGATGAACTATACAACTATAAAGCTTCATTTGAGAGCTTCGTTACTGTAAAAGATTCTGCTGAAAGTGAAAAGCTTCAAAAATTTGGTAATTATTTAAAAGATATTGAAAATCATCTGCCTATTGAAGATAAATATAAAAATACCCAGAGGGGAAATGAGTCACCAATTGTTGTCGTTAACGAAGTATATTCAGCCGGCGATACAAAAGCAGGTGTTCAAACTTTGGCTTTTAACCTTCCTAATGATGAAAGAGTTAGAAAGGCTAAAGGTTCTAAAAAAGTTATGCTTAAAAATATCAGTGACGCTAAATTTGAAAAACAGTTAATGCCGATAGCAAAAATTGTATTAGATTCCACGCAGCTCCCTTATGTCACATTTAATTCTTTTTTCAGCCATGCATTAATGCATGAAATGTCTCATGGCGTGGGTCCTGGTTTTATAACCATTGACGGGAGAAAAACTGAAGTAAGTAAAGAATTAAAAGAGACTTATTCTACAATAGAAGAGTGTAAAGCAGATGTTCTCGGTATGTACAATAATGTTTTTATGATTGATAAAGGATTATTTCCCAAGAGTTTTGCTGAAGAAACATGGGCTACCTTTTTAGCGGGAATTTTTCGTTCGGTCAGGTTCGGAATTACTGAAGCACATGGAAGCGGGAATGCAATTATTTACAATAATCTCCTGGAAAAAGGAGGTTATGAATATAATCCTGAAACTAATAAGGTAAAAGTTAATTTC
>CAVUCR010000020.1:0-95538 GCA_963739895.1 uncultured Ignavibacteria bacterium | reverse complement strand
GGTTCGATAAAATTTATGAATCGGTAAAAGATCTGGCAAACAAGCTTTTAACTATTGAAGCTACGGGAAACTATAACGGTGCGAAAGAATTAATAAGCAAGTATGCAGTAATCTCTCCTTCAATGAAATCATTAATAGATAAACTATCTGCAATACCTGTTGATATAAAACCGGTATTTCAAATTGAAGAAAGATGAAATAGAAAAATTAAGCAGCCGAATATAGACCGAATAATTTTAAATTATAGCTGGTTGAAATATTTTCAATTCTTCGAACTCATTTCATAATTAATTATTTGAGCTGCTTTATCTACCTGATCTGAAAATCTTTCTATTGTATGAGATACTATTTCAATTTGGTCTTCAGCCTGTTTCCAATCTCTTTGTTCAATTGCTTCCCGGACAGCCGGGAGTGTCTTTACCCCGTAACCGGTATAAAATCCAGGGGCATAAATTTCATGAATATACCATGGTCGATTCGGTAATCCGTTTTCGTTGGTTAGGAAACGTTCCGTATTCATTAAAATTCCGTTCAGGCTTTTAAGTGCTTCCGCAGATAATTTTTTTCCATTTTCTTTTAAACTATTAACTGCCTTTTCATAATATGAAGAACTGTTTTCCAGCTTAGTTATCGAATTCTGAATAGGCGCAAAATTTATGAATGGTACCGGTTTCTTTTTCTCCGGTGGGATGTATTTTTTCGTTGGATCAGAAACATATATATAATCACTATCATCAAGCATTTTATTTTGTTCATCCGTTTCCTTTCTCATTTTATCGGTTAATTTCGAAATCTCATCGTAATAATTTTTAACCGTGCTTGAAAAATTTTCAAAATTAAACGGAAGAATTTCCGATTCAGCTAAATTTAAAATTGCATGCCCCCCGGTTTTAGTCAATGTGATCCCGTACTCAAATCCAGGATCTCCAAAACGGATATAATGATCATAGGAATCATAAATAGAATGATACTCACCGCCGTTATCCTCTCCCCCATATCCAATATTTAATGCTGCAACACCAATATGCTGAAGGAAAGGACTGTAATCCGATCCGGAGCCCAGAGGATATATTTTTAAATCTTTTCTATTTAGTGCATCCCTTTTTTCATCTTCACTGCCATTAACAAGTAAACTGGAACGCCATCTTTTTGAGACGCTTATATTCTTTTCAGGATCATTAATATCATTTGCAATTTGATTTACAAAATGCTCTAGGGAATGTGAGCCGCCAACTTGTAAAAAACCTCTGCCGTTTCCATCTGAATTAATATAAGCAGCAGCTTTTTGCTTTAATTCATTAGCATGTTTTTCCACCCACTCTGTGGAGCCAAATAAACCTTCTTCTTCACCATCCCAGGAACAATATATAATTGTACGTTTTGGTTTCCATCCCGTCTTTAATAAATCTCCAAACATTTTGGCTTCCTCAAGCATTGCCACCTGCCCGCTTATAGGATCTTCAGCGCCATTTACCCATGCATCGTAATGATTTCCTCTGATAATCCATTCATCAGGATAATCCTTTCCAGGTATCTTTGCAATAACATCAAACAAGGGAACCAAATTCCAATTAGATTCAACTTTTAAATGCACTTTAGCTTTCCCCGGTCCCATATGATAAGTTATTGGTAGTGCGCCTCTCCAGCTTTCCGGAACAACGGGTCCTTCAAGCGCACTAAGAAAATGTAATGCATCGCCATAGGAAATTGGAATTACAGGAATTTTCGATAATGTCTTTGCATCCTTAATTTCTAATCTTTTTGCATCCCCAGTAGCAGCAACAAAAGGGGTTAGAGGATCACCGCAATATTGGGGAAAATCTATCACGGAACCCCTTTGAACTCCATCTTCACTTCTAAAAGGACCTTTTGGGTAAACATCGCCCTGATAATAACCATCCCCTTTTGGATCTGAATAAATAATACATCCGATTGCTCCATGTTCGGCTGCCACTTTTGGTTTAATACCTCTCCAAGCAGCACCATACCTTACAATGACTATTTTCCCACTTACATCTATACCATGCTCTGCCAGAATTTCATAATCTTTCGGAATTCCATAATTTACATAAACAAGTTCACCAGTAACATCTCCATCAATTGAATAAGCATTATAAGTCGGTAACTGTTCATTGGTTTGATTTGAAGTTTTATCTTCTTTTAACGGCGGCTCAAAAAGTTTAGCTTTATACTTTAGGGGTGCAGTCATTTCAAGCAGTCTTGTTTTAGGTGCTGGGAATAAAACTTTGAATTCTTCTATCTGAGAATTAAATCCGAATGATTTAAACAAGGAATCGATAAATAGTGAATTGCTTTTATCATAACTTGATCCTAAATGATGCGGGAAAGCTGAGAGTCTCTTCATCCAGCTTTCAAGATCATTTTTATTTAACGATGAATCAAATTCCTTTTGCAGTTCTTTTATTCTTGATTCTTGAGCAACTGTCGAATTTATAAGAAAAAGTATAATTAGTGGAAACAGAAATCTTACAAATTTCATAATACACCTAATTATAATTATGAAATAAGGAAAACAGCCAGTTTTTTTAGAGCACTAAAAGGACAGGTTTTTATTCATTTATTATTTTAATACTTCCGGCTTCCGGCATTTTAAAAACATAAATCTTATTGTTTTTATCTGTAAGAGTTGTATCCCTTAACCATGGATTATACATTTTTAATATTTTATAATTTAATTCCATTCTTTATGGCAAAATCTGCCAGATTAGGAATTGTATAACTAGTATTCAACGAAGTGGTTAATAAAGGCGGATATAAATCTTCGGTTTTCAAATCGAATCCATATATTTTGGGATTACTTGATATTTCCTTTACGGCAATAATTCTAGCTACATATCTAGAAGTCTCATCTCCGAAAACCAAGTTGTAATAATTAGATGATTTTTGTTTGGCAATTTGTTTTTCTATACCATTCGTTCCAAAGTTATAAGCGGCAGCAGCCATTGTCCAGGTTTTAAATTCTTCATACGCATCTAAAAAATATTTACAAGCAGCCTCAGTTGATTTCTCAACATTATATCTTTCATCTACCTGGGAATTTACTTCAAGACCATATTTTACTGCAGCATCTTCAGTCAATTGCCAAAAGCCTGTTGCACCTACAGGAGAAATAACATTCGCCAAGCCGCTTTCAATTACTGCAACATATTTAAAATCATCAGGTACATTGTACTCTTTTAATATAGGCTCTATAACAGGGAACCATCTATTCATCCTTTTTATTGACAAAATAGTAGCTGAATGCCAATATGTATTTACCAAAAACTCCCGGTCAATCCTTTCATATACTTCAAAGTTTTCGATTGGGACTTTTTCACCGGAAAAGGATAAGTTATCAGGAATTTCAGGTGAAATAATTCTATAGCCTTGAGGAAAATCTTCGGATTTGCCTATTACTTTCTTATCAGTTAAAAATAGAAAACTAGTAATTATTAAAATAGTCGCTGCTGTTATAAATCCAAGCAAGAAAAAATAATATTTAGAATTCATACTTCTCCCTATATTCCCTTACATTAACTTAATTATTAAAAACTTAACTTTCATATATAAAAAAAAATATCAATAGGATAAAGACAATACGCATTTAGTATTTTATTTCAAAAAAAAAATTAAGCTGCAAACGGTTAATAATAAATTATTTTGTAACTTAAAATTCTTATATTTGCCAAATATTTTATTTAACAACAAATCCATATGAATCAAAATATTAGGAAATATCCGCCTGATGTAGTAATAATAAATGATGATGATAGAGAAATTATTGTAATTGGCACAGCACACATTTCAAAACAGTCAGCAGATCTTGTTAAAGAAGTTATCGAAAATGAAATGCCGGATTGTGTCTGCATTGAATTAGACGCACAAAGATATAATGCACTTTCCGAGAGAAATAGATGGGAATCGCTTGATATTATAGCTGTTATAAAAGAAAAACAATTAACTACTCTTTTTTTAAATATTATTTTATCATCTTATCAAAAAAAATTAGGCGAAAAGTTAGGAGTTTTACCTGGCGTAGAAATGCTTAATGCAATAAATACCGCTAAAAACCTGGGACTAGAAATTGCTCTTTGTGACAGGGAGATTAGAATTACAATTAGAAGGGCCTGGAATTCAATGTCCTTCTGGCAGAAATTTAAATTATTTAGTTCAGGATTTGCAGGATTGTTCGATAAAATGGAATTAACAGAAGAAAAACTTCAAGAGTTAAGACAGAAAGATGTTCTATCTGAAATGATTGAGGAATTAGGAAAATCTCTTCCGGTTTTAAAGAATGTCTTAATTGATGAACGCGATATCTATCTAAGTAAAAAAATTGAAGCTGTGTCCGGTAAAAAAATTGTGGCTGTTGTAGGAGCAGGGCATGTAAAAGGAATTTGCAGAGAACTAGAAAATAAGAAAGAGATAGACTTAAAAAAACTTGAACATATCCCCTCTTCATCCTGGGTACTAAAAATTATCGGATGGGGAATACCCGCTTTGATAATCGCTTCAATTATATTAATCGGTTATATTAAGGGTTTATCTGCAGCACAAGATAATGTAATATACTGGATTTTAGCAAATGGCATCCCGTGTTCCATAGGAGCAATTTTAGCGGTTGCTCACCCCATAACAATTATTGCTTCTTTTTTTGCTGCTCCGATTACCAGCTTAAGCCCCTTAATAGGTGCAGGTTATGTTGCAGCATTTGTGCAAGCATATTTTCAACCACCTTTGGTTAAAGAATTTCAATCTGTTTCAGATGATATAAGAAAAATTAGAATGTGGTGGAAAAATAAATTATTAAAAATCCTTTTGGTTTTTATCCTAACCGGTTTAGGAAGTTTAATCGGTACTTATGTTGGTGCTTATGAAATTATATCAAATCTTTTTAAAAATAAAAAGCCGTTCCAAACTATGGAACGGCTAAAACGAAATCCAGCTGAATTTAATTAACCAAGATAAGCTTTTAATCTTTTGCTCTGAGGAGAATGCCTTAAGTTTCTAATTGCTTTTTCCTTTATCTGTCTGACTCTTTCTCTGGTAAGGTTAAATCTCTCTCCAATTTCTTCCAGAGTTGCAGAGCGTTCTCCCCCGATACCGAAATAAAGCCTAATTACTTCAGCTTCTTTCTCAGTTAAACCTGAAAGTATATTAGCTACTTCATTCTTTAAAGATTCTGTCATAAGATTACCATCTGGAGAAGGCTGCTCATCATTAGGCAGAACATCAATCAAGCTATTTTTATCATCATCTCCTGAGAATGGCGCATCCATAGAAACATGCCTTCCTGAAATTTGTAAAGCATAAGCAACATCATCGGCGCTCATATCAAGGATTGATGCAAGTTCGGTAGTTGTCGGGGTTCTTTCATATTCTTGCTCAAGATCACGGTAAGCTTTACCGATCTTACTTAAAGATCCTACTCTATTCAAAGGTAATCTAACCATACGAGATTGATCGGCAATTGCCTGCATTATGGACTGTCTTATCCACCATACTGCATAGGAAATAAATTTGAAGCCTCGGGTTTCATCAAATTTTTGAGCGGCTTTGATCAAACCCAGGTTACCTTCGTTAATTAAATCACCTAAAGACAGGCCCTGATTTTGAAATTGTTTAGCAACACTAACGACAAACCTGAGATTTGCTTTAGTAAGTGCTTCCAAAGCTTTTTTATCACCCTTCTTTATACGAATCGCCAACTCTATTTCTTGATCAGGAGTTAAAAGGTCAACTTTTCCTATCTCTTGCAAATACTGATCTAACGACTTACTTTCTCTATTGGTGAATTGCTTAGTTATTTTCAATTTCTACCATCTCCTATTTTGATTTATAATTAAAAAACAGTATACTAATAGACGTGCTGAAATTTAGTTTTGTTCCCACTTAAAATTATATAAAATTTAAACAGCTTTAAAAATAATAAAAAATTTTTATATAAGAAAGAGGAAATTTTTACCCCCTTTAAGATTTTTTAACGCCCCAATATTTAAAAAGATGAGAATAAATGATATTTTTCTTATTTTTTAGCTGTTAATTCAAAAAATCCAACATTATCGAAGAAAAAGCCTGCCGGATTTTCTTTTACACCATTGTGCTCTACCTCATAGTGTAGGTGTGGACCTGTCGATAAACCTGAATCGCCTGTTTTTGCTATTAAACCACCCCGAGTAACTTTCTGACCTTCTTTCACTAATACTTTTGATAAATGTGCATATATAGTACGATATCCATAACCATGGTCAATCTCCACAGTTAATCCATACCCACCGCGATGGCCAACAAACGATACCTTACCATTTCCGGTAGCATACACTGGGGAACCAATATCTGCAATAAAATCCAAACCTTCGTGCATTCTCCTGATATGAAGAATCGGATGCATTCTGACACCAAAACCATCGGAAATTTTACCCATGCAAGGCTTGATAGCAGGAATACAAAGACTTAATTTCCTATTTTCTCTTAATTGCTTTGAAATTTCAAGAAATTGTGATTTTTCAAATTCAATTTTTCGCGATATCTCATCCACAAATGACGTAGCTTTCTTTAACTCATCTTCAGCATCATTAGATAAAAAATCAATAGTATTATCAAAATATCCTCCGCCGACACCTACCTTAAGTTCATCCTCAGAGAGAGGATGTAAATTTACTGCCAATCTTAAATCATTATTTGTTTCAGCCAAGCTGTCTATTTTGTTAGACATTTTTTGGTACTTGCTTAACATAGCCTTTAATTCTTTTTTTAATGATTTATTTTCAGAGCGTAAGGATTGTATATTATTGTCTGAAGAGCCTAAAACTGAAAATAGACTGTAACCGCAAAGGGATAAGCTAAATACTAATAATACTATTAAAATCGTTTTTGAGGTAGGATTTTTATAACTATTTATCCTTAAAAAACTAAAAAGTGACATTAATACCTTAATAAATTTTTAATATTCTTATTTATTTGAAATAGAAGATGGCAATATTAGAGCTTACAATATAATAAAAGATATTTCTTATTTCAAAGAAAATTTATAAAATTTTAATCTGATTGCTTTTTATAAAAAGTTCTATCTTTGAAAATAAAAGCGAATTCCGGCACTTAGATTCATCCCGCTGAATTTATCTCTATAATAAACATTATCATTTCTGATATAGTTATAAAGTGCTTCTCCGAAAACCGATAGGTTCGAATCGGAGAATTTATGTTCCAGATCAATCCCTCCAAAATAACCATAAAAATTTTGATTGTCTAAAATCTGGTATACTTCACCTTTTATAGTAGACCTATTATTCACTAAGGAATATGTTAGTCCAATAGAAAAAGCTAAAGCCCAATCGGGAGCCAAAATAATTCTATATCTCACTCCGGCATTATAAATTAATTGGCTGAATGAAGATGTCACTTCGACAAGCTCATTTATGGGTCGTGCCTGTGTATATGCTTTAAATTTAGAATTTGATGTAAAGGATAATCTATTATATATAAAAAGATGGCTGTTAAGGGATATACCAAATCCGACTTGAAATAAAATACCGGGTAAGTATTTTGAAGCTAGTTCTTCAGAAGAAAAAGATTGAGATACACCAATTCCTCCCGAAAGAAATATTGATTTTTCAGGAATTGAATTTTGTGCTTTTGATACTAATGGAAAAATAAAAATTAATGCTGTTATTAAATATTTCATATTTTTTAACGAAATATTAATTGTAACCTGATTAATTGAAATTTAAATAGCAACAAAATTTTATTTAGGATATTTACAGCTCATAGTAGTTGTCAAAAATTCTCTATAAGAAATATTTTTGTTATTTTTTGGGGAAAAGAATGGGCGATTAAATCTAATTGAAAGATTATTTTGGGGTTGAATCAAAAAAAAAATTAGAAATTTATTTTTCACGGAACATTTTTAAATCCTATCCGTCAAACATGATTAAATTTAACTTTTATATTTAATTTATCATTTCTAGCCAATATGAATATTGTTGTTGAAAACCTTACCAAACAATATGGACCTCAGAAAGCGATAGATACAATCTCATTTCAGGTTCATACTGGTGAGATACTTGGATTCCTTGGTCCAAACGGTGCCGGCAAAACTACTACTATGAAAATTCTTACCTGCTATATGGCTCCAACTGAAGGAGACATTAGAGTAGGTGATTTCTCAATACATGATCATCAAGATAAAATTAAAACTAAAATAGGTTATTTACCTGAGAACAATCCTCTTTATTTTGAAATGCCCGTTTTAGAATATTTATCTTTTACAGCAGAACTTCAGGGTGTTCCTAAAAAAAATATTCAAAACCGGATCGGTGAAATGGTGTTGGTCTGCGGCCTTAACGATGAAAAGCATAAAAAAATTGGTGAACTTTCAAAGGGTTACAGGCAAAGGGTCGGACTTGCACAGGCTATGATTCACGACCCTGAGATATTGATTTTTGATGAACCGACCACCGGGCTGGATCCAAATCAAATAATTGAAATAAGAAAACTGATAAGAGAACTCGGCAAAGAAAAAACCGTTATTCTAAGTACGCATATTCTGCCGGAAGTTGAAGCTATCTGTGACAGAATTTTAATCATTAACAAAGGAAAGATTGTTGCAGATGGTACACCAGATACATTAAGGAAACAAGCTCAGGGTGAAGAGGTGCTTAGGATTCAGCTGGATGAAGTTGCAAATAGAGATTTGACTATTGAAACCCTGAAATCTATTGAATCGGTGGCTATGGTTTCACCGGTAAAAGACAGTTTTAATACCTATTTAATTGAAAGTAAAAACGGACAATCTTCCAGGCGGGATGTTTTTAATATGTGTGTGCAAAAAAATTGGATTTTAACCGAGATGACTCCCATCGAAACTAAACTGGAAGATATCTTTAGAGAATTGACCACATAAATTAAAAGATTAAAAGAATTTATAAATTGAAAGATTGAACTAATCTATAAATAAAAACTTTAATATTTAAATAATTGTGAAGCATGGCAAATAAAATTTGGATAATTGCAATAAAGGAACTTAAATCATTTTTTGATTCGTTAACTGCTTACATTCTAATTGTAGTCTTTCTCGGATTAAGCGGATTCTTCACATGGCTGTTCGGATCTGATGTTTTTTTTATCGGTCAGGCTACTCTTCAGCCATTTTTTTCCGTTGCTTATTGGACGCTTTTCTTTTTCATCCCGGCTCTTACAATGAGAATGATCGCAGAGGAAAATAAATCCGGAACAATCGAACTTCTTTTAACAAAAGCGGTAACAGATTGGGAAGTAGTACTCGGAAAATTTTTAGCATGCTTGCTTTTAATTGCCATAGCTTTAGTTCTCACATTACCATATTATATTACCGTTGCATCTATTGGTCCAATTGATAACGGCGCCGTGTTGTGCGGTTATCTTGGCTTGCTTTTAATGAGTATGGTTTACATAAGTATCGGACTTTTTGCCAGCAGTGTAACAAATAATCAAATTGTTGCATTCCTGTTGTCCTTATTTATCGGGGTTTTCTTCCTGATTATTTTCAGTACTCTGGCAAATGATTTTACCGGGATCATGGGAGAAATTTTAAATTACTTAAACTTGTCTACTCATTTTGAATCAATCTCCCGCGGTGTAATTGATTCAAAAGATATTATTTATTTTCTCAGCATTTCTTTTTTCGGATTAATACTTGCTGAGACTATGTTGTCTAAAAGAAATATTGTTGATTAAAAAATTATGCTAACCAAGAAAAAAGTCATTACCGGTCTCCTTCTAATTTTCGGAATTTTAATAATAGTAAATTTTTTCGCTTATCGCTTTTTTGTTAGGCTTGATTTTACAGCAGATCAAGAGTATACCCTTAGTAAAGCGACAAAAGATATTCTAAAATCTTTAAATGAACCTGTAACAATTTCTGCATATTTCTCAGAAGATTTACCCCCCAATGTGGCAAAGGTTAAGCAGGATTTTAAAGATATGCTGGTTGAATATGAAAATGCCTCGGGTGGAAAAATTCTTTATCAATTCATTAATCCGAATAAAGATCAAGAGACAGAAATGGAAGCCCAGCAGGCCGGCATTCAGCCAATTATGATAAATGTACGGGAAAGGGACCAGATGAAGCAACAGCGGGCTTACCTGGGTGCCGTACTTCAATATGGAGAAAAAAAAGAAACGATTCCCTTTATCCAGCCAGGTTCGGCAATGGAATATGCATTATCATCCAATATTAAAAAATTATCTTTAAAAGAAAAAACTAAAATTGCTTTTTTACAAGGAGATGGTGAGCCTGCTCTTTCAGAATTGCCCCAATTGGGAACTCAACTTTCCGTAATGTATGATGTAGAGACTGTCAAATTTAATGATACTACAGGCATTCCTAATAAATACAAAACTCTTGTCATAATTTCTCCTTCGGATACTGTAAACCCGCAGTATTTTAAGCAGCTTGATGACTTCATGTCTAAAGGAGGAAGAATATTGATAGCATTAAACAGGGTGAAAGGAAATCTTTCGAACGCTACAGGTTCAAGCGTATATACAGGTTTTGAAAATTGGTTGAATAAAAAAGGAATTGATGTACAGGATGAATTTGTTTTAGATGCCAATGCAGGAAATGTAATGGTTCGCCAGCAAAACGGCATGTTTGTAATGAATACTCCGGTCAAGTTTCCTTATTTACCTGTAATAACCAAATTTGCAGATCATCCAATTACTAAAGGTATAGAGTCCGTAATATTTCCTTTTGCCAGCCCTATAAAAATTTCTCCGGAAGACTCTGCACTTCATATAGTAAAGCTTGCGGTTACATCAAAAAATTCAGGAGTTGAAAAACCACCTGTTTATTTTAATGTTATGAAACAATGGACAAAAAATGATTTTCCTGTATCCTCCCTTCCTGTAGCAGTAGCTGTTGACGGAGATATTTTAGATAATACTTACTCGAAAATGGTTGTTTTTGGCGACGGAGATTTCGCTGTTAACGGTTCGGGCCAAAGTGCTCAAAGATTGGAAGGTGATAATATTAATTTAATGGCTAATGCAATTGATTGGCTTTCTGACGATACGGGGCTTATTGCTTTAAGAACTAAGGGTATTAGCTCCCGCCCAATTGATCCTAACCTGGAAGAAGGGACAAAAACTTTTCTAAAATATCTGAATTTCCTTCTGCCGATTATTCTTATCATCGGTTTTGGAATTGTCCGATATCAATTTAGAAGAAAAATAAGAAATAAGTGGATGACCGAAGATTATGTTTAATAAAATTTCTTCAAAAACTCTTGCAGTTATTTTTGTTGTTCTTTTAGTATTGGCAGCAATTTATATTTATTATGATTCTTCCCATGAAGAAAGAACATTTAAAAGAGATATAATAAATATTGATACTTCCAAGGTAACTTCTATCAGCATTTATCCTAAAGCTAATAATCACAAAGAAGTAAAAATATATAAAGAAGGTAAGAATTGGCAGGTGCAGCTTTTCAAATAATAAATCCGTACCTGCTGAAAATTCAAAAATTAAGAATCTTCTTAACCAGCTCTCAGAAATTAAAGCTAATAGTGTTGCAGCACAGGACGAGAGTAAGTGGAGTGAATTTAAAGTCGATACTTCAGGTACAAGGGTTAAAGTATTTCAAGGGGGTAATGATGCTCTTGATCTAACTATTGGGAAATTTTCCTACCAGCAGCCGAGAACCATGATGACTTATGTTAGAGTAAAGGGAGATAAAAATGTTTATGAAGTCAATGGTTTCTTAGAGTTTTCTTTTAATCAGAAACGGGATTATTTTAGAAATAATGCAATTGTAAGCGACGATCAATCTCATTGGAATCGATTAACTTTTACGTACCCTGCAGGTGGTTCATTTCAATTAATAGTAGATACAACTAATCATTGGACTATAAACAAAGTTAATATCGATTCATCTAAAACTGCGAATTTTCTTAGGACTTTATCACATTTAACCGGTACTGATTTTGTAAACAACCCGGATGAAGCTTTGTTAAGGAAAACATCACACACATTAACAATCGAATCATCGGCGTTAGGTGCAGTTACTTTGTCAGCATATATTGATTCAACAAATTATATTATCCATTCATCACAAAATCCGGATGCATATTTTAATGGAAAAACAAATAACCTATGGGAAAAAATATTTGTTGATAAAGATTATTTCTCAAAGAAAAAATAGTTAATAATCCCTTCTCACATAAATGTAGGGACATTTATACTTGTCCCTACAATAATTAAAGTTTGGTTCAAAAATCACAAGTTAATATTTACATTAACTTTCATATTGCTATTTTATAGCAATATGCATAACTTTTTTTCACATTATTTCCGAAAATATCCTATTCATTTTTCCTGTCTTGTTTAGTTATTTTTTAGTTAAATAAAACATAAACAATAATTTTGTTTATTTTCTTCTTTCAATTAACAATATGAGGGCACATCATGGGTAAAATTCAAAAAGGATTTCTGTTTATTCTTTCCTTGTCATTATTCGTTTTTTCATTTTGGGGATGTAAAACTCAAAACAAAGATGAAGGTAAAATTCCCGTTACAACCTCATCAGATGAAGCAAAAGGAGAATACTTAAAAGGTCGAAGTCTTGCGGAAAGTCTCCAGGGGCAGGAGTCACTTCAGTACTACACAAACGCAATAAATGCTGATTCTAATTTTGCATTAGCTTACTTGAACCGTGCACCTAACCAACCAACAGCAAAAGCATTTTTTGCAGATTTAAATAAAGCCGTTTCACTTGCAGATAAAGTTCCTGAAGGCGAGCGTTTACAAATTTTAGGATTTGAAGCCGGGGTTAATGCTAATCCTATGAAACAAAAAGAAGATTATGAAAAACTTGTTTCATTATATCCGAAAGATCAGAGGGCTCATACCCTACTAGGAAGCTTTTATTATGGTCAGCAGGATTACCGGGGTGCTGTAAATGAATTTAATAAAGCTGCTGAAATTGATTCCAATTTTTCACCTGCTTATAATATGCTTGGATATTCCAATAGGCAATTAATGAATTATGATGCGGCTGAAAAAGCATTTAAAAAATACATCGAATTAATTCCGAATGACCCGAATCCTTATGATTCCTATGCAGAACTTTTGATGAAAGAAGGAAAATATGATCAAGCTATTGAAAACTATCAAAAAGCACTAAACTATAATCCACATTTCGTCTCTTCAATACTTGGAGTAGCAGCAAATGAAATGTATAAAGGTAATTATGATTCGGCAAGAGCTGAGATACAAAAGCTGTATGATACAGCAAGAGATAACGGAGAAGAAAGAACTGCGCTTCTTGCCATGGCAATTACTTATATCGACGAAGGTAAACCCGACATGGCATCAAATGAATTAAATAAGAGTTATGAAATTGCACAAAAAGATAACGACTTCGGAAGTATGTCGGGAGATTTATTTAATATAGCAACTGTGCTTTTGGAATCCGGAAAATATAAAGAAGCACTTACGAATTTTCAAAAATCCGTAGAAACATTTAACAATTCTTCCTCAGCTCAAGCCCTAAAAGATAATGTTAAGCTTGGTCTGCTTTACAACGAAGGTGATGTTGCTTTGAAGCAAAAAGATTTTAAAACTGCTTCTTCAAAAGCAGAGGAATTTATGAATGGAGTTAAAGCAATTAATAATACAAATCAGATTCGCCTGGCGCATCAATTAAAGGGAATGATAGCTTTAGCACAAAAGAAAGCAGATGATTGTTTAGCAGAACTTAATCAGGCAAATCAACAGAATCCTTACAATTTTTATAGGATGGCGCTCGCATATCAAATGAAGGGAGATAAAGAAAAAGCAAAAGAATATTGTGAAAAAGTGATGAATTCCAATCCAATTCCCACAATAAATTTTGCTTTTGCACATAATAAAGCAAGAATAATGATGAAAATGCTATAGTGATCATTACTCCGGAGTGGAATTTATTTCACTCCGGATTTTCTCATTCGGAATAAAATTTAATAACCTTAATTATTGCTTCTTCACAAACTTTACAAAAAGGCTTTGCACCTTTAGAAAACATAATGCAATCCATCATTGGTCTATATAAACCGATTGAAACATAACCGGCTCCTTCAAAAGCTCCAACTTTTCCTGCATACTTACTTTTAGATAAATAGCTATCTACCCAATCAGCGTGTATTTTATCCTTACGGTTGTATTCCTTCTCAGCTATGTTTATATGATCTTGCGGTGCTCTATTCTTTTTAAGTTCAGCAATTTTATTGTTAAGTTCCCTTCTCACTGCCTGCCATTTTAAGTCAACACTATCATATTCTGCTTTTTCCCAAGGAGTAGGAATCGGAATTCCAGCTGTAACTGCATTCTTCCATTTGACATTTGGCGGATTTAATAATGCAGTTATATTCGGTTCAGCAGGTTCAATCCCCTTGGGATAAAAATCATTATAAGCTACATCTGATGTATAGTACTCATCAGCAAGTCCTGCAAACGAATGCCCAAATTCATGTAAGAAAATATAAGGACTCCATTGGTTATCTGAGATAAATGTACAAAAGAAATTATAAATACCTCCGCCGCCGTATCTTTTTTGATTCACCATAATATATATTGCATCATATGGAACATGAGCTGCCATATCTCTCATTGCTTTGTTGTCTTCTGTTAAGAGATATCTTTCCGAACCTAAAGAGTTAAAAGTTGAATTTAAAACGGTATTCCTATAAATCCCTGCACGCGGTTCATCCGTACCACTTTCTTCAGATGGTTTAAACACGCCATATATATTAAAACTTTTTTTGTAAGATTTATATGGTTCCTGGCTGAGGAAAATATTTGTATACCTCCCAAGATCTGATTTAAATTTTGTTTCTTCACTTTTTGTATAACCTTCACTTAATATAACCACATCGACTTTTGAATGAGGATCACCATTAAAGATGCTTTTATATACTTTTACTGAGTTATCAAGCACAGTATCAATAATTATATTTATATCCCCTGGATCAATTACCGTTTCAAAAAATTTTTCCAGCCCGTTATCTTTTTTTCTTCTTTCAATAATGAATCTGATTTTGTTTTTCGGATAAGGAATTATTGCTGATTCACTATACGTTCGTTTAATACCATCTACAGCTTCAGTACTTGTTTGATACTCTCCGAAATATGAATTGAATCCCTTAGAGAATATCAGTTTTCCTGATGATAAATCATAAACTTTATAGTAATACATACCATTATTAAAATTATCAATTAGGTTTTTCATACTTCCAGCCCATGTTCCATTATGATATATTTTATCAATAGTAATTAATTCAGTCTTTGCATCACCAATATGGAAATAATCGATCCGCATGGTTTTATCTATAAAATACTTATTAAATCTGATCTGAGCATTTGATATTGATCCCATGAACAAAAATCCAATTAGTGATAAATGAATAAATATTTTCATTTCACCCTCTAAATTAAAATATTAATAATAATTAACTTTTTGTGCTGATCAACCGGGTGATTGGCACATAGTATAACGAAATATTAATAACCTGAAACATATTTATAAAAAGCATCTTGTATTTTTCTTGTTAAGATTCCGGGTTTACCGTTTTTTATGATCCAATCGTCAATTTGAATGACAGGTTTTACTTCTGTTGTAGTTCCAGTTATAAAAATTTCGTCAAAATTTCTGAGCTCTTTTTCTTCAATATTAATTTCTTTTACTTCAATAAAATTTTCTCTGCAAATTTCAATTATTACATCCCTTGTTATTCCTGAAAGAATAAAATTAGACAATGGAGGTGTAAATAGCATATTATTTTTTACGGCAAAAAAATTTGTATGCGAACCTTCGGTTATAAATCCGTTCCTGATAAAGACCGCTTCCGAAGCACCTTTTTCCTTTGCTGACTGATGAGCTAGAATTGAAGGTAAAAGCGATATAGATTTTATATCACATCTTGTCCACCTGATATCTTTTTGCAAAACGACCTTGATTCCATTTTCGATCTCTTCCGGTGCAGAATTAATGGATATGCCGAAAGATATACAGTAGGTTTAATTTCGTTTGAAGGAAATGCATGCATTCTTGGGAAAGATGCTCCGCGTGTTACCTGGATATAAATATTAAAATCATTCCCGAAGTTGTTCCTTGAAATAATTTCATTAATAATATTTTTAACGCTGCTAATATCAAAATTATTAATCCTTACTTCTTTTAAACTATAGGTTAGACGATTGAGATGTTTATCTAATTTAAAAGTTTTCATGTTATAAGTACGCATAACTTCATAAACACCATCAGCGAACAGAAATCCCCTATCAAAAGGAGATATTTTCACATCATTTTCTTGAATATATTTACCATTTATGTAGACGATCATAATAAACTTTATAATAATTTTTTATATTAACCTAATAAACTAAAAAATCTTTCAAATTACCGTTTAATAAGTTACATTAAGATTTTATAATCTAAAACAATACTCTTATGCTATCTACAATTGAAAAATCAAAAATCAGTGTTTTTGCGGAAAAACTGTTTCATTTAAGAAAAGAACCTTCATGCCATTTACCTGATCGAAACGCTGTTCAAAAGTTCCTTGATGAATTATTAGAACTTCTTTTTCCCCATTTTGCAAAAAAACATTTTAACTCGCCGGAAGAAGTTGAAAAAGAAATAGATGTACTTGAAAAAAATTTATGTAAAATAATAGAACCGCTGCAAAACCTTGGTAAAATATCTGCAAAAGAATGCGCTGAAAATTTTTTCGCTAAAATACCAAGGATTCATGAGAAATTAATGATGGATGCTCAAGCCATCACAAAGGGTGATCCGGCAGCTACTAATTTAGATGAAGTAATTTTAACTTATCCAGGTTTTTTTGCAATTTCGGTTTACAGGATAGCTCATGAATTTTATAATTTGAAAATCCCTTATTTCCCCAGGGTGCTAACAGAATATGCTCACAGGTTAACTGGCATTGATATTCATCCAGGTGCGAAAATAGGTAAATCTTTTTTCATAGATCATGGGACTGGTATTGTAATAGGTGAAACTACAGAAATCGGAAATAATGTAAAGCTGTACCAGGGGGTAACACTTGGTGCTGTAAGTGTCAATAAAGATTTAGCTAATTCCAAAAGACACCCTACCATCGAAGATAATACGGTTATATATTCAGGTGCAACTATACTAGGAGGAGAAACTGTAATCGGATACAATAGCATTATTGGAGGTAATGTCTGGTTAACTTCCAGTGTTCAACCTTATTCCATAGTTTATCATAAAAGTGAGATAAAATTTGGCAATTCAAAAATGAATGAAGAACCAATTAACTTTATTATTTAATCAAAATTGTTTATTAAAAAGGAGATTGTATGAAAGCAAAAAATATCCTCGAAACTATCGGCAGTACACCGCATGTAAGGATAAATAATTTGTTCAAAAAAAATGTTGAAGTATGGATGAAACTTGAACGTGCTAATCCTGGGGGAAGTATTAAAGACAGGATTGGATTATCAATGATTGAAGATGCCGAAGCTAAGGGGATATTAAATAAAGATAGTATTATTGTCGAACCTACTTCCGGAAATACAGGAATTGGATTAGCTATAGTAGCAGCTGTTAAAAAATATAAAGTCATCTTGGTTATGCCGGAATCAATGTCAATCGAACGAAGAAAAATTATGGCCGCTTACGGTGCTGAATTTGAATTAACACCAAAAGAAAAAGGAATGAAGGGCGCAATTGATAAAGCAAAAGAAATTGTTGAAAAAAATAAAAATGCATGGATGCCGATGCAGTTTGATAACCAGGCAAATACAAAAGTGCACAGAGAATTTACTGCCACAGAAATTGTAAAAGACTTCCCAGAAGGACTTGATTATTTGATTACCGGAGTTGGTACGGGTGGGCATATTACAGGTGTTGCAGAAGTACTGAAAGAAAAATTCCCCGAAATAAAAGTCTTTGCTGTTGAACCCTCACTTTCACCTGTAATTAGTGGCGGACAACCAGGGCCACATCCAATTCAGGGAATAGGCGCCGGATTTATTCCAAATATTTTAAGAACTGATTTACTCGATGGAACAATCCAGGTAACAAAAGAAGAAGCTTTTGAATATGCCAAGAAAGCAGCTAAGGAGGAAGGAATATTCTGCGGGCTATCATCCGGAGCATCACTTGCAGCTGTAGCTAAAAAATTACCGGAAATCCCCGAAGGGAAAAAAGTTTTAACATTCTGTTATGACACCGGGGAAAGATACCTATCTATTGAAGGATTATTTTAAAATTGAGAATCTAATTCTAAGAGGCTGGTAATAGGCTTCACCAGCCTCTTTTATTTTCTCCTGAAATTTCATTTCAAACTTACATAAATAAATAATTATTCTAAATTCTGATAATACTGAAGAGATTTTATTTCATAATATTTTTATTTTCTCATTAGTCAAGATTTTTTCTTCTCAAGTTGACACTGCGAGAATCAATTCATCATTAATAATAATTAAGTAATATAAGGTTTCGGGATTATTAAAGATTTTAATATTGGCTCAATTAAAAGCTCTACAAGTGATATTTATTTAACAGAAATTTTCCATAGAATTATATTTTTTAACATCCGAAAAAGGCCGTTTTCTAGATAAAATTAACCTCCTTCTTTTTAGAGGAGATTAATTCATCAAGCTGGTCCGATATTTTGAGCCGTTACAATTTGTTTAAAAGATATTAATATTGATCTTCCAGGGACTTCATATGAAAGCCGGTATCTTTTAAACCATAATATTGTTTTATGAATATTTCTTTAATACTTGTCGGGATTTCTTCGTTAAGGATAATCTCATATTCCTTAATAGACTTCTCTTCCAGTTTTTCACATCTTCTTAAAACTGAAATTTCATCACTGTTAGTTGCCGGGAAAGAAAAAATTTTTAATAAATTATTACTATATTTTTGACTTCCCGCCAAATCTTTTTCCAGCTTCTTAAGCTCATATATGTATTCTGAAATTTTTTGAATATAAATAACAAATATTTCCTTAAGATTTTTATCATTTACCATATCAGCCGCACTTTTGTAACCCGATTGTAGCTCGAGGTTTGAATTAATCAGGCTGCCAAGATTTTTTAGTATTCTGTTATTAATCAATCTCATGATCACAATTTCATTTTAGTTAGCTAAGTAATTTATAATTTACTATTACCTATACTGCCGAGCAACACAAATAAATTTTTATAGTGCAATCTTGTGTTACTAATCATTAAATATTTAATTGTCTTTCTTTAATTTTTATTCAAGGAAAAAAAATGAAGGATGCAAGGAAAATACTTATAGTTGAAGATGAAAAAGTAATAGCAATGGATTTAATGAAAACAATTTCCCATTTTGGTTATTCAGTGCTTCCAACAGCCAGTTCCGGCGAAGAAGCGCTGGATATAATGGCAGAGAATAAACCCAACCTTGTAATAATGGATATTTTATTGGCCGGGGATCTTAATGGAATAGAAACAGGTGTAATTGTATCGGAAAGATATAATATACCGATAATTTATATTACGGCGTATGCAAAGGAAATTTTACTGCGTTCAAAAATAACAGAATCATCACCATTCCTTGTTAAGCCATTTAATGAAAATGAATTAAAAGAAAAGATAGAAGCAGCGTTAAAGTAACTTTAGCTACAACTTGTCTTGTAATAATTTTATCTCTTTGTTTTAAGTTTATAATTTGACAGTATCATCCCCAAAACTGTACCGATAATCAAAGTAAAGTATGTACCCAAAAATCGCAAAGGGATTATAAAACCCAAAACTGCAAAAGAAATTATTAATAATATATTAACCGGATTAATCTTTTTTGCAATATAATTAAAAAAGATAAAATAGAATGCAAATAATAATAGCAACAAAACTGCAATATGATAAAGAATTAAAAATAGAAATAATCTCGTTTTTAAACTTTTAAAGAATTTTAGAGATGGATATAAATCAAGGTCAAATTTATGTTGATTAAAGGGTAAAAAACGGGAAAAAGAAAGAATCCTGGAATTTCATTATAATTAACAAAATTCTTATCAAAGATAAGATTAGAAGCTTGTCCAATTGTTTTGACTTCTATATCATTTTGTTCAGAAACCCATTCTATTAAATTGTCAAAATCCTTTCTGGTAATTTTGCCGCTTGTCTTGTTAGCCTCAAAAAAATCAAAGTGATGAAATAAAACTACAATTATACAATTATTAAGTTTTAAATTTCTTGCTGTAGCTATATCTTGTCTTAAACTACCCAACTTGCTAGTGCTTGGTAAAAAGATCAGCCTTGAATCATTAAAAGGACCGCGTTTATCTGAGGAAATCACTTTAAATTTTAGAGCGTTGAGCACTTTTATTGTATTTTGAGAATAACTATTATAAGGCGGGATAAATGTAATAACATTACTATTAAAGTTCCTTTCAAGAATTTTTTTCCCTTTTTTAAGTAATTTATATTGCTCGCTATAGGATCCAAAAAGTTCCGAATGTTTATGAGCAAAACCATGCAGTGCTATTTCAACTTCTTTTTTCTTATCTGTATTTTTTAGAACATCAATATCAGATTTATTTAAATGTCCACCGCCTGGAACTATTCCGAATGTGATTGGTAAATTATTCTTATTAAAAACATTTATTATATACTTCTCAATATTAATATTATATGAAAAGTCATCATAACGAAAGACTAATGTAATTGGTTTTCTATTTTCGGAATGCGATTGAAAAGAAACAACCAGAATAATAATGAGAATTTTTATAAAAAATTTCAGATTTAAAATTTTTTCTTTCAATTAAACTTACTCCTCTTTTAAACTTACTCCTCTTTAAGTTTTTATACTTTCCTTATAGTCTAAACTTTCTTTATCCTTTAGACTATCTTCTTTATTAGAGTAGAAAATCTCATCAATAATATATTCTTTTGATTCCTTGGAATGTGTAAAAATAATTATTTCTGCTACCAAACCTATTGCAAATAATTGTATTCCAAAGACAATCAATAAAATACTTACCAGAACAAGGGGACGATCGGCTAAACCGACACCTAAAAAGGTTCTTTGAGCAAATAAAAATAAAGTTAATAAACAGCCTAAAGCAAAAATAATTATACCTGGAAAACCAAAAAACCGAAGTGGTTTTTTTGTAAATTTTACTAAAAAGAAAATTGAAATAAAATTTACTATCCTATCGGTATAATGTGTAACAGAATAGATCCTTTTAGGCACATCCGTATAATACTGTGCCACTGCATATTCTTTAATTTTATAACCAGACCTGCTGGCAAGAATCGGGAGAAAACGATGTTGGTCACCGTAAATATATATTTTTTCCAGCAAATCTCTTTTGAAAATTCTAACATTGCAACCTAAGTCGTTAAAATTCATACCGAGAGTCAATCTGACTAAATAATGAAATAATTTTGCTTGCAGACGATGTAAGAAATTATCTTTTTTTCTAGATCTTACGGCAATGAGCATATCAACTTTATCAAAGGAATTAATAAATCCGATAAGTTCTACCTCATCAATCTGGCGATAACTCGGCAGAGTTAAAATCCTCTCCCCGGAACTTTGCTCAAAACCGGCATTTAATGCAGCTGCATCACCAAACCATTTAGCTAATTCTATTATTTCAATATTTTCCCCGTTTTCTTTTAATGTAAAGAGTCCATTTAGAATCTTTTCCGATTCTCTGTCTGTAACATATATAAATTCATAATTTAAACCGGTTGCCTCAATACTTTTTTTATAAGAGAAATAAAGTTCAGAGATATTATCATACTTATTTTTTTCTGACAGAATTATGATTATCGAAAGATCAATTTTTTTATTCATCAACTACTCCGTTTAAAAGAATAAAAAACTTTTTTATTCATTCTTTTGTTTTTTAATAATCTTTCTATTTTAATATCCCCGTTTTGATAAATCATATCACTTATTACACCTAGAAAAAGCAAGAAGAAACTTAAAGAACCAAACAACAAGCTAGTTCCCATGATGGTTACTAATGACATTCCCGGGTATAACAGCATCTGGAATAAGCCTAACAATAAACTTAGGAAACATAGTATTCCAAAAATCATTGAAAATATTCCAAATCCATAAAGCGGTAAATAAAAAAAAGTAAATATAATTTTCAGCGCAACCATGTCAATCATAACCCTATATATACGTGAAAGTCCATATTTTGAGGAACCGAATTTCCTTGCATGATGTTTTACTTTAATTTGGGTAAACTTGGCACCTGATAATGCAGTCATTACCGGTAGAAGTCTATGCATTTCAGAATACATAGGAAATTTTTTTATTACTTCAGACCTATATGCCCTGATAGCACATCCGTTATCTTTAACCGGAACTCCTGTTAATTTACTAATAAGTTTATTTGCAATTTTTGATGGAATTTTTCTGGAGATCATTTTATCCTGCCTGTCATGTCTCCAACCTAAAACAATATCATTTCCATTTTTTATTTCTTTGATCATTTTTTCAATATCATCAGGATCATTTTGAAGATCACCATCCATTGTAACGATTATTTCTCCTTCAGCATTCGAAAACCGGCATGCAGACCAATCGTTTGCCCGTAATTCCTTTTTAATTTAATCACTTTGAATCTAGGATCTTTTTCGCATATTTTTTTTGCGACAATTAAAGTATTATCGGAACTGCCATCATCTACTAGGAATATCTCGTAGTCCAGGTTTAACTTTGTTAATGCTTTTGTAGTAGCATCATATAAAGGCTGGACAGATAATTCTTCATTATATACAGGCACAATTATTGAAAGATCCATATTATATTCTAATATAACTTCGATAATAATTTTTAGACAAACACATATTTATACCACTCTCAATTTAAATATAATTAGAATAATGATGATTTAAAATCTCAAAATGATTAAAACACTATTCGAATATTATTTTAAGAATTTTATAAGGGATATAAAATTGCGATTAACATTTAATTAATTATAATTTTCTCACATAAACAATAAAAGATATAAAGGGAAATTAAATATTTAAAATTAAAGGAAAATAATAAAGTAGAATATAAAGAGAAGGTAAATGCGACAAAAAAAGTGTAAAAAAGTATTTGTAATGATCGTTTATAGTTTTCTTTTTTCAAAATGAAACATTATTTTAACAATAATTCAAAAATATTAATTGTTTTAAAATAATTTACTATATGGTATAAATATTGATTGAGAAATAATTCTAATCAATTTTAAATTGTAAAAACATTAACGTAAAATCAAAAATAGGAGAACATAATGAAAAAAAGGGCTACGTTGTTATTTATTTTCTCTATAATAATTATGTTGGCTGCGAATTTATTCGCGCAAGCACCTGTTATTACAACTCAACCCCTGGCAAGGAGTTATCGAAGGGCAAACTGCAACATTTTCGGTAATGCATCAGGCAGTAGTTAGCTTATCAATGGTATAAAAATGGCGCAATTGTTGCCGGGGCAACTGCATTAGTTATACAACACCTGCAACCATTTTAGGTGATAATGGTTCGTTATTCTCGGTAAAAGTATCAAATGGTTCCTGGTAGTGATTCAAGTAATAGCTGCAAAATTATATGTGACTGCATCAGCTAGTAGAGTTACAGCAAATGAAATTGCAGCATATAACTTTAAAGAAGGCAGCGGTAAGTGTTGTTCATGATGTTTCAGGTGTTGGTTCCGCAGTTGATTTAACTATTGATGATACGAATAATATTGGTTGGTCACCGAATGGGTTATATGTATTCTCTCCGGCTAAAATTCAATCTTCTTTAGAACCTTCAAAAATTTTAGATTCATGCATAGCTACAAATGAACTTACGATTGAGGCATGGATAGTTCCTAATGATACTATTCAAAATAATGCACATGTAGTCTCCCTTCAAGCTGCTGCCAACTATAGAAGATTCTCATTAATTCAAAATAGCAGGAATTATACAGCAAATGTAAGAATCACACCAAGCACTAACTTATTTGGTGAACCAGTGTAAGGACACATAATGGGGATGTAAAATTGAATTTAACACAAATAGTTTATACTCGTTTTTCAAATGGAAAAATTAAAATGTACGTTGACGGTTCTGAAGTCAACGCTGATAGTCTTCCTGGTAATTTCGCAGATTGGGGAGGTTCAGGTTATTATTTTACATTAGCAGGTGCTGTCCCAGGTGGAAGCAACTGGATAGGAGCTTTTTATTATACTGGAATCTATAATAGAGCTTTAAGTAGTTCTGAGGTAAGCCATAATTATTCATTAGGAATTGCTTCCGATGTACTTCCTTTTATTGCTGATCAGCCTAAGGATGCATTCTCTATTGAAGGTGAAACTGCTTCTTTTTCTGTAAAAGCAGCCAGTTCTACTTCGCTTAGTTATAGATGGCAAAAAAATGGAATAAATATAGTAGGAGCGACAAGTTCAGAATACACTACTGATACACTAGCTTCTAGTGATAATAATTCAAAATACTCAGTTATAGTGACTAACTCTTCCGGAAGTGTTACTAGTGATACCGTCACTCTGAAAGTTACACCTAAAAATCAAAGAGTTAACTTCGGATTACAGGCCCTGTATGATTTTACAGAATTAAGTGGAACTACTGTACATGATGTTTCTGGTGTTGGCTCACCATTAGATTTGACCATTAATACTCCAGGTGTAACCTTATGGACACGATACACATTAAAAACTACAGGTTCGGCATCGGTAAGCACTGGTGCAGCTGCAACGAAATTGTACACTGCCCTTACCGGCGCAAATGAATTAACTCTGGAAGTTTGGTTAAAGCCAGCTGATGTAAATGAAGATGCAAGAATAATTACAATTTCTCAAAATACGAATAATCTTAATTTCTCCCTAACTCAAAATGGAAATGATTATGAGGGGATTCTACGTACATCTGAAACCGGCGCCGCAGGTACATCTGTTATAGCTCCTAATGTAGCAAAATTAGAACTTACACATGTAGTGTTTACTAGGAGTTCTGATGGAACAGTTAAAATATTTGTTGATGGTGGACAGAAAGCTTCTGGTAAAATAAATGGAGATTTTTCTACATGGACCTCTTCTTATATGCTGGCATTCTTTAATGAATTAACAAATGACCAGCCATGGTTAGGTAATTTAAACCTAGTTGCATTTTTTAACAGAGCCTTAAGCGCACAGGAAGTTGCTCACAATTTCGAATATGGTGCAAATGTGCCATTCGTTGTTGCCCCAACTAACCTTACAGCTCAAAATGTTAAGTCTAAAACCATAATGCTTAAATGGAAAGACAATTCACCAGATGAAGAAGGATTTGTTATTGAAAGGAAGATGAACGGCTCTGTTGACACATTGTTTAGTGTTATAGATACTACAGCAGCCAATGATACATCATATACTGATATGAATTTGAACGATACCACGACTTACATATATAGAGTTCAAGCTTTGGGCTGGTTAAGTTCTTCCGCATACAGTAATGAAGCCAGTATTAAAACTTTGCTTTCAACAATTTCTGCTCCTACAAACTTAGAAGCAGTAAAAGATCATCCTGATACCAATAATGTTAAATTATCCTGGTCGGATAATTCATCAAATGAATTAGGATTTGTAATACAAAGAAAGTTAGGTGACACTGCAAGTGTTGCCGCCTATGCTAATATTGATACGGTAGGAGAAAATGTAGTTACATTTACTGACTCCACAGCATCGGACACAACTAAATATACATATAGAATTTATGCCTATAATGCTGACACTGTCTCTGCATACAGTAATGCATTCACTTATACCACACCATTACCGGTTGAATTAACTTCATTTTCTGCAAATCTAGTTAATAGTAAGATGGTAGTGACCTGGCAAACGGCAACAGAAATCAACAATGCAGGTTTTAGTATAGAAAGAAGCACAGACAATAAGAAGTTTTTAGAAGTAGCTTTCATTAAAGGCAAGGGGACTTCTACTGAAAAAGTTTTTTACAGCTATACTGATAAATCTGCCTTATCAGGTAAATATTATTACAGGCTTAAGCAAGTTGATTTTAATGGCAGTTATAATTATTCCAAATCTATTGAAGCTGATTTAGGACTCCCAACAACTTATGCTTTAGATCAAAATTATCCCAATCCGTTTAATCCTTCCACTACTATTAGGTTTGCTCTACCAATGGATGCAAAAGTAAATATAAAATTATATAATACTCTCGGACAAGAAGTAGCAAACATTTTCAATAGCGAATTAAATGCAGGTGTTCATGAAACAATGTTTAATGCTTCTAATCTCTCGAGCGGTGTATATTTCTACAGGTTAGAAGCTCGAGGAGTAGATGGATCCAATTTTGTTTCGACAAAAAGAATGTTGTTATTAAAATAACAGCATCTAAAAATTCTTTCCGATTTCAACCGGCAGATTATTTATCTGCCGGTTTTTTTTATGCTTAAATTTTCCGATTAAATATTGATATTTTTTATTGCAATCCTATCTTATATTATAAAACTTATTCTTGTATAATATTTTATCATGCAATGGATAGAATACAAAATCACTCATAATCGAGAGTTAACTAATTTTTGTAAATCTCCAATATTCTTCATCCGAAGCAATTCGATATTTTTAAACCTAATATTATAATGTTTTTCAACAGCAATAATTACATTGACATGATTTAAAGAATCCCATCCCGGAACCTGATTAGCAGTTGTTTCGTCAGTAAAATCAAAGTCTTCTAGTTTTAATGTATCTAAAATTATTTTTTTTAATTCATCTGATATCATTTTAACTCCATTTAATTTCTTCTTTGTTGAGAATTCTTTCACGGTTGGCTTTTCTGCTTGGTTTACCGGCAGAACTTTTAATTAACCATCTCGGCGGAACAAGATATATTTTTTTAATTGTTATATCTGCTTTCATACATGCCTTGATAATATCCGTATTTAGTTTTTTATGTAATTGTTCATCGTAAAAATTAGTTTCTGCAATCACACTTATTTGTTCACTTCCTATTTCGATATCTTCTTCTCCAAAAGCAACAACTCTTCCCGGAATTATTCCCTCAACTTTATTTAATACATCTTCAATATCTTCCGGGTATATATTGTTACCTGCAACTATAATGATATCTTTTTTCCTACCGATGATATAATATTCATCTTGATATTTAAAACCGTAATCACCGCTGTAATACCAGCCATCTTCCAAAACTTCTGCGGTTTTTTCCGGATAATTCCGGTAACCATCAAACATTGATACAGATTTTATTGAAATTTCACCAATTGAAGACGAGTCAATCTCTTTTCTCTTTTCATCTACAATTTTAATCTTACATCCTTCAATAGCCTTACCTGAAGAAACACATCTTCTGGATACTTCGGGACTGTAACTTAATTTGATCTTCCCTCTCGACATTTCCTGTTTCTCAATTAATAATACTGTTGGTTCTATTCCAGGTTCTGCCTGAGTAACTGCATATGTTGTTTCAGCCATTGCATAACAAGTAGATAAAGAGTTCAATTTAAGGCCATAATGTTTAAACCGGGCATAGAATTTTTTATGACTTTCATCCCTGACTGGTTCACTGCAGTTTATAAATAATCTCATGCTGTTTAAAATTACATCTTCAAGTTCATCATCATGTATTTTATCTGCCATTATATTATAAGAAAAATTCGGCAACCAGGTGATTGTTGCTTTTTCTGCAGTTATAGCATTAAAGAGCAATGAAGGAATTAGAACCCACTCAAATGGATTTATCTGAATTGAAGATATCCCGAAAGCTAAAGGTAAATGAAATGCAGCAATCAGACCCATATCATGATATAAAGGAAGCCAGCTAACAACCTTATCACTCTCTGTTAATTTAATCGCTTCAGCATAATTATGAACATGTTCTAAAATGGCTTTATGAGAAAGCAGAACAGGTTTCTGCAATCCTGTAGTTCCAGAAGAATGCTGCAGAAGGAAAGGATCGGTACTGCTAATTCTTTTATGCAGTTCGTTCGTTTCTTTTAGAAATAAATTATACATAACTCTATAATTTTCCTCCATTTTCCAATTTCCATTTTCCACATTGCACGATTCCAGAGGAAAAAGAATCCCTTTAATAGTACTTCCTTGTTTTTCTGTTAGAGGTCTGATAATCGGTTCAAGTTCCTTTTCGGTTAAAATCCAATCAAGTCCTGAACGTTGTGACATCCCTTCAATTCCTTGCCGGAATTTATCAGGGTGTAATCGCGGGTTTGGATAAGCAAGTACAGCTGGAATGGCTCCTAAATTTGTAACTGCCATATATAAAGGATAAAAATTCGGATTGTGCTTTATTATTAATGCACAAACTTCACCACGCTCAATTCCATTCTCATTTAATATATGGGAATACCTTTGTGCAGAAGAAATCAATTCAGAAAACGTCCATCTAAAAGGTTCTTTTTCTGCAATCCAATGAATAATTGCATCCTTATCAGGATATTTCTCTGCATTTTTACACCATCTATCCCAAATTATTTCATTTTCCAGCATAAATTAAATTTCATTTAAATTGGAAGACTTATTGAATATAAAATAACAAAACACTTCAAGATAAAAAACTTCATTAAATTTTGATTAGTTAGGTTAATAAAATTATCTAATAGTTTTTTAGCAGCAGGCTGTCTTAAGGTAAAGTATAATTATTTTTTTACTTCAGGAGTAATATTTTTTTAGTTTGTTGGAAATTAGCGGTTTGATATCTACAAATGTATATTCCTGATGCTAAATCTCTTGCATTGAATATAATTGAATGGGATCCCGCTTTAAGGAATTCATTGATTAAAGTAGCAACTCTTTCACCTAAAATATTATATACTGCTAAATTTACATCTGCAGCTTCCGGCAAATAAAATGTTATAGTTGTTGACGGATTGAATGGGTTAGGATAATTCTGATATAATACATATTGTTTTGGCGTGATTCCCACTCCTAACTCCTGAGAATATTTAAAATGACCGTCAAAATCAATTTGTTTTAATCTATATAAAAATTTAGTTCCTCCAGTAATATTATTATCTGTAAAGTTATAACTGTGAGGTACAGTTGTGGTACCATTTCCTTTAATAAAACCAATTTTAATAAATGGAATATTAACGCTCCCCCTTTCAATTTCGAATCCATAATTATTAAGCTCCGTTTGAGTTGTCCACTTTAAATTAATCGAATTATTGTTTAAGTCAGCGGTAAAAGATGAAAGTTCAACAGGAAGAATTGAATTAGTCAACAAGTTAATATGATTAGACGGATTAGTCTTATTCGTATCGTTAATATTAACTTCCGTTCTAATAAAACCATTAAAACCCCAGCCAATATTAGGAGAAAAATTATCAAAAGCATTTGAACTTGTAATTTTAAAAGTTCCTACTTTAACGTTCATAACAGAAATAGTATCACCACCATGACCGCTTCCTGCTACAAGATTTCTTTGTTCCCCTATATCCTCAACTATACCTGCATTTATGTTAGGAACATTTGATAATTGAGAGCTTCCGGAGATATAATTTAGCATAAGAATTCCACCATTAGCAATAGTTTCATTGAAAGTAAATACAATTTGATATGATGTTAAGTTGATTTTTCCGGACGTGCTTTTTACAAAAACATCAAATTCATATTGATTGGTTGAAACTAACGTATCATTCTGCAAACTCATTTGATATTGAGCAAATGAATTTGAATAAAGCAAAATCAATAAAAAAATAGAGAAAAAACAAGTCAACTTCATCATAGTCTTCAAAAATGTTAAGGAACTTTAGTATATTCGAATAAATTACCGCTTACGTAGTTATAATCCTTGTCAGAAACTTTTCCATCCATATTATGATCCGCTTTTTTATAGCCAGTCTGAAGAATTTCGGTAGAAATTGAATTATAATCATTCACAGAAATAACTTTATCTCCATTAGTATCGCCTGCGATCATACCATATTTTCCGCCTCCTAAATCAACCATTGGATTATTTCCAAATGCTTTAGACTGACTATCAGTAAAATCATAAAAAGTAGTGAATGAAAAAGAAATTGTGTCGGTACTCATTATTGAAAGATGATTTCGATGCTTAACAACTAAAAAATAACCACCGCTTTTGATACCGCTAAAAGTTACCGGGGATATTCCGTCAAGATCAACAATACTTCCATCACTATTTAAAAATGCAGCTCGTTTGGCTACGGTAGTAGATGAATTTATTCCTGTTCTAATTTCCAATAGAACCCAATCTACGACTCCTTGAGGAATATTTCCAACAATTTCATCACCAGTATAATTCCAGGGCTCAATATTGAAAGGTTGAGATAACGGGATAAAATGGTCTCTATTTAGTGAAGTATTCATAGTATCGCCGCCGGAATACGGCCCTTGTAAAAATACTTTCGCCGCTATTGTTAATGGTTGTGCTGTAAACTTCCATATATCAGAATAAAATGTCTGCCCCTGAGCAGTTTCACCGGCAACTCTCCAATAATAAGTTTTTGCTGATGAGAAATTGCTGTTTACAGTTGCATACCTGTTAGTAGCATTTTTATTATATATAAGTGAATCCGGGGAAAAATTATAGTCTTTTGAAATTTGAACTAAATAGGATGATGCATTTGATGTTATGCCCCAGGTTAATGTTATAGGAGTTTTCAAATTACTGTCGTTGTCAAGCGGTCCGGCGAGTACAGGTTTACCAATAAAATAATAATCCAACGCAGTAAACCATACATCAGCCATTTTATTGTATCCCCTTTGATTTGGATGAAACGAATCGATAAATTCACCATGTGGAAATGAACTAAATGAAGAAGAATCTTCGTTATAATTGGTAATAGCAGTTTCCATATTTAATAATACAATTTTATCACCGTCTATAATTCTTCCGTTAGCCATATCTCCTAATTTAATATCAAAATTACTCGTTGTTTCCCTAATATTGGGTGGAGCATCTAAATCACTAAAAGAATATGTATAAGAACCATAATTGTAGATCGATGAATCTAAACTATATACCTGTAATCCTCTATTAATAATTTTAGCAAGAAAGACCACGATATTTGGATTAAAGGAATATATCTTGCTTAATAGAGTGTTAACATCGTTAACAACCCCATCGGAAGATTGACCGGTTTCCAGATCATTAGTTCCCAATAGCATCAGAATAATATCCGGCTGTTTAGATACTAAAAAGCTGTCAAGATGACTTGACATATCAAATTGCGGGTAGGTAGCATCTGAAGATGATTGAACGGCTTGCCACCCGCTGTGTCCTTCATTATTATAATCGTAATATTGCGGAACACCGAAATAGGGAATACTTGGCGGTCCGTCTGCTCTTGTTCCAACAAAATCAACATTATATCCTGGCAGTTATTAATAAGTCAAAGAGCGGGCCACGGTAACCAATTGTTATATTCTGACCTTTTGAATTATAACTTCCTGCAAATCCCCGCGTAATTGAATCACCAAGAGGCATTATTTTAACCTGTCCAAAAGAAATGATGTGAAAAAAGATAATTAGTAGTAAAAACTTCAATTTTTCTCTTTGAATTAAAAATTATTAACAAGACATATAAATTAATTGAAAAAAAAAGTATTAAGCAATAAATAAAAGGGGCGGATAGCAATTCACCCCTACTCTTATAATTTTGCTCTAGCACAAATATAAGACAAAAAAAACCGGCATAAACCGGTTATTAAATATAATTTTATTTTTAGAATTTATTACCGATACTTACTCCCCAAAATTAGTATCAGCTTCGAATTATCTTTTAAACTTCATGGATTTATAAGCCGTAACCTTGAAGGTTTTTTTCCTCTCATTTCAGCAGCATCATCTTTTTTATTTGCACAAAATTATTTGTTTCTAATCTGTATATATAGGTTCCGCTTGGCAAATCACTCCCGTTAAATGTTACACTATGGTAGCCTGCCTCTACATTTCCATTCACCAACGTCTGCTACCTGCTGTCCTAATTATATTATACACATTCAGCTTACCACTCTTGTGCTTGCGGCAAGTCAAACTTTATTGTAGTCGTTGGATTAAACGGGTTAGGGTAATTCTGATATAATGTATATTGCTTAGGGACTACCTCTACTTCAACTTCCTTTGAATATTCATACTTCCCATCATTATCTATCTGTTTCAGCCTGTATATAAATTTGGTTCCTCCTGTCAAGTTCTTATCCGTAAAACTATACTCCTTCGGTGAATTGCTGTTTCCATGTCCCTCTACAAATCCAATCTTCTCCCAACTGACCTCTGACTTCTGACTTCTGACTTTCCTCTCTACTTCAAATCCATTGTTGTTAACCTCTGTCGCTGTCTTCCAGTTTAGACTTACATTATTTGTATTCGCTGATACTGAAAACGATGAAAGTTCTACGGGTAATGGACTAGTGTCTTTATTTGGCCATGAACCTAGACTCCAAGGACTACTACTACCAGGTGAATAAAATTCTCTTGTACTCCAAACTAGATTAGAATTACTGGAAGAAGTTATGGTTGACAGTGTTATTGTTACAACATCATAATACGTTGTCGGAACTGTTGTACCACCTCCACTACCGGTATATCCTATATTTACTGAAATCACTCCATTCACTGGTCTACTTACAGAAGAGGTATAATCACCTCCCTGAAAATGGCTAAAACTATAATCTGTAAATTCACTTGGAGAGGATGGAAAACTTAATGCGGATGTATTATACGTAAATTGAATTGTTGAATTTCCAAGGTTATATGTCCCGCTCTGAACTTCAATCTGGATTGCAAATTGATATGTTGACCCATCATTGGTTAAAACATTAAATTGTCCATCAATAGTTTGGGAATATAGAGAAAAAGAGTAAAATACTAAAATATATAATAATAATAGTATGTTTTTCATAATCACTCCAAAATCTGTATTTTTTTAATTACGGAACTTGTGAAGCTTTTCCATTATTAACTAACCAATTCTGATTATTATCTGATGCAGTTACAAATCCGCTCAAATTATAATCTCCAGAATTATAACCATAGGCACTTACTAAAAACTGGGGCAACCATATAGAATTATTATCAGATGCAGTTACGAAGCCATTAGAATTCCCATCTCCTGAAAACATTCCAAACTTTCCTCCTCCTAAATCTGCCATTGGAGTTGGTCCGCTTGTATAAGCTTTATCTTCTCCTGTTGTAAAATCATATGTTAGCGTATTAGTAGATAATGTTACCTCGGAACTGGATATTACTGCTAGATGATTTCTATGCTCTATCACAATATAATAATTTCCAAATGAAACTCCACTAAAGCTTACAGGGCTTGTGCCGTCCATATCAACTATACTACCATCACTCTTCAGAAATGCTGCTCTCTGCGCAACAACAGTAGTGGCTGTTGATGCACTTGAGCCTGAGCGTAGTTGTAATAGTACCCAGTCTACAACACCGGAAGGTACACTGGAAACACTCTCTGTTCCGGCATAACTCCATGGCAATACCACCATAGGGTTGTGAAGTTGGTATTAAACCATTCTGCTGTAAAGTTGTACTGCATTGTACCTGCGCTATATGGTCCCTGCAATAATACTGTCGCATTTACATTAAGTGGTGGTGTAGTAAAACTCCAAATATTCGAATTATCCTAGATATTCCATGGCAAACAATCAACACCAGAGACTCTCCAATAATATGTTTTTGAAGATTTAAATCCACCATTCTTATGTTTTACTTGAGTTATCAAGAATTACATACCTATCTAGTAATATTGCCATCACCAACATTATAAATTACGATTAACCGAACCAAAAGTATTGTCATTTTCCGAAACCTGATACTCTATAACTTGTTACACGCATTCTGGAGCGATTCCCCAGGCTAAAGTAACAGGTATGGATTGATTGGTAGATAGCACTTATGGGGCTTATTAAATGTAGATTTATCTTGAAAACTTAACCATCTACTGCTTTGACCAAACATCTGCCATTTTATCATAACCGGTTTGGTAAGGATGAAGCAGTGAACTCCTGACATCATCAATATATATCGCACTAATTACCAGGAGGCGGATTAGCATTAGGATAATTTGCAGAAGGATAGGTAAGTGCATCCTGCATATTCACAACAATCAATTTATCACTAGTATTTATTATTCTATTTACGGCTTTAGTAAGCAAATCATTGTTATATTCTTTTAGTTATTGTTGCTTTAACACCATTTACGCCTTGATTATCATTATCATCAAGAATAATTTTTGCAAGAACTACTACAATATTATTATCCTGGCTTTGAATGTCTCCTAATATGGTATTTACATTATTTGCTATATCAGAAGGAGTAGCACTTGCCTCAATATCATTCGTTTCCTATATGAAGAAGCACCATGTCAGTTGCGATGTTAGAAAATAAAGGTATCGTTCCAAGTCCGGTAGGATTGGTAGTTTTTGTACCATTAATCGCTTCAATTAAGATCAGTTGTCTCCCATCCCTGGTAAGCTTCAGTATTTGGATCTGTACCACCCCATGGTAACTCTCCAACAAAATCTACGGTATAACCATAACCTGTTAAAGTACTAAGTACCAAATTCCTAAAGCCACTTGAGTTTGTACTTCCAGTAAAACCCTTAGTTATAGAATCCCCCATCGGCATAATTTTCCATTGTGCGACTGCAGCATTTGAAAATATTACGATAAATATTATGAATAAATAAATTTTCCCAATTTTTTTCATTTTGTTAAATATATTTCTTCTTAATTAAAATTTTCCACTTTATGAGTTCATAATTCAATAATATTCAGTAAAAAAAATCAGGATAGGAATAAAAAAAGAGTTTTTTACAGAACTTAAATTATTTAAATATTTTCCTCCAGGCAAAATAAATAGTCAAATCATGTGCAAAGATAATTAAAATTTTAGTTCTCTGAATAAATTTAATTTAAAAATAATTTAGTAAAATATTTGATCACATAGAATACTTAGAACCAATTTATGTACCAATTTCCTATAATTACAGCTTATTCTCTATCTTCATAGTAATTCCGAATATATTTTACATATAATCATTTTGCTCTTATCCGAAGCTTTTTTTATCAATTTACTAAATAATTACGATTTTTTTAGCCTAATTCATTCTTATTTTTGTCAGAATAAATCGCGTAGTTATAATGCCAAATTTATTATTATTTTAAGGTTTTCTCTACCTCTTTTGTAACAAACATTATAACGAATTTAACATTTCGATACATTTTATAAAATAACACTTATTTTGAAACATTCGTGGGCATATTTTAATGTATTCAAAGGTAATAGATAGAAATGAATTAAAAACTGATTTATTAGGAAATATACAACCGGCAAAAGATTATTAAGTACAGTGAAATAATTGCATACTCAGGTCTCTTTTTTCATGATACTATTTTCTCATATTTTATAAAAAATGAAGCTCTTAATTTATTTCAGGTTCTTCAATAGAATTTATATCCAACTAAATATTTTAACACAATTTCATATATGAACAGAATTTTAAATTATTCTGAAGAATTTAGAAACTATTTAACGAGAAGTTAAACGAGAAAAGACGGGCAGAAGATTGCTTAAATTTACTGATTTTTTTTTCTAACTAAATCTAAAACCATTCGCAGTTCATTTTCTCTAACGTTTTTAAATAGCAGCATGGTTGAAATATAAATTATTGCTGCTGCCGGAATGATAATAAAAATTGATGTTTTTATAAATAAGAATAGAACCGAAAAAATAACTATACCCAATGAACTTATTGCTAACCTGGATTTGACATCAGGAAAACCGGTTACAGTTTTTAACTTGAGAGCAAAGATTACTACTAAAAATACTGAGGATAAAATAACAGCTATAGCTGCTCCTTCAATTTTAAATAATAAAATTAAAATTAGATTTAATGCAACACTTACTATTGTAGCAATAGATTGAACCTTTGCCCGCGCTCTTTGGTTATCGCTTGCCATTAAAAAAATTTCCATTATGTAGCTTAAACAGCTTAATACGAATAACCCGGACAATAGTCTGAGTATTATTGAAGACTCATAAAATTTATTTCCGAATACCAAATCAATAAAACCGGGTGCGATTAAAAAAAGCCCTGCGCTAAGCGGTAGTCCTATTATAAGCATCATGTTTAACGATTTGTTATACATTTTCTTAAATTCAAATTTAGATTCATTGTATAATTTTGATACTATAGGAAAAAGAGTTATTGAAGCGAATTTAGGAATAAAAAGTAAAAAGAATACTATTCGATAACCGACATTGTATAAGCCGGCAAATGATTCACCAAGTAAAAATCCGATTAATACAATATCAATCCTGGCATACAGCTGACTTAAAAAATCAGATGCGCCAAAAGGTATTGCATGCTTGAACGTTTCTTTTAATGAAATAAACGAAAATGAAAGTTTTGATTTTCCAATTTTATTTTTTAATACCCGCCTTACGGCAAAAAGTTGAATAACCGCAAGAATTGGCAGTGCTAATAATGAGAGCACTATGCCTCCGCCAAGTAAAGCAATGGATATAGCCGCGAATGAAGTAACTATTTTAAGTGAGGATTCTATACCGGCCGATATATGCATATATTCATATGCTATAAATACCGCAGAAATTCCATCAATGGAGCTGTATATAATTTGATAAAAACCTATTATTATAATTATTATTTTGGTTTCAAAAGAAAAGCTTAAAAAAGGTATAACAATTATTAATAGAATAAATACTATGATTGATTGTACAATTCTTAAAGAAAAAATTTTGGAAAGATAATTTTCAAATGAACTTTTATGCCTGCTGATTTCTTTAACGGTATAACTATATAATCCAAAATCTGCACAAACGGCGAAAAAGCCGCCAAGTCCAACTGCAAATGAATATTGCCCGATCCCTTCCTGCCCAAACTTTCGTGAAAGAGTAACAAAAAGAATAAACGTAAAAAAATCACCGCTAATCTTTCCTATTGTTAAAAAGCTGAAATTTTTGAAAATCCTTTGGAACCCCTTCCCGCTTTTGGAATCATAGACTTCTTCCTCAACTATCTTAATACTTTCTTTGTCCATTTATGGTTTATGACTCTTCGAAGTTAAATATATAAAAATTCTCCCCGTAAAAGCGGAGCCCAAAATGTATTATGATTTTAACCATTTTTTTTATTAATGTAAAATTAATAAAAATTCTTTTGGTTAAAAGGCATTAAAGGTAAGCGATATTTTGGCTGGCATTTAGGGATTAAATTTATCTCTCACACTTTTAGATTTTTATAAAAATTTATTAAAATTTAAATTACGTAAAACTATTTATGTTTAAATGCTGCCGGCAAGATATTATTTGCATGTTTTTTTTTATGCATAACATAAGTATCGGCAGTCTGGAGCAAACCTTTTAAAGTCAGCCGGGCCGTATTCTCCCATGTATACTTTTTTGTAATTTCTAGGCCTTTATTTTTCAACTGCATATTTAATTCTTCATTAGTAAGAATCATGAGTATCTTGTCAGCAAAATCTTCTGCAGAATTGGGATCTGCATATAACGCACCTTCACCCGCTACCTCTTTAATTCCGCAACTTGATGATGCTACGGAGGGACAACCGCAAGCCATGGCGCCAATAAGAGTGAAGCTAAAACTTTCATAATAAGAAGGTAATAGAAGTAAATCTGCGAGAGTGTAAATATTCTGCAATTCATTAAAAGGAATAAAATTTATAAAGAGTACCTTTTTAAAATCTTTTTCTGTATACCCGTTACTTAGAAAATATTTTTTAATATTTCTACCTGCAAATACTAAGTGATGAGGAATTTTATCCCTGCAGAGTATGAATGCTTTTAAAGATGCATCCGGATTTTTACTAGGATTCCATTTATTTGATTTATCCATTCCAGGATTATCAACGCGAGTCAATGAAAGGATGAATTTTTCCGGTAAGTTATGTTTTATACGGAATTCTTCTAATAGCTTTTTATCATTTACAGGTTTAAGATGTTCATGTACTCCCGGGTAAGCGACTGTTGTATTATCCAGTGATACATTAATATATTTACGCGACTCGTCAAGGTCCCATTTCGACATAGAAAAAAAGCGAGAAGCCCGGTGCATATAAAGAGGAAGCATTATTTTTTGGTAAATTACATCCCGCTTTTCATAGTGCTCTGGCCACGCCCACCACGCAGGTTCCTGAATTCCCATTACAACCGGACAATGACTAATAAATGGAACCGTGAACTTTGGATTATAAATTATATCAGCCTTGTATTTCCAGGCAGCATAAGGGGCTGATATTTGATCCCACATAATTTTATGCGGTGCTTTTACGATCAATTCTGTTACATTTTTATAGGAAGAAAATTTTCCAAAATATTTTGGCGTTCTGTAAAGTAAAATATAATGATTTTCACTATCTATTTTTAGCAAGGATTCAATTAATCCATCTAAAAACAAATGGAAACCACTTTCCTGATCAATAGCACGCATCATTATTGCTATTTTCATTTTTTTCTTTCTTTAGTTTGAAGGATACGCACTTTTATTAAATGCATTTTTTAATTCGTTAAACTCCTTTGGACAATTTTTGCAGGAGTTCCATTTTATTTTTTCAACTTGCTTGTTCTTCTCATAACTCAAACAACATGAATTATCATTGTTATTTTTTTAGAGGCTTAAAAAGGATCGCAAAAATAAAAATTAGCTTTGAATCTTATTTTATTGAAACCGCTTTTTAAACTAGTACTAAAGCAGAAACATTGGAAAATCCTATGGAAATGTTTTTATTTCTTCTCATGATTTTAAAACTTGTTAATTATATTAATAACTTTTTCAATTTCTTCATCTAATAATATTGGACTTATCGGTAAACTTATAACTTCATTATGAATTCTTTCAGTAATTGGATAAATGTAATTATTCCATTCTTTATAAGCCTCCTGTCGAAACGGTGGAACAGGGTAGTGAATAACAGTCTGTATTCCATTATCACTTAAATATTTCTGTAATTTATCACGTTCTGAAGCTCTTATAACATATAAGTGCCAAACATGATTAAAGTAATTTTTAATTTCAATTTTTGAATCTTGAATTGGTAAAGTAATCTTTTCATTTTTTATATTTTCAGTATAGAATTGTGCGATCTCTCTTCGTCTTTGATTTTCTTCATCTAAATATTTTAATTTTACATTTAGAACTGCGGCTTGTATTTCATCTAACCTGCTGTTGTATCCTTTATATATATTGTAATATTTTTTATAGGAACCGTAGTTTCTTAGTGCTTTAATAATTTCAGATAGTTCATCATCATTCGTAATAACTGCTCCACCGTCTCCCAAAGCACCTAAATTTTTACCGGGATAGAAACTGAATCCCGCAGCATCTCCCAAATTGCCCGTTCTTTTCCCGTTGTAAATTGCTCCATGCGCCTGAGCCGAATCTTCGATAACTTTCAAATTATACTCTGCTGCAATATTATTAATAAGCTCCATATTTGCAGTCTGACCGTATAAATGAACTGTCATTAGTGCTTTTGTTCGTAAGGAAATTTTTTCTTCGATTTTACTTGGGTCTATGTTATATGAATTTATATCAGGTTCAACAATTACCGGTATTAAATTACTGTGAGAGATTGACAGGATAGTTGCTATGTATGTATTTGCCGGTACAATAATTTCATCACCATCATTTATAAAGCCTAATTCTTTATAAGCATTTAGAATTAAAATTAATGCATCCAGACCATTACCAACACCGATACAATTTTTTACACCGCAGAATTTTGCGAAATTATCTTCAAATGTTTTAACCGATTCACCCAAGATATACCAGCCTGAACGGTAAACATCAAATAAAGCTTTTTCAATTTCCTCCCGATAACTCAAATTTATTTTTTGCAGGTCAAGAAAATTAATCATTTCATTCATCATAATAACTATTAAAAAATAAAGATTTATTTGATTAAATTTTTCAATTGCGTAGAGGCAGAAAGAATTTCATATTTAAATTCATAAAATTTATTGTAATCCCGTATATAATCTTTTTCATTATATAATGCGGAAGCAAGGACTAAACATATTGCTCCGGATGAAAAGTTCAATATTTCCCTCCAAATTCCCGGAACTACAAGCAGCCCCATATATGGACGGTTTAACATAACGGTTCTTTTATTTTTACCATCATCAACTAAAATATCAAAGCTTCCAGACGCCGCAATAATTAATTGGTTCAATTCTTTATGTGCGTGTCCCCCTCGAGTTTCACCTCCAGGTATATCATACAGATAGTATATTCTTTTTATTTCAAACGGTATTTCTTGATGTTCATTAATAGATGTCAAATTACCAGCAATGTCCTGAATTTTAGGTAAATAAAGAATTGAACAATCAAATACCGTTGTTTTTTTACTTAGCATCTATATACTTTCTAAATTCTGAATATTCGTTTATATAATCATCCTCGTTATAAACGGTTGATGATAATATTAGACATAATGAATTTGTCGAGAAATTATTTAAAGACCGCCATATTAAATTCGGTACATACAAGCCGTAATATGACCTATTAAGCTCATATATTTTCTCCCCCTTTCCATCATCAAGATGAACAGCAAAACTTCCCGAAAGAGCAATAATAAATTCTTCTGTTTCTTTATAGGCATGGCTACCCCTGAAATTTCCTCCAGGGACATCATAAATCCAAAAAGCCCGTTTTATTTCAAACGGGATATGATTATTACTTTCAACAAATGAAAGATTGCCGCGAGGATCTTCAATTTTAGGCAGGTTAATTATTTCTATTTTTTTAAAGATTCATAGTAACTATATCCATTAAGAAGCTATTTCTTCTAAGAAACTAAATTTGTGAAATGAATTGTTATAAAACGTTAGAATTATACTCTTATTTTTAATAATTCACGTTTTTTTTAATAGAAATTTAACTTTAATTAAACTTTGAAATTACCCTGATTTTTAACAATTATTATACCATTTGATTCCGAATCTAATTTAGCACCTTTTTTATTTATTGAAGGTCTCAATTATAGAATAAATGCTTAAATAATTCAGAAAATCAATCAAATATTCAACAATCAAATAAAAAATAATTCTTGTTTAACCCCTTAAAAAATAAATTATTATGATCTAAGATATATGATTCCAGTAACTTTTCAATAAATTTTTGCTTGTTTTTCTCATAAAAGGACAAATTGTGTTTTAGAATACTCATAAAAGAGTAATTTTAGTTTTTTTCAAGTTACTGTTAATATTTCTTCATTTTTTGAAGTTCCCTTTTATAATTTACATGGAGTTATTCTCTTAATGAAGGGTCGATATTGAAGGTATTTTAAATAGTAGAAAAAGTATTATTTTGTCTCAATTACCATTTAGTATGCTGAACAATGAACTTTATTTTTCATAAGCTGTAGCCCCCTCTAAATTTCGCTATAAAAGAGCTATTATTAATTTTTTTTGTTAATTCAGCATGTGGAAAAGATTGTTGCGGAATAGTTACTCAAGTAACCAATAACCTGTTTTATACTCCGTATTACTCTGATTGTATAGAATTAAGAATTGCAGATAAATTATTCATCTGCAGCAGCCTGTATTGTGGAAAACTGCAAATTTTTTATTTCATTTTTATTTCTGTGCAATGCCCAAAAGATTCCGCCTGGAATAATTGCTAAGATAGTAATAAAATGATTTATTAAGCCAAGACTAAACCCTAAGGTTTCGGAGATTCCAATAGCAGCTAAAAAATAAGCATAAGATCCTTCATTAATTCCAAATCCATCTAGAGATATGGGTAATCTTACAAGGAATAATGTGATTGGAATGAATGACACAAAATATAAAAACGAAACTGAAATATTTAATCCTACCGCAATAGAATAACTCCACAATATCACTAAAAATATCTCTAAAAAGGTCAATAAAATTGTAACAGTTAAAATTGTCTTATGATTTTTATAACCCGCGAATGAATCTAAGAGATTAACTGCCTTTGTCAATATTTTACTTAAAAATTTTTTATTTTTAAAACGTGCAAGGAAATTTTTTATTAAATTTACCATACCATTGCTCAATGAAATGAAAAATCCTACAGTAGTAACCAGAGTTAAAATACCAATAAAAGTCATAATTGTAGTAATGTCTATAGTGTCAATCAAGACGAAATGAAATATATAAAGGCAACCTAAAAGCCCCATTATGAATATTCCAAGAAAACCTAAATACCGCTCCATCAATATCGAGGCTAAAATGTCATGTAATTTGCCTCCATCCTTAGAGACATAATATGCTCTTACCATATCCGTTCCTAAAGTAGGAGGCAGAAAAAGACCAAGAAAGTTTGAAATGTAATAAATTTTAGTGGCTTTATATAATGAAATATTAATTTTTTTGACTCCCAGGAGCAATTTCCACTTGAATCCCATTAATATACAATCAAGAGTAATAATTATTACAGCCATAAAAATATAAGAATATCTTGCTTCAATCAAGGATTCTTCAATTTGTTCTAAATCAACCCAGTAGAAAAGAATTAAAAGTAAAGCTAGACTAATTGTAATTTGAATAACTCTTTTCATCAGCTTAATTTCCCTTAAAATGTAATATAAAATTTAAAGTTAAGAAATTATACTTTCCATAACAAATAGGTTTTATTTTTTTCGGCATAGATACTCCAAATGGCCAAATGGATATAAAAATTGCCTCATAAATTCCACCTAATAATTACAATATGCCGGATTTGGATAATTTCCTGCTAGTTATTATTTTATAAAAGTTATTAAATATTAAAATCCATTACCTTTGCAATAGCTAATTCTTATTGCTAAATTCATTTAATCAAAAAACTAAATAATGAAACTTTAAGGGCCGTCCACTATAAATTAACAAAATAAAGATGAAACAAATTGATAAATCTGATATTATTAGAGATAAATTATCGAAAAGCCAGACTTCTCCATTAAAGGTATATAAAGAACTTACCACTGGGGCTGTTAATATTTTTCAATTCTTATTTTATGAAATTGCAACAACTATTTTAGGACCAATGCCTGGCGGGCTCGGCTTTTACTTAAGGAAAAAAATTTATCCGAAACTTTTTAAAAAAGTTGGAAGGGGATTAATTATTGGTAGAAATACGGTAATTAGACACACTAAAAACATTACGCTCGGCGATTTTGTTACAATAGATGATAATTGTGTTCTAGACGGACGCGGTGCCGGAGAAAAGGGTTTAGTTATAGAAGATCAGGTTATAATAAACAGGAATTGTATGCTGCTTGCCAAAACAGGCCATATAAAATTAGGTAAACGCACAAGTATCGGAGCTAATTCTGTTATCGTCTCAATGTCCGGTGTGGAAATTGATGAAGCTTTGTTAACAGCAGGCAATTGCTACATAAGTGCGGGCCTTTATTCTTTTGATGATCTTAGTATTCCCATTATGGATCAAGTGGCATATTCAAAAGGGCCGATTAAAATAGGAAAAAATTCATGGTTTGGCACCAGTGTTACTGTATTGGATGGTGTAACAATTGGTGAAGGTGCTGTGATTGGAGCTTCTTCAGTAGTCAATAAGGATATTCCAAATTTTGCAATTGCATTTGGAGTCCCTGCAAAAGTTTACAAAATTCGCGGAGAAAAATAAAAAGCGAAATTGAGTTCTGATGTCAATATTCTTATTCTTAATAATTGATTAACAGGTTTTTATTATGTGCGGAATAACAGGATATATAAATCCCAACGGTGTTAGTGATTCTGAAATTAATATTATGAATAACGCAGTTAAGCACAGGGGTCCGGATGATGCCGGTATTTTTACAAAAAACTCCGTCGGTTTAGGTCATCGGAGGCTTTCAATTATTGATCTGGGCAACGGTCATCAACCCATGTCAAATAGTGATGGAACTATTTGGATCACATTTAACGGAGAAATCTATAATTATCAGGAAGTCAGAAATTCTTTAATAGATAAGTATTCTTTTAGAACTAACAGTGATACCGAAGTTATTATTCACCTTTATGAAGAAAAGGGTGAAGAGTGTTTACAAGACCTAAGAGGAATGTTTGCCTTTGCAATTTATGATTTTCGGAATAATAAGTTATTTATTGCTAGAGATCATCTCGGTCAAAAACCGCTTTACTATTGGCATTCAGGTGACTGCTTTGCATTTGCATCTGAAATAAAAGCTATTCTGGCACTTAAACCAAATCTTAGACAAATGGATGTCAATGCACTCTATGAATATTTGACTATCCGGATAATTACGCCACCTCGTTCTATGTTCAAAGAAATTAAAAAACTCCCGCCTGCACATTATTTGGTTTTTCAAAATGGTAAGTTATCTATTAATCGTTACTGGTCTTTAAAGTATGAACCTAAAGTTAAAGGTGATTTCAATTCGATACTTGAAGAGTTAGATAAACAAATTAGTGAAACAGTAAATTATCACATGGTCAGCGATGTCCCGGTTGGTGCTTTTTTAAGCGGAGGAGTAGATTCCAGTCTAGTGGTTGCAATGATGAGTAATCTAACTAATGACACATTTAAAACTTTTTCTGGTGATGTACCTTATAAAAATTTCAGTGAGGTAATTTATGCTAGAATGGTTGCTGAAAAATATAAGACACAAAGTTATGAATTAAAGTTTGTACCTTCTCTTATTAATACCCTTCCGGAGATTCTTTGGCATTTAGATGAACCATCTGATTCACTTTCAGTTGCGATGTTCTATATTTCCGAACTGGCTAGCAAGGAAGTCAAAGTCGTCTTGGGAGGTGACGGCGGTGATGAACTTTTCGGTGGTTATGATCGCTATTATGGAAACATTTATGCTTCATATTATGCTATGATACCTAAATTTTTTAGAAACAATGTAATGAAGAAATCTTTGGATTTTATACCTGAAGGTTTCTGGTATCAGAGTATGAGTCATAAATTAAAATGGATGCACCAAATTTCTTTTTATAACGGTGGAGAGCGTTATTCAAAAAGTCTGAGTTATTTTTACTTTTCAAACAGTTTTGCTGAAAAATTATATACAGAGAGTTTTAGGAAAGAAGTTGCGATGTTTGATCCTGAAGCTAGTATAAAAAATTACTTTGACAGTGACAATGCAAAAGAATTTATTGATAAAATGCTTTATTCTGATAGTATGATAAGAATGCCGGATCACCCAGTGATGATTCTCGATAGAATGACAATGGCACATGGACTTGAGTCGAGAGCTCCTTTTTTGGATCATAAACTTGTTGAGTTTTGTGCTTCTATTCCCCCAAAATTTAAAGTTAAAGGTAAAAAGCGCAGGTATATTCAAATAGAGTTAGCAAAAAAATATTTACCTTTGGGAGTAATTGAGAGAAAAAAGCAAGGATTTGCCTCTCCAATTACTTATCTGCTTGAAGATGAATTTAAGCTTTTATATAAAACCTTTCTTCAGAATTCCAGGTTAGTGGAGGAAAATTATCTCAATAATGAGACAATAAATACTCTATTAAAGGAACATCTCGATAAAAAAGCTGATCATGGTCAACGGCTTTGGTTACTCTGTAATTCGGAGATATGGTATAGAATGTATATTGACGGTATGTCTGTAGAAGAATTGAAAGAATTACTTAAAAATATATCTTAAGAATTACTCCGAAAATTATTTCCTAATTAGTAACTAGCCAAAATATTTTATTTCTTACCAATCCATTAAGGTTTTTACTATTTAGTCTTTTAATTTTTCAATTTATTAATTGCTTCAAGTACTCTCTCCGGCGTCATCGGCAGCTGAAATACTCTTGCACCGGTAGCATCGAAAATCGCATTGGCAACTACTGCACCCATAGTAATTATAGCAGGTTCACCGCCGCCCTGCGGAGCAGATTCGTTATCATCAATTATTACTGTTTCTATTTTCGGCAGCCAGGAGAAATGCGGAATTTCATAAGAATCAAAATTAGTGTCTAAAATTTCTCCATTCTTAAAATGGACATCTTCTCTCAAAGCGTAGCCCAACCCCATAGTTATACAGCCTTCCATCTGAATAACAGCACCTTCAGGATTAATTACTAATCCCATATCCTGAGCGCAAACAACGCGGTTCACTTTTACATTGCCGGTCTTTTTATCAACTTCAACTTCTGCAATAGTTGCAACTGAAGTTCCGGCATCAATCCCGCAGGCAACTCCATATCCTTTGCCATCCGATTTAGCAGGCTTCCATCCAAACTTATCGGCGGCGGCTTTGATAACTTTTTTCATTTTGTCATCGGTTAAATTCTGCAGCCTGAAATCAACCTGATCAATCCCTGCGGCATTTGCCATGATGGATATTTGTGCTTCTCTTGCAAAAGTATTTGTATTATTTCCCGGTGCACGCCAGGCACCGGTAGCAAATGGATGAGCACTTCCGCCCCAACCTGAACCATGAACGGAAGTGTTGTGGTTAGGTATATTATAAAACTGCTTCGATCCTCTCTCTCCGGCAAAGTATACATGGTAATCCCAGTAATTAAGCTTCCCTTTACTAGTAATCCCGGCTTTTATTTTTACAACTGCGGCAGGCCTGAAAGAATCAAAAAAGAATTCCTCTTCACGTGTCCAAGCAACCTGGACCGGTCTACCGGTTAGTTTTGCAAGACGAGCCGCCTCAACTATCTGCAGATTCCTGGTTTTACCGCCAAATCCGCCGCCAACAAAAATCTCCTTTACATGTACCTTTTCCGCAGGAATATTTAACCCTTTCGCCACTTCTTCTTTTGCCGGGAAGGGAGTTTGAGTTGATGCCCATATAGTCACTTCATCACCTTCAATATTTACAGTTGCGGTGTGAGGTTCAATCGATGCATGTGCTTTATAGCCGTCATAATATGTTTTTTCAATTACTTTCTCGGAGTTTTTTTCACCTTTTGAAAGATCACCTCCGCTTGCAACGGTTTCCCCATCGGGAGCTGCATTCAATAGATGCTCAAAGATATTTTTATCGTTAAGAATTGAAGAGGATTTGCCAAATTTCGCTTTGATTTTAGAAAGAGCTTCTTCGGCAACGTCTGGATATTTATGAAGTACAGCTATAAGATCACCATCCTTTATAACTTTAACATCTTTTATTTTTTCAGCTTCCGAAGTATCTGCAGAAATTAATTTTGCGTCATGTGCAGGAGGACGCAAAATCTTTGCATAAAGCATTCCTGGAAATTGCATATCCCCTGCATATTTTGCTTTCCCTGTTACTTTTAATTCTGCATCCCTACGATTTATTGATTTGCCCATAACCTTAAGCTCTGAAGGGTTCTTTATGTCTACATGTCCGTCCACATGACGTTCTATTTTTTTCCCTTTCGTAAGTTCTGCGTAAGAGATTTTATTTTTATTATTTTGTTTATCAAAGACAATCCCGTTTTCAACAGTTAAACTTTTAACGGGTACCTTTAATTTTTCAGAAGCCAATTCAAGAAGGACACTTCTGCCTTCTGCGCCTGCAGCACGTAAAGCCGGGCCAAAAAATCTTGTAGTTAATGAACCAAACGTGCCTCTATCATAGGGACAAAGATCGGTATCGCCCATTACCATATCAACTGAATCCAGGGATACATCAAGTTCATCTGCAAGCATCTGTGCTAAAGAGGTGATAATACCCTGCCCCATTTCAATTTTCCCGGTATAGCAGGCAATACGCCCATCTTCACCAATTTTCAGATATGCATTGAAATCTGATGGGTAACCCTGCTGGAGAATTAATTGCTTTTCCCGGGTAAAGAAGGAAGCATCTTTCACAGTGAAAAGAATAAAAAGTCCGCTGCCTGTAGTTTTAAGGAAACCTCTTCTATCCATCGGGAAACCATCTTTTACATCTTTAAAATCTATTTCAGGATATTTATCATCTTTCATTTCAATCCTCCATTTAGATAAACTTAATTATCTGCAGATGCTTAAATTAATTGCATCTGCATATTATGCATCATAAATTATTAATCTGTGCTGGCATCACATTTTTTCTGCAGCAGAGTGAATAGCCTCCACGATCCTTTTATGTGCACCGCACCGGCATAAATTATCATTCATTCCTTCAATTATTTCCGAAGATGACGGATGCGGATTTTTTCTTAGAAAAGAATAAGCAGTTAGTATCATACCGGGAGTACAATACCCGCACTGCATTGCATCATGTTCTGCGAATTCCTGCTGAAGGGGATGAAGCTTGCCATTATGAGATAAGCCTTCAATTGTTACAACATCTTTATTTACAACTTCTTTAACGGCTGTTTGGCAGGAACGGACAGCTTCATTATTTACAAGAACAGTGCATGAACCGCAATAGCTGATACCGCAGCCATATTTTGTGCCGGTTAAGCCAAGGTCTGTTCTTAAAACCCATAAAAGGAGTCTTTCACTATCTACGGTTAATTCAACAGGTTTGCCGTTTAGCTTGAAATGAACGTTCTCAATCATATATAACCCCTTTCCCCGGTTAAATGATTATAAATAAGAAATTTAATCTTTTATAATAATTCTTTCGGCCTAAGGCTCATCCGCCTTTGAAGGAGATCCGCCTCAGGCTGAAATCCTAATCTTACAGTTATTCTGGTTTAATTAACTGCCTTAAATATGTAAGATTAGAATTCTTTTAAAGCGAATTAATTACATATCAAAATAAATTTTGAGACTTTCAAAATATAAATTAGTAAGATTTTTTAAAACTAAAAATACAAAACTAATTATTCTTTACTTCACATTACTGATCATTTTTCCAAAATAGAATCGATAAGAAATTTAGAATAATCAGAGATCTCTTTTTCCGGTGCAGGCATGAAAAATAATCACGCTCGATTTTAGAGTGAGGGTGAATATTTTAACTTCGAACTTAACTTCGTTAAAGATTGAAATGTTTTATTTTTAAGTTAGAATTGCCAGCAGCACAAACGGACATGTTATCTTAAAATCATTACTTGCAAAATCAACATGCGCCGAACCGCCATTAATTCCGTTAGAATAAGAGATAATAGAAATTACCTCGAATACTGAAACTCCATTAGGCGGAATCAAAAAAAGATTATAACGGCTGTCGCTGCCCCTGAATATATGATCACCATTAAAACCCCCGTCAAAATCAAACATATCACCGCTGTAACATGAAATAGAAAATATAATCTGTGATTGATCAGTTTGGAATAAAGGCTGGGTAGGCGGCTGATTCCACCATTCCAGAAGACGCAGATTGGAATAAATAGAAACACTGCTTCGTCTGTCTCCGGCAAAAAATCCACTATCAGATTGAACGGAGCAAAAGCCATTCTGTATAAGATACCCATCTACATTAATAACTGCCCACTTATTAACAGGATTTTCCCATAAGAAGTAAAAGCCTAGTTCCTCCCGGAACAAATTAGGATAATCAGAAGAAGATTTGCTGGAATCTAGTTTAACTTTCCCCCAGCTATTCCAAGGCTCGTAATGGGAATCTTGAAAAAACAAACCGGAGGTCGGCCAGATTAAAAAAGGTTTATCCAGCGTTACATAATAAGGGTAAGGAGCTGCAGCATTGTCTGTGAGAGTCTCAATAGTTTTACGGCGATTCTCAATAGTCTTATACATTGTATCTTTTATCCCGGACGATTCTTTTATTGCATCAGCTTTGAGTTTTTCCAAAATAAGCTGGCGTTCTGCCTGGTTCTGCATAAGAATCTTATCAAGTTTATCAAAGTCTAAACCATTCTTAGAAAAATAAGAAGTTAAAAACCGGCTGGAAACAGATTGATTCTTAATTATAGGGGAATGTTTTGGAAAACTCTGAGGATTAACGAGACCATTTTTTTCATCTCTAATAGCAGAGATATTCCTGGCAGCTAATATAGCATCTTTTATTTGAGATGTGCTTATCTTAGACATAAAACGCTCCATATATTTAATTTAAAATAATAAACTAATAGAAAATCCAGGTTTTTAATCAACTTAAAACAGCTATTACTACAGCAGGACAAATAACCTGAAAATCTCCGCTCTCAAAATCAATCACATCAATCCGAGCGTTGTCATTTTGATATTGAACAGATAAGACTACTTCAAAAACTGCCACTCCATGCGGAGGAATTAAAAATAAATTATATCCTATATCATAACTGCCAGTAGCAGGTGTATGCTCAATTGCACCTACAGCTTCAAAATACCCCCCTCCATAAGCAGTTAGAGTAAGTATATGTTTATTCTGTGTGCTTTCAGGAGGATATGGTGCTGTAGGCGGCTGGGTAGTCCAATCATATAATATCAATTTAGCATCAAGATTTAAGTTACTGGTACCTCCCGGAAAAATTCCTGCCCATCCCCCGTCTGCAGAATTCTCACAGTATCCATTAAGTACAAGGGATGAACCGACATTCAAAACTACATACTTATTATCCGGGTTCTCCCATAAGAAATAGAATGTTACATTTTCAGAACCATATGATGAGCTGTTCGAATTAATTTTAAATTTCACCGAATTTTTCCACGGTTCAATATGCGGATCATCCATAATCACACCATGCGAAGGCCAAACTAGAAAAGGGGTTCCGATTACTATAAAGTTAAAGTTGGGATTTGCAGGACCTACTTTTACAATATTCTCCAATGAATTTCTCCAGTTAGCTATGTTTTTAACGAAATCATCTTTTATTGAAGTAGAATTCTTAATTGCGTTAGCTTTTTCTTTTTCTGCAATCTGTTTTAGTTCGGTTTGATTTTGTACTCGAATCATGTCAAATTTGTCAAACTCGAACCCGGATTTAGTTAAAAATGACGTAAGCAGCTGTTCTGCATTCCGCTGATTAGCAAGCATATTTGGACTTTTCATAGGATTCATCAAGCCGGTAGAAATGTTTCCTAAATTATTCTTTGAGTCATATAATTGTTTGGCTGAAATTATTGTATTCTTAACTTCAGATTCACTAGTACTTTTCTTAACCCCTGGTTTGTTAACCTTTTTCATAGATCCTCCAAATTGATTTGCTGTAAATAAGAATTTGAACGGTTATTGAACAATTAAAATTGAATTAGTACTTAAGATCTTAACAGGAAAAAATGAAGTTTTACTGAACAGGTTGCATACTTAACTTTAGAGCAATGCACCAGGAAATTATTTGAGGAATGATAAAATTATAAATATAATTCGGAGAGAAAATACATTAGTTAATAGAATAAGAATGTGATTCTAAGCATATAATATAAAAAGAAAGAACTATTTTCATAAAATTACTTAAAACTAAAAATTTACAGAACAATATATTCCCCTACAGATTTTTCAACTAATGTTAATTATCTATTATGTACTAGAATAAATAAAAATATTTAATTTGAAACAAATCTTTCTTAAAATAAATAATTGCTTATTTCATATAAATCACAAAATTAGTAATTATACCTCATTAGCAAGATCATTTAGAATAAGACTTTGCAATTTACTTTAAAAAATATTTCTTCTTCAGATAATTCTTAATGTAAAAAATCATCTATAGCTTTGATAAACATATTGGGCTGATCAACAAAAGTCATATGACCGCTCTGCGGGAAAATAACAAGCTTTGAGCCGGGGATCTTTTCATGCATCTCTTTTGAGAGTGAAGGATCGCATTCGTCGTGATCGCCGCAGTTAATTAGAGTTGGTACTTTAATAGTATGAAGTCTATCAACATACTCAACTGATTTCAAATTACCGTCAATAATATATTCACCATTTGAACCCCACATTTCCCTGTAAAGAGTCCAGGCAAGACCTCCATTAGTCGGATCATAATCAGGATCAGGATGTTTTTGATAAATATAAGGGAAGTAGCCTTCGCCCCATGCAGCAGTCATATAATCATTCGTATACCTGTTTCTTTCATAAGATAATCCGTGACCGAATAAACCTTCTTTTTCCATTTTATTAATTCTTTCACGAAGTTCAGGCGACATCTTCTCTTTTATCTTTTTAAAGACTTCATTCATCTGTGATGTACTTGGAAAAGTGCTGCACAATATAAGATGTGTTAAGTTCTTCTGATATTTCAGCGCGTAAGCCTGTGCAAGAACTCCACCATATGAATGACCGAGAAGACTCATTTTGCCAAGTCCAAGTGCTACTCTAACTGCTTCAACATCCTCAACCATATTTTCCACAGTGTACTTAGTTGAATCTTCAAGTTTTCCAGATTTTCCTGAACCCCGTTCATCAATAAATATTAACCGGTTATGTCTTGCAAGGCGTAAAAGATACGGGAGAAAATAATCATGAGTGGCACCAGGTCCTCCATGGACAATCATTAATGGTTTGCCGTTTCCAAATTCTTCATAATAGATCATTACACCGTTTGCATCTACAAATCCCTGTTTTATTTGATAGACAGTTGGATAAGAATGATCATTTTTCGGAACCTGGCAAAATAATAATATCGATGAAATTAGAAATAATAATGAAGTAAAAATTACGTGTTTCATTTTTTAACTCCTTATTAAGTGTGAAATATTTTTTAAATCAGCTTGATTAATTTAATGATTTGGAAGGGGAAACTCTTAACTAACTTGAAATATTTTATATTGAAAACTAAATTCATTAATCTCCATAGGGATGAGTTTAATGAAAACATAATTATTGCAGGATTGAACTTGCTACCGATTAATTACCTGAAATGAATAATAGAACTTTCAGATAATAATGTTTTATTAATATATGAATATTGCTGCTTATGTTTCTGCTTTAGGAAGCTTCGCGAACTGAAAATAGCCAAACCCGATTGCCAAGAGGAAGTAAATTATTACATTCAGCCAACCTAAACCATTTACTACTTTCCCTAGCTGGCCAAAAAGGGTTATAATAAATCCAATCACATCACCGGCAAAAAACGCGAAGATTATTGCTTTCAGAGCATCGGAATTAAATGAGTTTCTTGAGTACCAGGACAAAACAGCAAACACAATTAAAGCGGCACCAAATAGCTTCCCCATATAATTCATTTGCGGGCTTGGTTCAACACCGTAAAGCATGTACACCTGCCACGGAATAAGAACAAATGCAATTCCAAACATAACGGTTATAATTGCATTAATTATTAATAATGTTTTTAATTTCATACTCTACCTCCTTCTTTTGAAATTTATATCCATGTCTAATCAGCATTAATTATAAAAGAAGAAACAATAAAAAATAGTATATATTCTTCTACAACCATTTGACCAGGCATGTAATGAAACACTGATTTGACTTTTATGAAACAATTTGGATTTTTAATAATTATTTGTTTTTCATGATACCTTCCACTAAAAATAAATTTGCTGGAAATTTATAATTTTGCTCTTGAGGAGATTGGTTTAGAAAGGATATCGAGAAGTGAAAATGAAAACAAGAAACTCATGTTCCAACACTCTCCGCCAAGTGCAGGACAGACATTCGTTTAAGAATTAAAAATGTACTTGAAAATATTAGACAATAAATTCATAAGAGTCAACTGCTTGTAAATATATTTTGAATATTATATAACTAAATTCGGTTAAGCAAAGATTTCATCAAAATTGCTCTACTAATTTTTCTTATTTAATTTTACATTTCTTTTAACAACAAAATTACATAACAGCAATATCCGATATGAAGAATGGCAAGGTTAAAGACCAGCTGCATCAGACTGACAACTTAAGCGGTAAGATTGCCCTCCCTATTCTTTTTGCAATCAGCTTTTCTCATATGCTTAATGATGCAATGCAGTCCCTTATACCTGCAATTTATCCTAATTTAAAGAATTTATTTAATCTTGATTTTGTTCATATAGGTTTGATAACATTAACTTTCCAGCTTACTGCTTCAATATTTCAGCCTGTAATTGGTTATTATACGGATAAAAGGCCTAAACCTTATTCACTAGCAGCCGGAATGGCTTTTACTCTTGCAGGTTTGGTTCTTTTGTCATTTTCACAAAGCTACGGAATGATTTTAATTGCAGTTGGATTAATAGGTGTAGGATCGTCGGTTTTTCACCCGGAAGCTGCTCGCGTTGCTTATTTAGTATCTACCGAAAAACGCGGAACAGCACAGTCCATCTTTCAAATCGGCGGCAGGGCCGGTGCATCTATAGGCCCTTTGTTAGCAGCACTAATTATCACCGGTTCAGGAATATCGAATATTATATGGTTTTCAATTTTAGCTCTCGTTGCTATGGTAGTTTTAACAAAGGTCGGACAATGGTATAAAAAGGTTGGCTCCCATATAAAACATATAAGTTCTTCGAGAAACGTTGAAGTTAATACCTCTATTCCAAAGAATAAAATATTTTTTTCGATATTCATTCTTCTTGTATTAATATTTTCGAAATATTTTTATATTGCAAGCATTTCAAGCTATCTCACTTTCTACCTAATATCTAAATTTAACATTTCAATTCAAAGTTCCCAGTTATATTTATTTGTTTTCTCAGTTGCAATAGTTATGGGAACATTGGTCGGCGGACCTTTGAGCGATCGCTTTGGTCGAAAAAATATTATTTGGATTTCGATCCTTGGCTCTGCTCCTTTTACTCTTTTATTACCGCATGCTAATTTATTCTGGACAACAATTCTGCTGATTTGTGTTGGGGTCATTCTTGCCTCTGCATTTCCGGCAATATTAGTATATGCACAGGAGTTGCTGCCGGGTAAAGTAGGTATGATCTCAGGTTTGTTTTACGGCTTCGCCTTTGGCATGGGAGGTATAGGATCGGCTGTTCTTGGCGAACTTGCTGATAAGACCAGTATATTTTTTGTCTACCAGGTTTGTGCTTTTTTACCCTTGCTCGGATTATTAACCGGATTACTGCCAAACCTGAAAAAGGAAAAGCAGAAAAATGTTTAATAAATTCAGTAAATTTGTAAAAATAATTAACCTATATTCTTGTAGATTCATCTATTTTTCAAGTCATGAAAAAAGTCGAATTTTTTTTTAAAAAAATATTACTTCAACTTCTATTATTTGTTACCAAATTTAATAGGAACAAAAGAGAAGTACTTCGGGGTAATTTCTCAAAAATATTATTTATAAGATTAAATAGAATCGGTGATGCATTGGTTACCACTCCTCTGTTGCATCTGTTGAAAAAAAAAATAAATCCTAAAATTTTCCTGCTTGCAGATAAAAAAAATTATTTTATTTATAGTAACAATCCCGACATTGACAAAGTAATTGTATTTAAAAGAGGATATAAAGGAATAGTCGATATTTTAAATTTTATAAAAAAAGAAAATATCGATACAGTTGTTGATCTCCATGACGATATTTCCACAACAGTTAGTTATATTATTGCATTAAGCAAGGCAAAAAATAAATTCGGACTTGAGAAAGGGAATAAGAGCATTTATACTAAAACAGTTCCTAAACTTGATTCGAAAAATACTCATATAGTTACCAGATTAAATTGAGATTGCTAAATTGTTTAATGTAAGAACAGATAATTCAAAAAACTGGATCGGGTATTATCCCTCTTATCCATCATTAAAAAAAGCTGAAGAATTCCTCAAAGAGAATTTTTCAAATAAGGACTTCTTAGTAGGGATCAATATTTCAGCAGGTAGTTATGCACGTTTTTGGGGTGTACAAAAATTCAAATCATTACTAGAATTTTTGTTAATTTACAAGATACCGGGATTGCAAACAAACGTTAATGTTTTAATTTTATCTGCACCGAAGGATTTAGATTATGCAGAGGAAATATTTGAAAGGAAACGGAAATAATTCAAGCAAAGGGCAATCTGCCATATTTTGTTCGGAAGATTTTGATGAGTTTGCAGCAGTAATTTCAAATCTGAATATACTTTTTACTTCCTGATACTGCAGCAGTTCATATTGCGGCTGCATTTCATGTTCCGGTGTTCGGTATTTATGTTCACGATACGGAAGACATCATATGGTCTCCTTATGGAGTTGATTTTGACTGTATAACAACTAAAGATCCAAATTTAAAAGATATAGATTTTGAAGAAGTAAAAAATGGATTCAGAGCTTTTCTTGAAAAAAGAATAAAGGAGATATCTGTTAAATGATAAAACCTGTTCCATCATGTAAAAAATTTACCGGCTATAAGCCATGTTATCCCGATCATAACTGCTGGCTGGACGGATGCAAGGACAACATCCCAATCGGGACAAAAATTTTGATCATTAATTTAGATGCCATGGGGGATGTTTTAATGACTACTGCTCAACTTCCAGCACTAAAGCGAAAATTTCCCGAATCATCCATTTACTGGCTAACTTTAAAAATATCCGCTCCGCTTCTCTTTAATAATCAATATATCGAACAAGTTTTTACGTATGATTCTGAATCTTTAGCCGTTTTAAATGAGATGAAATTTGATTTCATAATGAATGTTGATAAATCTCAAAAAGCCTGTGCATTAACTGAATCACTTGAATCAGAAAATAAACTGGGATTCGGATTAAACGAAGATGGGAAAATTATTCCTATTAATGAAGGTGCAATTTATAATTATAATCTTGGGATGGATGATCATCTTAAATTTAAAGTGAATCAACGAACAGGACAGGATTATCTAGCAGAAACATTCGGATTGGAATATCAAAGGGATGAATATGTTTTTAATTTTACAGAAGAAGAAAAAGGATTTATAGGCAATTATAAAAACGAGATCATGATAAAGGAGAATGATTTTGTCGTTGGGTTTAATACAGGCTGCTCTAATCTTTATCCCAATAAAAAGATGACCATTGAACAAAATGTTTATTTAATTGAAAAATTACTGGAAGCAGGAAAATATAAAATTTTATTATTGGGAGGCCCTGAAGATATTGCAAGAAATGATGAAATCCATTCACATTTTAAGGGAAAAATAATAAATACTCCCACAAAATCAGGTGTAAGACGGGGGGCTTGTTTTGAAGAATTAGCCGATTTAATTATAACTGGTGATTCATTTGGAATGCACCTTGGCATTGCATTAAAAAAATATATTATCGTTTGGTTCGGCGTTAGCTGCTGGACAGAGATTGAACTTTATGAACGCGGGATAAAACTTTTCCAGGAAAATTTATTCTGCTCACCTTGCTGGAAAAAAGTCTGTCCTTATAATCTTGAATGTATCCAAATGATTGATTTAAATAAAATTATAAACGAAGTGGATTCTTATTATGAAAGAAGAAATTTAAGTGTTTATAAATAGTAAAATTAATCCTTTTTCACTAGCCAGAAGAATAGGTAGGCCTCTAATTCTTGACGGGGCAATGGGGAGCTTGCTTCAACAAAAGGCAGAAAAAGATAATAATATTTGGATGTCGAAAGTTGCTATTGATAATCCTGGACTATTACTCGAAGTACACCAGGAATATATCGAAGCGGGAGCGGATGTAATTACAACCAATACATTCAGAACAAATCCGGCCGCTGCAAAAGATTCAGGCTTCTCGTCCGAATTGCTTGTTAAAAAGAATGTAGAATTAGCAAAAAGCGCAGTCAATAATTTGCCGGTTTTTGTTGCAGGTTCTAATGCTCCAGCAGAAGATTGTTATCAGAAAGAAAGAACCCTAACTCCTAAGGAACTTGAATATAATCACTATAAACATATTGATTTGTTGCTGGAAAACGGTGTCGACTTTATATTAAATGAAACTCATAGCCATTTTGATGAAATTAAAATAATCTGTGAGTACTGCAATAAAAACGACATCCCATTTATCGTGAGTTTATTTTCTGTTAACGGTTATGATTTACTGGATGGTTATAAAGTTACCGAAGCTATTAATTTTATAGTTAGCGCTAATCCTTTAGCTATTTGTTTTAATTGCATCAATTCAGACGTTTTTTTTAATATACTAAATGAAGCAGAATTTAATTTTAACTGGGGAGTTTATATGAACTTGGGCACCGGTGATTATACTAATGATATAATTAAGAATTCGGTCTCCCCCGGTCATTATCTGAAAATTTTGAAATCTGTTTTTAATAAGAAACCATCTTTAATTGGCGCCTGCTGCGGTTCAAATCCTTCGCATATCAAGGAGCTGAGAGACCTTTTTAATGAATAAGCCACATAGATTTAATTGCCTGTAAAAACCAAGTTATTTTTTCATCATGGATATAATAACTTTCAATTCTTTCGCAAAAATTAATTTCGGTTTAAATATTATATCTAAACGCCCTGACGGATTTCATAATATTGAAACAATTTTTTATCCAATTCAGCTGCATGATGAGATAATTGTAAAAAATTCAAATTCATTCTTATTTAAAAGTAATATTGAGACTTTAGATTTAGGAAAAGACAACCTAATCATGAAATCTAAAAACCTGCTGGAAGAATATGTCAGCCAAAAATTCAATGTTGAAATTATCTTAAAAAAAAATATCCCCATCGGAGCAGGTCTGGGAGGTGGCAGTTCTAATGCAGCATCAATAATGCTGATGATGAATGAATTATTTAAATTAAATTTATCATATGAAGAGCTGTTTAAACTTGCAGTCAAACTTGAATCCGATGTACCTTTTTTCCTTGATTGAAAGCCAAAATTTGCCGAAGGGAAAGGTGAGGAATTAAAACAAATAAATTTTAGGATAAGTCAACCCCTCTTAATTGTAAACCCGGGAATTCATATTTCAACTCCCTGGGCATATTCTCAAATTATACCTAAAAAACCAGCCAATAGTTTAATTGAACTTATCCAAAATGTAAATAAAAGTTACTTAGAGCTGAAGGGAATAATTTCAAATGATTTTGAGGAGATTGTATTAAAAAAATTTCCTGAAATCGATGGAATAAAAAAAACCCTTTACAAACTCGGAGCTGAATTTGCACTTATGACGGGAAGCGGTTCAACTCTCTTTGGAATATTTCCTGATTTCGAGAAAGCTAAAAAAGCAGAAAAAATTCTTTCGGAAAAATATTTTACATTTATTCATCTTGAAGATAATTAATCTCCTAAGAAATTTTCTATTTTATAAATGCTTGTGATTATTTAAAACACATAGACACATAAGGAACATAGAAGAGGTCTCTTGTTACTCACTGGTTCTATTTACATTTACCTAAAACTTACTCTATCGAAGCCTTTATCTTTAATGGCATAAGTTAAAATATTTTCCAGGTTTCCTTTTACTCTAACCAGGGACAGCTTATTATTTTTAATATTAATTACATACATTTTATTAATTAAATCGTCTTCATATTTAACATAAATCCCGGTTAACTCATCTCCATCAATATGTTTCACAATGTTGTGCCAGTTCTCTTCTTTAAGTTTATCATCAATATTATGGAAGAAAGAATAGCCGTAGTGTATATTTCCTAAATCATTATTTTTATAAACACCTATCTGCACCTCAGAAATATTACTTAGGATTGCTTCTGCATCCCTGTCATCATCACTAAAGCTTATAACAAATTTGGCAAAGGATATACCTAAAGACCCGACTGCAAATTCTACATCTTTATAATACTTATCATTAGTAGATTCCATTACTAGAGATTTAACTTCCCTGAAATCATGATCAACACCAATACAGCCAATAAGGGTAATTGCCGAAAATATTACTACAACAGGTATTAAAATATTTTTCGTTCTCATATTAGTTCCCTCTCTTTCGGTGTATATGCCCAAGTGAAGGGATATCGAATTTAGCTCCCAATCGTCCGATACTTTCAAGGTCTATTTTTCCAACAATATTTACAAACGATGCTTCACCATCTTTTTGATAAGTCGTAACTGCCAGTCCTAAAATATTATTACCGGAAACAGACGATTTGATAAAAACATTAGTATATTCTTCCCCGCTCTTAACATGAACAATTCTATCCCAGTCCTTTGATACAAGTTTTTTATTTATACTCTCCATTCTCTGGATAAGCTCATCTTTATCATTTTCCGGGCTCCTAAATGAGTTTACCTTTACCAGCTTAAGCCCGCTTAAAAGATCATATAATGCAGTATCATTATTTTTAGTTGCATTGGCGACCATCCTTAACAAATTACTTTCGATAATAATTTCAGTTACATCGCTATCGTCTTGAAATTTTGCTAAATCGCCGAAATCCACATAACCAGGATCATTTGAATAATCATATTTTTCCTGTGCTGGAAGGCTTATTGAGAATAATATGATCATAATTGAAAATATTTTTAATAAATTTTTCATTTTTTTAACCTCCTCTAAAAAGATCATTTATTGTTGAAACACCTTCGTGAACCGGCTTCGCAACCTGTTCCTTCAGGATATCGTTTTCTAATTTATCTGCAGTCCTATTAAAAATTTTATTAACCAGAACAAGTGATTGTTTAACCTGTCTTTCAGCTAATTGAATTTGTTTTTTTGAGTAATGATTTCCCCCGGTGTTTTTGAACAGGATGAATATTACAATCCCTGCTGATATCACTAAAACAGCAGCAGTAGTTAATGCCGGTTTATATATAAAAGTATGCAAAGATTTAATTGCCGGGGAGAACAATTTTTTTTCTTTAATTCCGGTATTGATTTTTATATTTTCAAGAATTTCATCCGGGCAATCTTCTTTTTCCAGATTCCCGATCGATCTGGCCGTAATTTTATATTCCGCTAATAATCTTTTAATCTCAGGATTTCTTAAAGCCAAAACATTTATTTTGATTTTATCTACTATATTTGCATCGCCGTAAGCGACAGAAATAATTCTGTTCAGCAGTTTTTCATTAATTTCAAATTGGTACTTCATTCTTAAATTCTTTTAATTCATTTTGTAATTTTATTCTTGCACGCATCAAATAAACTTTTACACTATTTATTGGTATATCAAGTGAATTGCTTATTTCCTTATATTTCATACCCTGCAACTGATACATTATAAAAATACTTCGCAGGTTAACAGGTAAATTTTCAATAGCTTCTTTTATTCTTGTGTTTAGATTTTCTTGTGAAATCATTATTTCCGGATTATCTAAATCATTAACATTTGTATAAGTTTCTTCAAAAATATTATCGATTTCAATCTCTCTATTTAACAATATATTACGGCGTCTTAAATAATCAATGCAAAGATTGTGAGTCATTTTCATTATATAAGAACCGGCAGCATTCATATTAAAATTATCTATATTCTTCCATAATCTAATTAAAACTTCCTGGGTCACATCATCAGCATCCATACGGTTTCCAAGCATATATATCGAATAGCTATAAACCTTATTCTTATATTGTTTTAGAAGTAGCTTATATTTCAGATTGCTCAGCATCTTTTATATAAAGACGAAATTGTTTAATAATTGTTACAACCTGAGGGAAATGTTTAGAAAAAAAATAATTCTTCCCCAAGATTTAAATGCATTATATTTTATTAATGGCAAATATTGAATTAAAATTATTTGAGCGGAAAGAATATAAAATGAATGGCGCTACAAACTTGTCAGTAAATGATTTTCTAAAGAAATACTGAGATTGTTTTCAATAATAATAATGCTAAGCTGATGCTGATACTTGATCCGCGGCAACAGAACCATGCTGAGGATATTCTTTAGCCCGGCTTCTTACAGAGGCAACATAAATAGCCAAGGGACGATATAGTAAGTGAGACCATTTCCCAAAAGGTACCTCAACAACCAGCATTGGTACTACAATTACCAGGTGAATCATATATGTATAGTAAGTCGGCATGGGCATATCAGAGACTCTGAAAATGTGCAACAAAATACCACTAAGTGCTGAAAGAAAAAGTAAAATTGGAAACATCCAGTCAGAGAAATGGCTGAACTGGTGCATCTCCGTACCTTTATTTATACGGTCAATTATAATCCATATAGTTGAACCTAATAAAACTACTGTAGAATAATAGCCTAGAATACTTGTCCAATGCAAACTGCTTCCATTTATTTGAAACCATGGCAGAAAAACAACAACAAGTGTAAACATAATTGCATAACCTGTAACTAGCAAAAAGTGACGGACCCAGTTTTTACCGGAACTATTACTATCGCAATCTCTCCATCTTTTCTGAGTTATACCCTGAATAATAAAATTAGGAAGTTCCATTAAATATGAGCTGAACGGGATCTTTTCTCCCTTGGTTAAACCATAAAACATTCGCGCAGCATTACTAAGCAATAGTAATCCCAATACGGCAGCCATGATTCTATCTCCCCAGTCGACAATATCTATAGGAGCGAACTTATCAAGCATTACCGTAGAAAGCGGCGCCGGGCCTGAACTGTAAAGCAAACCAAAGCCAAAATTGTTCGGCAGCGTAAATAATAATATTATAATTGCTGCCATAATAGATAGTATACCTATTTCCCAGTAAACTGAACTATACATCAAACGGGATAACCCGGTCCAATCATAAAGTGAAGTAAGATATCTGCGCAAAGCCATCATAGTCTCGCCGGGATTTCCTTTCCTCGGGCATTGCTGCGAACAATCACCGCAATAGAAGCAGAGCCATGGTCCCGGATCTTTAAGCAATTTATCTTTTAAACCCCATTGAGCCCAAAGCATCTGTTTGCGCGGAAATCCATACTCTTCAGTAGATAGAGAGCATGTAGAAGAACATGTTGCACATTGATAACACTTACTAAGATTCTCTCCCCCGTTAGCTTTTATATATTTAATGAAATCAGTATCAGGTTTAATTAAATTTCTATCATTCATAAATGTAACCAGGATTTAATGTTGTTTTGCTTTTTTTACTTTCATAGTTTTTTCACCGTAAAGACAATACTTTAACCATTCAAATCCAAACAAAAGCAATTCTTCATCATCGTGTTTTATATCATGTATAATTTCTTCATCAACTTCAAAGCGTTTGAAAAAAGAAGATTCAAAAAGAAATTCTCTAAATTTATCGATGTTGTAGCATACAGTATAGAACATTTCCAGTTTTGACGGGTCAAGCTGTTTTCCTTCCTTAAAATAATCGTGAAGTGAAACTTCTTTAAAACGCTCACCCATTTGAGTATATTCTTCAACTTGTTGATCTTGGAGCCAATCATTAATTGTCTGGCTTTTATTTTCTTTATAACCTTGGCAAACAGGTTCATCAATGATAAAGTAGAAATCACCATCACAGTTTATTTTCTCACCTTTTGGCGATGCGACTCCTAAAGGATACATCCTGCAGGGCCATGGTCTGTCTTCATAAACAGAGCATCCATTATCATTCACAAATGGACATGTTTTTTCTTCATCTCTATTCATCTTTAACATTACTATAGGATGGTTTTGTTTTTCATCAATCGGAAAAAATGTATATTTATCTAAAAATTCCTGTGATGATATTTTAAGCCTATTCTTTAATCGAATAATATCATAGGGTGTTAGAAAAATATTTACATCGCTGCAGCATTTATTAAAGCAGCTAATGTTTTTATGACAGTTGAATTTAAACCGACTTTCTTTATTTAGTCTTGGATATTCCTTTAAAATTGCTTCTTTTAATTTTTCTATCTCTTCCATAGTCTCCACCTTTTAATTCCGAATTTTGCTACATATATGTTAGCAGTTCACTCTATTATAAAATTTTTCAAAGCATCTTTAGACCAGACGGGCAAAGGTCCGGCTTCTCCGTTGGAAGGATTTAGCCTATAACGGTAGGAAATATTTTGATTGAATTTACTCTTCATCCAATCCCAACCACGAACATAATAAGAACATTCGTCATTGAAGCATGCATACTGGTAGTCAACATCCCACGAAGATTCAGGCGGGCACAGCCATTTTTTTAACGGCTGATTGCAATGCGGGCAGCTAAAAGTTTTTTCTGGTTCCATGATGATTAATTACTTATTATTGAATATTGAGCATTGAATATTTTTTCTATCTGTAACACTTAAAATTTTCACTAATCAACATTCAATTTTCAATCTGCTTATCTATTCAATTAAAACAAGGAATCCCGTTTTGAACGGGATTCCCTTTTGAACTTTAGCCATATCCAAAAGATAATCCCCTTTTAATTTTGGATAAATACTAATTCACAATCGAAATAATAGGACGTGAGAATACATCCCATTTATCGCTCTTCGGATCCCATTTCATGTTTACAAATACCTTCCAGTCTTTTTCATTCATTGAAGGTTTGTCGGCACGATAATAATAACCCGGCCAGCGTGTTTCATCTCTAAATAAGATAGCTCTAACATGAGCTTCAGCCTGCCACATCCTATGAATATTTTCCCAGCACCTCATTAATTCATGGAGATCAGAGGCAGCAAGTTTAGACGAATCTTCTTTCAAATATTCCAGGAGTTCAAGCCCTTTTTCCAAAAGGCTCTTGCTGGTTTTAAATTGTGAAGAAACACCCCCAGCATATTCATCCATTATTTTCTGAAGCCTGAACATGAACATTTTAGGTTTAATATAATTCGGATTTACTTCCGGATCAGTAGAGCCATTGCTGAATTGATTATAAGTTTCAAGAGGTTTTAGTATTTCTTCTTTCAACGCATCAATTTCAGCTTGATTATAATTAGGTGGATTCGGGTTATCAACTATATAATCAATAGCCCCTTTAGCAGCAATACGGCCTTCAGCATGAGAACCGGATGAAAACTTATGGCTCGAAGCGCCCGAAGCATCACCGGCACAGAAGATACCTTTAATAGTAGCCATATTTGCATAACCCCAGAAATATTCATCCGGAGCTAAATTTTTAGGACCGCTTACCCAAGCGCCAGATGCGCCGGAATGTGAGCCGATAAAATATGGTTCAGCAGCAGCAATTTCAGAAGGTTTCTCTTCAGGTGCGGTATTCGTACCTGCCCAAAGGATAGCCTGGGAAATAGTCATATCCAGGAAATCTTCCCATGCTTCGGATTCTAATTCCTTTAGTTTTTTCTTAGCCGCTTTTTCATCACCGGCTTCCGAAGCAATCTTTTTAATTGCTTCATCAGTTTTCATGTAAATTGGACCTTTACCGTCCATAACATCCAGCATCATAAGCCAGTTACGTAAGTTAGCAGGAACAGGTTTTACTTTACCATAAGGAACCCAGTTCTCAAGTTCACCTTGTCTTTCAATCATGTAATTACCGCCTTCACCGTTGGTAGCTCTTGATTTAAATAATAAGAACCAGGCACCAACAGGACCATAAGCATCTTTAAACCTAACAGGAATAAATCGGACTTCCTGGCAGGTCATTTCTGCGCCGGCTTTAAGAGTGAAATAAGCACTGGATCCTGAATTCCATGGCGGATACCATGCACGTCCCAATCCTTCACCGGATGAACGCGGTTTAAATACATGTACTGCACCACCCATAGCTACCAATACTGCTTTGGCTTTAAATACATAGAATTTTTCTTCTCTGATACTGAAGCCTACAGCACCGACACAAACATCACCATCCATTAATGGTCCTACAATGAAGACTCTCTCATAAATATTTTCAGCACCAATTGCATTTTTTGCTGCTTCGGCAACAATAACTTTATAAGATTCACCGTTAATCATTAACTGCCATCTGCCTTCGTGAACATAATTATCATCAGCATCTTTCCAAATTGGTAATCCCCACTTTTCAAATAAATGAACAGAGGAGTCAACATGACGGGCAATGTTATATACTAAATCTTCACGCGTAATTCCCATTAAATCACTTCGAACATATTTTACATAATCTTCGACCGTATTTTTTCCATCTTTAATTCCTACATATTGATTGATAGCTGAAAGCCCCATAGCAACAGCCCCGCTTCTATCAACAGCCGCTTTATCTACCATGGTAACTTTAAGGTCATGTTTCTTTGCCCAATATGCAGCTTCAACAGCTGCCCCGCAAGCTGCCATACCGCCGCCAATAATCAATAGATCGGTATTTACTTCTTCAGTTTTGAAATTTGCCATAATATTTTCCTTCCTCCTAATTCTTAATTGTTACTACTTCAGGAAGACCTAAAGACTCAGGCTCGGTAAAAAGAACAGCGCTCTTGAGGTCATCGTTACTTGTGTTCCATCCGCCATCCGGTACGGCTTTCCCTTCTTCTGTGGTTCGAATAGGGAATTTGAATCTTTTTAAAGTACCATTGCGGAACTTAACTGTCCACATAATTGAATCTGTACTTCTCATTGGTGTAACGGTAGCTCCTAGAGGAACAAAGTCTGCATAACCGCGTACTTCAATAGCCTGGTTGGGACATATCTTAACACAGTTGTAACATTCCCAGCACATTTCTGGTTCGCAGTTGTATGCCTTCATTGAGTCCTTGTTCAACACCATAAGGTCATTAGGACAGATGTGCTGGCAAGCTGTTTTATCCAGTGCCTTGCATCCATCACATTTATCAGGAATTACATAACTCGGCATTATATTATCTCCTTTATTATAATTGATAACGAATTGATATTTGAATTTTTCATAATTATGGTTTAATTATTTTTTACCATCAGTTTTCATATCACCGGTTGCAAACTGGTGCATTTTAATTTCTACTTTATTTTCCAGCTTTGAATAGTAATCTCTTAAGTATTGCTAAGATTTCTGGCCGGCTGAATTCTGCAGGGACATCTCCGCCTTCTGAAAGAGCTTTCCGGAGAGCAGTACCGCTTAAGAATAATCTGTCTTCTTTTTTATGAGGGCAGGTTTTCATTGAAGCCATTCCACCGCATTTGAAGCACCAGAATGTCCAATCAATTGGAAGAGGTTTCAGTAATAATGCATCTTCCGGAATTTCGAAAAATATCTTTTGAGCGTCAAACGGGCCATAATAATTTCCAACCCCTGCATGGTCCCGGCCTACAATAAGATGAGTACAGCCGAAATTCTGACGGAAAACACCATGCAATAAGGCTTCTCTTGGACCAGCATATCTCATATCAAGTGGGTAACCACCGCAAACGACAGAATCTTTTATAAAATAATTTTCCACTAAAACATCAATACATTTTGCCCTTACTTCAGCAGGAATATCACCTGGTTTCAGTTTTCCTACCAATTGATGAATATAAAGCCCATCAGTGACTTCAAGAGCAATTTTAGCAAGAAATTCATGTGACCGGTGCATAGGATTGCGAAGCTGTAAAGCAGATATTGTTCTCCATCCTTTTTCAGAAAATATTTTCCGGCTTTCTTCAGGTCTTTGATACAAATCTCCAAATTCTTTAGGGAAATAACTTTCTGAAAGAACTTTTACAGGACCAGCAATATTCCAATCAAGCTGCTGCATTACCATTTTAACACCAGGGTGTTCCGGATCGTTTGTGGTAAATACCTGTTTACATTCAAAATCCTTATCAATCTGGTATTTATCGGTTACTTTCATAGTAGCCATGATTTCATCAGTTTCATCACTGACCAATGTTATTTCATCATTGACTTTTAAGGATTTAGCAACTTCATGTGAAACTGAAAGCGTAATTGGAATAGGCCAAAACAAACCATTCGACATCTTCATGTCGGCGCATACACCTTTCCAATCATCGTGAGTCATAAAACCATTTAAGGGAGTAAAACCTCCAATACCAAGCATTATGAGATCCCCGGTTTCACGGCTGGTCAAACGAATTTTTTTCAACCCGTTTGCTTTATTAATTTCCTCCTCTTTTTCCTTACCACAAAGAAGAAGTGCTTTTAATTCATCGCTCCCGTGCGGTTTAATCAAAATAGATTTTGACATATAAACTTCCTTCCATTAAAAAAATATTAGGTTTATCTTTATTATTTGAAGATTTGCTCTGCCGCTGCATCCATTTTGGCAGATAAATAATGAAAATGCCTGCTCTTTAATTATTTCGAATGAGAATGATTTTCTCTGAACATCAACAACTTTTTCCCCACTTAGAACAGGCAATTTCATCTCCCTTTTAATTGAATTTTTTCACTAGATAAAAACCATTTTTCTGCTTAAACTGGAATAATTTCAAATAAAAACTTATGGCTATACGTAAGTAAAATCAATGCGTTTATAGATTTTGTAATCGACTTGTTGTTTAATTTAAAAACAGCAAAACATCCAAATATCTTCCCAATAATTTTGTAATCTTATTATCACATTCCTTTATATGGATTAGCTCCAATTTCTTTAATCTCTTCAACAAATTCATTAAAGATTTTAGGAATTTTTTCATATTCATCTATGGAAAGTGTAAGAAGCCTTACTCTTTCAGGTTCAAGTACCAGCTGTTTTAATTTTTCCTGAACATTTTCCATTCGTTTATTGGCCAGTTCACTTCCTTTTATAAAGTGACATTGATAATCATCACCATATTTACAGCCGATCAAAAGGATACCGTCAAATCCTCTTGAAAGAGCATCGGCAATCCAAACAGTGTTCACAGAACCAAGGCACCGGACAGGGATTACCCTGATATTTGGATCATATTGAAGCCGGTTCCTTCCTGCAATGTCCAACGACGGATAAGCATCATTTTCACAAAGGAATGCAAGTATCCTTGGTTTTTCTTCTTCCTCATCGGGTATTTCAATAGACTTGATCATTGAAGAAACCATATTGATTGAATAATCTTTAAATGAAATAATCCTTTCGGGACAAGCACCGAGGCAAATACCACATCTACGGCATCTTGCAAGATTAACCAAGGGAGTGCCTTTCTCATCTTCATCCAGAGTTCCAAAGGGGCATTCCTCAGTACATCTCTTGCACTGGGTGCAGCGTTGAAGAAAGAAATCAGGGTAAGATTGATCTCCGGATCTAGGGTGGACAGCTTTACCTTCTTTTGCAGTTTGAATTACTTGAACAGCTTTTAATGCGGCACCATAAGCATCTGTTTTACTCATTGAAATATCCATTGGGGCTCGTACGGAACCAGCAGCATAAATACCCGTCCTTCTGGTCTCATACGGAAAACAAATATAATGAGAGTCGGGGAATCCGTATTTTAATGTAGGTAAATCAGTCCCCTGCCTGTAAGCAAGATTTAATATCTTCGCTCCTGTTTCGGCAGATGCGGCTGCTTTTTTTCCATTAAGTGTTTTCCCTTCATCTTTTGATCCAATAGTTTCAGTTTCGATATCTCCAACTAAAGTTGAAGGAACCATTCCATTGGCTAATACTACCAGGTCAGATTCTATCTGAATCTTTTCACCTAAAAGAGTATTATCAATATCAACAAGTATTGAATCATTTCCATTTTTACTAATATTAACAACATCACCCTTGGTGAAAAAAACATTATCTTCATTTTGAACTCTCTTATAAAACAATTCATGCTGGGCCGGTGTTCTCATATCTCTATATATAATATAGATTAATGCATGAGGATATTTTTCTCTTATATATAAAGCCTGCTTTAATGATGTTGAACAGCACTCTGATGAACAGTAAGGTAAATGTTTTTCATCCCTGGAACCTGCACATTGCAAAAAAGCTATACTTTTAACAGGTTTACCGTTGAAAATATTTTTACTTCCATTATTATTAGAATAAGCCTGAGACTTACCATCTTTTAGCTGAAAGTATTCTTCCAATTCAATACTAGATATCACATTTTCATATTTCCCGTAACCTAAATCAACAAGTTTATTAGGATTGTACGGTTTTGCACCGGTAGCCTGGATTATCGCACCGGCTGTTATATTCTCTGTTTGTGAATTGTTTATCTTAAGTGAAACGCTAAAGTTTCCAGGTTCACCCGATATTTTATCTATTAAGCATGATTTTATTACTTTAATATTCTGATGAGATTCAATCTCGGAAATTAATTCATCGATTCCGGGATTCACCGGTTCTATATATGGTGAATAAGACGGAGGGACTTTATATAATTTACTAACATAACCTCCAAGCTGATTTTCTTTTTCTGTTAGAACAACAGAAAACCCGGCATTTGCAGCAGCTAAAGCAGAAGTCATTCCTGAAATTCCGCCACCGACAATCAGAATGGTTTCATTAATATTTTTTTGAAAAGAAACAGGCGGTTCACAATTTCTTACTTTTGCAATTCCCATTCTAATATAATCTTCTGCAAGCATTTGAGTATCTTCATCATTTGGTTTATGTGTCCAGGCAACATTCTCCCTTAAGTTAACACGGTCAGCAAAAACTTCAGGACTGAATGTGAAAACATCCGATAAAAATCTTTGTGAACAAGCACCGATTACAACCCGGTTTAGATTTTCACTTTCAATATCCTTCTTTATCATCTCAATACTCTCTTCACTGCAGAGCCAGGGACTAACTTTACAGACCGGTACTTTATTCTCCTTAGATGCAACTTGAATTAATTGATCGCAATTTATACTTTCACCTATTCCGCACCCGGAGCATACGTATACTCCAACTTTTGTTTCAATCGCCATAATTTTAATTCCTTTCCCGGAGGGATGCATTCCCATTAATTTTTTGAATAACCCTTAGCACTGAACCGGTAGCCTCTTGAACTGTTGAAGCAACATCTTTTGGTTCAGTTATTACACCACACCCGGTTTGTCCAGGGAATTTATTGGTTCCATTTCCATTAAAATGAAGAAAGCCATTTGCATCAATAACCGAATTATCAACAGGTAAATTTTTAGCGGCAGGCTTCATTCCGGTGGCTAAAACTACTAGTTCCACTTTGTTCTGCATTAATTTTCCGGTTAGCGAGTCTTCTGCTTCGACAATCAATTTTCCTGAATTATCCTGTGATACTTTACCTACTTTACCCCTATGGAAATGAATTTTATCATCTCCCTGAACATTCCGGTAAAAATCTTCCAGGAGACCATTTGAGCGTACATCAATATAGTAGATATAAATTTCTGCATCAGGATTCTGTTCTCTTATATACTGAGTCTGCTTAAGAGAAGCCATGCAGCAGACCGATGAGCAATATTCCAGATGATTTTCATCTCTTGAACCGGCACATTGAACGAAGGCAATACTCTTTACTTTTTCTTTTGTTGATGGTCTTAGAATTTCTCCTTTTGTTGGTCCGTCGGCTGAAGCGAGCCTTTCCATCATCACATTCGTAATAACATCCGGAAACTTTCCAAAACCCAGAACATCCAGGTTATTAGCATCGTAAGGTTCCCAACCTGCAGCCCAAATTATAGAACTAACTTCAACAGAAATAACTCTTTCAGGCTGACCCAGGACAATTGCTTTATATTTGCATGCTTCAATACATTTGCTGCAGCTGCTTCCTTTGCATGTTTCTTTATCTATAACATATTTTTGCGGATATGCATTTTCATAAGGAATATATATAGCTGTAGTTTCATCCATATTATAATTAAAATCATTCTTCCTTGTTTCAGGGCATACTTTCACACAATCGCCGCACGATGTACACTGATTATTTATGTATCTCGGTTTTAGTTTAATGTTTACTTTATATTTACCCAATTCATATACTAAATCAGTCACTTCAGCTAATGTAAAAAGCTTTACTAAAGGATTAGTTCGGAGCCGGCGGATATTAATTTCAAGTCCGCAGGCAGGCGGACACAGCTTAGGGAAATATTTACTAAACTGAGTAACCTTACCGCCTATGTATGGATTTTTTTCTATTAAAATTACATTTATTCCAGTTTCTGCAGCTTCTACAGCAGCAGTAATTCCTGCAATACCGGCGCCGACGATTAAAAGATCAGATGCCATTTCGTCTTTTGTCATAATTCATTCCACTTGAAGATTGTTTGTAAATTCTATTTCGATACTTGGTACGGGATTCTCGATACTTTATGCTCGATTTCCTTTACCAATTGTCGGGTATCCAGGTCTTTTACTCGTAATACCCCACAATTGATTTAATAACTTTTATATTCTTAACCCCTTCAGCTTTAGATAAGACATTCTTGATATCATTCTCCCACATTCTTGAACCCACTCTTGGAGTATTTCCTCTAACAATCAATGAACCACTATCAGAATCTGCTTCAATTTCAACCTCACTCCCTTTTGTTCTGGGAGATTGCTGTAAATACACTTTGGCCTTTGAAGCGAGATTTAAATTTTTCATAATCTTTAAAGATTCAGGGTTTGATTGAAATTCCTTTTTTGCTGCAATATTAGAAAGCAAGTCCGCGGCCAGATTGATATTAATTTTCTCCAGGTTAAACACTATATCATAATAAGTAGGATTTTTCCAATCCACACCATATAAAAAGTGAGACCATTTTTCCCGTCTCTCATCGATTAATTTTATATAAGAAGTAACTTGTTCCCTGGTTTTCCCGCCTTCTTCCATTAGAGTTTTTATTCTGAATTCAGTCGGTGAAGTAAGTAAAGCACGCAATACAAACGGTATTTCACCAAGCAGGAACTGTGCAAGGTGACCGTGGTAAATTATACTTCCTTTAAGAGCAAAATCTAAAAGTGCTGTTTGAAAACAAGAAAGATAATGCTTCTTTCTATCGCTCATTTTATCCCATATAGTCGGGGATTTTTCAATAAAAGATAAATCACCTAATCCGGTTTCTTTTATACCATATTTTTCTGCAGCTTTGATAACATCTTCCCTTGTTACAATAGAATAATTAAGCTTTTCGGAAACTTTTCTGGCAAGCATTTCTGTAGCGCTTAAAGAACCTCTCGAAATTGTTATAATATTCATAAAGCCTCCCGGAATAATTATGATCCGTTACTTAATTCGGTTTCAGCATGAGTAGTTTTAATTTCCTGGGTGATTATAGATTTTATCCTGTGACTTAAAGAATGAGAAAATTTATCCAGTAATTTAATTTGCTCCTCTGAAATTTGAAGTTTTACTTCATCCAGCAATTGTAAACGAATTACTTCAATTTTTTCCTGGATTAAACATAAATCATCATCTGATTGAGATTTATTCCAAACCTCAAAAACATTAGCTTCATTAGAGATAATTCTTTCTGCTTCCGGCAAATCCGGAACTATTTGTTTTCTATCTGCATCCAAATATTTCTTTAATACTTCCATATCAACTACTTCTATATCTTTTACGAGTTCTTTAGTATTAATATCACGCGGAGCAGCCAGATCTATTATTAATTTCGGAAGCTTATTTTTTAGGTATATTTCATTTATAAGCTCACTATTAATTATATAGCCAGGAGCTCCTGTGCAGCTAAATATACATTTTGAACTTATCAGAGGTTCTTCGATATAATCCAAACCGAAGGCAACCCCTTTGTATTTTTCTGCCAACTCTTCCGCCTTATGAAGTGTTCTGTTTACAAATAACAGGTGAGAAAATCCTGCTTTGTTCAACAACTCTGCAATAATTTTTGTATTCTGATTTACACCTATTATAGTAATTACATCTTCTTTTCTTAATTTCTCTTTTATTATTTTGAATGCAGCCCCGCTTAACGATTGATTACCTGAACCAATTCTTGTTTTATTCTTTATAAGTTTACTTACACGGAAAGCATTATGAAATAATTTATGCAAAATTTTATCGGCTGTTTTCTCAGCACAAGCAATACTGTATGAATCTTTTAGCTGACCCAATATTTGATATTCGCCGATTAACATTGAATCCAAACCAGCAGCTACTTTAAAGAGATGTTCGACAGTTTCAATTCCATTATAAAAATAAAAGAGCTTTTTATTTAGCGGCTCAATATTCTTATACTTACAAAAGAAATCATTAATAATTAAAAAAGGATCTGTACCCGGTTTAATTACAAAATAAAACTCCAGCCTGTTGCAGGTTGAAATGAGAACTATGCTCTCGACATTATCTATTGATTTAAAATAGTTTAGAGCATGCTTCATTTCTTTTTTATTAAATTTGAAAATTTTCCCTCTCTGCTAGAGTTGAGGTTTTATGATTTAATTCCTAAAATAATTAAGTTAGATAATTCACTGTTCATAACTGACTATTCAGATTTTTGATTTCGAATTGCAGATTAAAATAGAATTAATTTCTATCCATTGAAAAATTCCGCTTAATTCAAATTCTTCTATCATGTTTGTTTTGAAGATTAAGATTTCTTGCATAATTCGATTTAATTATTCTGCTAAAAAAAAGATTTCCGCCGCCTAAATAAGAAACATTTTTATATCCGTAATTCGTAAATATTCTAGCGGCTTCATAAGATTCGGACCTTTTTCACATATAAACATAATTTCCTGATCCAAATTCCATTCATCTAATTTTAACCTAATTCCAGATAATGGAATTTGAAGACATCCTTCCGTGAAAGGATTAGAATCAACTTCGTATGGTTCTCTTACATCGATATATATTCCTTTAAAAGTTGGAAGGAGCAAAGGATTAAAATTTTTGATTCCCTCACATTCCTGGTTAATTGCCATATATCCTAAATTATTTAAAGGTGAAATTGGAGATGAATGAGCCGGTGTATATCCATGTTCAAGATTGATTAAATCTTCAACTCTACTTTTGCGGGATAATAGTTCGGAAAAAACATCGATATACCTGGTAACCTCTCCTTCACCGACTAATTGCAATCCCAACAGTCTCAAGCTGTCTAGCTCATAAACAAGCTTGCCAAACAGATTTTTCATTTCAGGATAATAATCAGGTCTATCAGGCCAGCTGCCGGTTACGCTTCCGGAATTAAAACCAAGCTTTCTTGCTTTTTCTTCGGTAAGCCCCGTTGCTCCTATAATATGATCAAACAACTTTAAAAGAAAAAGTGCCTGCTGCTCCTTTAAATGAAACCGGTTTTCCTGCAATCGAATCAGCAGCTCCTCTACCCATACGATTGGCAAGAGATCCGTATGAAAAATAATCAGGTTTACCCGTAGCTAAATTTCTAATTTCCACACAATCACCTGCTGCCCAAACATTAGGCAGGTTTGTTCTCATTTGTTCATCAACTAGAATTCCACCATATTTGCCGGTTTTTATATTTGATTTAAGAGTAAGTTTTGTATTTGGTTTTACACCAAGACAAAAGAATACATAATCAGAATTGATTTTTTGCTCATCATTAAAGAAAACTGCCGGTTTTCCATTTTCATCGGTTTCAATTTTATTTACTGCAGCCGAAAACATTAATTTAATTTTATCGGTTTTAATAGATTGTTCAAGGCATGATGAAATTTCCGGATCAAGACATCCGGGTAATAACGATTTTTCCTTTTCAATTAAAATAGTATCAATTCCCCACAGAGAAGTTAAGGCTTCCATCATTTCGCAGCCGATAAAACCGCCCCCAATAATAACAGCCTTGTTTACTTCTCCTTTTTGAACAGCTTCCCTGAAATTCTTTGAATCCGGGGGGGAATGAAAAAATGAGATGGTTGAGGATCTTTCATATGGAAATGCCGGTTCATTTGGTATTGAGCCGGTTGCAATAATTAATGCATCATACGGAAGTGTGAATGTTTCATCTTTAATACTACAGCAAACAACCTCTTTTTTTTCAATATTTATTTCTTTTACTTCTGTATTTGTAAGTACTTTTACGCCTTTTACTTCATGGAAATATTTTTCGTCGCGTATAATTCCATAAGAAGTTTTTGTGAGATCAAAAAAATCATCTATGTCTCCCCCGGCATAATACGGAAGACCGCAACTGCTAACCGAAAGAAACGGTTTTTTTTCTAATATTGTTATATGATAATTTGAACATATCCTGTTCAATCTTGCGGCAGCTTTGCAGCCTGCTGCCATTCCACCTATAATTATTACGTTATCCACTTTGACATATTAAATTTCTATTTCTCTTCTAACCGAAAGAGCAATTTTGTAAAAAATGGTTATCAAAAAGATTCCAACTGCCCAGATGCTCAAAGCAATTAATGATTCGGGCATTGTCGGCCAGTATTGAATAACCTTTCCGAAAGGATTTGGTATGAACCCGGTTATTACCAAACCTAAACCTTTATCAATCCATATCGATAAAAATACTATTATGCATGCAGCCAGTAACATTTTCCGGTTGTTTCTTAATCTTGGTATAATAAGAAATACTAATGATACAACAGCCAGAAGAGCCGAAGTCCACATCCATGGAACCAACCTTGCATTTCCATCCAGGCCTATGTAAAGATATTGCAGATGAGAATTGTGATCGGGAATGCCGCTGTATATAGTAGTAAACAACTCCATTAAGATGAAAAAAACATTTACGCACATTGCATATGTAATTATCAATCCCAACTTCTTAATAGCTTCATTACCAGGATCAAATTTTGTAATTCTTCGTAATATCAGACAAAAGATCAACAGCAAGGCAGGCCCGGCAGAAAATGCAGAAGCTAAAAATCTTGGGGCAAGAATGGCTGTCATCCAAAAAGGTCGCCCTGCAAGTCCTGCAAACAAAAATGCAGTAACCGTATGAATACTGACTGCCCATGGAATTGACAAAATAATAACCGGTCTTATCCACTTCGGTGGAGCCATAGCTTTATTTTCAGCACTTAACGTTACCCGTGTTATTATAACATTTATCACAAGATAACCGCTCAATGCGAGAACATCCCAGAACATTAAAGAATGAAAAGTGGGGTATAAAAAAATGTTTGCAATCCTGGAAGGCTGACCAAGGTCAACTGTAACAAAAAGTATGCACATTATAACCGAGGCAATTGCAAGAAATTCACCGAGTATGGTAACTTTTCCGAATTCTTTATAATTGTGAAGATAATATGGAAGAACAACCATTACTGCAGATGCAGCTACTCCAACGATAAAAGTAAATTGAGCAATGTAAAAACCCCAGCTGACATTTCTGCTCATACCGGTTATCCCTAATCCATAATTCAATTGCCTTAAGTAAAAATAAAAACCAACTGCAATTAGGAAACCTAGAAGAAATAACCATCCCCAATATTTTTTATTTCCTTTTAATGCATGTTCTAACATATTTAAACCTTATACTAAATAATAGATTTCAGGGTTTGTTCCCAAACCGGGTTTTCGTCTTATTGAAAAATTCTCTTTTAATAATTTTCTTACTTCAGATCCAGGATCATTCAGATTGCCAAATACTAGTGCCTTTTCAGGACAAACTTCAACACAAGCCGGCGGTAATCCCTGAGCTAATCGTTCATCACAGAATTCACATTTTTCAACCACTCCTTTTGTACGGGTTGGAAAATCAGGATCAATATCTTTAATGAAAGGTTTCGGATCTCTCCAATTAAAGCTTCTTGAACCATAAGGACATGCCGCCATACAATACCTGCATCCAATACATCGATGCCAATCCATCATTACAATTCCATCATCACGCTTAAATGTTGCCTGTGTTGGGCAAACTTCCACACATGGCGGATTATCACAATTATTACAAAAAACCGGAATTTTCTTATCCTTAAGTTCATCTGTCATATAAAAATTTTCCTGGTCAATAAATGCATCTTCATAAGGTTCTTTCCAGATCCATTTTATTTCATCTTTTGTTTCACCGAAATCAGGGATATTATGAATCTTATTACAGACATCAATACATTTTGTGCAGCCTTTTTGAGAAATGCATTTTTTCAAATCGACAACCATCGCCAATCTCTGTTTCTTAACAACTTTTGTTTGTGTTAATTTCTTAGTTGAATCAACAGCCTTAGCCAGAATTTTTGACGAAGTATCATTAGTGTGAGCACTTATTAAATTTTCCGAAGCTATTCCAACTGCAGATATTCCAGCTATTTTTAGAAAATTTCTTCGACTTTTATTCATTATTTGCTCTCCAGCTTTTTGGAAATCAATCCGGACTCAGTTGGGAGTTGTTCGGTATGACAATCCCAGCAATAAGGGGAGACACCCACATAGTTATGGCACTGATCGCAGAATTGTGATGTATTTGAGTGACAGTTAATACAGGTTTTAGTAAGACTCATATCAAAATTTTTATGATTATCGGATTCATAAGTTCTTTTCCCTTCCCTGACTACTTCATACCTCCAATCATTTAATAAAACCATATGATTGGTACGCATAATATTCCGTATCTGCTACGCATTCTTTTTGATCTTACATTTGATGGGATAACAAGATCCGGTTGTTTAAGTGCTGCTTTTCCACTTAGCAGATCATACCAGATAGGTGAAGTAAACAGTCCGACAAAAATTATTAATCCGATTATTATTTTTCCTGCGTCATACATTGTAAGTTCCTTAAACTGTTATTTATGGAGAATTGGAATACTGGAGAAATGGAGTGTTGGATTATTAAAAACATTATTCCAATATTCCGTCATTCCATTATTCGGCAAACGGCTCTCCACGCAAATCTGTTGTTCTTTCCTTTTCGCCATTCATTATTAATGCATTTCCAACTAATTCGTGAACACCGCCGACATCAACGCCACCGACCCAATAATCCATCAGCGGCGGCAGAGTTGCTTTATCAATTGCACAAATACAGCCGAGAAAATTCACACCATTTTTTTCTTTAACAAACTTCACTGCATTAGCTCTCGGTAAGCCCCCACGCATTCTCATTTCCAAATTTTCATCTGTTCCTAAACCAGCCCCGCTTCCGCAGCAGAATGTCTGCTCTTTAATTGTATTTTCCGGCATTTCATAGAAATAATTGCATGCATTATTAATTATATATCGTGGTTCTTCAATTAAACCCAAAGCGCGCGCCGGATTACACGAATCATGGAAAGTTACCTTGCGATGATTATTACGATTTTTATCTAATTTAATTTTATTATTTTTTATCAAATCAGCAGTGAATTCACAAATATGAACCATTTTTGTTGAAATGGTATTTTCAAATTTAGTTCCTGTAAGAGGCGATACAGGCTCTTCTAAAAAATCAGCGGGTCCATTTAAAGTATCCATATATTGATTTACTACTCTCCACATATGACCGCATTCGCCGCCAAGTATCCATTTAACTCCCAGCCGTTTAGCCTCTGCGTACATTTTTGCGTTTAAGCTTTTCATAAGATCATGAGAAATAAATGACCCGAAATTCCCTCCTTCAGATGCATAGGTGCTCCATGTATAATCCAAACCTATTTCATGGAATAATGCAAGGTAGCCAAGCAAGGTAAAATAATGAGGAGTTCCGAAGTAATCTGCCGAGGGAGCTATAAAGAGAATTTCTGCACCTTTTTTATTTATCGGTGCATCTACTTTAATTCCTGTAATGGATTCCAGTTCGTCAACTGCAAACTCGATGCTGTCCTTAAAACCGTGCGGCTGAATACCAAGATGATTACCAGTTCTAAAACTATTGGCAACCGGCGTAATGATCCAATCGATATTAATTCCCACAAGATTAAGAAGCTCTCTCACTAAAATTGTTATCTCTGCAGTATCAATACCATAAGGGCAGAAAACAGAACAGCGCCTGCATTGAGTACATTGAAAGAAATAATAAAACCATTCCTTTAATACATCAATAGTTAATTCTCTTGAACCTGAAAATTTGCCGAATAGTTTTCCGGCAAGAGTAAAATCATTTCTATACACAGATCTTAGAAGTTCTGCCCTAAGAACGGGCATATTTTTAGGATCTCCTGAACCTATAAAGAAATGGCATTTATCCGCGCAAGCACCGCACCGGACGCAAATATCCATAAACAATCTAAGTGAACGAAATCTATTTAACCTATCCCTCAAACCTTCAAGAATGATCTGCTTCCAGTTCTCAGGTAATTTCCAATCAGGATCTGTGGGCTGCCATTTCCTTGGATTCGGTAATTCCAGGTATTCAACATTCTTAGGAATCCCGCTGTAATTATATACCCCTTGCTTAAACTCAACTGCCGGATTTAGCCAGACTCTTTGTTGAGGTTCATAATTTATATCAGAGGCTAATTCTTCAGGTTTTACTTTTTTTTCAGACATTTTTATACTCTATACTACTTTAATTTCGGATTGCGGACTTCGAATTTCGGATTACAATTCCAAAATCTTTATTACTCACATTTTCCATTCTCATTCTTTATCCAAGGGCAATTCCGCTGCTTTCATTTTCTCCCTGAATTCATCTTCATATTCTTCGTAAGTATGAACTTTAACAGGACGGTTCCAGGGATTTACATGTCTTTTCATCCGGCTGTTATTTGCTAAATTTCTTGTGGGAGATAGGAATATTCCCGGCATATGAAGAAGCTTACTAAATGGAATGTATACAATTAAACTGCACACTAAGAACAAATGAATAAAGAATAATACCCCAATCCCTTCCGGCACTGAAGGATGAAAACTGAAAAGTCCAACGGCTAATTCCTTTACTTTAATAATATCGACTTTATCAAAGTAACGCATTAAAATCCCGGTTACGGCAATACTTAAAATCAAGAACAATGGGAAATAATCTGATGCTAGAGAAATATATCTCATCCTGGGATCAATAATTCTTCGGAAGATCAAAAATAAAACAGCGGCCGAGATCAGCGCATCCGTAACGAATAGAACCGGGAGGCCAACCTGGAAAAAGCCATCAAGGTTTTGCAGCATAAGGACAAAAGAAGGGATTGGTTCCATGAAAAACCTGAAATGCCTCAAGACAATAATTAAAAATGACCAATGAAAAACTATAGCACCTAGCCACAAATACTTGCTGCTGCCATATGCCAGCTTGGGTCCACTTTTTAATTCGGCTTTAGTATTTCTAAATAATGATCGAAAGAATAAAATTTCAAGAAACATTCGTCCGATGACACCAAAAGATGTACTCGGACTTTCCAACCTGCTGCTTTTAATCCATGGAAGAGATTTCTGCTGACCTGCAACTGTTGGAATATGAAACGGAACCGGTGATCGGGCCCATTTAATAACCTGACCAATAATTCCTACGATAAAGGTTGCTAATGCAGCATATGGGATTATAATTCCAAAAAGAAAATCCAGTTTTAATGTGCCGGTGCCAAATATAGCCGCAACAATCAATATAAAAACAGCAACAAGTGAAAAGAGAATGTTCATTTTAATTTCCTTGATTCAGAAATTCTTTATTTTTTTCTTCCATAAAAAACCTTCGGATGTTAAGTATAAGTGAAATAATGGTATAGTGTATAAGGTTGGATGCACCATATACCCCTATACCATATACCTTTATACCATATTAAATTCCCACTATTCTGTTAATCCCTTATTATAAGCCAACTGCGATTTTATCTCACTTAAACGGATTTTAAAAGTTTTTTCTCTTGCATCCATATACAAATCAAATGCAATTAATGCTACATTATCAATGTATGACTCAATATCTATTATATCTGTTAAAAATTTTCTCTCAATAAATTCCTGTTCTAGCTCGTTTCGGATAATTTTTTTCAAAGAGAAAATAAAACCCGTAGCTTGCGATGGTGAAAAATCCTGGACAGCTCTTATTTTTATTATATCATTTATAAATGTTTTTATTCTTTCAGTATCTCTGCCATTAATTATCTCTTCAAATATTTTTTCAGCACTGTCAGCTATTGTATATCCAACAGGATTACTGAACCTATCTTTTTGCGCCTTTAAAAAATTTGAAGTCCTTAAAGGATACGTTTCAACTATTAATTTAATCCAGCTATCAACAATTGATGATTTTTTATTTACTAATAAATCTTTAAACATAATTAAAATTTACTATTACGCTAACCTTCGAGATCCTCGAATCAAAACCAGGCATCAATCTCGAAGGTTTACGAAACAATTATACGCATCCGGTTGGTTTTGCTAAGCCCGCTACTTTACAAGCACCTTTAGCAGGACCGGATGGATATAATTCATAAATTTCTTTAAGTGAAAATCCTGTCTCTTTGCAGAGTTTTCGAATCATTGGAGCTATTCCATATTTCTTATAATAATCACGAAGGTAATGAACAATTTTCCAATGTGCTTCGGTCATTTCAGCAACGTCTTCAGTGGAAGCTAATGCTTTTGCAACTTCCTCATTCCATGATTCAGGTTTCTCAATGAAACCGTCTTCATCAACTTCAATTTTTAGTTCTTGATATTCAAAGATTGGCATATTACTTTCCTTATTTTTTGTTAATGATTAAAGTGTCTAATAACTAACTTTTTATTTATTATTTGAACTTAATTTTTTATTATACTTGATACAGGTGATATTTTATCCGGCATCAGATATCCGGTATCCCGGCATCGAGTATAAAGAATTATCTCATTTCAATATATCCGCATGGACAATTATCTGCACACTTCTTACATCCGTTGCAGAAATCCAATTTAAATTTATATGCTTGATGCTTAACAACCGGTTTTACAATTGCCTGATCCTGGCAATAGCTCCAGCAGGTTCCGCAATCAAAACACGAGCCGCAGCTCATGCACCTTTTTGCTTCATCAATAACCTGCTCTTCTGTTAATGTAGAAGTAATTTCAAGGTTTAAATCATTTATTCTCTCTTCAGGCTTTAGCTTAAACGGTTCATTTCTCAGTTTACTCTCATAATAACTTAAAACCATATTATCATGTGTAATAATTGGCGGTTTTAATATTTTTTCAGGTTGAATATTTTGAAACCTGTTATGAATTGTTTCCGCTGCTTTTCTCCCGTTAAATATTGCAATAGTAACTAATCCAAGTTCAAGAGCATCACCGCCTGCATAAGTACCGGGAACTTTTGTTAAATAATTTTCATCTGTTTTGATCCATTCTCTACCTTCATGTAAATCATCTAACCCGGAAAAATTGGGTTCCTGGCTAATAGCGGCAATAACAGCAGATGCATCCAATTCAAAGTAGGAATCAGAAATTGGAACAGGCCGTCTTCTTCCGGACTGATCAGGTTCTCCCAACTCCATACGTTGACATTTCATTTTTGTTACTAAATCATCATTTTTTTCAAAATCAGCAGGAGTGGCTAAAAACTCTATTTTAATTCCTTCTTCTTCAGCCCCAACAATCTCTTCTTCAATGGCAGGCATTTCCTTTCTTGTCCGTCTATATACAATTGTTACGTCAGCACCCAATCTTTTTGAAACGCGTGCAGCGTCAATTGCAGTGTCACCCCCTCCAACTACTAAAACCTTGTTTCCAACTTCTATTGTCTCACCGGAATTAATTTTATTGAGAAATTCAGTCCCTGTAAAAACATTGGAAGCTTCCTCATTTGGAATACCGAGCAGCTTACCCTTATGAGCACCTATGCCCACAAATATTGCTTCATAATTTTTCTGCAGTTCCTCATAAGAGATATCTTTCCCTATAATCTGATTACACTTAATTTCAACACCAAGATCTTCAATTCGTTTTATTTCTTTATCTAGAATATCCTGCGGTAACCTATAATCAGGGATACCATATCTTAACATTCCTCCGGGTTTGCTGAAAGCTTCATATACTGTTACTTTATACCCTTTCCTGGTCAATTGGTAAGCACACGATAAACCTGATGGACCGGCACCAATGACGGCAATTTTTTGCGGATAGGTATCTTCAGATAACATCTTTAATTTAAAATCATTTTCCAAAGCAAAATCACCAACAAATCTTTCAAGATTATTAATACTTACAGGAGTATCTTTATGATTTCGATTACATTCAACTTCACAAGGATGAGGACAGACTCTTCCGCATGTCGACGGAAAAGGATTCTTTTCTGTTAATACTCCCCATGCTTTTTCAAATGATTCTTTATTAGTTCTACCGCAATCTTCAGATTGACTAATAGTAGTTAAAAATTCTCTTATATTAGTTTCGTTTGGACACCCGTTTGAACAAGGAGGTGTTTTAGGAACTTGCACCGGGCGAAGCGGTGATGTTTCTACAGAAGAACTCCCCGAAGAACGCGAACTTAATCCACCTAAAGGTTTTTTAGTTTTTTTAACTAGCTTTGCCATTTATTAGACTCCATACATATACTAATTTTTTCAAAATTAATTTACCGGTTAATTTTTAATCAACTTTAAGCATATGGATAGATACCTGATTTAATATCTTCCATCTGCTGCAAAATTTCATTGTGCTTTTGTTCATCGGTCATTAAATATCCAAGTAAATACCGGACGAAAAAGCTCTTGGAATTTTTCCTGGATTCCTCAGCTAATCTTATAGTTTCTTTTTCCAGTTCGATATGTTTTTCAACCATACTCCAAACATCCCCCAGTTCTTCGGGTGATAAATAAAGAGCTTCTTTTTCGAAACTGTCAATAATTAATTGCTGTACTTTTTTGTGCATAGCGGAATCCTGGCGAATTATTTCCATAATCTGCCGGACAACAGGATTTTTAGTTTTTGAAATAATTTCTGAAGTTGATTTTACCGAATCATCTTCAACTTTTTGCCATTGTTTTAATGTAGCTACTAATTTTTCATTTAATTCTTTTTGTTTTGCCATTTAATTCACCTTTTAATTAATCCCGATTAACCGGGGGGTTTTAAAATTTTTGTAATTCACTGCACATTTAATCATCCCGCTTATCCATTCAGGAGTAGCCAGGGCATGCACATGTATATAGCTTGCAAAAACATTTTTATAAGTCAGCCCGTCTCTTTCATGAAAACATCCGCAGCCGCGTGAAACTGCAAGACAGCTTTTTATTTCCGGATCATAATCATAGATTTTCGAGTAATGAAATTCATGCCCCCTAATAAGAGTGCCTATATCATAAAACGGATTTTCATCATCGACGATCATTTCACAATAACCGTGACCTTGTGGTTTATCATGCATTTCGATAGAAATTGGAAGCACCCCCGATAAAGAATATTTTTTCTCTTTCCATACAATTTCCTTTGCAAGATACATCAAACCCCCGCACTCGGCATAAATAGGCAAGCCGTCTTCAGCCATCTTTTTTATTGCTGCGATCATCCCCCTGTTCGTTGTTAAATAAGATAGATTCATTTCGGGAAACCCGCCGCCTATATAGAGAGCATCAAGATCATCAAAGTATGCATTATGTGTAGAAGAAATCGGAATAAGTTCAGCGCCTTCTCTAATAAGCATTTCAAGGTTTTCAGGGTAATAAAATGAAAATGCTTTATCTTTGAAATAACCTATTTTCACGTTAACCGGTTTAGAATTTATCTGTGTTTCATTACTATCAAACTCATCTAATTCTATTTGAGGAGCATTTACTGCAATATTCAGTATTTTTTGAATATCAACATTATTTTTAATAATATTTTGCAGTTCTAGGAGAAACAGGGATTTTTGTTCAAACTCACTAGGAGTTATTAATCCAAGATATCTTGAAGGTAAAATAAGTTTACCTGATAATTTTGGAATTGCACCAATGACAGGGACTCCGGTAATTTCTTCGATTGCATCTCTAACTACTTTTTCATGTCTTTCACCGGCAACACGGTTCAAAATAACTCCTGCAATATTCAATTCAGGATCAAGTTTCTTGCACCCCAGGATTGATGCTGCCGCAGTTCTTGTAGATTTAGAGATATCCTGAACAATTATAACCGGAGATTGAAGAAGTTTTGCGAGTTCAGAAGTACTATGAATTCCATTACTATCAACTCCGTCAAAAAGTCCTCTATTCCCTTCAATAATGTTGTACCCGTCAGTACAAGCATTTTTTAGAAATGATTTTTTTACCCTTTCAAATCCCATCATATAAGTATCAAGGTTCCTGGCGGGTAATCCAGAGGATAAGTTCAGCCAGGCAGCGTCAATATAATCCGGTCCTTTTTTAAAGCCGGATATATTTAGTCCTCTGTCTCGCAAATTAGCAAGCAGACCGCAGGTAACTACAGTTTTGCCCGAATCTCCGGATAAACCGCTAATTATTACTCTAGGATAATTACTTGAATCCATTAATTATAATTAATTTATATTACAGGTATAAGGCTAGAAGTCTTGATTCTGGATACTCGATTCTAGATATTCGATATGATTCGAACAACGAGTGTCATGTTCAAGCCAAGTTATTCCTTACACCTTAGTTCTCAGCACCTTCCTTATGCGGAATTTCAATAAAGCTACCGCCAAAATAAGTATAGACACACTTTCCACTCTCAATTAATTCTCTAATGGCAGATTTAGCTAATGTTTTATCACACTTATCACCAAATAATTCATTAACTGCCTTGGTTAAATCGGTAGCTTTCCACTTTTTTTGTCCCATGCTGTCTTTTATCAAGTTATACATGGCATTTGAAACTTCTTCAACTTTAACTTGCTCAGCCATAATATTCTCCTTTTTAATAGGCTCCAACCTAAAGGTTGGTTAATTAGACTATTTAATAGGCTTCAGTCTAAAGCCTGATAAATCAGACTAATTAATATGTCAAATGTGTTGACCGTTTAAATGTTAGACCTGCATGTTTGAAATCATCAATATGCGTCTTCTCGAATGGAATTCCTGTTAGCCGGAAAAATTTTGGCCATCCAATTCGATTGATCCACTCACCCATTCTTTCATAAGGCTGTGCATTTTGTGCCCATACTTCGACCAAGTTTTTAACTGCACCAACAACCTCAGGCCACCTTGGCGGATTGTTGGGTATAAAAGGAATAGCAAGTTTGGAAAACATCGGTTCACTTCTTGCATTGGATACTTTGCCGCCAACCCAAATTGAAACTCCGTCATTTAACGGATCATTCAAAGGCATTGCAGGACAAACTGTGTAACAATTCGCACAGAACATGCATCTTTCTTCTATAACTTCTACGGATGGTTTTCCATCGTATGTTGCTGGTTTAATTGCAGCCGTTGGACATGCTGAAACTACCGATGGAATTTCACACATTGCTTTTAATTTATCTCTATTAACTTTTGGCGGACGTCGATGGATTCCGAGAATTGCAATATCAGAACAGTGGACTGCACCGCACATATTTAGACAGCATGCCAGAGCAATACGGAGTTTCGCAGGTAATTTCATTTCTGTAAAGTATTCAATTAACTCATCCATAACAGATTTAACAATTCCTGATGCATCTGTGGCAGCCGAATGACAATGAACCCAACCTTGTGTATGAACTATACTGGAAATTGAATTTCCCATTCCACCAACAGGATGACCAAGTGCCTTCAAATCTTCAACTAAAGGATCTATTTTAGATTCATCGGAAAGCAAAAATTCAACATTATGACGACTGGTAAATCTTAAATATCCTTCACAATATTTGTCTGCCAAATCAGCATAAGCCCTGATTTTATCTATACTAAGAAGCCTGGATGAACTGGCGCGAACAGTAAACAATTTTGCACCGCTTTCGGAAACAGTAACCATAACTCCCGGTTTTAATACCTCGTGATATTTCCACTTACCATAATTCTCTTTAATAATTGGGGGTAAGAATTTTTCATAATGCGGAGGACCTATATCGGTAATCCTTTTCTTTTTCTCTACAGCCATTTTTTTATTCCTTATTAAATGTAATTTTAGATTTCAAAATTTGATTTTAAAAAATTACTTTTCCTCTTCTTGTTCTTCAGAATCTTCACCGTCCTCTTCATAATATTCTTCATAGAAGACGTATGGATTCTCCCTTGGATGAGCAACCATTTCTGGAATTGGTTCAACTTCAATAGCCTCAAGGAAATTACCCATTCCAACTCTTTGAATGAATTCACCGACCCTTTCACGGTTCTTCCCGTTTTCAGCCCATACTTCATGAATTCTATCAACCAAGTCTATGAGTTCGGTGTATGGCGGTTCAAGTTTTATAAACGGAATCAAAACAGAGGATAATAGCGCACCTTCAACAATAGGTGCTTTAGCACCAATAAGAATACAAGCACCACGTTCTTTACCGGGTGAAAGTGCCTTGGGCATAACATTAATACAGTGCATACACTTGACACATGATCTATTATCTATTGCAATTTCCTTCCCATCCCAATCCATGCATTTAGCAGGGCAATTATTAACCACGTCTCTTTGGATATTCATTCCTGATTCTGCATATTCGGTAACTGCTTTTTTATCAACCTGGATATCATCCTTCCAGGTACCGATAATAGACATATCGGATCTTGCAATAGAAGCAACACAATCATTTGGACAACCTGACATTTTAAATTTCCACTTATAAGGAAATGGAGGTCTATGCAGTTCATCCTGGTAGTGCATAGTTAAAAAATGGGTCAATGCCATAGTATCATAACAAGCCCATTCACAGCGTGCTTGACCGCAGCAGCAGCTTGGGGTTCTTACATCTGAACCGGAACCTCCGAGATCAAAACCTAGTTCCGTCAACTCGCTAAAAACAGGTTCCAATTCTTCGGTTCTTGTCCCGAGAAAAACTATATCACCGGTAGACCCGTGCATATTAGTTAAACCTGAACCATGCTTCTCCCAAATATCACACAATTTTCTTAATACATCTGAAGTATAAAACCATCCTGCAGGCTGATTTATACGTAAAGTGTGAAAATGAGAAACATTTGGAAATTCTTCCGGGAAATCAGAATATCTTCCTATAACTCCGCCGCCATATCCAAGTACTCCAACTATACCGCCGTGTTTCCAGTGACCTATCCGTTCATTATAAGAACGTTCAAGTTGTCCCAATAAATCATTTGCCATTGGATTTTTCTCGGCGGCTGTTTTAATCTCTTTTACGAAACTCGGCCAAGAACCTTTTTCAAGTTCATCTAGCTTTGGTGTCTCGTGTTTTTTTTCAGCCATTTTATCTCCTATGATTTTTAGATTTACTTTTCTAAGTTAAATTCACTCAAAATCGAATATGTATAATAAATTCATGCACAAGAATTAAAAAAAGGTATAGCTTATTCCTATTAATAAACCCAACAGGATTATTCCTAAGGCTATACTCCAGAATATTAGTTTCTTCTCAACCATAGAGAGAGGTTCATATTCCATTTTTTTTAGTTCATCTGCCAGTTTATTTTCTTCGTTCATAATAAATATTTTTTATTTTATTAAACTCATTGAATTATCGGAGGTGTAATTCCATGGAAGAATATCCATGAAATAAACAGACCAATCCAAATAATAAAACCGAACAAACAAATGATATATACTAAGGCTAATTTCCCTATCCCCTCTTCTTTAAGTTTTTTAAAATTGGAGACTACACCTATCGTAAAGAATGTAAAGACAAAAAACATAACTCGGAAAGTATTTGCTTCATTTGAAGCATCAGTAGCATTGCCTATAAGATTAGGATTAACTAAGCATATAAATAAAAAGATTAGGAATGTAAGCACATACCCAATTACAAACTTTGGAAACCTATCCCAAATTTCTCTTGCACGGACTTTTTCATCTTGCTTTTTCTTTTCTATTTTTGAGCACCATATAAGAGCCAGTACAAAAGCCCAGATACCAATAAAAATATCGATGAAGACTTTGACGGTTGTAGCAGTCATAACCATCCAGCCTTCTTTATAATTTATACCGGCCTCTAATGCCTTAGCACGCACAAGAGCTTCAGTTACGGCACCACTTGCAACTGCAGCACCATCTGTTTTAACTGCAAGCCCCATCCAGGCTGCAGCAACCATCGGTTCTGCCCAAAGAAAAACCTGCGCTAAAATCGGCAGCAAAATAAGTTCAAATACTGCAAAGACCACAACTAAAGAAGAAACCATAATTGGAATTACAGGCCTTGCGCGAATTGCACTCCCGGTAGCTATCGCTGCAGAAACTCCACAGATTGATATTCCGGATGCTAATGGAGCTGCCCATTCTTTGCTAAACTTAAAATATTTTCTTGCAATGAAATAAACTAATGCCCAAAAAATAAGGTATGCAACAACAATGGCCGAAAGCCCCTGGAACATTATAGTGGAAGCTAAACCTAACGATTCAACTGCTTTAACCCCTAATCCCGCTCCCAAAATTACTATAGCTGTTTTTATAAATAATTCCGGTTTAGTAGCTTCTTTAATCCTATCTACTATTTTAGGAAAAAAGTTACCTATTATTAAACCTGCAATAAGAGCAATTATATAACCGGCTTCGCCTGTTAAGTTTAATGACCAGGGAATACCGAATTTATCCAATTGATTGGAAGTGGCTGCTATATAAGCATAGTGTCCCAAAAACCAGCAGAAGTATGAAATAAAAAATATGAGTGTAAACGGAAGTATAAAATTTCTAAAACTTGTACCGAGTGCTTTAACACCTATGCCAACAATTAATAATAAAAAAATATAAGTAAAAAGAAGAGAAACAATCCCGGGAAGATTTTCAAAAGATTTTGAAACTGAAGATGTTGATGAAGAAAAAGTGTTCCAAACATTTGTTTTAATTCCCCAGCCTAGTATATCAACATCAACAAATAATCCTAAAGAAAGTATAAAAACAAAAAGTCCAATCCATAATGAAAGCCAATCTTCATTGATTAAAGGTCTTTGTACCAGGTTCATGAAACTCCCCATGAAACAATATAAATCAAAATTTCAAAATAAAACTTAAAGAAGGAGTGGTGTAAACACAATGTAAAATTAGGTTTTGTAATCTATGTGTTGTACTGCTAAGATATTGAAAAGAAAGAAGATAGGAAGCTGATTTTCAACGAGTATTCATTCAATCGGATTTAGTTGCTTATTTATTATGTATCTCATTAAAGTTTTAATATTGACACGGTACAATTTAATGAAATTTTCTAAATACAAATTCATGGATTATTATTGATGAGATTCAAATTATTTTATAGGAATATGAACAGATCTAACAGCTAATTCAACAATAAATGTTCTCATCTCAGGACTATCTATAGGAAGGTTTAGCGGTACGGGTAATGTTCCGCAATTAAAATTCTTAAAATGCGTTTTATACGGATGCTGAAGATAGAGCGAGAGTCTGCTAAAACCAATCGGTTGCGGAACGAGCATCCACCAGGCAATCCAACCATTAATTATCGGTAACGGGTCATATTTTATCATATGAAACTTTTCAAATCTCTTTTGAAAAGCCCTAAGCAGTCCTTCAAAACGGATTGTTGGCTTTTTATTAATTCTCTCCTGCAAGCGATTTATAAAAAAATCTTTTGAATTCAGGACAATCTGTTTCATCCTTTTATCTTTAAAAATTACAAGATAATTTTCAAGCTTTGACGATTGATTTATCTTATAAGCATTTATTGCTTCAAGAATTAATTTTTTTATATCGGGCGCAAAATATAATTCATTCTTTAGCTGCTTATCATAACAAGCCCGGGTAAAATTATTAAAAGTTGTAGAATATGGAAAAACTATTTTTAAAGCCTCATCAATTGTCTTAAATCCGTAAGACATAAAAGTCGGGCAAACAAATCCCCGGCAGTTCATTCGATCGAGCAGACTGATCCAAACATCTGTTGTATCTTTCTTACCAAGTTCAAAACCAAGTACAACTGTCGATAATGCATCGATTGCCAGAGCAACAAACATTGAGTGCTCTTTGTTTCCTCCCAGGTTGCATTTAAAATTTTTCCCCACGAGATGAATTAAACGTGCTTCATGTTTTGGTGTGCACGCATCAAGGTATTCTTCCCATGAAGAACACCCTAAAAGGTATTCTCTTATTTTTTGATTAATTCTGATCGGAGAGCTTGGATAAATGGAACGAAGATCCCGGTAAGAATAGCCGCTCAAATAAGCTTCAGTGAGAGCACCGACATCGGGTAATTGTTTTGTTACTTTATTTTCAACCCAGGTTTTATGACAGAATAAGCACCTATACCTCTGAATATCGGCAGAAGTTTTTCCATGTTTAATAATTCTGGAACTATTACAAAATGGACATTTGGAATTTGTTTGAACTGTCTCGCATATCATAAATACTTTTAAAGCTCTTAAATAAAAACCCACCAGAAGAGTCAAAATATATACCATTTAAAATGACTAAAATTGATTCTATTTATAGATATTTTTAATTAAAATTATCATAAATGAAAAATTATTTGTCTCTGTTGAGAGATACAATAATCTATTCGTTTGTTTTACGTCGATTTTCTTATTAATTATAATGATATTCAACCAAATTTTCTCCAAAATTAATTGAGACAAATGTGTTGAAATAATTTACACAGCCAATCATCATATATGACCAAGTTTGCTTTCAAATTCGTTTTCTATCCATGATTCTCACTGATTTAATTTCAATTAAATATATTGTGTTCCGGTTTTTAAGGATAAAAATGTTTTCAATTTTCCTTGCAAATTACAAATAATTTTTATAGTTTTGAGCATATGCTCATAACTATTTTTGGGATAATATTTCATTTGTAATTATTAAGACGGAATCTATATATAAAGAATATGCCCAGACCCAGGAAATACCGCAAAGTATGCTGTAATCCGTCAGCTTATTATTTCAAACCGCGGGGAATTCCCATGTCAGATTTGGAAGAGATAATCCTTGAATTTGATGAATTGGAATCTCTTCGGCTTGCTGATTTGCTTGCATATTCGCATGAAGAATCAGCAAATGAAATGGATATATCAAGAGCTACTTTTGGAAGAATTTTAGAAAATGCCCGGAGAAAAGTAGCCGATAGTCTTTTAAATGGTAAAGCCATCATGATAAATGATGAGCAAATATTAAAAAAATAAGAAATGGAGATAGAAATGTCTGAAGAAACAAAACCCACCCTGAAAACAACCAGTGAAGGTTTCTCAGGAAAAATTGCAATTGCAACTAATGATCAGAAAAGAGTTACCGGTCATATAGGTAAATGTAAATCATTTATGGTCTATGAAATAAATGATAACAAAGTTGTTAATAAAGAAATAAGAGAAAATCTCTTCACTAACCATAGAATGATGCGCCATCAGCATCATGGTGAAGGAGGAGGACACAGTCATGCCCACTTAATCGAAGGTTTAAAAGATTGTAAATACCTTGTTTCATCCGGAGGCGGATGGCGGGTTGTAGAAGATTTAAAGCAGCATGATATTATTACTCTTTTTTCAGATGTCGAATTAATTGAAGATGCGGTAAATATGTTTATAAAAGGCGAATTAAAAGATGATACCGAACTAATCTGCAGGCACGACGAACATTAAAATGAGAGTGAATCAAATAATATATAAACCTATTGGTGTAATTTATTCACCGTTTAAAAGTGTCGAAGGTGTTCCCATTCAACCTGCTGGAGCAAATGGAATAACTGGAAAGGTTAAGGTATATAAAAAATATTCAAAAGGTTTGATGAACCTGGAAGGATTTTCACATATAATACTGATTTATCATTTCCATTTATCAAAAGATTATTTACTAAAAGTTATTCCATTTCTCAAAAAGCAAGAGCAAGGAGTATTTGCTACAAGGGCTCCTAAACGTCCAAATCAAATCGGTATTTCTATTGTTAAAGTTGAAAAGATCGAAAAAAATTATATATATATATCGAATCTGGATATAGTTGATGGGACACCTTTATTAGACATTAAACCTTACGCGAGTCTTTTCAATAATGTAAAAAATGAAAAAAATGGCTGGCTATCGGGGAAAATAAAAGACGCACCTAATATTAAATCGGATAATAGGTTTAAATAATGATACTACAGGTTGCCGAAGATTAAATAAATCGAATAGATTTTAAACTTAGGTATTCAATTTGCAATTTCCCATATTTTTATCCGGGAAATTAAATGTCTAATTAAGAATCATCAATCCGGGTCATTAGAAATTGAATCTGCGTTATTATATTGGGAGGAATAGTTAAATGTTTTTTATGCTCTATGCGTATAAAAAATGATTTGAGAAATTTCAGTATCTGGGGTTAATGTATTTCTCATTTTAATTCCTTGTTAAAATTCTTTCATTTTTTCCGGTAAGTACACTATTTAAATAAAGTTTTATAATATATTCGGTTTCGCCTTTAACCCATGGGATTATTTTAATGTTATGATTTTTTAGTTTTTGTTCACATAGGCTTGTTAAACCACCGCATATTAATACATCCGGTTTAAGCTTTACCAGGGTATCGAGTTTCTTTAAGATATCGGCACTATCAAGTAAAAGTGTTTCTTTATTTTTAACTACAGTATTCTCTACTTTTACAATCATTAATTTTTCAGCTACATCCAATCGTGGTGATATTCTATTTCCAAAGATTGATAAAGCGATGGTTTTCATAACGTAATGCTTATAAAATTTAGACTAATTATTTGTTTTCATTTGAGGGCATATCTCAATTCAACTGCCAGAATATTTTTATTCGTTTTAATGTATGACTTCAAATGATTATTGAGATTTAATGGTAATGTGATGAAAGAATGGTATTAAAAACGTTGCATGAATGAATCTGAGTTAAGTAATTAGTCGCAATAGTGCAACAGTTAATTTACAATATATTATATTTTTTCATCTTCCGATAAAGTGTAGCACGATGCAATTTAAGTTCTTTTGCAGACATAGCTTTATTCCCGTTATTTTTTCTCAATACATCAATAATTAAGTTACGTTCTACTGCCTGAAATGGAGGGAGTGATTTTTCTAATTTCGTATTTAAAATTTCTTTATCTTTTACGTGTAATTCGGGAGGTAAATGTTTTAACTCAATTTCTACACCTTGGCACATAACGCACGAATGTTCTATAATATTTTCAAGTTCTCGTACATTTCCTAGATAATCATATTGCATTAATAATTCCAAAACATCTGATGAGACACTTTCAATATTTTTTCCCATTCTATTATTAAATCTTTGCAAAAATTGTTCTACTAATAATGGAATATCCTCTCTTCTCTTATTAAGTGGAGGAAGATATATCTTAACAACATTTAACCTGTAAAAAAGGTCGTCTCTAAAAACATTCTTTTTTACAAGCTTTTTTAGGTCTTCTTTAGATGCAGCTATTAGCCGTACATCAGCTTTTTCTGGCGCAGTAGCTCCCAATGGTTCAAATTCTCTTTCCTGTAATACTCTTAGAAGTTTTACTTGAATTGAGAGCGGTAAACTTTCAATTTCATCTAAAAATATAGAACCTCCCTTTGCAAGAGCAAAGCGGCCAGGCTTATCTTTCTTTGCATCTGTAAAAGCACCTTTTACATAACCGAATAGTTCTGATTCAAGCAGTGTATCGGGCAAAGCTCCACAATTAATTGCAATAAAGGGTCCATTTTTTCTTGCACTTAATCTATGCACTGCACGTGCAAATAATTCTTTTCCAGTTCCACTTGTGCCTTGAATTAAAACCGTGCTTTCACTTTGTGAGATTATGGGAAGTGTATCAAATATCTGTAGAATTTCATGATTCTTTGAGACGATATCTTCAAAGGTATAACCTTTTCTTATTACCTTTTTTAATTCTTCAATAGCCGATAAATCCCGGAAAGATTCAACTCCACCAACAAATTTTCCCTTTTCATTTTTTAGAATTGAAGTACTAATTTTTATCGGTATTTCATTTCCGTTTGATCTTAGAATCGTTACTTGCTTATCAATTGTTTGCTCACCCGTTTTTAATGAACATTTTAAAGCGCACGCTTTTTCACAAATATTAGCTCTTAAAACTTCAAAACAAAACTGCCCAACAGCATCTTCCTTTTTTATACCTGTTATTTCTTCGGCAGATCTGTTAAAGGAGGTAATTCTCATATTCTCATCAACAGTAAAAACACCATCAGCGATACTATCAAGAATGATGTTTGAATAAATTTCCTGGGGTTCTCTATTTTGATCTTTCATCGCGCTTAATTTTTAATGTTAATGCTTTTTGTAAATCTAAATTTACTACATAAAAATAAGAGTTGCATAACTGCGACACTAATTTCTAAAATAAACAGAGAAAAATTCAATTATTAACTAATAATCAAATTATCTCAATTGGTTCTCTTTTTGATTAAAGCAATAATAATTGAAAAATATATAAGTATTAAAAAATGTCAATTTTATTTTTTAATGCCTGGAGGAAAAATGGATTCAACATGTAAAAAAGCTTTCATTATAATTTTCGGGATGCCAGCAGTATTGTTTCTAATTGCTGGGTGGATTCTTTTAGGCG
>CAVUCR010000019.1:0-62377 GCA_963739895.1 uncultured Ignavibacteria bacterium | reverse complement strand
TTTACAAATGTTAAAGATTGAGTAAACTACTAATACAGCTTCGCACCATCAGTCACACTTAATGGTTTTTCTGGAAATTTTTATGCGTAGAATCGAAATAGAGAAGAATAGTTACCCACATTTTTTGATGACCAATTCAACTTATATTGAATTAATTTAAGTTTCAATCAAATTCTTCGATAAAAGTAAAAATTTTCGGATGTACATTATAGGAACTTAGGTAGGTTAATTAGAGGTTATTTTTATTTAAAATCCTTTTCCTCAATAAGCCATAACTAAACCTGTTAAAAAATATCCCAAACTCTTCTCACACACCCCTATCAACTCCCCAAAATCTCCAGGGTCCTTAAACACCTGGCACCCCGCCGAAAACTTATTTATATAATTCACTATCCCCCACTTTGAAGCTCTGTGAATATTTATCCCAAACAATCCCCATTCAGCTGATGATTCTAAATAATCATATTTATCATCTCTGTTTGCATCTCTATAAATTTTCACCTTCCCGGTCTGGACCAAAGCTTTATACTTTCCTTTATGCAGCCCTAACCTCCAGCAGCCTAGATATTGCCCAGGTGCAAGAATAGCAGTTCCTTTTTTATATAAAGGATATCGTAAATAATAAAGTCCCGGATCTGTTGTAGCCGGCCAGCAGTGATATTGCTGTTCTTTGAATTCATCTTTGTAGAAGCAGTAAATCCAATCATTGAATTTGTTTGGATTCATATTGTTGGTTCTTATGCCTCCAATGTTGAGATTGTAAGGAATTCCGTTGTCTGGGAATCCATCCCTTCGGGAGAAGATTTTGTAATTTTTGTTTTTATAAACTTCTATTATTTCTTCTAAAACTGGTTTCTTCATTTTTTCATCAATTTTAATATTGTTTTTGATATTTATTTTTGTTCTCTATTGACTCTGGTTCGCCTTTCAGTATATTTATCAGTGGGTGTTTATAAACTTCCGGATTCGACATTTATTAAGTTAATTGTTTGAATTTGAGTGGATGGCAAGTATTGAGGCCAAAAACCTGAATAGAGCCATCCATCTTTATTTTAAAGCCTTCCTTTCTATTTCTTTCCCAAATGACATCAAATAAATTGCGTTAAAAAAGTACAAGAATATTGTTTTTGTGCTTTGAACTACAATTCTTCTGTGTCAATAATATTTTTTTAAGATTTAATATTGACTCTAAATTTTTCCATACTAAATTAAGTTTCAGAAGCTGATAATTAATTTTATCAGACTTCGGATTCCAAAAACTCACTGTGTGAGTCTTGGAATTAACGGTTGGATGGATAAGAACTTAGTAATAAATAACCTAAGGGAAACCATCCAATCTTTATTTTAAACTCTTCCTATTCTTAATTTCTCTTCCCATAAAATAAACAACCAGATTTATCAGCAGCGTCCCCAAAATCCATATCCCCTTCTCCCAACCCTCTTCGCCTCTGACTATTATCGGATCAGCATCAATCTTAATCGTATCCCAATAAATTATAGTATCAGGATTAATTTTATAAGTGAATTCATTTTTATCCGGGAAAAATTTTATTACTGCAGAAGTATCTTTACCGTTTTCCTTTAACTTCACACCTTGATAATATTCTTCAAACTTTGTCATTTCATCAGACTTAATTAATCTTAATTCTTTCTCCGCCTTAATAGTATCTTTTATCTCTGCAGGTTTGACAACTATTTTATGGATAATTAAAGCCGGAGTGCTACACCCGGTTAATATCTGAATGCAGCACATGACTAATGGAAAAAGCAGGAGATTAAAGAATAAGTTTCTTTCCATTAGCTCCTTTCCCGGTGAAGTAAGAAATAATTGCTACAGCTGCTGCACCGACCCAGATATACCACTTGGATCCCACGGGAATATTACCAAGTGCAGTCTGGATTACAGTTCCTAATCCGACTATGATTGCAACTATATTGGTGACAATATTTTTAATGTCTGTCATAGCATTCCTTTAATTTAGTTTATGTTTATTACCCGCCGCCGGCGGAAATTCTTGACTATTCCAATCTCGTATTCTAATTTTGAAATGTTTCAATCTTACACTTTTCATAATACCAGTCTATTCTCCACCCAATAATTGAATCTGGAACCTTATAAAGAGAATCCTTTAAATAAGTCAATCTCGGTCCATCAAATGTTGTAAAATTAAAATGCAGCCCGATTATATCAGTTAGATTGTCCGTTTTGAAAAACAAATTCAGATACTTTTCAATTGTTTCGGTAGGAAAAGTTCTATCATCATAAGTGACAATTACTGAATCGCGATAGTTATAAAGAGTAGTATCCTTAAAATTATAAACCAAAGAATCTTTTAAGTGGATTATTAAAGTATCATGCGGTATTAAAACAATCGAGTCTTTAAGAATGTACCTTGTTGAATCGATCCAATTAATTGAGTCAATAGGAATTGACACAAAAACCGTATCAGGTTTTCCACAAAGTGGTGGATTCCATTATTTTTAATTGAAGTGTAATCATCATATAACGAGTCATAAGAATTGGAAAGAGAATCTAAAGAAAATTTCAAACTCGACATTTTCATTCTTAAGCTTATTATTTTCTTCCCCCTGGAAAATGTCCGATATACTATTGCAACCTGCTCCGCCAATACAAAATCCCAGTAAGAATATGAATACTAAATAATTATGTGTAAATAAATTTTTCATATAAATTTTCTTAATTGTTTTTTGACTTTTGACCTTTGATTTATCTCCCTTTTATCTTTTTACTTTTATCTTTTATCTTGCCTACGTTTTCTTCTGTACACAATCGCATGAATTGTAGACTCAAATCTAAAATATTTTTTTGCTAAATACTCAATTGCATCCATTGGTTTCATTCTTGTTCGTAGCATGACAAATTCTTTTTTTATCCTGATATTTCTAAGCCTTGTATGATTTATTAACCCCTTTCGGTTTAACTTATCAAATTGTTGCTTACTAATAATTTTTGAAACAAGCTCATTATCATCCATCATTTTATCCCCCAGATTCCCAGCCTTTTTCTTCTCGCAGTTCTTTTAAGGTTTTGAAATATGTAATAATATTTCATTCCTTTGGGATAATAGAATACTCTTGCAAGGCCGGCTTTTAGTAACTCAGCTTGAATAAATAATGAATCCTTTTCATGGATATCGGTTAACCACGTATACGCCAACAACCTTCCGAAAATGCCATACAATTCTTTATCGAAAGTAAGCTTAATAATTTTTCCATCGATTAACCTTTTCAGAAAGTGAGCTGCTGAATCAGCAAACTGGGAATCCATCCCTTTGGGAAAAGTATCTTCAGTACTTTTTTTATGTAGTTCAGGAGTATTAACACCAAGCAGCCTAACATGAGTTGAATCCGACAATACAAAAGTATCCCCGTCAATAACACGAGCAACTTTCACTTTAACCTGGTAATAATAATGCTCAGTGGGAATTGTGAAGGATTGTGCATATAATCCTCTGAATGACAAATTCAGAATAACAATAAATAATAAATTTTTACCCATAAGAATTTTTGCTTACAAAAATAAAACTGGTAAAAAGACAATGGAAGGACTTTTTGTGACTGAATTATGATATCGTTTCTTGTTCGTCCTATCTGACTTAAAAGATATGTCGTTAAAGAGGTTGTGAAATTGATAGAATGATTTATATTAAGTCATGACTTATAATAAGCCTTTCCCTTCCCAAGGGAAAGGTTGGATAGAATTCCTTGTTGCTTAATAAGGTTAAGTGAAAAGATGTATAGCTCTGGTAATGAGGTATTTGCCTACAATTTACGAAACAATGTTTAATAGGCTTTCCCGACCTCAAATAAATTCCGTAAAGAAATTTTGTGTAATGTAGCGTTAAGCAGAAAAAGCTGTTTGAGTCCCGCCCCTTGTTTTCACACAGGGCGGGACGAGTTCTTTTTCTGTAGCGGAATGGAACATAATTTTAGTTTACCTGCCCAACAGTCAGGGAATTTATTTGCAGCCTGCCTAGGCGAAGTTCCGATTCTATCGGAACGAAGCCAGGTCTTGATTTTTTGGTTCTTTTGTATCAAAACAAAAGGACAAAGAAATATACGCTTTTTCAGCGCAAGTTCTTTTTACCTACTGAAGGTAGGTTGTTTCTTTTCTACAGTTTATCCCGATGGAAATCGGGGCTAAGAAAAGTACAAATAGATTTATTTTCGGTTTACTCTCTGATGTCCAAAGGATGTCAAGAAAAATAATTATATGTTTCTATTAACAATATATTCTTCTCCTATTGGAAGGAGAAGAATTACAATTTACCTTTATGTGGGATTAGATAAATGTGTGGTTTATGGTCTTAGAATTTAAGCACTTCTTTTAAGAGGAGTTATTTTCTTAAGAGCAAAACGTAATTTTTCGCGTTGATTTCTCAAATCTATATCATTTTGCAAGTTTAACCAGAACCTTTCGGAATTACCAAAAAAACGTGATAATCTCAATGCAGTATCAACAGTTATTTTCCGGTGCCCGTTTACTATATCAAGAATTGTAGTTGTTGATACATTAATCTCTTTTGCTAATCGATATGCTGTTATACCTGAAGGCTCAAGGAATTCTTCATGTAATATTTCTCCTACAGTAGGCGTCTTTATTCTATTTGATGCAGCCATTTTATTTTTCCTTTCATTTATGATAATCTTCTATTCCTACTTCATAAGCATTTCCATTCTCAAATTTAAAGCATATTCTCCATTGATCATTTATTCTAATTGAACATTCATCTTTTCTTTTTCCTTTAAATGTTCAAAATGGTTTGAAAATGGAACCATTAAATCATCTTCCTTTTCGGCACTATTTATCAGAATTAACTTTTTCAATGCTCGATATTGTATTTGTCTCGGAAGCTTTCTTGAATATTCTTGATTAAATATTTTTTCAGTTTCTCTATCTTTGAATGATTTAATCATAAAATAAAAATATTTAATATAACTATATATGTCAAGCATATATAATCCTATAGATAAAAATATTATTATAAAAGTAAGTTACAGTTAGATATTGTAAATTGTTCTAATTTTTTTTATACATTTGCAATATCTCTAATAAACTTTATTACTGAAATGCATATTGAGTTAACAGAGGAGAACGCAGATAAAATCAGAAGACTATCTAATATCCTGGATTTAGCTTCAGCAAAAATTGTTAATATTTTGCTGAACGAATTGAATTACGAAATATGGAATGAAGATATAATTATGAGAATGAAAAAAGACAAAATTGAAATGTTAAGAAATCATTTAAAGTTAGTAAAAGAACCTTCTTAGTAAAATATCTTGTCATTCAAACATTCAACCTGTCCGGCGTAGTTTAAGGAACGAAGCCGGATCAATCAACCATTCCTAATTCCAATTTTCCATCATTCCACACTTCCAATTAATCTTTTTAATTTTCATTCTTTTAATTCTATTCTTTGCCAAAATGACTTTCACTTTGCACCCTCTTGCTCTTATGTATTTATAGTTAACTTCAACTCCGTCTCAACTCCAAGACAAAACCAAGTAACCTCCTTTATAACAAGACTCCAAAAAACGCTGATAATTTGTTGATATTTCCTAACAATCTTTGTCATAATGTCGCACTGAATGCTTTGCTCTTTGCGCTTTGCTCTATGCTTCTCACTCTCAGAAAAAACTACAGTGACAATAAATTATTCAATCCTTATTGTTGCAACCGAATGAACGTTCATTTCTGTTATTATTCATTCATTAAAAAAGGAGCCGAACAATGGCTAGACTTAGTGGTTCTGTTCTTGGTAATCTAAGCGGTAAACTTGGTAATCTTGCTGCAAGGAAAGTCTCTCAGCACGTCCTTCAAGCTTCAATGTTTCCCAGGCACCGGCTATGGTTGCAATAAGACAAAAATTTTCTGTTTCTGTTCAAGTTGCAAAGGTAGTCAATAGAATTGACGATTTGAATAAAATCTGGGATAAAGTCCGCCTTCCCGGTACATCTGCTTACAATACTATTGTACAAAAAAATTTCCAGTATTCTGATGTACAAAGACCTTCTGTGCAGAATATAATCACCCCGGGTGGTTTTAATCTGGCAGTTACCTCTGCATTACTTGGTGCTGATAACATCACAATCAATTTACCTGCACTTAACGGTCAGGCAAATTTCTCAGCTGATGAAAAAAATCTTCTATATCCATGCTTCTGATTGAATTTGACCCGGTTAATGCTGATGATAATTATTACAAAATAATATCCTTCAGCTATAACGAAGCAAACTACGATCCGTCTAATGTGCTTCAAGTTGTAGTTAACCTGGATCAATTTCAACAGAACGAATTAGCTCGCTACAATTCAAAGGATCTTTTGATTTGTGCTGCTACAAAAGATGCGAATGCAAAGATTATTCAATACTCAGCTACCAATGGCGTCGAATTATAAACTTAATTCACTTCTCCGGAATATTTCCGGAGAAGCTTTTTTACTCATTGCTATCCTTCAAGGTCACTTCCTAAGACCTTGAAGGATACTTTTTAGCTATACAGGTTTTTTATTATGAAACAACTAATTGATTTTTTTAAAGATAATAAAGGTAAGCTCAGCACTGCCAGATTGATACTTGTTGTAATGTTGTTATGGTTTATAAGTGACTGGTTGGCGGAAATAATTAAAAATGGCTTATATGATTTAACCTGGCAGAAGCTTACCCTTATTTGTTCAGGACTTGGATTAAAATCTATTCAAAAATTCAAAGAGATTAAAAATGACATATTTCAAATGGTTAATAATCTTTGCAGCAATTGTCTTAATTGCAAGTACACTTTTTTATTTTTTCCATAAAGATGAATCAATTGTTTCAAAAAATGTAGAATAAAAAAAAAGGAATTATCGGTTTGAAATTCCTATAAGTTGGAAACCACGATAATTGAGAAGGTATTTGGTACCACCAGCCAGACCGAAATATCAAAAATGGATCATAAGCTGCTTAAGAAGAAAAGATTAGAACTTGAAGATATGTTTATTCAATTAACTGCAGCACAGCCGGAAAATGTGATCGATTGGGTTATTTCATATAAATTGAAAGTTGCTGCATAATTTATAATTTAAGCTGCTGGTCCGGAAAAGTTCCAGCAGCTTATAACTATTCTAAAAACATTGAGACTAATAAAAATAAATCTTATATTTAATCAAGTTCAAAAACCTATAAAATCAACAAATAACACTGGAAGATTTATCGGTATGGTTTCCCGGAACTTATCTTCCTCAAAAAACGGATTGTGTTTTTTGAAGTCCATACAAAACTCCATACAAAGTCCATACAAACTACATGCATTAATTGACAAAAATCATCGGGACTTTTTAAGGGCTTTAAAATGAAAAAGCTCGATTTCAAATTAAAATCGAGCTTTTTTTGTGGGCTCGGAAGGACTTGAACCTCCGACCCGCTGATTATGAGTCAGCTGCTCTAACCAACTGAGCTACGAGCCCTTATCTTTTTCGTGGCACTAAAATAATACTTAACAAACCTTTTTGCAATTAACTTTTACCAGCATTTTAAATAATTTCAGTAATATTTATAAATATATTGTATTATACCTGCTTTATCCCCGTCAGAATCGTATTTCTCTTCTTCAATTATATTTCCTTTGTTATCATATTTATAGTTATACTTATATACTAGATCATCATCCTGGTTGTAGCTTCTAGCAGTAGTTTTTCGCCCGTTATCATACTCATATTCTATACTATATTCCTCTTTGCCGGTTTTATCATACCATGATTCTTTAATTAAATTACCTGAATCATCATAATCATATGTATAATATTTATCCATATCCTGACTCATATTATATCTTGTTGATTTAATTTTATTCTTGAACTCATTGTAATCATAGGTATAATATTTATCAGGCTTTCCGTTCGGTGTATAACGCGTTGTTTTTATTCTTAAATTATTTTTATAATCATAAGTGTATACATTCTCCACCTTTCCTTTGGAATTATAGATAACTATCTCGCTCATAAAACCATCATGACTATATTTTATTGTAGACAGCTTTTCTCCTTTGACCGGATCACCGTTCACATCAAAAATAAAGCTTACCTTTTCAATCTCTTTAATGTTTTGGTTTTTAATATACTCTCTTTCCGCCGCATCAATATTTACTATTTTTTTAGTTTTCAAGTTCTTTTCTTCATTCTCTTTTTTTACTTCCCTGCCGGAAGAACATCCGTTTATAAAAAGGAATATAAAGTAAAAACCGACCAAATATAAAATGCTCTTCATCATCATTAACTGAACCTTATTACTATTATTAATTTAAAACAGAATAACTTTAATGTAATAAAAAGAGAGGCATTATAAAGTGAAAATTATTTTACAGCTTTTCAGGGTCTATTTCTTTTTTAGCTTCCAATAATTTTTTCTTTGTAACTAATAAATCCTGTGAAATAACCTTAACTTCACCCAAAACAGGCATAAAGTTAGTATCGCCATTCCACCTGGGTACTATATGAAAATGGAGATGTTCATGAATCCCAGCCCCGCTGACCCGCCCGAGATTCAATCCTATATTAAAACCTTCAGGTTTATAAACTAGTCCCAACGTTTTTAAGAATAGTTGTAATTTTTCCATACATTCTATGCTCTCCTCAACACTCAACGAAGCAAACTCACTCGTATGTCTGTAGGGAACTACCATCAAATGACCATTGTTATAAGGGTATAAGTTTAACACCGTAAATGTTAATGCACCTTTATCAATAACCAGGCTATCGGGATCATCAACATTTTCTTTTGCCAATTCACAAAAAATACATCCTTCTTGTTTTTCTTTATTTGTAAAAGTATCGATATATTCAGTGCGCCAGGGGGACCAGAGTTTTTCCATATATTTTTCTTAATAAAAAGGCGGTAATACCGCCTTATAATTTTTTAATCATTAAATTTGAGTTTTTCGATCATGCATCCGTACCACTTCCAGGTATTCCCTGCAATCATACATCCATGCAATCTTAATGTCCTTCTTCCCTTGATTTATTGTATTCATCTATGACTTTTTGTTCAACTTCTTTTGGTACCTCCTCGTAATGCGAAAAGTTTCTTCTATGGCTTCCTCTCCCGGAAGTTAGACTTCTTAAGTTAGATGAATATTTATATAATTCTGCAAGAGGAACATGTGCTTTAATTACCTGGAAATGTCCATCTGAATCCATTCCTGATATTTTTCCTCTTCTGCTCGAAATATCGCCCATTACATCTCCCATAAATTCCTCAGGGACTGTTACCTCTATATTATAAATGGGTTCAAGAAGAATAGGTTTGGCTTCTGCAAATCCTTTACGAAAACATTGTGCTGCAGCAAGTTTAAAGGACATTTCATCGGAATCGACAGTATGATATGAACCATCAAATAAAGAAACCCTAACATCGACTACTTTATTTCCGGATATAACACCTCTTTCCATTATTTCAACAATTCCCTTTTCAACTGCAGGAATAAATCTGCCGGGCACAACACCCCCGACAATAGCATCAACAAATTCAAATCCTTTACCGCGCGGTAATGGTTCCATTTTAAATAAGACATGACCAAATTGCCCTCTTCCTCCGGATTGCTTTTTATGCTTATATTCAACTTCCTCAACTTTCCCTTTAATAGTCTCCCTGTAGGGTACTTTCGGTTCGACTATGTCTACATCAACTCCATATCTTTCCTTCAATCTTTTCACGGCAAGTGAAAGCTGCAGCTCTCCTTGTCCGGAAATTATTGTCTGTGATAATTCGGGATCGAACTTAACATTAAAAGATGGATCTTCTTCGTGTAACGTATGCAGACCGGAACTGATTTTATCTTCATCTCCTTTAGCTTTAGGGATAATTGCACTCCTGATTACAGTTTCAGGAAATTCTATCGGTTTTATTACTACGGAAAAATTTTTAGAAGATAAAGTATTATTTGTGTGTGTATCCTTAAGCTTTACAACCGCACCTAAATCTCCGGCAAAAATATTAGTAACATCTTTTCTTTTATGTCCGTTTAGAACAGAAAGCTGACTTAATCTTTCAGTTTTACTGTTGTTTTGGTTAACAAGATCAAGCCCTGCATTAACCTTACCCGAGAATACTTTAAATAAAGATAGTTCTCCGACATGCTGTTCTGAGATAGTCTTAAAAATGAAAAGGACGGGCTCACCATCCGGTTGAGGTTTCACCAGCACCTTTTTATCAGTATCCTTTAATAATGCTTCTTCTCCACCTCTTTCTAAGGGGGAAGGAAAATATTTAGTCGCAAAATCCAGAAAGTTATTAATACCAATTGTTTTCTCGGCAGATATTGCAAAAACCGGGGTCAAACTTCTTTGTAAAATGGACATCCGTAAACCTTTTTCAAGGTCTTCATCAGATAAAGAACCTTCTTCAAAATATTTATTCATTAATTCTTCAGAAATTTCAGCAACTTTTTCAACAAGTTCCAACCTGTATGCTTCAGCTTGCTCTTTTAAATCCCCCGGGATTTCACCTTCAGTTATTTGTTTGCTCCCTGCTTCCCCGAATGTATAAGCTTTCATTTTAATAACATCGACAACCGTATTAAAATTAGTCCCTTCGTTAACCGGGAATGTAATGATTACAGCATTCGAAGATATTCTATCCTTGGTTTGCTGTAAGGTTTTAGAAAAGGTTGAATGTTCATTATCAATTTTATTAATGATTACTGCTAAAGGTAAGTTATACTCTTCTACAAATTTTGCCGTATTCTCCGAACCAACTTCAACTCCTTCAGCAGATTTTAGCACCATAACTGCAGTATCAATAATCCTCATCGCTGATTTAACATCTCCAATAAAATCGGAATAACCGGGAGTATCAAGGAAATTAACTTTAATATTATTCCACTCAATGTGAAGCAAAGAAGTAGAAATAGAAATTTGCTTTTCAATTTCATTGGGGGTATAATCGGATGCAGTATTGCCTTCCGATATTTTGCCGATTCTGTTTGTTTCACCTGCTGTATATAATATAATTTCAGAGAGTGAGGTTTTTCCGCTTCCTCCGTGTCCTATAAACGCAATATTACGGATTGCTCCGCTATCATATTCTTTCAAATGAGTTCCTCCTTCAATTCAAGGTAAGATTTAGTTATGTATGATGTTTTCCTTTGTAGGTTTTCCAAAAAGTATTTATCCCGTTTACAAATGCGGAGAGGTTATTGATTATGTTTGAAACCGGGTCTTCAATACCTCTCCTAACTTTTTCTTCCAAATCAAGTATTTTATCTGCATGTTCCTTTACATCCGAAATAATGCTTTTCACAACATCAACCTGGTCTTTTGCATCGTCCGCTATGCCATTAATTTTCTCACTAAGGTTATTTAAAGAAAGAATTAACGGCTTTGATTTCTCTGTAATATCTTTAACTTCCTCCTCAAGTCTGTTGACCGATTTTGTTATCTTGTTAAGATATACAATTAAGGCAATGCATAATGCAGATGCACAAACAAGTAAAATCATGTATAAAATGTTAATTATTTCCATAATAAACAGCTGTAATATTTATGAAGATTTTTTTGTTTCTTTATAAGCATCGACACCAGCTTTAAATGCTGTTTTCAGATTGTTACTTTCATTTTCCAATATGCTTTTACCTTCATCTATATTGCTGGTAGCTTTTGCTTTAGCATCATTAAAAACTTTTTCTGCATCTTTAAGTATTGCTTCGGATTTCTCCCTAGCATCGTTTATAATTTTTTCCGATTTTTTCTTTCCTTCATTAATAAGCACCTTCGCTCTGTTTCTTGCTTCGGAAATATATTTATCCGCTTCATCTAAATACTCATCTGTTCTGCTTTTAATATCCTTTCTTAATTCACGGCCGGTTTTAGGTGCATATAGAAGTGCTAGGATAGCTCCGATTGCACCGCCTGCTAAAAATCCTAAAAATATACTGGAACCTGATTTATTTTCGCTAGACATGGCTAATCTCCTTAATTTAGTATAATTACATGCATAGAAATATAACAAGCACCCTTAGCAAAATCAAGAAAAGTTGGTATGTTTATCGTGATGAACTACATATTTTTAATAATTTCTTAGGCAATTTAAGTTGTTTTTACCTTTCATACACATTTCATTCACCGGACAAAATTATATGCAACAAACTTCCGATTTTTTTCTTTTCTTCTATGCGTTTTCGATCTGTTTGAAACTTTCAATTTATCATTAAAGATTAAATTTATCTCCTGTTTTAATTTTTTCAAACTGTGATACTTGAACTCCTTCATTGATTTGAAACGGATTCTACCGAAATTTTCCCGAACCTATTCTGATAGAAAGAGACGCTAATTATTCCGACCAGCACAGCAAACCATAATGTAACAACTCGAACTATGAAAGTTGAAGCAACAGCAATTTCTTTTGGAAAACCTTTATTAATTGCTAACAAAGTTAAAGATCCCTCGGTAACACCTAATCCGCCCGGCAGCATAGATACAGCGCCTACAATAGTTGCGAAAGCATAACTAAATGATGCCCATAAAAAACCAACATCCATATTAAAAATAATCAGAATTAAATAATAACTCAAACATTCAAATGACCAGGAAATCAAGCTGATTACGGTCATATAAAACAGCGGCAGCGGTCGAAGAAGCTGGTATGAACTCTCATATGCATTATGGATTTTCTCAAGATGCCTGCTTAAAAATTTATTTTTCTCAAGAAGCTTTAGTAAAGGCAGTGCTATTTTCTTATTGCTCAGGATAATTAATAATAAAGCAAGCAGTATAGAAATTACTATCACAATATCAGTGCCATATGAAAATGAATAAGCTCCGGCGATGGAGATAATAAGCAGAGAAGTTGAATCAGTTATCCTTTCTGCAAAAATGATAGGAGCAGTTTTACTGACAGGTACACTTTTTATCTGCTTAACGAGATAAGATTTTAACAATTCACCCACTTTCCCGGGTGTTATGCTCATTATTAAGCCGGACATAAAGATTGAAAATGAATCGATTTTATTTACTTCAACTTTTGTAACTGAAAGATAATAATCCCACTTTAAAAACCTTACAAAATAATTGGCGAATGAGAGCAGAAGCAAAACAGGCAGCCAGAGCCAGTTGAAAAAATTAAATGCAGAAAGGACATTATCAAAATTGGCATAAATTGAAAAAGCAAGGTAAATGACTCCGGCGAAAGCAAGGGATATAAATATCTTATTTTTAATTTTGTCCAGCAATTTATTTATAACTTTAGTGAATAAAATATTATATTTTATAATGCTTTATAATTGTTTTCCGCATCCTGCTTCTTCTAGAAAGATTTTGACGGACAAGTTTCATTTATTACTATTTCCTTTCTATTCAATTCCCTTCAATGCATCGTATAATCTGGAAAGCGGCAGACCTACTACATTATAATAATCACCATTAATTTTTTTTATAAATACTGCTCCGAAATCATCTTGTATTCCATATGCACCTGCTTTATCCATCGGTGTCCCGCTAGCGATATAGTCTTCAATTTCATCATGCTGAAGTTTCCTGAAAGTAACCTTAGTCTTTTCATATTCTGTAATTAACTTATTATTTATACTGTTGAAAACAGAGAAACCTGTATAAACAGTATGCGTTCTCCCGCTTAATTTCTTTAATATCTTTACCGCATCTTTTTTATCTCTAGGTTTTCCTAATATTTTATTATCGATTACTACAATAGTATCGGCTGTAATAATAATTCCATCCTTAATTATTTCACGGGCTTTATTCATTTTTTCTTTTGAAAGCCGCTTAACCAAAGCAGCGGGAGCATCACCGTTCTTGTTATTTTCATTAACGTAAATATTAACAACTTGAAAATTTATATTTATTTGTCGGAGAAGTTTTTTTCTGCGTGGGGATCTGGAAGCTAAATAAACCGGGCTCGAAAGATTTAACATATATATAATCTACGCAACATTTAAATAATAAAAGTGAAAAAATAATAAAAAATCAGATAAGAAAAACGGGCAATAAGATTGGAGAGATTACCTGAACATTGCCTTGATGCTGCCCCAGGTCTGCTTTACACCTGAAACATTTTGCAAGACAGATTTGGCTGCAGAATAGGTTACATCGCTGGGATCGCTGCCGACTATTTTGATCTTATATATAAAAACAAGATCACTAGTTTTATAAGCAGATTCATCAGTAAAGGAATATGAAGAATTGCTCCCTTTAGGCTGAATAGTAGCTATTTCTACGAATGCACTTTGAGGTGTGCTCCTCTCAATCACAAATTCTCTTACGCTGCTTTCCTGCAACGTCTTCCATGTAACTACAACATTATCCCCATCATGATAAACGTTAAAATCGTAAAAATATGCCCCTGCAAAAACTGTTGCGGCAAATATCAGTAGAAATAATACAACAACTTTTTTCATGCTTAAAATATATTCCACTTATTCTATAATGTCAAGCAATTTCTATATTTTTTACTTTAATATAAACTCCATTTTTTGCCCATTTTGTGGTTTTTCAAATATTAAAGCTGGTTCCTGTTGCTAAATATTTCAGATTTATCTTTACTTATTGAACAGAATCAAATATACAAATGCCAAAAAACAGATTAAATAAACATGTTTATTATGATTGGATTCTATTTAATATCTTTATTTCAATTTGTCAAGAATTTTTTATTTTTAAATTATATCTATTTATGTTTTAAACCATGAACGATGACTTTCTTTCTATAAGTATTGAACAAGCCGAATTCTGTGTTCTTGATGTAGAAACTACGGGACTTTCGCCGCGTTCGAACAATATTATAGAAATAGGAATTTTAAAAATTTCGAAACTTAAAATTATTGACAAATTTCACTCCCTTGTAAACCCGGGAAGAAATATACCTTACTACATCTCAGGCATAACGGGCATAACAAATGATGAGGTATTTAATGCTCCTTTTTTTGATGAAATCGCGGATAAAATTTCTTTATTTTTATCAACATCTATTTTAACCGGACATAACATCTCATTTGACAAAAGTTTTTTGCGAAAAGAATTTATTTCATGCAGCCAGACAAACATAAATAACCTAACCCTTTGTACACATAAATTGGCAAGCAGGCTTTACCCGCAATTAAAGAAGAAATCCCTAGCTTCTGTTTGCAGGCATCTTAACCTCCATAATAAAAATGCTCATCGTGCATTACCGGATGCCGAAGTTACTGCTGCAGCTTTTCTAAAAATGATTGGAGAAATTCAGAGGGAACATAATATAAAATCAGTAGGCGAATTGCTTAAGTTTCAATATCTACCTGTTGAGAAACCGCTTAACAATAAAATAAATAAAAAGCTTGCAGATGATATAGCATCTTTGCCGGATGCTCCGGGGACTTATTATTTCCTCAATTCAAAAAATAAGATAATTTATATCGGTAAAGCAAAATCGCTAAAGCACCGGGTAAGATCATATTTTTCCCCCGGGGCTCCAAGAAAAGCAAAAAAAATTATTCAGCAGGCAAGAAGATTAAAGATTGAAATTACAAACTCGGAACTAACTGCTCTATTAAATGAAGCAGAATCAATAAAGGTTATAAATCCCAGGCATAATACTTTACTTAAAAAATACGGCAATAAATATTTTTTACGAATAACTTCATCTTCTGAATTCCCTTCTTTAGAGATATGCAATTACTTTGATTTTGACGGCAATGACTACTTCGGATTATTTATCAACAAAAAGCAGGCAGTTAAAGTTTTTGAAATGATAAATAAAACATTTGCAATAAAAGAATGCGATGAGGCAGAATTCGCTAAAAGTAAACCATGTTTCCTGGCCGAAATAGAGAGATGCATGGCACCCTGTGTAAATAAGGAAAGAGAATTTTATTTTGAAGAACTAAACAAAGTATATGAATTCCTTTACGGAAAAAATCAATTTGCGCTTAACAGGTTAATTAATAAAATGAAGGATTATTCTTCACTTCAAAAATTTGAGAAAGCAGCTGAAACAAAAGAATTGATTGATATGATTTTGGCGCAGACTCATAAACAATCATTGCTTTCAGAACCTGTAAATAGTGCAAAGGTGATATTTGAAATCACCGAAGGTTTTACACGTGACTATGTTCTTATGCTGTCAGGGAAAATTTTTGTTAAAAAAGGTAATTTAAAAGAGAAAGACGATTTTGAAGAATCACTTGAAGATTATTTTGCAAATACTATCAACTTCAATAACCTTCCGAATGATGAAGATTTAGAAAAAATGAAAATCACCTTAAACTGGCTCATTAAAAACAGGAATAAAGTCAGAATATTTTATTTAAGGGATTATCAGAGCAAACAAGATCTGTTTTCCGGAATTTCCCGAAATAACTTTACTCCTAACTTTTATTCCGAACCTTATTTTAATATAAAAAGTTTTTTATCCGGGGAAAATTAAAAAGCCAAATGTCAAAAGTATCAGCCGGAGCCCGATCAGCCTATGGCTGAAAAATTCTAAACTTTATATGTTTATTTTTCACTTCTTCTCCGGAGCCCATTTCTTCAGGAAAGCAACGAACTTCCCTCTATCATATCCTTTTACTTTTTCAAGAGCACCGGTATTTTGAGAATGCATTAATTTTCCGTTTTGGTCTAAGACAAAAAAATGTGGATAACCTGGTATTTTAGGATAATTGGACAAAAACTCTTCATTCTTATTTTCAGAACTGTAATTAACCTTAACCAAAACGAAGTTATTATACAATAAGTTTGACAATTCTTTATTCCCTTTGATAAAATCATCAATCCGGTGGCACCAGATACACCAATCGCCGCCTATATCTAAAATAATTCTTCTATTGGATCTTTTGGCTTCAACTACGGCATCTTTTAAATCCTGTACCGGGTTCCTGGAAGGATCAAATTTTGTCACCTCAGAGTATATATGGGAATTCTTTTCCTGACCATTCATATTTTTACTAATTACTAAAGATAAGAGCAGTATAATAAATAAACTTATTTTCATTATTGTCCTTTTAACTATTTAGATATTTTTTTTATTGGAACGGGCTAAAAAATAAAACCAATTATTAATAATTACAATATCATTTCAATTACTTTTTATTATTATTTTTATAAACCGATAAAACAAAAATATTTATGCTATGAAAACCAAATTCTCTTTTTTGTTAATTATGATTCTTTCTTGTCTTCTGATTGCCCAGGACAAAAAAGATTCGTTAATAATAAATGATTGGCTCAGCCTGGGGAATATTACTATCCCCTTCCCCGTTCCAAATAATGCTAAAATATTTAGTATTAAAGATATCTTTTCATTTAACAACATAGAAATTAAAAAACTGCACCCGGAAGAAAATCAAAAATTTTCATGGGATGACGAAAAAGTTTTTCAATGGACGAAAATTTCTTCATCGGATAATAAAATTAAATTTAAAGAAGAAAATTTAAAGGAATCTGAAGTTAATTACCTTGCAGTTTACCTTAATGCTGATAGGTGGTTGAGCGGGAAATTGGAAATCAGTTCGTGTCAATTATTTAAAGCTTATATTGATGGAAATGAAATATTATCAAAGAGTTCCTCGGAAAATCTTAAACCTGATACCTCTGCATGTACTCCTGGAAAATCTTCAGTTGATATTAAATTAGAAAGAGACAAACATCTTCTTTTAATAAAAAGTCTAAAAGATCCGGCAATGGTTTCCAATTGGGAATTGGAAGCCAAAATTGATTTAGACACTCCTTTCACTAAAGCTGATTTGGCCCTTTCTCTAACTCCGGGTCATTTCGTTAATATTAAGAATCTTTTAGAAGATCCGAAAATCGGAAGTATTTCGATATCGCCGGACGGACACCTCGCTTCGGTAGCTGTTTCTCAAGTTATAGATACAAATGGAGAGAGAGAGAACTGGATAAACATATTTAGAACCGAAGATGATTCATTGTACCGCTCATTCAAAGGTGGAATGTCAATTCCTTCAATTACCTGGGATCCTAAAGGAGAAGGTTTTGCATATACAGAAAAGAATAAAGATGAAACTACTCTTTGGCTTTATAAGATAAAAGATGGTTTTTCCGAAAAAATTTTAGCTAAGGTTAAAGATTTTAATGGTTTCACTTTTTCACCGGACGGCAGCTTTATTGTTTACAGTATAAATAAAAAACCGGAAGAAAGTAAAAGTGATTTAAAAAGATTTGAAGGACTAGAAGATCATCAGCCTGAATTCCGTATTAAAAGTTTTTTGTATTTAATTAATATTCCTCAAAAAACTCAAATTAGATTAACTGCAGGAAACAAAACTACATATATTAATGATCTAAGCCGCGATGGTAACAAGTTATTGATATCTGAAAGAACGGATGAAACAACAGATAGGCCATATTCATATTTAACTTATTCCATTCTTGATATACGAAATATGAAACTGGATTCATTAGTTAATTTATATTGGTCAACGGATGCAAAGTTTTCACCCGATGGAAATAAAATATTATTTTTAGGAGGTCCCGGCTTATTTGGAACTACAGGAGATGTACTTTCAAATGACAGAATCCCCAATGATTTTGATATCCAGGCTTATATTTATGATATCAAAACAAAAAATGTTGATGCAATTTCAAGAAAATTTAATCCTTCCATTTTAACCGCATATTGGAGCAAAAAAGATAATGCTATTTATTTTAATACTGTTGATAAAACTTACCAGAATTTGTATAAATATGATCTGAGCAAGAAAAATTATTCGCTTATCAACTTAAAAACTGAAGTTACTGAATCCGTTGACTTTGCATTGGATGCTTCTGCTGCCGTTTACACCGGTTCCAGTGTAACAGAACCCGGGAAATTTTACTTTATTGATTTGCAGAAATCGAGGTCAGAACTTCTTTATGATCCCTCAGGCGAAAGTTTCAGGAATATTAAATTGGGAAAAACTGAAAAGTGGATTTTCGAGAATGAAAGACAGGCGACGATCGATGGATTAATCTACTACCCGCCTAATTTTGATAACAATAAAAAATATCCGTGTATTGTTTATTATTATGGAGGCACTTTACCAGTTGATCAATCTTTTGAAGGAAGATATCCGTTTAATATTTGGACGGCTGAAGGGTATGTTGTATATGTGCTTCAGCCAAGCGGTACTATCGGTTACGGACAGGATTTTTCCTCTTACCATGTAAATGACTGGGGTAAAATAACTGCACAAGAAATTATTGCCGGTACAAAAAAATTTCTTGAACAGCATCCGTTTGTCGACACCCGAAAAGTCGGGTGTATCGGCGCATCCTATGGTGGATTTATGACCGAAAATATTTTAACCAAAACCAATATTTTTGCGGCGGCAATTTCACATGCAGGCATTAGTTCAATTTCCAGCTACTGGGGTGTAGGATACTGGGGATATGAGTATAGTGCCGTTGCTACTGCAAATAGTTTTCCCTGGAATAGAAAAGATATTTATGTTGATCATAGTCCTCTTTTTAATGCAGATAAAATAAATACTCCTTTATTACTCCTGCATGGTACGGCAGATACAAATGTACCGTTTGGTGAAAGTCTGCAGATGTATGCTGCTTTAAAACTGCTGAATAAAGAAGTAGAGCTAGTTCAGGTAACAGGTGCAAATCATTTAATAATGGATTACAAAAAAAGAAAAGAATGGACAAAAATAATAATTGCCTGGTTTGATAAATATTTAAAAAATCAGCCGCAATGGTGGAATGATTTATTCCCCAAAGAAGATTAGTCTAAATAATTTGGCATATTTTTCTTAATCTTAATCATTCAGCAAAGGCTGATCCGCCTCAGGCGGAAATTTTACTCTGAATTTTTACAGTTTGGAATTAAAAGAATATGATAAGGACTGAAGAGCAGTTTCGTATAGATTTATTTATTAATTAAATTGATATTAATTGTTTTAAAACTAAAAGGAATATAAATGCAATTTGCCAATAGATTAGAAAGACTTCCTCCCTATTTGTTTGCAGAATTAAATGCAATAAAGCTGCAGAAAAGGCGAGAAGGAATAGATATGATTGACTTGGGAATGGGGAACCCGGATGGTCCAACTCCAAAATTTATAATTGACAAATTGAAAGCTGCTATTGATGATCCGAAAACCCATAGATATTCCCGATCGAAAGGAATCCATGGATTATTGAAAGCAATATCAAGAAAATATAAACGGGATTTTGATGTAGATATTGATCCGGAAACAGAAGCAGTTGCAACAATTGGAAGTAAAGAAGGTTTATCACATTTATGCCTTGCTGTTTTGAATGAAGGCGATGTAGTTATGGTGCCGAATCCAACTTACCCGATACATATTTATGGAGTAACTTCCGCCGGCGCCAATGTAGTTTCTATTCCTTTAAGTGAAAAGAATGATTTTATTCCGGATATTTCTCACATTACCAGGGATATGTGGCCCCGCCCGAAAATGCTGATTCTTAATTTTCCTTCAAATCCCACTACTGCAGTAGTTGATCTTGCTTTTTTGGAAGAAGTAGTTCAATATGCAAAAAAGAAAAATATGATAGTAGTTCATGATATGGCATACAGCGATATAGTTTTTGACGGCACAAAAGTACCGTCAATTTTGCAAGTCCCCGGAGCTAAAGAAATAGCCGTTGAATTTTTCACAATGTCAAAAAGTTATAACATGGCAGGCTGGCGTGTAGGATTTTGCATCGGGAATAAGGAAATATGCGGAGCATTGGCTAAGTTAAAAAGTTTTTATGATTACGGCATGTTTACTCCTATCCAGGTTGCTGCAATTGCTGCACTGGATTCCCCCCCAAAAGTTACCAAGGCAATCGCCGAAGTTTATTTAAAAAGAAGAGACGTTCTGGTTGAAGGCTTAAATAAAATAGGATGGAATGTAAAAAAGCCAAGAGCCAGTATGTTTGTCTGGGCTCCGATACCGGATAAATATAGAGAAATGGGTTCATTAAATTTTTCCAAATTACTAATTGATGAAGCTGAAGTTGTTGTATCTCCGGGAATTGCTTTTGGAGAATATGGCGAAGGCTACCTCAGAATTTCGATGGTTGAAAATGAACAAAGAATAAAGCAAGCTGTTCGGAACATTAAGAAATTGATGTGAAATTTAGATAATAAACATAGACAATAAATCAATTATATATAGGAATTGCATTTTATATTCCAAATCCGGCTTCAATTTTATTTTGAATTTGTGGAGCAAGCCGTGGTTGCTCCACAATGAATGCTTACTAAAATTTATCAAATCAATTATTCACTATATTTAAATACTTTATAGGAATGCGGTTTTATTTTTATGTCAAAAGAAGTCTCTTCCTTTGAAGCTCTTCTCCATATATTATCCATTTTGACAGGTTCTCCGCTTAATTCTTCTCCTGATATAATATTAACTAATTTTCCGGCTTTCATTCCAATATCCAGTTTAACAGATGTTTCCTCCGGCAGAAAAGATTCTACTATAAAAGTATTATTATCGTACACAAAAAGACTTACCTGAGATGAGCCTTCAAGCCGTAATTTAATATCCCCCGAAAGAATTTGCCTAATTCTATTCAGAACCTCCGGGGGAAAATTATATAAATCCGCAAAATTATCCGGTATAGATAATATGTATAAAGTACCTTTCGCATAACCATCAGAAAGAAGAACCGGCCAGCCTAGACCAGAGTTAAAACCTGAAATTTCCTCCCATGCATCATTTGTTAAATATTGAATCTGAGGTATTAAAATTTTTTCTTTAGAACTATATAAGTCATTGCCCCTTCTTTCAATTGAAAAGTCTTTTACCAAAGATTTGCGATCAAGGTAATTAAGTTCGACAATATCTTCAATTCCTTTTCCCTGAAGTGCTCTTAGCAGGCCAGATGTTATCATAACATTTTTGCCTGCCATAAGCTGCCCTTTAATTTTACTCACAATACCGGGATCAAATTTTGCCGATTCTGTAAGGATAATCATTTTAGAATCTGAAGGAAATTCAGGAACAATATCCATTGGAATCCCGATCATACCAAAATAATTTTGTAGGAAATCTTCACCGGTTGAATTATACGGCTTGTAACTTTTTATCCCCACCGGGTTGCCGAGCTTATTTAAAAATTTATCTACTTGTTTAAAAGTATAGCCGGCTGCACCAGCTATCAATGCAGGGGAAGATTCGGTTTTCATCATTTCATCAAAATTAAAGCTTGTATTTTGGGACTGCCAGGATGCACGCATTTTTTCAGATATTGGCAATTGAATTGAACGGTAATCAAAGAGCGTTATTTCCGGGGCTTTAGCAAAAAGTGTTAACCATAACTGTTCGGCATACCTGTCCATATAATATATCCCGAACGAATCTACCCATCCGCCGCCGTTACCACCCGGTTTTATATTTGAGAAATACCGGAATATTAAATAACTTTCATACTGTTGTAAATGTTGATCTGTAAATTCCGGATCACGGGTTTCGGTTCCTGTATAAATTCCATCAAATATTTTTGGTTCCTCTTCAACATTAAAACCTAAACCCTGGAAATGTTCGTACCAGTTCGGAAATTTAATTACTATTTTGACTTTCGGATTAACAGCTTTAGCAGGTCCAACTATAAGCTCTTTTGCTGCATCGGTCATTAATTTTAATCGGAAATCTGTCCAGCTTAAATTTCCTTTAGCTTTTATACAATCTTCATTTTTACAATTTGTAAAGAAGAAATCATCCAAAATAAATTCATCGAAATGTTTAGCGGTTAATTCGGCCAATTCTTTTGCTTCTTTTCTTTCTTCGGGGGTAACATAACAGAACGTCTGAAACCGGTTCCCTTCATTTATCGTATAAGTTATTCCACCTGAAGTTTTTATCCCTTTATCTTGGAAATATTTCTTTGCTGTTTCGATAGTCTTATCATCTATAGTTATATTATCACGGTGGGTTTCCAAATAAACTTTATCTACTTTCACCTGGCTTGAAATTATCGTCCATATAGAATCAAGTTTTTTAGAGCTTGTCATTTCATTTACCTCGTAAGCTCTTATATAAACAGACACAACAAAGTTTTTATAATTCCCCCCGAAAGCAGGAATATTTGAAGATATCAGTAAAAAAATTAGTATAAATAAGTATTTATTTTTCATGATTTCCCTCTTGAAAGTTATTCCCTATTAAATTAAAGATTTGAATTATTTTTAACAATTAATATTTCTTCATCAGAGATTTCATTTCATTAAAATTTCAGATTTGCTTCTCCTGTTAAATCGTAAAGTCAGCATAACAGCAGAAGCAGTTAACCCCGTTAACAATCCTATCCAGACTCCTTGAACACCAAGATGTAAAATAAATCCTAATAGATAAGCAATAGGCAGACCTATAATCCAATATGCAGTAAAAGTAATGAGAGTAGGGATTTTAACATCCATCAGTCCCCTTAAAATACCGATACCGACTGCTTGTACTCCATCCGAGATTTGAAATAATGCGGCAATAACTAGTAATGAAGCTGCAATAGATACTACCGTTTTATCATCAATATAAAGCGAGGGAAGAAACCTTCTTAAAATAACGAATGTAATTCCGGAGACAGACATAATTGCAGCACCCAAAAGAACAGCAGTAAAACCTGCTTTCCTTGTTTCAGCAATACTCCTTTGCCCTACTGCATTACCAACCCTTATTCCGCCGGCAGCAGAAATTCCCAAGACAGCCATAAACGAGATGGATGCCAAATTAATTGCAATTTGATGTGCTGCAAGGGGCTTTGTACCAAGCCAGCCAACCATTATCACCGCAAATGAGAAAGCACCCACTTCGAAAAAATATTGAAATCCGCTCGGCAGACCGAGTGATAAAATTCTTTTTATTACCGGCAGATTAATATTTTTAAAATGGAAACTTACATCAAATTGTTTGTAATAATTTGATTTCATAACATAAACCATTAATACTACAGCCATAAATACACGGGAAAAAAAAGTTGCCCAGCCAGCACCATCCAAGCCATAAGCCGGAAAACCTAAGTTTCCATATATAAAAATCCAATTTCCGGCAAAATTAATTATATTGGCAGCCAAAGTTACTACCATTGCAGGCCGCATAATTGATAAACCTTCAATAAATTGTTTATATGTATTGAAAAATAAAGTAGGAACTACGGAAAGCCCTAATATTTTTGTATATGATGTTGCCTGAACAACAACGCCCGCCGGCTGGTTAAAATAGACTATCAAATCTGCACATAAAAAAGTAACTGCCAGCAGTATAATTGAAGATGATAAATTTACAATGAGAGACTGTCGAAAATATATTCCGCATTCATGATACTTCTTAGCGCCGATTGAAATGGCTACTAGAGGTGTAACTGCAAACGAGATACCTAAGCCGATAATAAAAATTAATAAAGTTAGACTATTTCCAAGTGATGCGGCAGCCAAAGGTGTAGCTCCGATTCTTCCAACCATAACGCTATCAACTACCCCCATCATCATAAATCCGAGTTGTCCAATCATAACAGGATATGCAAGTGAGAGAGTTTTTTTAATATGTACTTTAACCGGCTGCATATGAATATCAAATAATAGTCTATTAAAGTTAATAAAATAATATGAGGATAATCCTTTTACAAAAATATAACATTATGTATAGAGATAGACAGATAAAAGGAAAATTTTTAATGGTAAACCTGCCGGCAAAGTTCTTTAGAAAGAAGCCGGATAGAAGATGGAAAATGTTAAACTACCTTCACTAAAGTTACGGTAGTTAAAATGGAAGATGGAAGGCTACTTAATTATATTTTTAAGTTCCGTAGCAGAGGCAGTGATGTTATCAGATTTGAATATAGAAGAACCCACAATAAAAACATCACACCCTGCATCAAGTACAGGTTTAATAGTTTTAGCGTCTATACCGCCGTCAACTTGAATTAAGAAATTTGCATTTAATTCTTCCCTCAATTTAACGGCTTCTTTAATCTTTTTTAGGGAATTAGAAATAAAATTTTGACCGCCAAACCCGGGATTAACAGACATAATTAAAAGTAAATCAGCATATTCCATAATATATTTTAATACACTAATGGAAGTAGAAGGATTAATTGCAATTCCTGCTTTCATCCCCAGTTCTTTAATTTTATTAATAGTCCTATTAAGATGAATAACTGTTTCAAAATGCACCGATAAATGGTTAGCACCCGCTTCGGCAAATTGTTCTAAATACCTGTCCGGTTCTTCTATCATGAGGTGAACATCAAGCGGAAGTTTTGTAGATTTTCTAGCTGCCTTCACTATAAGCGGTCCGAAGGTTAAATTGGGAACAAAATGCCCATCCATCACATCACAATGGAGCCAATCCGCACCCCCCATTTCGGCTAAACGTATCTGCTGGGTTAAATTAGAGAAATCGGAAGATAATATTGAAGGAGCTAAAATTGCCATTTTTATTCCGTTGTTTCTTCCTGGATCTTTGAATCGGCTGATTTGGTAACGAACAAATCAACTTGATCGCCTTTATTTGCTTTGTTACCTTTGCTGGGGTATTGGTCGAGCACAGTATTCGGTAATAGAGAAAAAGAAGGCTGGTAATTAATTTTACCGACTTGCAGAGAGCTATCTGCTAATATTTTTTCTGCTTCAGTTAAAGATTTACCTATTAAATCGGGTACGGTTATCTCACCAAATTCTTCACCTGCACTTACCGTTACACCAACAGAGTCTCCTTTTTTCAGCGGAGTTCCATCTACATACTGCTGATCGAAAATCATATTTTTAGGATTAGTCGACGGGATATCATCAATATGTCCCAGCTTTAATCCCAGCCTTTCAAGCGAAAATTTAGCATCCCTAACCGATTTTCCTTTTAAAGAAGGAACCAGTACAACCGGTTCACCTCCGCTGACAAAAAGATATATTCTTCTTCCTTCCTTAACGTTTTCACCTGCATTCGGTTTCTGCAAAAGGATTGTCCCTCTCGGGTGTCTTTCATCAAAAGTTGTGTCGCTTATTACAGGCTCAAGATTTGCACTTTTCAATATATCAAGCGCTTTTTCTTCCTTTAAAGAAATTACATTTGGTACTTTTTCTTCCGGTTCACTAACATACCAGGGCATAATTACATAATTCATCAGCGCAATAAATACAAAGAATCCTAATAATATATATAATGCTTTTCTTACGAAAGGTTTATTAAGAATATTTTTCATTGGTTCCAAATATATTAAATGGGTAATATTGTTACAACTAATGAATTAATGCTTACCTGGTCCTGGTGAAATTTCGGATTTCGAATTGCGGATTTTTTTAATATTAGAATTTCAATGATTCGTATTGATTTTTCAATTCGTATTTGGTACATTTGTCCTATTATGAAAGGACAATTATCCACATGGCAAGAAACAGCGGAACATATGCTGCCGGTACTTCAATCGGGAAAATAAAAGAATTGAATGAAAGGTATTCATTAACTTTTAGTGATATTGCAGATATTCTTGATGTAGCTCCAAAAACATTAACCCGGTGGACCAAAGATAAAAATTCTTCAAAACAAATGTCTAAAAGGAAAAGTGATAGTCTCGATGTATTGGAATCTATACTAAAATTAGGTAAAAAAGTTCTCGGTTCTGAAGATGAACTAAATAATTGGCTTCATAACCCAGTATTTGCTTTGGATGGTAATAAGCCGGTTGATCTTATTAAAACAGAATCCGGCCGCCGGATGGTTGAAACAGTTTTACATCAAATTGAATATGGAATTTTATAATTGCTCAGGTTATACCGAATTTGCAGGAATATATATGATCTCAAAGATCCGGCTGGAGCAACTAAAACACCGGGTCGCTGGCACATCTTGAATCAAAGCGTGCTGTATTTTTGTTCTTCTTTGGCTATGTGTGTCCTGGAACTTAAAGCCAATTCTATCCCCTTTTCAACTATAAGAGAAAAATATCATTATATAGATATAGAAATTAAAACTGGAAGCTTTCTGATCGAGGAAGTACCAAAATCATTTTATTCAAAGAATTGGACGCTGGACAGGCAACTTACCCGCAACTATGGTAACGAATGGTATAAAAGTAATAAATCTCCTATTTTAAAAGTAAGGAGCGCCGCTTTACCAACCGATTCTAATTTTATTTTGAATACTACCCATATTGATTTTCCTAGTTTGAATTTTAATAAACCAATGGTTATACCGCTTGATCCCAGAATAAAATAATGTCAATTGTTTTATGTTTAAAGAAAATTACTGAAAAAGAATAATATTAGATGGGAAAAAATTCCAATAAATTTTATGAAGGATATTGATCTAAATTTAACTGCTGAAGCAGTGAAATGCAAAATTATTCGGATGAGAAACTTTGTCTTAAAAAAATATGGTAATACTAATATTACTTTCCTAATTTAACGCTTATTATTTTTTTCAATCAAGCCAAGAGCTTATAAAATCAAATGAGGTATGCTAATGTTCAAAAAGCACCCGAAAGGGCTATATGTACTCTTCTTTACCGAAATGTGGGAACGTTTCGGCTACTATTTAATGGTAGGGATTTTACTTCTTTATTTAACAAATTCAACAACCGGCGGAAAAGGTTTCGATGTTAAAACGGCTGCTGATATTGTTGGTTCATTTATTGCGCTTGTATATTTAACCCCTTTTATCGGCGGTTTAATTGCAGATCGCTACTTAGGTTATATAAAATCGATATATATAGGCGGCAGTTTAATGGCCGCAGGTTATTTTGGTTTAGCCTTCCCAGGTGATACGGCACTATTCATTTCTCTTGGCTTAATTATTATTGGCAACGGATTTTTTAAACCTAATATTAGTACAATCCTGGGCATTATTTATAATAAAGATGAACTAAAACCTTTAAAGGATAATGCATACAATATTTTTTATATGGGAATAAATATAGGTGCGCTTGTTTGCAATTTCGTCGCCGCTTATTTAAGAAATAAATACGGTTGGGGATATGCATTTTCTGCGGCTGGTGTTGGATTGGTATTAGCTCTTGTTTGGTTATCTACAGGATTAAAGCATGTAAAATATGCTGATGTTAGAAAACCTATGGAAAAAGAAGATATGCCGATGATGAAAATATTCTTATATGTTTTTCTTCCGGCCATTGTTTTTGCAATAATCGGCTGGATAATACCAAATAACATTTTTGGTTCAAACTCCAATGATGCATTTATATTTGCATGTGTCCCGGTTATATCTTTTTATGTTTCTTTATGGTTAAGAGCCGGCGGAGAAGATAAAAGAAGTATTGGCGCTTTACTTTTTATTTTTACTATTTCCATAATTTTCTGGACCATTTACAATCAAAATGCAACCGGCTTAACTATCTGGGCAGAAAGTTATACAAACCGTGAAATTGCACCGGTGCTGGAAAAGCCTGCCGGAGCAATAGACATGCTGCAAAGTGTAAATACAAAACCACGTTTAGTACCCAAAGTAGATAAATATTTACGAGTAGTTACAGATAGTACCGGGGAACCAATTATGGTTGAAGGGCCCGATCCATATTTTAATAATATCCCAAAAGATAAATGGCCTGCACAAAGTCAGAATTTGAGGCTAACAAATGCGGAATTATTTCAATCTATTAATCCTTTTTTCATTATTATATTGACTCCTTTGTTAGTAGGATTTTTTACCTGGTTAGCAAGACGGGGTAAAGAACCATCAACTGTATCAAAATTTGGTTATGCTTTATTTATTTCCGGATTATCATCGTTAGTAATGGTATTCGCAATCATGTCTGTTCCATCAGTTTACACGCATAAGACTGCTGCAATCTGGCTTTTTGTTACATATGGTGTTTTTACTGTAAGCGAATTATTCCTGAGTCCAATAGGATTATCCCTGGTTTCAAAACTTGCCCCGGCAAGAACAACAGCATTAATGATGGGCGGTTGGTTTTTATCAACATCTTTGGGAGGTAAAGCTGCCGGCATCCTGGCAAGCTATTGGGATACCTTCACAGATAAATCATTATTCTTTTTACTTTTAACTGTTGCTGCTTTTATCGGTGGTATATTTATATTCTCAAGAATTAAATCCCTCGATTCTATTGTAAAAGCAAGAACAGGTTCTACAACTTAAATTTATATATCAAGGATTTAAAGAGGGTTGAATTGGTTTCAACCCTTTTTTTATGCCGCTTTTTCTATAAGTTTTAAATATGTTCAAGAATTATTTTTTTCTAAACAGGTTTATTGTTGAAATTAATTCTTTAATAAAGGATTCTTTACTTACATCTGCATTTTCACAGGATAAGGATAAGCTAATCCTGGAAATTAAAAAAGCTGCCGAAACAAAGTTTTTGGAAATATCAGTAAATCCCGGTTTACCATTTATAAGCTTGAAAGATTCTTTTCACCGGGCAAAAAAAAATACAATCGATTTTTTTACAGAACACCTTCCGTTAAAAATATTATTTTTAGAAATTGCAGAAGCTGACAGAGTTGTTCGGATTAGATTGGATTCAGGAAGCTTATATTTTGCTATAAGAGGAAAGTATACGAATATCACCTTATTAACAAAAGATAACAAGCTGGAAAACTTTAAAAACTTTCCCGAAGATTTTAGAGAAGATGATTTTATCAATGAACAAGGTGCTGTAAAATTTATAAAGGATTTTAATTTACCCCTTTTCCAAATATACGGCAGTGATATTTGGAAAGAATTAAAAAATAACTACCCGTTTGTCGGAAAAGAAATTATTTCCGAAGTTAAATCGAGAATAAAAGAAGAGAATAAAGAAGAGAATAAAGAAGAGATAATTTCTGCGCTTAATCAAATAATAAAAGAGATTTTTTATGAAAAACCTGCCGTATTTTTAGACCAAAAATATCTGCAGGTTTATTTTGGTGTTTCTACATTTATTATATTTCCTTTTACTGAAAAAATATTCTTCCAGGATATAATTAATGCTTTCAATTTCTTTATAAGCAAAAAATTTAATTTCGAACAGTTAAGTGATAAAAGGAAGAAAATACAAAAACACTTGGATAGAGAATTATCACACTTTTCTGCAAAGATGAATAAATTGCAAAGTGTGCTGGAAAGAGGAAGTAAAGAGGAAGAATATCAGAAACTTGGAAATTTATTGCTGATAAATATTTCATCGATTCATAAAGGGATGAACAATATCGAACTACATGATATTTATAATGATAATAAACCCGTAAGTATAAAATTGGATGAATATCTTCCTCCAAAAAAGAATGTTGATAGTTATTTTGATAAAGCAAAAAATGATCGTGTAAGGTTAGAAAAATCCCGCCAGTTATTTGACGTTACTTCAAAAGTATATTACAATTTGAAAAATATTGAACTAAAATTTTCAAATATAAATGACCCGGAGGAATATAATAAGATCATGAAAGAATTAAACATTAAAGATGAAGATAAAAAAAATATTCAGGATGATATTAAAGATAAATTTAAACACTATTTAATTGAAAATAAGTACAACATTTTTGTTGGAAAAAATAACACAAATAATGATTTACTTACTTTAAAATTTGCAAAGCAAAATGATTATTGGTTTCATGCTAGAAGTGTCCCCGGCTCGCATGTAGTGCTTAAAGTGGATAACACAAAAGAAACAATTCCAAAAAATGTATTAAAAAAAGCAGCTTCACTGGCAGCGTTTCATAGTAAAGCGAAAACAGCCGGAACAGTACCGGTTTCCTTTACCTTAAAAAAATATGTAGTTAAGAAAAAAGGGATGGAACCAGGCAAAGTTGCATTGCTTAGGGAAGATACTTTATTAGTCAAACCTGAAATCCCCGACAAATGCGAATACATAGAAAAGGTCTGATTACAATAGAGAATCTAAGCTAAAATTCAAATTCTAAAACCCAGGAACAAATAAATTCAATATTTAAATATCAGCCATCCAAACTGCTAAAAAATTATTTTGAATTTATTTTTTGTATTTCTGTCAAGTTTTTAAAGCGGTAACTCAGAATATTTATTTGTTCTTTTATTGATATTTTTTATTGTTCTTGAGTTGTCAAATATAATCGCCGGGGTGATAGAAACACCCTCCTGGCTCCTGCAGCCTTCTTGTTCCCATCCCCCAGCGAAGATATTTGTTAGAGATAAGTTGACCCTTAGTAAAATCCAACTACTGTGCCGGATTTATATTGTGAAAATTTTGCAATATAACTATCTATCTCAAATCTCTTATTCTTTTTTTGAGACTTTTGAATAATTGTGAGATATGGATTGAATAACTTTGATGCAGCAAGTATTGAAAATAGCTGATTATGGAAGGACGTGTACTAATTTAATAAGGTTAACATTTTGTTAATGGAAAATAGATGTGCTATAAATCAAGTACCATTTTTAAATCGCACCTTTTATATTCAGAATCTTTTATTGGTATTTCAGTAAATCCCAGTTTCTTATACAAGTTTACGGCAGGAATTAAATTTGAGTTGATTTCCAGTTGAACTCTGTATGTCCCCAACTCTTTAGCTATCTTTATAATTGCATCGCACAATAAATAACCAATTTTTTCCCTCTTTCCTTTTCATCTACCGCCATCTTGACAAGTTCAAAAGTTGTCTCATTTACTTTTACTAAACCGCAAGTACCGATAATAGCTTCTCCCCGTTTTGCCATTAATATTGCACCCCCGTGCTTAATAATACATTCTCCAGGATTTTCCAGCAATTTAAGGTCTTCATCCTCAACGGAGAAATATTTTTCAATCCAATTGTAATTAAGCTGCTTAAAAAAAGTTTTATGTTCCGGTAAATAATCTATTATTTGAATATCATTAAAATTCATAAAAGAAATTTTTTTTCACTATAATTATTATTTAAAAAACCCGGTATTGGGAACCAGGTTTACTATCATTATTCGAAGTATTTTAATTATTTATGAAATTTCTGATTTAATTTTTGTTATATTTTTTTTATTGATACAATAGTCAAATCATCTATCATTTTTGCCCCGCCTATAAATTCATTGACATCATTTACAAGTAAGTTAATAAATTCTTGTGGTGATTTTTCGAAGTTATTTAATGCGAAATCCGTAATCCTTTTTTCGCCATATTCTTCATCCTCTTTTCCCCTGGCTTCCGACAAACCGTCCGTATAAAGGATTAAGCTCTCCCCTTTTTCAAGTTTAATTTTTTCTACTTTGTATTCCATATTGCAAAACAACCCTAACGGCACTGTGGAAGAATCAATATTTATGATGTTAGACTTCTTCAATATTACCGGCAGACAATGTCCGGCATTAATTATTTCTATTTCACCATTTTTAGAAAGTTTTCCGCAAACCAAGGTTGCAAAATGTGAATATGCGGTACTTTCGCATATCAGTCTATTAACCTGTTCGAGTAATTTTTCAAGCGGCAGTTCAAAAACCGATAAGCTATGGAAGATCGCATGTATTTGGGTCATCAATAAAGATGCTGATACTCCCTTCCCTGTAACATCGGCAATAACGAATAATAATTCATCATTCTTTAAATTTATAATATCACAATAATCCCCGCTTACAGGACCCGCAGGCAAGTAAGCATAACTTATATCCCATTCACTAGAATTAATATCTTTTTTGGGTAATAAGGCATTCTGCATTTTGGAAGCTAATTCCAGATCCATCTCAAGAGATTTCTGCCGGTGATGGTCCAAATCCCCCAGGCATACCCGTATTAACGGATCAACTAATAACCTGTCTTCTTCAATCGGGTCATGGCAAACTTCGCAAATTCCATAGATTCCTTTATCAATTCTTTCAAGCGCAGAATTTACTTCTTTCAACAGGTAAAGCAGATAATCATTTGATGATTTTTCAGTAACTGCTTCCTCAAGCCTTCTTCGCCTGTCAAGAAGCTGACCTTTGAAATTATTTTCTAAAATAGTATCCATCTTTCATCCTTCATATTTGAAAATTTATAATGAAATTTCTACATTACAGGAAAATATATCAACCATTTTCTTTACAAGTAATCTTCGGGGAAAAACAGACAATTCGAATTTGAGCAATGGATAAAATAATAAAGAATAAAAAGTATGACAATCGAAAAGTGATGAATGGTAGAGACAACCAGCCCAAATCTTGAAACTATTAATTTTCATTAGATTCTAGTATCACTGCACTTATATCCCTTTCCAAAGAAGGCGTATGCTCCCCTTTCCTGTGAATAATAATAGTTCTATTAATATTAAAAATATTAGAATATATAGGAACTCCAGCTTGAATTAATGTTTGATAATTATTCAGATCAAATTCATTTCTACTTATTTTCGGTACAAAAATAATTATTAAATATAAGATTAGAATAAAAAATAGAATTATTTTTGAAATATGCTGCATGTTCAATTTAAAAATTAAAAGCTGCCGAATTCTTATTAGGAATTCGACAGCTAATGTGGTTTAATAAAATGATTAAGCTCTTAAGCTTATTTCAAGAGGATCATCTTTTTGGCAGCCGTAAAGCTGTCTGTATGTATAGTATAGAAATAAACACCACTGGCAAAGCTTTCAGCGTTCCATCTTACCGTATAGTTTCCGGCAGGCAAAACCTGGTTTACAAGATGAGAAACTACCTGCCCGATACTGTTGTAAATCGTTAATGATACATGTTCACTATTTACTATTGAGAAATTTATCTGTGTAGACGGGTTAAACGGATTCGGATAATTTTGCTTTAACGAATATGTAACAGGCTGTACCGAATTATCTTCTTTAACAGATACCGCCGTTCCTAAAGATACAACAGGACAATTAACATAAGCTACATTCGTATCAAGTATATCGGCAGCCTGAGCCGAAATCCAATCATGCACTTTATCGAAATCAGTATTATTATAAACTGTTACTGCCCATAGAGGAGAATATCCATCATCGGAAGGAACTGTCTCCGTAACGTTATGAGCTCTCCCCGTTGTATCTGTCTTAAATCCTGAAGAGGGTCCTCCACCTGTTTCGCCGGGATTTATATTAAATGAAACAAAAATATCAGATTCAGGAACCATATTAGATTGATTTGCCATTAATGCTTTTTCTGAAAAATTAAAATAATAGACTATTTTCCCTTTATACCACCCGGTGGTTAAATCAGTACTTTCACCATTTAACCTCATTTTTGCAGTAGAACCTTCCGAAACTACCGGGCAATTAACAAGCATATTTGTCGGCTGCATAAGATAGCCTGCATCCACTATTCCCTGGAAACTTGTAATTGAATTTGCTGCATAAGTCGGCGGTACCATAACCTTAACTACTTCCCAAAAATCATTATAACCGGTATCCCCGGGAACAACATTAATCATATTCTCCTGTCCATCGATTGGAGACAAAGTCATATTATTGAATAATACATATATGGGTGCAGGATGTCTTGGTTGTACATCAAAATTATAGTAAGATATTTTTTGTCCCAATGGTCCAAGACCTTTTGTAATAAAAGGCGGCTGATCATAATCCACCGGTTCATTTGGTCCAGGTAATTTATTTAATGTATCCCTGACAAATAAATGAGCAGCTTCCATACTGAACCTATCGATTTTTTCATACTGAGCAACAATAGGACAATTGACAATTGCCGCACCTGCAGCAAGGATATTTACAGATTGAGCCGATGCCAAATCATGTACTTTATCGAAATCAGCATTATCATATATATTTACCATCCACATCGGTGAGTAAGCATTATCTGTTGGAAGTGTTGCTGCAACATTATGAGCCCTTCCGGTTTTTTGATCTGTTTTAAATCCTGAGGGTGGTCCACCTCCTGCTTGACCCGGATTTATATTAAATGAAACATAAATTGGTGATAAAGGAACCATGTCCATATTATCAGTCATTATAGATTTCTCGATAAAATTAAAATAGTATACGACTTCGCCTTTATACCATCCTTCTGTTAATCCAAAGTCATTATGATTCCATCTCATTCTCGCTACAGAACCATCCGGTACAATCGGACAATTAACCAACATTGTTGTTTCTTCAATTGTATAACCTGAGTCTACTATCTCCTGGTAGCTGGTAATACTGTTTACAACATAATCAGCCGGTACCGTAACTTTTTGAACTTCCCATATATCATTATATGCTGAGTCGCCTGGTATATCGTTTACGATATTCATTTGACCTTGAACAGGAGCAGATTCTCCATCTTTAAATAATACATATATAGGGGCAGGTTCGGTTGATTGTACATCAAAATTGTAATAAGCAATTAATTCACCATTAGGTCCATAGCCTTTGGTTATAAAAGGCGGTTTATCGAAATCAACCGGCTCATTCGGTCCGGGTAATCCATTTGAGTTATCTCTTACAAATAACTGGCCGGCTTCCATACTGAATCTGTCAATGCTGGCTCTTTGTGCCGTATCCGGATTCACACCCGAAATAACAGAAACAACCGGGCAATTAACATTTGCAATTCCCATGGCAAGAATATTAGCGGATTGAACGGATTTTAAATCATATACATTATCAAAATCTGCATTATCATAAGCATTTACCAGCCACATAGGGGAATAACCTTCATCAGAAGGGACAGTGGCAGTTACGTTATGCGTTCTTCCCGTGGCCATTTCAGTTTTAAATCCTGAAGCAGGTCCCGCCTCCCGACTCACCGGGATTAATATTAAATGAAACAAAAATTGGCGATACAGGAACCATATCGTTTTGGTTAACCATCAAGGCTTTTTCAGAGAAGTTAAAATAATAAACTACTTCACCATCATACCACCCTCTTGTAACATCTGCACTTTCATTTGTTAACCGTAATTTTGCTGTTGAACTATCAGGTACTATGGGACAATTTACTAATGTTGACGTTTCTTCAACTGTGTATCCTGAATCAACTATTTGCTGATAACTTGTGACTGTATTTGCAACATAATTTGCTGGCACCGTAACCTTCTGAACTTCCCAAAAATCGTTATACGCGGTATCTCCGGGTATTACGTTTACAATATTTAGCTGCCCTTCAACAGGTGAAGATTCTCCATCCTTAAAAAGCACATATATAGGTGCAGGTTCTGTTGATTGAACATCAAAATTATAATATGAGATATGCTCACCTCTCGGGCCTAATCCTTTAGTGATAAAGGGTGCCTGATCAAAATCAATTGGTTTATTCGGCCCCGGTAAACCATTTGAATTATCTCTCACAAATAAATGTCCCGCTTCCATGCTGAATCTGTCAATGCTGGCTTTTTGTGCAGTATCAGGATCGACTTGTGCTGGCATCATTGAGAAACCAAATAACCAAAACAAAATAATAACTAAGTATTTTTGTTTTTTCATTATGTACCTCCTATTGTTTGTTGGAATAACATTAAACCCATCACTTTAATTTGATTATCTTGACTGTAAATATTTAAAATTAATCAGCTTCCATTTTAATGTTTCCAATATGCGGTACAATTATCACGGAATTATAACAGTATTATAATTTTTCTTTAAGAAAGGGTATTGAAAATGGGATAAAGTGATTAGGTTAACATTTAATTTATATTTAAATGATTTTCAAATAAGACTTAGTATAAAAATAATTTCTGATTAAAGTATTTGTAAGTTGTTTTGTTTCTTGCAGCTATTAACTTTTACTAACAGAGTAGTGAAAGAAGACTAGTCATGTTGTCTCCAGCTAAAGATATAAGAAAAATTAGACTGCCGGCAATACTCTTCTAATTGAAATGGAACAAAAAACTAAAAAATTACGAATTTTAAATAATATTTGGTTTTGAAATTTATAAAATATTAAATTCAGGACACTTATAGTTACATTGCATATTATTAAATTGTTTAATTAAAAATACTTATAGTATTAGAATTATATATAAAATGAGAATCCTTTAATGCTGAAGAAAAAAGGTAAAGCGGTACTAAGTTTTAATGATGCTTCAATGATTCAGAGATAACCCATGATTGATCAAACAATTTTGCATTATAAAATAGTCGAGAAATTAGGCGAAGGCGGGATGGGTACAGTCTATAAAGCGCTGGATACCAAACTTGACAGGTTTGTTGCATTAAAGTTTCTTCCTCTCCAATTTTCCTCTCCCAATGTTGATAAACGGAGATTCCTAATAGAAGCGAAAGCCGCTGCCGCCTTAAATCATCCGAATATATCTATTGTACATTCGATTGAAGAATCGAATGAAAACATTTTTATTGTAATGGAGTATATTGAAGGAAAACAATTAAATGATAAGATTAAGAATAATCAAATATCTATTGCGGATAATGTTCATATTGCAATCCAAATTGCCGCGGGATTAGGTGCTGCGCATAAAAAAGGGATAATCCACCGTGATATAAAATCTTCAAATATAATGATTACGGATGAAGGTAAAGTAAAAATAATGGATTTTGGATTGGCTAAAATCGGTGCGGGTATACATTCTACTAATGCTGGGACAAGGATGGGAACTACCGTGTACATGTCACCCGAACAATTAAACGGAGAAAATGTTGATCATCAGACTGATATTTGGTCATTCGGAGTAGTGCTTTATGAAATGCTGACCGGCAGAATGCCGTTTTGGAATGAATATGAACAAGCAATCATTTATTTGATTCTTCATAAGGAACCTGAATCAGTTTTATCTATTAGAAAAAATATCCCGTATTATTTTGAGAAAATTATAAAAAAATCACTCAATAAAGATAAGAAATCCAGGTACCAGAATTTTAATGAGATAATAGATGAAATAGAAAAAAACAATAGACCAATAAATATAGAAAAACTGGTTGATAAAAAATCGATCGCTGTTTTACCCTTTGAAAATATTAGCCCGGATAAAGATGCTGATTATTTTGCGGACGGTTTGGCGGAAGAAATAATAGTCAACCTGACAAAACTAAAAAAAATAAGCGTGATCCCCCGGACTATTTCATTTAGATATAAAAATACAGGAATGAATTATAAAACTATCGGCAGTGAACTTGATGTTTCATATATTGTTACCGGAAGTGTAAGGAAATACAGAAACAAATTAAGGATATCAGTTCAAGTGCTGGATTTACCATTCGAAACTCCTAAATGGGCAGAAACTTACAAAGGTAAACTCGTCGATATTTTCGATATACAAGAACATATTTCTAAACAATTGGTAGACGCCTTATCCGTAAATATTACTCCTAATGAAGAAGGTAATTTAATGAGGCACCGCACCCATAATGCCGAAGCATTCGATACCTATCTTAAAGCAAGAAATTACCTTTACAGCAGGACAAAAAATAATCTCGAATTTGCGGTAAAGCTTTTTCAAAAAGCAATAAACATAGATCCGAAATTTGGTTCTGCATATGCTGGTCTTGGTGAAGCATACGCTGCTATGTATTATGATTTTAATGCCCACGAAAAATGGCTTAATAAAGCAATTGAATCTTCATTTACAGCTTTAATACAGGATCCTGCTTTATCGGAGGCCTATATCGCTTTAGGATTTTCATATTTTTGTAAAAAATCAATCCCGGAAGCAATAATTGCTATTAAAAAAGCTTTGGAACTGGATTCATCTAATTTTATAACTTATTGGATTCTCGGACGCATTTATCACCAGACAAAGCAAACAAGCAAAGCTGTTAAAATGTATGAGAAAGCAATAGAATTGAACCCTGATTTTCATACTGCATATACGCATCTCAGGATGTTATATGTTCAGCTCGGCGAAAAAGAGAAGCTTGACGGATTAATAAAAAAGCTATATGAAATTTTCCCTCTTTACCTAAAGGACAATCCAAATGACGGAAGAACACGAACATATTATGCTAAAGTCCTAATTAATATGGGAAAACTTGAGGAAGCAAAAGAAGAAGAAGAAAGAGCACTTAAACTGAATCCTGATGATCCTTTAATGGTCTATAATGCGGCATGTTTTTATTCTCTTATAGGTGAAAAAACATTGGCTATTAATTATTTAAAAGACGCCATACGTTTAGGTTTTGCAAATTATGATTGGATGAAAATTGACAGCGATTTAAATTCAATTAGAAATGAAAGTGAATTTATTGAAATGATTAGAGTATAAAATCTATAATATTTATTCTTGATTACAGTCCCCCCTTTTGGTTTAACAACAAATAACTTAAACAGTCTCAAAAAAGTAAAAAATACCGGGTATTATTATACCTTATTAATTAAGACTTTTCAGTGAAAATTTATATCTTTGAGATTAAAGTTTAGAATAATCATTAATAGGAAAATCCACCAATGAGTATTTTAGTAGATAAAAAAACACGTTTATTAGTACAGGGGATCACCGGTTCTGAAGGTTCATTTCATACCCAGCAAATAATTGAATACGGGACAAAAGTTGTCGCCGGGGTTACTCCAGGTAAAGGCGGGACTGATTTTAACGGTGTACCTATTTATAATACTGTAGCCGAGGCAGTAAAAATGCAAAAAGCAAATACCTCGGTTATATTTGTACCGCCGGCATTTGCTGCCGATGCAATTCTTGAAGCCGCTTCAGAAGGAATTAAAGTAATTGTCTGTATTACTGAAGGTATTCCGGCTGGTGATATGATCAAAGTTTACAATTCAATAAAAAACAAAAAAGTAGTTCTAATTGGTCCTAATTGTCCTGGTGTTATATCACCGGGAAAGGCAAAAGTTGGAATAATGCCTGGTTTTATTCACAAAGCCGGAAGTATCGGTGTGGTATCACGCAGCGGTACTTTAACTTACGAGGCTGTAAAACAATTAACAGATGAAAAACTCGGGCAATCTACTTGTGTTGGTATTGGCGGTGACCCGATTATTGGCTCAAGATTTATCGATATAATAAAATTATTTAACGAAGATCCGGGTACAAAAGGAATAGTAATGATCGGCGAAATAGGCGGTTCCGCAGAAGAAGAAGCCGCTGAATATATAAGAAAAAATGTTTTGAAACCTGTAGTTGGTTTTATTGCCGGGAGAACAGCGCCTCCGGGAAGAAGAATGGGACATGCGGGTGCAATAATTTCAGGTGGTAAAGGAACTGCAGTTGAGAAAATGAACGCTATGAAAAAAGCAGGGATTAAGGTTGTTGAGAGTCCTGCTGAAATCGGTTCCACAATGAAGCATATTTTAGTTAAACTTTCTGCATCTTCAAAAGTTAAATCAAAGAAAAAGAAAGTTAAAGAAAAATCCGGTTCTGTTTTAAAAAAAGAAAAAATTAAAAAATCAGATTCTTCAAAAAAAAAGAAATCTAAGAACACAAAAAAGTAGACTTAAATAAATTTTTAACTTCGAAAATATTAAAATCAGGAGAAAATATTGGGTAATAATACATTGGCAATATTAAAGCCGGATGCTGTAAGAAAAAATTTAATCGGGCAAATAATTACAAAAATAACTGAAGCCGGATTTAAGATTAAAGCTACTAAAATGGTAAGGCTTACAGCAGATTCAGCCGGCGGCTTTTACGAAATACATAAGGAACGTGTCTTTTATAATGATTTAATTAAATATATGACTTCAGGTCCATGCGTACCGATTGCTTTGGAAAAAGAGAACGCAGTTGCAGATTTCAGGAAATTGATCGGGGCAACTGATCCTCAAGCTGCCGAAGAAGGAACTATCCGGAAGTTGTACGCAGAAAATAAACAGGAAAATATTGTTCACGGCTCTGATTCGGATGAGAATGCTGCAATAGAAATAGCTCACTTTTTTACCCGTAAAGAATTATTGGAAAATTTCGGTTTGTAAAAGGAAATAATAAAATGAAATATAATGTTGTTGCTGCAATAATATTTTTTGCTGTAATTGTAGGATGCGGAGAAAAAAGTAATGACACTGCAGTAAAAGAACAGAAGGATAAATTTGCTGTTGACACTTCAGATATAAAGACTACCCCGCTGCAGGAATCTAATAAAAGTTATATCCTAAATTATAGTCTGCAAAAGAATAAGACTTATAATTACAGGATATCTACAACTTCCTCGGATCATCAAAAGATTATTGCTTCGGATACAACTTTAGATCAGACTATAAATCAATCTGCTATATATTTAGCAGGATTGAACCTTAAGGATATCGACAAGGATAGTATTCTTGAGATAAACTGCAGCATTTCTTCGGTTAAGATAGATATCCGGCAGCTTCCTTCCCAAAATTCAATGTCCTATGAATCAGGGGTAACACCTGATTCGGTTGTGAAGCAAAGATTTGCAGAATATGATGCCTTGGTAAATAATGAATTCGGTATAAGGGTTTCAAAATATGGAGAAATCTCTGATATCTTCAAAGTTGAAAATATTGTAAATAAATATTTATATACAAAAGGGATAGCTGATTCTGTAGGCAACACTCAAAAAGATCAGTTGAGAATGGAAATAATCGAAGGTGTGCTTAAACCATTGGTTATCCAAATATTTAGGCAGCTCCCGAAAGGACCGGTTGGAGTTGATTCAGCATGGTCTTTTTCTCAGCCGCCTGCCCCCCTCATTGTATTCCAGAGTCAGAATACATCAACTTACAAGTTAACTAATTTAGAAAAATCCGGTGATAATAAACTTGCTGTAATTGAGGCAGGATTACTTACTAAAGTTACCGGTAATAATACATTGACTAAAAATGGAGTTGTCTATAGTTTCAAGAAGCCTGAAACTCAGGCAGGAGGGAAAATATACTTTAACCTATCCCAAGGAATGATTCAAAAATCAAAGACTTCAACTAAAATAATTCTATCGTTTTCTATGGAAATGCAGACACCAAAAGGGAAGCAAAAAGGAAACAGAGAGGAAGAGACTTCAACAACAAATATTGTCGAACTGCTTTGATAATTAAAGTGTAAAAGATTTTTGTCGTTATTCCGGGATTAATATTTCATTTCTTTCGATTTTTTATAAAATAAAGCTGAAATAATCAATCCTGGATATGGAGAGCAGCTATCATATTAATTGTTTTAGAGCACATTTTATAATTATATAAAATTTTATTTTATTTAGGTATATAGAATTAATTATGGATTTTTATAGTTTATTTTTACTACATGCAAATTTCTCCTTCATTCAAAACAGCTCTAATTGTTGAAGATAAAACAATAATTGCACTTGATTTAAAATATACTTTCAAAAAATGCGGGTATAATAATTCAGTAGTATTTGCATCGGGCAGAAAAGCAATTGAATATATAGAAAATTATTCCCCTTCCCTTGCGATACTCGACATCAAGCTGGCAGATGATATTTCCGGTATAGAGGTTGCAAAAAAATTAAAGCAGAAGAAGATCCCGTTTATCTTTCTTTCCGCATTTTCTGACCCAAACAATTTAAGACTTGCCAAAGAACTCGAGCCCTTCGCTATAATTAAAAAACCTTTATTAAATGAGCAGATTGACCTAATAATGGAAAAATTTATAGAAGCAGATTACGAAACAATTCCATAAACCGAGATAATAGAAATCCTCTGCATAATATTTCATATTCAGGCTGAATCTCCTTAATCAACACAAAGCGTTTTCACTTCATAAAATATATGGTTTCATTAAAGAAATTTGTTTTGCTGAAGTGAATTACTATCGCCTATGAAGGCGGTAGCTTAGTTTTCGTCTAAAGAACGACTAAAGACCCTAGTCTGAGATTTTGAATTCACCATCTTCTTTCTCTATATCCTGATTTTCTATGTATTTCATTATGACTTCATCTGTTACATTTCCACTACTTGCTACAAAATATCCTCTTGCCCAGAGATGCCTTCCCCAAAACTCTTTTTGTATTACCTTAAATTCTTGTTGTAGTTTTATTGATGTTTTGCCTTTTATATATTGTACTAATTTACTCACTGCTAAATGGGGCGGTACCGATACGAATATATGTATATGCTCCTTTGATACATGACCTTTGATTATCTCTACATCATTTGCTTTGCATATCTCTCGAATTAATTCTCTTACTCTTTCCGCTATTATTCCACTTATTACTTTCTTACGATATTTTGTTATCCAAACTATGTGATACTTTATATCGTATACTGTATGGGATGATTTCCGATAGTTCTCCATGAAACTAAATTACTAAAGTCTTCGCCTAAAGGCGAGGGTTTTTGCCCTCGAATCCCCGTAACAGACAATAAAGAAATTAAAAAGCTGATATCTCTAATTATCAAAGCAGATATCACCTTACATTTTCATTCTATCAAAAAAGTAATTGCTTACCTCATCCCCTTTCCCAATTGTACAGTTTTCAACCGGCTGACGAAGAACATACATATGAACATAACAAAATTAGTTACTTTTCTGCCGGATTTGAAGGTGCCTTAATCATTCTAGCCGCAATTTATATTATATATATTTCTGTAAAGCGGTTAATATTTGGTATTGAAGTCACAAATCTTGATCAAGGGATTTACTTTAATTTTGCGGCATCAGTCATCAATTTGTTTTTAGGGGGGTTTTTAGTTTGGAAAGGTAAAAAGACTAATTCAATTATTCTTATAGCTAATGGAAAGCACGTTCTTACAGATTCCTGGACAAGTTTTGGAGTTGTTGCCGGATTACTTCTTACTTTGTTCACTGGTTGGCTTCCATTCGCCCCATTAGTAGCAATGGCCGCAGCTATAGATATGCTGTGGTCAGGTAGTAAACTCATCAGACTGTCACTTGGTGGATTAACGGATAAAGTAAATAAAAGGCTGGCAATATCCGTAAAATATATGCTGGATAAAGGAACTAAAATTTCCTCTTCCTTAATATTTTTTATCAAATTTTAAGAAATAGTTTAGAATATTTTTATTTAGCAAGGTTAAATTTCTATCTAACAAAAAGGAGATAATATAATGTTTGGCATAACACATTTACACCCGATGATAGTTCATTTTCCTATAGCATTATTAATTATAGGGTTTTTATTTGATTTATCCGGTGCATTTTTTAATAAGGATTTTTTTAGCAAAGCAGGTTTTTATTTATTAATTTTGGGTACGGCAGGAGTAATCGCAGCCTACTTTTCAGGGAATATCGCTGGAGATGGGGTTTCAGAAGTCGGAGCTTTAAAACAAGCATTGGAAAATCATGAAGCTGCTGCCGAATTATCATTATGGCTTATGGTTATTGCTTCTGTTGTTAGGATTGGAATTGTTTTATTGAAAAAATATTCCGGGATATTCAAATGGACGGCAATAATACTATTTTTTGCCGGTATTCTTTCAATTGCAAGAACCGGATTCTACGGAGGTGAATTGGTTTTTAAACATGCTGCAGGAGTTCAGTTAAATTTAGGATTAGATTTTAATTCGGACAATCCAAATAATCAAAAAACAGATACGGAATAGGAATAAAACATAGTGCGCATTTTAATTGTTGAAGATGAAAGCGGAATTGCTAATTTCATACGTGATGGTCTTGAAGAAGAATTATTTGCTGTTGACACAGCTGCAGATGGAAATCTGGGTTTAAGGCTTGCTTTAACAAATGAATACGACCTTATATTAATGGATTGGATGATACCTGGTATAAGTGGTATTGAAGTTTGCAGACAGATAAGAAAATCGAAAATTTTAACACCTATTATTTTTTTAACTGCTAAAGATACTGTCCAGGACACTGTTTTCGGATTGGAAGCCGGGGCAAATGATTATATAAAGAAACCATTTGAGTTTGAAGAACTCCTCGCAAGGATTCGAGTTCAATTAAGAACTAAAGAAGGCGAACAATCTGTTTTAACTTTTGAAGATATAAAACTCGACTTTAACACTCACCAGGTTTTTAAAGATTCAAAAGAGATTGAATTAACTCAAAAAGAATTTGCTTTGCTTGAATTTTTAATCCGAAACAAAAATAAAGTCTGTTCAAGAACAAAGATTATTGAACACGTATGGGATATTCATTTTGACGCAGATACTTCTGTAATTGATGTCTATGTAAATTTCTTAAGAAAAAAAATTGATTCGAAAGATAGAAAGAGTTTTATTCATACTGTCCGGGGCGTAGGGTATATTATTAAGGAAGCATGAAAAAGCTAAGCTTAAGAAATCGGATTTCTTTTTATTATTTAGGAGCAACAGCAGTATTAGTTCTAATCCTTTTTTTTACAATTTATTATGTTGTACATAAAACCGTATATACACATTTGGATGATGATCTTAAATCCGAATCCGGCGAGGTATTTAAGAGTATAGTTATTTTGAATGAAAAATTTATATTTGCAAATCCTTTCGAATGGACCGAAAAAGAGCATAGCCAAATTGAAGTTAATCCGACTTTTATCCAGGTATGTGATACTAATGGAAATGTGATAAAAAAAACCGGTAATCTTCTAAATGCTGGTTTGGAATTTTATCCTAATAAAAAATCAAAAATATTTTTTAATACCGAACTTTCACAGCAGCCCACTAGGCAGCTTCAAATGCCTATTCATAACCCCAGCGGTAAAATTTTAGGTTTTTTATCAATAGCTATTCCTCTTGAAGAATCAGCACTCGTTCTTAACAATTTGAAACTTGTTTTATTATTTGCCTACCCTATTGTCTTAATTGTGTTGTTTTTTATAACAAGATTTTTTGCCGGGAAAAGCATTGAACCGGTCAATAAGGTTATTTTAACAGCTGAAAGGATTACAAAAGAAAATCTTGAAGAAAGAATCGAATTCCCGCTTCACAATGATGAACTTTATAAATTAACTTCTACCATAAATCAGCTTCTTGATAGACTGGAAGATACCGTAATACGTGAAAAACAATTTACATCAGATGCATCGCATGAATTACGTACACCTCTGGCAGTAATAAAAGGAACCCTGGAAGTATTAATTCGAAAACCTAGAGATGTTGCTCAGTATGAAACTAAGATTGTTTATTGCATCAATGAAGTTAACAGAATGTCGTCTATTATTGATCAGTTATTAATGCTTGCAAGGTATGATAGCGGAAAGATTACTCCTAATATCGTAGAAATTAAATTGAAAGATAAAGTCCAATCTGTGATGAGTCGATTACAAAACCAGACAGACAAAAAAAATATCTCTATCAAAATTGATGACCTTGATAATGATATTAAAGTAAATGCTGACCCTGATATGACAGACATAATATTAGAAAACATTTTCTCCAATTCAATTAAATATTCCGAGCCGCAATCAATTATTGAAATAAAAATTGATAAAGATGAAAGTGCTGTGGTCTGTTCGGTTACAGACAATGGAATTGGAATGACAAATGAGCAAGTATCCAAGATATTTGATAGGTTTTATCGGGCAGATGAATCAAGGAATTCAAAAATAACAGGGAACGGACTCGGATTAGCAATTGTTAAGAAACTTTCAGATCTTCAAAATTTGAAGCTTGAAATTAAAAGCCAGCCTCTAATTGGAACTACAGTATTTATTTATTTCCCCTTCACATAAACCTATCATTTTTTTAACCATTTTTTAAGAAAAGTTTAAAGTTCATTTTAGACTCCGTAAGCTAAATTTGTATTGTAAAAATTATTTACTAATAAATTGGAGTTAAAAAATGAATCTGAAACCTTTAATTACTTTTATTTTATCAATTTTATTTGCAGGAACATTTATTCACGCAAATGATCTATCAGCTGATCTAACTATAAAGAATCTTAAAGACGCTTTAACGGGAGAAACTACCGCCAGTGCAAAGTATTTAGCGTATTCAAAAAAAGCTAAAGAAGAAGGATATAACAAAATTGCACTTTTATTTGAAGCAGCTTCAAAAGCAGAACAAATTCATGCTAACAATCATAGGGCAGTTTTAAATCAATTAGATATTAAATTAGATAAGATTGAACCGAGGTTTGAAGTAAAATCGACGAAAGAAAATTTAGAAGATGCAATTAAGGGAGAATCCTACGAAATTTCAACTATGTATCCTGGTTTTATTAAAACAGCTCAAGATGGAAATGTAAACTTAGCCTTGATTTCTTTTAACTATGCCTACCAGACAGAAAAGAAGCATAAAGCAATGTACGAAAATGCACTTGAAAAATTAAATAACAAACAAGAAAACACATTGTCATCTCTTTATATGGTTTGTACAACTTGCGGAAATACTTATGACGGACGAGCACCGGAACGCTGCGGCATTTCTATGACTCCAAGAGATAGATTTATTACTATTCAATAATTTATTATTAGTAATCTCCGGTTTGGTATTGTTACAATGCCGGAGATTCCTTTTTTCAAATAATTTTCTTAACAATTAAATACAAATTCCAAATTTAAACCCACTTAACATAAACAAGAACATCAGTTCACCTGCCCCGCCAAATCCTTTTAATATTATAATACTAGAATTATTGTTTAATTTGGCGGGGTCTTGACATTGTCAGCCAGATTTACAACTAGTCCCGATTTTTATCAGGATAAGGGAAATTATAGTACATAATGAGCATCTTTCATTTTATAAGAAAGGAGAGTTATTTTAAGTCCCTTTTTACAATTTTATCTTTTAATTAGTATTGAAATAAATGATTTTTTAATTTTTGATACTCGTTCAAGAGGTTCTCCCCTACCTCTTTATGAAAAAGAGTAAAGCCTTCTCTCATTCCCTGATAGAAGGCTTTTATTTCCCGCATTTCATATATTCTTTCAAGGATTCAATATTATGTGAAATGTAATTTTTGCTTCTTGATATCTAATATACAACAAACCACAAAAAAAATTCAAATCTACCAAAGGAAAGTTTTCCCCATCCTTCAGCAGCAAAATTAGCTACCGTCTCACCCAAAAGATTTAGTCCCCTTTCCATCCTTTTGACCTATTGTATGGCGGTTTTTCCTTCATAATATATTGCATCAGAACTACATAATAATATTAGGATTAAAAAAATGGCATATATAAAAAGCACAGCAATTCAGCAATTCGCAACTTCTACCCATTCAATTACGGAAAATTGGTATATCCAAAAAGCTAAACTCAAGAAGAGATATCCAATTTTATCTGATAATGATTTAAGTTATGACGAAGCTAAAAATGGTATAATATGGGATAAACTTAAAATTAAGTTTGGCTTAAATAAAGAAGAATTGCAAAAAATAATTTCCACAAGTTGACTTTGTTGATTGACGGAAAATATTATGTTAAAGAATAATAAGAAATAAAATCAATCAATAACCCGATAAAATCTATTTTCAATCCTAAAGAAATGAAGTAATTCCAAATGACAATTGATTCCCAAAATAAAACAAATAGAAGTAAAAGTAATAATCCTTATAAAATCCCTAATACCGGGTTAGAATGGTGGAAAATAATTATAGCTTTTTTTTTAATATGGATGATTTATTCATATTTTATGAAATCTTTTGAAGGCCCTCCGAGAATAAAAATCCCTTACAGTAAATTCAAACAAGAAGTGTCGGATAAAAATGTTGCTGAAATTACAATGCAGGGAAATAATATTTCCGGCAAATTTCAAAATAAATTAAGAAAAGTATATAAAACCGGCGATACAACAGCTTATAAAAATTTTTCGACAATTAAGCCTGCGATTCAAGATCCTGATTTAATGATTTTGCTGGAAAAAAATAACGTAACGATTAATGCCGAAGAAGAAAGTGATAATAGTTGGATTTCATATTTTATTTTCCTTGGCCTCCCCTTGTTACTAATGTTAGCCTACTTTGCTTATATGCGGAGAAAAACTCAAGGCAAAGGAGGTGGAATGATGGGTGGAGGTATTTTTGGTGTTGGGAAGTCAACTGCCAAAAGATTTAAAAGAAAAATCCAATATTACATTTAATGATGTTGCGGGTTTAAATAATGCAAAAAATGATCTTCAGGAAATTATTGATTATTTAAAAGAACCGGGAAAATTTTCTGCACTTGGAGCAAATATGCCAAAAGGGATTTTACTAATGGGTCCGCCGGGAACAGGTAAAACTTTATTAGCACGTGCTACTGCTGGAGAGGCGAATGTTACTTTTTACAGTATTAGTGGCTCGGAATTTATTGAGATGTTCGTTGGCGTGGGTGCTTCCCGTGTACGGAATATGTTTGAAAATGCTAAAAAAGAAGCACCATCTGTTATTTTTATAGATGAAATAGATTCAATTGGCAGAGCACGCGGTACAGGTTTGGGCGGCGGACATGATGAGCGGGAGCAAACTCTAAATCAAATCTTATCGGAAATGGACGGATTTGAACAAAATGAATCTGTTGTTGTTATGGCTGCTACAAATCGTCCGGATGTTCTGGATACAGCTTTAGTTCGCCCCGGGAGGTTTGATAGACAAATTACTCTTGAACTTCCTTATAAGGAAGCACGAAAGAAAATTATTGAAATTCATACCAGGTATGTTCCTTTAGCTGATAATGTTAAGATTGAAAATCTCGCAGCTCGTACTGTGGGCTTTTCCGGGGCTGATTTAAAAAATCTTGTTAATGAAGCTGCTCTGCTTGCCGGTCGTAAAAAAAAGGAAAAAGTTGATAAAGACGATTTTGATGAAGCAAGGGATAAAGTTTTGCTTGGCTCTAAACGGGAAGAAATTTTAACCGAAGAAGAGAAAAAAGTTATTGCATATCATGAAGCCGGGCATGCATTAATTGCAAAGCTGCTTCCCGGTACCGATCCTTTGCAGAAAGTAACAATTATTCCGCGCGGGCGTGCTTTGGGTGTAACAGAGCAAATTCCTGAAATTGAGAGGCATAATTTAAAACGACAATATCTGCTGGATAGAATTGCAGTTAGCCTGGGTGGAAGAGCTGCGGAAAAAATTATTTTTAACGACTATACCAACGGTGCAGAAAGTGATCTTAAAATGGTTACAAGGATTGCAAAGAAAATGGTCTGTCAATGGGGCATGAGCGATAAATTAGGCCCGGTCTCCTTCAAACTGGGTGAAGAACATCCATTTCTGGGAAGAGAATTAGCTGAACCGAAAGATTTTAGCGATTCAACAGGAAGAATTATTGATGAAGAAATTCAAAAAATAATTAAGGAAATGGAACAAAAAGTTGATAATATATTAAATAAAAATCATGTAAAGCTTGATGCATTAGCTGAAGCACTTCTTGAAAATGAAACACTTGAAAAAGCTCAGATTGATTGGATTCTTGATAAAGTATCGAGTAATGGTTCTGAAAAAGAAAAAGAGAAATTAGAAGAAGTTAAATCTTTATAAGTATTGTTTTGTGCGACGTAAACGTGAACAAAATTTTAAGAGCATTCTCGGGCAGTGAGATCATGTCATCATATATCATTTACAATTTATTCTATATATTGTAGAGTTAGAGAAATTTTAAACCCGCTTAACATAAACAAGAACATCAGTTCATCTTGGCATTATCAGCCAGATTTACAACTTGTCCCGATTTCTAATCGACGAACTTGATTCGGGATGCCATGACAAAAGTACATTAATATTTAGTTTTTAATTTGCAACGAAGTTTTCTCACTGCCACTGAATGTCGGAATTGTATAAAAACAAAATTTGCTTAACATTTATTAATAAAAAAAAGCAGGCTGTATAGCCTGCTTAATATTATCAACTAAATTAGATTATTTTTAACTTATTTATCTACACCAGCCATAAATTGAGAAATGTGGTATTAAAGCATTTTTTAATATTAGAATTCCCCCGTTTACCATCATGTTTTGATATTCTATGGGAGCAAAAGAACCATCAGGAGCAAGATATACATAATCTATTGTTTCGGGATCAACACCGTTTATATTAACACCACTAACTCTTAAATTAAATACTAATGGTTTATTAAAAGTTTCAGGACTTGGATAAAAAGTAGCGGTTCCATTAGTGCTATTAATAATCATAGTAATATTCTTATCACCGGAATATGCACCCTCAGGAACTGTTATTTCAGCACTTATTATTACATTAACAGCAGATTTTGTAACATAATTTATATTCAACTGAACATTTCCGCCAATATCTCCATTAATTACTTTTGATGCAGAATAGTCATTTTCAACCGTCATTCCCGGGTTTTTAGGTAACGAAATCCAGCTTTTTTGATTATTATTTACTTGAGTTGTAGGATCCGGATTTACTATTGAATCACTGCATCCAATCATAAAAGGAATCATAAGAGCTATAGTAATCAGTATCTTTTTCAATTTAATTTCCACCTATTTTTAATTTGATTTTTTTCTTCTTTGAAATAATTAGTTAATAAATCCCCATCGTGAAAAGTGAGGTAACTCAGCGCTGATAATCTGCAATTTACCGGATTGTTTTTCGACATATATACTCTGGTATTTTGCTTTATAATATTTACCATCTGGAGACATATAAACAAAACTAACCTTAGATGGATCTACATTACTCAGATCAACACCCATGATTGTTAAATTATAAATAACTGGTTTTGCCCATGTACCGGATGGAGAAAATGAAGCTGCTCCGAAATCATCATTGATTGACATTGTTACATAACGCTGTCCTGTAAATGAATATCTCTGAAATCTTGCATTAGCTGTTATTGATATCCAGCCAAAGGGACCTCCGGCGTAACCGGTGTTAATTTCTAATAATGATTCCTGGTCACCATATATTGTTTTACCTACCGTAATATCTTTTTTAAGAGCTTGATTTACATCAGCCGGCAGAGTAATCCAGTTTGGGTTGCTTACTACTTCATTATTATTTATAGTACTGTCAACCGGGGAAAGCATATTTGATTCATCGGTACAGCCAACTACAAATACTACCAAAATCGCAATAATTGATAAATACTTACACATCATTTTTTCCTTATTGTTTTAATTCTCATTTTTTATTTGTTATTTCATTATACAACGCTGATACCATTGCAACGATTCGTAACTTTTACTTGATGATTTTTTTATGAAATTGCATTTCGGTAATAAATTCTTTATTACTTTGTAGGAGTTACTGTTATATTTTTATAATGTGTTTTATGATGACACATATATAAAAATAAGTTCAATTTTATTCACTATTGTAACAATTATTATTAAAAATGCTGAAGATTAATAATGAAATTGGAATTATGTTTTATCCATGAGACAACGAAATAATGTCATTAAATATTTATTAGTTGAAAAGAGGGTTAATTGCTTGATTTATAAGGATGGGGTAGGAAATATCGGATAATTAGAAAATGCAAAAACCTTTACTATTAAAAAAAGGCAGCCATATATTCGACTGCCTTTATTATTTTGTTGCTAAAAAAAGTTATCAGAAAATGATAAACCAAATTTGTGCCATTATTAACTATATGAAATCTGAATTATATTTTTCGATACCACGTTTTTATTCATACCAGGATAAGATCTTAAAACCGTTTGATTTTAAACCGCCTTTAACTGTTGAAATTGCATCGGAACTATATTTTATATTCAACGTCCCTGTCATTTTGATATCAACAAATTTACCTGCTGCTATAATTCCCCCAATAACCTGGTTAGTTCCGGTTGATTCAAATGTTAAATCAGTGCTTTTATAACAAAGAATTATTCCTTTATATACAAAATTACCAGCAAATTTAACATCACCGTTGACTATCAAAATACCGGCACCACTACTTTTATTAATAGTAATTAATTTATTGCTGCTAGCATCAGCGTTTATAAGAGTTATTTTTGGATTTGCCAAAGTGCCCAGATTAGCCCCTGATGGTATATCATTAATAAATGTTTGATCAGCAGCATTGGCAACATATTGATATATTTTTGACCAGTCTAATCCTAAATTTGTAACCCCGACACTAGGATGCCCAACATCACCGGTTGCGGTATCGGTTAATCCTATTACATCATTTGGCTTTTTCAGTCCTGACATAATTGAATTTACGTCAGTCTGAGAATCTACCCCAATTCCAAAAACTGCAGGTTTACCTGTGCCATTTTTAAGGGCTGTTCCATCCGTATTATAATCCTGTCCGTCTACTGCCATATCACCGGTTAACTTTGCATTTGTTACAGCATCTGATGCGATATAAAAACCCGCAGGCAGATTAGGAAATGAAATTGGTTGGAGAAATGCGTCTGCCACAGAAACGTGTTGTTCACCCATAAAATTTGCTGTTGATGTTACTCTTACATCAGGTAAAGTACCTTCAAGTTTTACAATATAACTGCCGTTAAACAAATTTTGTGTGGAAGATGTTGTATTAATTAATGTAGGATCTGAGTAAAGCTTTTCTAAATAAATTTCAACTCCTGTATTTGCAATAAGGCGTGCCTGGGTCTGTTCAAACATATTAACTGTTGTGGATACATTTTCATTTGTATTTGAATTTATCCTTAGGATGAAGAATGAAACCATAACTACCATCCCCAATACGATTATTAATGAACTTTTTCCCATTATATATTCCTTGGATGAATAGTAAATTCCCAATAAGTAAAGGTCGGATCTTTTTCCCCTGTTACATAATTATTAACATTTTCATTAGGCTCGACCCAAAGTTCAGTTTTTATAAATTTAATTTTTGATAGATCTGTTGTGGGAGTACTTACACTATCAAGATAAGAAAAATTTAGTTGCACCAAACCAAGAGAGGGTCCTGTAATAGAATCTTTATTATTTAACACTCTTACTAAAATTATATCTCTGGGATTCGTGGTGCCGGTAGCAAAAGAGGAATCTTTTATATAATATTCTACCGTATCTAATGTGCCATATCCGGCTTCTCCGGGTCGCTCTAAGTCTCCAACAAATTTAATCTTTTCCTTTTCAGCAATTAATATAGAGGTCCCTGAATGTCCATACCCTATTTTCCTGAAATCATAATTAATTATATCTGCCTGAGTTTTTGCATTCTGCTGCATTTGCAGTTCCTGATCCGAATGAGATCTTCCATTTTGCATAAATAGATTCATTTGCAAAACCATCAGAAGGATCATTCCTCCAATAAAGCTAGACCCTAATAGATCAAATAATACACTCATAATATTTAATTCTTTGAATGAAGTGAAAAAATAAATGACATGTAAAAAGGATCGCGCATATATTTACTGGTCACTGTAATTGTGACTTTCTTATAGTAGCTTTGGGTTGTTATATCATTGCCGTTGGAATCAGTATAATTTACTTTACAGGTAAGGTCATAGCCTTCTGCATGCGGTAGATCTACAAGTTTATTATAACCGTTATAATCATCTATATCATCAAAATTCGGCCAGCTTTCTCCGCTTTCATACGTTAAATTATCCGCAGAAGTAAGCTGGTTTAAGGCAATTGCCTGAAAATCTATAGTCTTTTCATCAAAAGCTTTTTCCTTTATTTCTTCTATAAGATCATCCGCAAGTGAAAAAGCTGTTAAATAGACTTTATCTTCAATCTCTGTAGTAGAATTTCCGAGTACACTGGAATTAAATTGCAGGGATAATAGAGCAAGAATAATTAATGCACCAAGAGATAACATGGACTGTGAACCCATAATTTTCTCCTTATAACACTTGTAATAAAAGAATGCAAAAAAAATGCCTTATAAAAGCATTTGTTATTGTCCAGTATTTATATAAAAAAAAATTTTTGTAAAATTTTTCAAGTAATTTTTACTTAAAAGGTAAAATCGAAATTGGAGTATCAAATAGAGAATATCATACTAATACAGTATTAAGCCCTTCGTATAAAAGGGCTTTTAGATTAAAACAGAGTATATTAGTTATTCTGCAATTCAATAGTATTAATATTTGTATTTTGACCCGCAGATACATTCACATTGCTTACTACTGTATCTCTGTAGAATGTATTTCCCGGATGAATTTCTACATCATAGTTACCGGCAGCTAAAGCCATTAGCTTAAAAAATCCTTCTTCATCCGGATAGGTGGAAACTGTATCGGTACCGGTAACTGTAATCACTGTTGCTCGTGCATCTAATGGAAAAACCTGGCCCGAAATTGTGCCTGAGATTACCATTGGCATAACCCTAATAACAGGCTTCATCATATATTTTCCGTTGCCTGTTACATGAATTGATTTATCAACATTAAAATCTAATATTAGTTCATATAAATTACCGGATTCAATTGTAAATTCATGGTTTAATTTAATTCCTGTTTGCATACCGCTTGGAATTGTCAAATTGTGTTTTACACCATTATTAATAGCATAATTCTCATCATCAAGTATCAAACGTATCTGGGTATATTCTCCGGCACATAAAACAGTATCACCTAATAAGGCATTCGCCCCATTTCTTAATGTTAGTAAATCAAATGATCTTAAAGAATCATTTATAGTGTACCAGCCTGATGAGCTGTCATTGCCGGCCTTATGAACATCGATACGTTTTACAAAAATTATAATGGAATCAAGAGAAGATGGTGAATCGACTAAATATATTTTTAAAGCTCCGTTTTGTTGTAAAGAAGGACCGGTAGCGTTATCCGTACAACCTTGGATTAATATAAAAATTGACATTAACAAAAAAGCGTATATCTTCATTTTTTTTCTCATGTTTTGGTTTATGTAGATAATAACAATCAAATACTATTCCTCATAAAAAAAATCAAAAATATCAATTTGTATTGTATATTACATAAGAAAATACATGTAAAAATAACATGGCAGATGAATTAGTTACACTTAAAACAAAGTTTATTTGTTCGACACTTTCCTATGGTGCAAGTCCTATTAAACACAAAGAATAAATAAAGGTCAATCAATTATTTGGGTGCATGGTCCTGACATAAGCGCGACATAAGCGGGATAGAAAAAATATCTGGTGAAAATTGGAATAAGATTTATATTAATAGGGATGAAGAATTGAAAGATATTGTAGAGATGATAAAAGATTTGAATAGTAGAGGTGTGGATGTTTATTTAAATGTTAATAAACATTATGAGGGGTGTGCGCCGCTGACGATTGAGAAGATAAGAAAACTGCTCTGATCATTTTTAATATTATCATCTTACTAAATGCAATAAAAAAAATGCCCGCATTTTGTGCGGGCAAATCCCCTTTCTCACAGTATATCTTTACCTTAACAACATATCAATTATCTTAACACCGTATCAATTATTGTAACAGCGTATCAATGGTCTAAGCTTGCGAGATTTAGAAATTTCAAAACCAATCATTGTAAGTATAATAATTAAAAAGATTAAAATATTTTTTAAAATAAAACATCAATCAAAGGTATGAAAAATCGATTAATCCATTTGGTTGATCACGAAACTTTGGTTCTTCAAAATTCCTTTAGTTGAAAAAAATAAACCTGCTTTACATAAACAAGAACATCAGTTCATCTTGACATTGTCAGCCAGATTTACATAAGGGAAATTATCGTACATAATGAACACCTTCACAAACATTGGATATTCTATCTATGTCCTATAAAATTGCCTTATGCAAATTCGGTCTTGCCCGGCGTAGCCTACTCTTTTTCGTTCATCTGTCATATAGGCACTCACAGATCCTTATCTTATTATTATGATATTTCGCGTAGCCGGGACATTTCCTTGTCAGCTCATCATCGCTTCATTCCGGCGGTTCATTCTTCGCACGCCGGAATTTATCCTGATGAAAAGAGGGATTCCGCTCTTGTTGTGTAGCTTAATACTCTATGCTCAGGTCATCAGTGAAACTATTGATGTTCATTCATTCATTTTTAACTACCGAAGCTTTAGCGTAGGTAGTCACCTGTCAGCTTATCATCAATTAGCCATTAAAATTCAATCACTCACTTCGCAATGTTTTCTTTTGATATTTTCAACAATTTTGATTTTTTCTAATACTACTCTTGTTTAATATTATCCAATTTATTATAATTATTTATTCTATTATTGGGGTTCGTTTCTACAGTAACTACTGCATTTAATAATTTTTCTAAAATAAACTTATGAGCAAAAAATCTATTTTAATTGCTGAAGATGAAGCTGTTGTTTCTTTGGATCTTAAAATGCTGCTTCGGCATCATAATTATCTTGTAGCCTCAACTGTGGCTACTGGTGAAGATCTAATTGCAGAATATAAATTAAAAAATCCTGATTTGATTATTGCAGATTTGAAATTAAATGGGAAAATTTCCGGGATAAAGGCAATAAAAGAAATTCGAAAAATGAATAACACCCCGATAATTATTATTTCAGGCTCCTTTAAATCAAGACTAAAAAGAATTGCAGACTCAATTCCTAATAGTGAAATTTTAGAAAAACCTTTTGAGCAGTCTGACCTTCTTTATTTAGCAAATAAATTATCTAAATCTAATTAAAAAAAAACCGCTCTATTCCTTGAAAGTACCTAATTATTTCAAATTGAATAACTTTTCATTCAAATAAACTTTTTATTAATTGCCCCTCAATATGGAACTCATCAACAGTAGAAAGATCTTCAATTCTAGCGCTATCAATCTTTTTGCCTAGCTTAGCAATTGAAGCTTGCACCTCCTAATTTGCGTAAATTATTTTACCCAAATGGACAGTCCCGCGTTCTGACCAACAGGGTTTCAGTTGTTCTTTCTGTGGATTCAAGGGATTTTCAATTAAGCCGCAGCCCGGTTTAATTTAATTAAAAGTACCGATTAACTTTTTAACTTTTCCACTAAAAAAGATTTTTTCCGGATTTACTTTGTCCGTACTATTTATGATCATTAGCATAATAATGATTTCAATAAAGCCGGGAAGGTTATTTGATGTTAGTAAACCTAAAAGCCAAAACATTATTATAATAAGACCTAAAAAATATTTCATAATAGCTTTTTCTTTTTAAATCAATACAAAAATTATTACGGGGTGAATACATGTTTAAGAAAACCGAATGAATTAAAAACAGGTTAAACAAAATAACCAGTATAAATTTTAACGAACCATTTTAATAATCTTTGTAATGATACAAGGATTTGATATGTAAATCTATCATGCAAAGGGATGAAAAAGAGATTAGTTCTTTATATTATATCCGTAAATAATAGTACTGCTGATAATCGCTTGTATTAGGATTTATTTATATCTACCTTATTTTTTAAGGAGATGTGCATTGTGAAAGAATCTATGCGAATTTTAATTGCTGAAACTGATTCAAAAGTTGTAATCCAGCTTAATGACTGTCTTGCCTCTTTTGGTCACAAAGTTTTCCCGGTTGTTACTACAGGTGAAGATTTAATGGAGCAAGTGAAACTTTTAAATCCTTCACTTATCATTACAGATATCAACCTTAATGGTCAACTGGATGGGGTTGAAGCAATAGCCCGTTTACAGACCTGTTATAATATTCCATATATTTTTATTACTGCTTATGATGATTACAGCAGCCTCATTTACTCTTATAATTTAAATCCGGTTAGTATAATAAAAAGACCTATTGACCTAAACAATCTCTATGAAAGTGTTGAAAAAGCTCAACTGCAATTTGAACTGGTTTAGATATCCCCTTCGATAAAAATTTGAAGAGCTTTTAAAAATATTTTATTCTATTTCATTCTATCGATTGTACCTCTAATCGGTGGTGAAGAACCCGCCTGCTTCAGTTAATGAACTATGTGTTATAAAATATTTGTTCAGCATAAATTTGTTTTCAATAATTAACTTTTAAAATGAAATAAAAAATTAATATCACGATTATTAATAATAATAGAATTATTTATTTTCACATTTATAATAAATTTGTTTGTCAGTTTTTTTGCAATGAAAAATGCAAAATATCAAAATGCAGGTAAATAATATTAAATCTTTTCAAATGGTCTTCTTTTTGTCTATAAAAAGTCTCGCGGTTAATTTTTTGGTAATTCAAAATAGAAATTTGAGCCTTCTTAGGGATTATCTACTTCATCATTGGCAGGTACAGGAAATAGAAACCTGAAGAGTTTCTTCGATAGAACCTTTGTTACTTACAATAATTTGATAATTACGAAAGATAAATCAACCAAACGATGTAGCCCTTTTTTCATCCCTTTGCCCGATTGATTCAGTTTACATTCGTATTTACCTTTAATTAAAATTAACAAAGATATTATAATCAAATGAAAGGAATTTATTATGTCAAATAATTTTAATAGCGTTAAACGTTTTTTTATTGCATTTTTGGCAGGTGGTACTGTCGGGGCAATAGTTGCATTATTAACTACTCCTAAAAGTGGAAGGAAACTTAGAGGAGATATAAAACAAAAGTCTGGTGAATATTTTGATGAAGCAGATAAATATTTTATAGAGACAAAAACCGAAGCCGGTGAAATGATTAATGAAGGCAAAAGAAAATATGCAACGATAATGAATGATGTAACATCAAAACCTGAAGAAATTCTAAAAGATGCTCAACGAGTTTTTAAAGATGCAAAATTAAAAACAAAAGAGGTTTTACAGTCCGGTAAAGAAAAAATAGAAACTGAAACTGAGATATTGAAATCATCTGTAAAAGCCGGAATGGACTCTTATAATGAAGCTAAGAAATTCTAATTAAAAAAATGAACTTAATAGAAATGTTAACAGTTATATTGCTAAAAGATTGTTAAATCAGTGCATTTCATTAGTTTTAATATAGAGGGATTATCATTTAAACTTAATCCGCTTATCGAATCAGCTCTTGAACTGTCAAAAAAAATAACTCACGCAGCTAATGAAGTTTAATCTCAACTTCAAATATCAAGATTAATATTTAGTGAATAACTTTATCCACTTCAATAATAAAATCAGTCTTATTATCCTTTGCTTTTGTACCATAAAAGAAAAGTTTCCAGGTTCCGTCTGCTGCTTTTGAATAATTGATATCGGTGGAACTACTTTTTTTCACATTTTTATTATAAAAATTAAATATATTGCTTCCTCCTCCACCTAACACAAACAAGAACGAAGTTCATCCTCGCCTCGTCTGCTTGACAGCAGACGAACTGCATCTATTAACAGAATATTCCAAAAACAGGGCGTAATATTATTGCATACGAAAAACGAATCTATTAATTTGTTAAAGGAAATTTTATTTATATAAATCCATATATGAATATCCCTAATTCATAGAGGTTTTACCAGTTATAATGAAAAAAATTCTAATCGTGGTTATATAAGACAACCGGTTATTGCGGGAGGGTATAACTGCGATAATTAAGGAACAGCCGGATCTAAAAGTAACAGCTGCCTTTGGGGACTGTGCAAAAGCATTACAATTTATCCGCCAATCTCAACCCAATGTAGTCCTTCTGGATCTCGGTTTACGAAATTAAAATAGTTTAAACCTTGCAAAAGTATTAAAAAAAGATTTTCAAAAAATAAAAATTATAATAATGGATCTTGTTCCCTTGCAGGAAGATTTATTAGTTTTTGTGCAGGCAGGGGTTTCAGGATTTATACTTAAAGAGGCAACTGTAGATGAATTTCTTAAAACAATTAGGTCGGTTGCCGGCGGAGCTAAAGCGCTGCCCTAAAATTTAACGGAATCACTCTTTTCCCAGATTGTTAATAAGGCAGTAAAGGAGTCAAATCCTTCAAAGATAATTGAATCCGTAAAAATGACTAAACGCGAACGGCAGGTAATTGACTTAGTTTCGGATGGTTTGACCAATAAAGAAATTGACCAAAAGCTTAATCTCTCCACTTATACTGTAAAGAGTCATATTCATAACATATTGGAAAAGCTTGCTATCCACACACGTGTACAGATTGCAAAATTTGCACATACTTCAAATGATTATAATTCAGATATAAAATCAATTTCTTTAATCGAGGGGCAAGAGGACTAAACCTTTTGCACTTTTACATCACAATCTTTAATCTTCTATTAATCGATATTTAGTATTAAACCAGGTACGAAAGTATTGCAAAGCCTTCTCGCACTCCCGATCAATTCATCAAAATTATTCCGGATCCTTTCGCAACCCAATCGGCTGATGATTAGTTTGTGCTTTTGCATTATGGTCGGATGTCAAAGCACTTAGCTCTAACGAAATACTATCCAACTTTTATTTATCTATTCTTTTTTATCAATTCATTTTGGGTTAATAAATTTGTTAAACATACAAATCTTAGTAAAACATTTGAAATTTTTGAATCAAGAACAGAAGCGTTAAAAAATATTTAATTAGCAAAGTATTAACTTACTGGAAAACATTTCTTTGGTATATTCTAAAGCAAGCATTATTAACAATATAAAAAAGGAAAAGTATTATGAACATTTATGTGGGTAATTTGTCAAAAGATGTTACTGAAGATGATCTTAGAGGATTATTTTCAAAATACGGCAATATAAAGGAAATTAAAGTGATAAAAGATTCTTACTCCGGTGAATCAAAAGGTTTTGGTTTTTTGGAAATGCCCGGTTCGGCAGAAGCACAGAAAGCCATGAATGAATTAAATACGAGGGAATTAAAAGGAAAGAAAATAACTGTTAATGAAGCTAGGCCTCGAGAAGACAGGAGGGGTAGTGGTGGAAGAAGCGGAAGAACAGGCGGGGGTGGCGGACGAAACAACGGTGAGAACCGCGGTGGCGGAAGAGGATGGTAGGTATTGTAGAATTCCATATTTCCATAAAAAGGCCACTATAAATTGGGATAATACAAAATCTATAATAATCTCAATACCAAGCTAAGCTATTCTTTTACCTGCAGTAGGACCTGGTTTAAGAGAATGTATTTCAGAAATATTAATTATGGCAACTGCAAAAGGTTTAGGTCTACCTAATTTAGCAGAATTTGCAGCTGCTGCATCATATAGATCTCCGCTTTCCTGTAATGACACGTCGCCTATGAATCTGTATCCATCGATTATGTCTCTGTTAACAACCGCTACTGCGACTTTTGAACCTCTTTTAATATTTGAGTATGTAGCACCACCGGTTCCTTCAGTAAATATTAGCGATTCATCAGATAATACCCGGGTAGAGCGTTTTGGAGCAACATTGGGTGTACCGTCAGCATTTACAGTAGCAATAAAACATTGCTGTGTTGCTACCATTTCTTTCATCTCTTGGGTTAACTTTGCCATTTTATTCTCCTTCCCCATTAAAATATTATTTACGAATATCAATGTAAAATTATAAAAACAAACTATTAATTAAAATATTTTTGTATTGAATAAATGGAAATCAAACTTTAAGATTCAGCGAGGAAACGTTGGTAAATATTTTCTTTAAAAAGCAGGAATTGTTAGATTCAATGAAAGAATCTAATTATTTTAAGTTGAAAGATTTGAATAGTATATAGATTTTATGAGGGGTGTTGGAATATAACCATAAACAAAATTAAAAGACTACTGGGGAATTGCTATGAAATATTTATTCTTAATTCAAATAATTATTTTATCATGTGCTGGCTGCAAAAATGAAATAAAAATTCAAAGCAAGCTGCCGGAAGGATCTAAATATAAATTCAATTTAAAATTATAATTTTTCCAATTTATTAAATCTCTTTGAATTTTTGGAAAATATAATCACTAATTTTTATTATATTTTTAGAAATTTTACAGGATAATAAATGAATAATGGAAAACTACCAAAATGGATAAAGAATGAACTAATAGCACTCGGGAAAATTTTTTTCTGGGGAGCTGTAGCTCTTATATTTATCTTAGTATTAGTAACGGTCTTCGGATCTATGATACAAGCACTGCTTGGAATGTCATCCTTTATTACAAAAAATGAGAT
>CAVUCR010000018.1:0-280519 GCA_963739895.1 uncultured Ignavibacteria bacterium | reverse complement strand
TTACACAGGGGCATACTTTGGTGAGTCGTAATTGCAATTAAATATTTATAACATTAAGTTTGTGGACAGGGGATGAGCCCACAACAAAAAATCCAAATATAATTACTATCCCTACAAAAATTGGTATCTGTTTTATATTAAAAATTACTCAGATTCCCATTTTCAGGGGAATTACTTTTTTAAAGGGGAGTCAAGAATAAATTATTCACAAAATTAATACTGTTAATAAAATATTAGCGTTTATATAAAAGATTAAAATGCAATATTTAGTACAATTAATTGAGGGGTGGTTATGACTAGTTGTTCAATTTGATGCGGGCAAATATGCCAGCGGAGTTTATTATTACCGATTGCAAACCAGTAATTTTGTTCAAACAAAAAAAATGTTGCTGTTGAGATAGGGAAATGTTGAATAAAAAAAATAACGCATTTGTGGCATTAATTAAATATTTGACATTCATTATTTTAATAATAAGTAAAATAAGGCTTCGCCCTGTTTAAATAGGTTATTCAATGAACTTTTATATTTCAAGGGGTTAACTAGTGAAAACATTTACTTTCAAGCATATCACTTTTATGATTTTGTTCATAGCTATTCCATTTAGTACATTTGCTCAAATTCATACTACAATCACAACTCAAGTTGATTCAAGTAACCAAAACTTATTAATTAACCCGGGAGCAGAAACCGGAGATATTTCAGGTTGGATTGACCTTGATGACGCTTGGAATGCTGGTGCAGAAATCACACCACATTCCGGAAGTTATTTCTTTTGGCCCGCTAAAAAGGCAATAGCCTACACACAAATTTATCAAGATGTTGATGTATCAAGTTATCCAGCAGATTCTTATTTTCAATTATCAGGATGGCTCGCTAATTGGGACCAACCTCCGCACGATAGAGCAACATTAGCTGTTTCAGCACTTGATATTAATGGAAATCAATTATTATATATTTCAAGAGAGCATAGAAATCCTTTTTGGGGATATTATGAAATTATTGCTAAAATACCGGCAAATTGCAAAACATTACGAGTATTTCTAATTGCAACCCGATTTGTTGGTGCAGATAATGACGCATATTTTGATGATTTGCATTTAGGAATCTTAGAAAAGGCACCGGATGTTTTTGTAAATATTACTTCTGAAAATAATAAAAAAGATGTAGAAATTGATAAGACATTACAATTATCAGCCAATACTTCCGGTGGTACCGACACTTATTACACGTGGTCATCATCTTATGACGCAATTGCATCGGTGAGCGATAGTGGTTTAGTCACAGCTCATACTAGCGGAATATTTACTATTCAGGCTATTGGAAATGTAACCAAAACTATTGGATACATTATATTAACCTCTCATCCGCACGATTATATTACATTTACTAACCCGGTTGGTGGTGAAGTATGGCGATCAAAAAGTAATAAAGAAATCACTTGGGACTTCTTTGGTAATGTTGGCGCTTCAACACTATATTGGAGTTATAATGATGGAAGTGACTGGATCGAACTTTCAACATTTACAGATCCATCAGTTGGAAAGTATACTTGGAATATCCCGGATTCCAATAAATTTTTTAATAATTGTTTACTAAAAATGTCATGGTCTTCTTACGAAATAACCAGTTCACGTTTCACAATTCAACCGTTTGATAGTACTCAAGTTGGAATAGATATTATTGAAAGTATTCCGACAGATTACTTATTATCCCAAAATTATCCGAATCCGTTTAATCCAACAACCACGATTAAATATAGTATTCCGTCAAATGTGAAGCCAGAGACGGGAAACGTAAAATTGATAGTTTATGATATTCTTGGAAATGAAATAGCAACATTAGTCAATGAAGTGAAACAACCCGGAGTTTATGAAACCCAATTTGATGGGAGTAAATATGCAAGTGGAATATATTACTATAAAATTTCTACTGGCAATTTTACACAAGTAAAAAAGATGATGTTATTGAAATAATAATATTGTCAGTCTGTAAGTCGGATATGATTCACAATGTTCTATTTCCATTGTTATTTAGTATGAGTAAAATAATTGTAAAAATAATGTTTTGAATATCGAAATCAATAGTTCACTGCTGACTTATACATACACTGGAAATATTGAATGTACATTTTCTGCCGACAGCCTTAAAGTTGAGAAGCTCTTGATTAATTATACTTTTGAGAACTCAAGCACTTCCTCGTCGGTTGCAAAAATCGATTTCTATTATGAAGCGAAAAATATTCCTGTTTTAATATACTGGGATGGGCGAATTAGTTATCAAATGGATAATTCCGGGCTGCAAAATGCAACTGTTAGTACTTCGGGAAATATATTTATTCGTGATTAAAAGACTAATGAGATTGCATCGCACCCATTCTCAGGAATTAGAACAGATTTATCTACCTCTAAAATTCAAATTGAATTTCCTCCTGAATAAAAATAGGAAGTGCAATTCAAATAGAGGTAAAGATATATTATAAAACCGAAGGTAGAGATTTGAATTCAGATAGAGAGGAATTATAAAATATTTTTAATTTTATTTTTCAATTATCCTTAATATAGAAGGAAGCACAATTTAATAAAAGCGGCAAAGCAATTATAAATCCGCCGATAATTGCAATTGCCAAAGGCTGGTGCATTTGTGCACCAGTACCAATCCCAAGTGCCAGAGGAAATAATGCAGTAATAGCTCCAAATGCTGTCATAAGTGTAGGACGCAGCCTAAGTGAAATAGAACTAACGATTGCGTTTTCTTTATTAATTATGCTTTTTTTAGAATTGAGATATTGAAGATAAATAAAGATGGAATTTTCACCAATGATTCCAACTATCATTATAATGCCGGTATAACTTCCAACATTAAGAGCAGTCCCGGTTAAAAAAAGTGCTAAAAAACTTCCGGTAATTCCCAAAATAGCAATAAAAATGATTGCAATTGAAACTTTAATCTTTCTAAAAAGAAATAGAGAAACCGTAAATACTAATAGAATAGCTAAAATTAGTATTAACATTAAATCACCGAAAGCTTTTTGCTGTTCTGCATACGAACCGCCGTACACAATTTCATAACCCGGTGATAATTTAATTTCTTTATTAATTTTATGCTGAATTTCTTTTAATGTACTACCGAGATCCCTGTTATTTAACCTTGCCGTAACATCAAGCATTTGTTTAAGATTTTCACGGTCAGTTTCTGCAACACCTTTAGCGATTTTAATATCTTCAAATTCGCTTACCGGCTTAACTGCTCCGTCATTCAGAAAAATGAAACCATGTTTCAGATCATTAAGAGTATTATAAAGCTTACCGTTAAACATCCTGATATTAATAAGTTGGTTTTGTCCCAAGACAGTTCCGACAACTTCACCTTTGATTTTTGAATTCATCTGGAACTGCAAATCCTGCGGCGAAAGACCGTATTGAGCTAGCTCTGCATTTTTCGGAGTGAAAACAATATTCGGACCGGCTATTATAATTCCGTTAAATACATCAGCAGTTCCCCTGGTACTATCCACAATATCAGAAATTTTATTTGCAATATTTTCAAGCGTCTTCTGATCATCCCCGAATACTTTTATTTCAATTGGTTGTTTGGAACTTATAAGGTCACCTATCATATCTTCAATTATTTGACCGAAATCAACCTGCAATGCCGGTAACTTTGCTTCAATTTTTTTCCTAATTTCATCAGATACTTCTTCAGTTGTAAGATTCCTGTTTTTCTTTAATTGAATCGTATAATCGCCGTCATTGGGTTCAGTAATAAAGAAACCAAGCTGTGTACCGATCCGGCGTGAAAAGTTTTCAACCTCCGGTGTGTTTTTTATAATTTCATCCACAACATTAAGCATCTTATCCGTTGCTTCGAGAGATGTCCCGGGCGGACTTACAAAATCGAGTACAATTAATCCTTCATCCATATCAGGTAGGAATCCTGATGGTAATGATGGAATTATGAACCAGGAAGCAGCTATTAAAATAATTACAAATACGATTGATATAACCGGTTTGTAGATGAAAAAATAGACCCAGTTTCTTTTCTTTAATTCTTTATGTTCTTTTAAAGCAGATCCTTTTTTTGAAAAAAGAAGATAAATTACAGGTAATCCAATCCATGTAACAAAGAAAGAACAAACTAACGTAATTATCATTGTATTTGTCAACACCTTGAAATAGGCACCTGCAACTCCACGCATTAAAAAGAAAGGGAGAAATATTACTATAGTGCTTAGTGAAGACCCTATCATTGCAGGGATTAGATACTTAATAGCTTTTATAACCAATGTTTGACTTGTCTCTTCCGGATTTTCTTCATGAGTACGGTGTATCTGTTCGACAACAACTATAGCATCATCAATTATTAATCCTATTGATGCAGCGATTGCACCAATTGTCATAATATTTATTGTATAGCCAATGACAAGCATAAGCAGAAATGTAAGCCCGAGTGTTACCGGGATGGTTACTAGTATTACAGAACTTGCTTTAATTGACCGGAGAAAACCGATAGTAACTAAGATTGCTAAAAGAAGTCCAATCCACACAACATCTTTAATACTTCCGATGGCATCGGAAACAAAATTTGCCTGATCATAAAAAGGACGAATAATCATCCCCTTAGGTAAAATACGCTGCAGGTTTGGTAATTCTTTATTAATAGCATTTTCTACATCGATAAGATTTGCATTAGGCTGCTTTAAAACATTAATTAAAGGAACTACCTTGCCGTTTGCCTTAATATTGTAATAAATTTTTTCCGTACCAATTTCTATTTGTGCTATATCTTTTAATCTTATTACTCTCTTTTGGCTGTTGGCAACAACCAAATTTTCAAGATCACTTTTATTCTTTTGTGTCGCTTCAGTTAATGTTAAATAAAGCCTGTCATAACTATTTAAATATCCTGTTGAAGAAATAAAATTTGATTCGGATATTTTGTTTGCGACTTCTTGGGGAGAAATTTTAAATTACTCAATTTTGCAGGATCGAGGATTACATGATATTCTTCAACTTTTCCCCCTGCAACAGCTACTTCTGAAATCCCATCAATTCTTGATAAAAAAGGTTTAACGTTATATTCTGCAATATTCCTTAGTTCAATTTGACTGTAACCTTTTCCCTCCAAAGAAAAGCCCATTATGGGAAAAATAGAAGGATTCATTTTCTCTACAGAAATATTTATTCCTGCGGGGAGATTTTGTCTTATCTCATTAATTCGTGATTCAATTCTCTGCTGGTCAAGATCAATATCGGAGTTCCAATTAAAGAATGCCGATATTTCACAGCTTCCCCTGCTTGTTGCACTTCTAACGAGATTTAAATCCTGTACTCGTTTAATTGCATTTTCCAGTGGAACAGTTACTGTAACCATCATTTTGTCAACCGGCTGTTCACCGTTATCTGCAATTATTTTGATCTTTTGGAAAGGTAATATCGGGAAATAAACCTGATTGAATATTTAATAAAGAATAAATTCCGCCCAGCAAAATTAGTATCAGTATAACTGCAATAGGACCTTTATAAGTTACATAGAAATTCTTCATTTTCCGAATCTCGACTTTTGCAGTGTCAGGTAAACCATATGCACCGCTTAATATAATTTTATTACCAGGTTTTAAATGTGAATTTAAAACTTGCACAATGCTATCATTTTCAATCCCCTTATTTATATTTTCTTTAACTGCAGTTGTATCATTTATTAATTTCATGACCCAAAAGGAATCCTGAGTAACATTTGTAACTATAGATGACTTTGGTACAACCAATGCATCATTTGTTTTACTGAATGGAATTCTGATGGTTACATTTAAGTTTTCGGGAAGGGGTTTATAATTTGCAAGTTTTATATAATAAGTTTGTGTTTGAGTGGCAGAATCTATCTTTAGGTATGTTTCTGTCAATTATACCGGTTAAACCTTTTATTGCCTGGAAGATGAATTTCACATCTATTTCCAATTTGAACTTTCGATACATCTTCAAACGGAACATTAACATCAACCCTTAATGAAGTAGGATTTGATACTATTGCCAATTGCTCACCGTTTGAAATAAAATCTCCCTGGTGATAATTTATTTCAGTAAGAACCCCATCCGATTGGGCTTTTAATATAACATTCCCTTTAAATTGTTTATTTCCGAATGAAATATTCAGGCTGTCAGCCGCTGCTGATTCCATCGTTTTTATCCGGAACAAATCCTCACCCGGTTTAACGTAATCTCCGATATTTTTATATACTTTTGAAACAAATCCCTGGAAGGTAGCCCGTACGATTTCTTTAGTTAAGAATACAGTATTGCCGTTTAATTCAATATAATCGCTTAAGTCGGTTTTGAAAGGATGGGTTATGGTTACCGGCGTTCCGGCATTAGCTTCATTTGTATTATTTTCTTCATTTCCTCCGCAGGATATAATTGATAGTGATACTATCAGGGAAAGAAAAAAGAAAAATATTTTAGTAATTCTTATTAAAACTTTCTGATTTAATTTTTCCATTTTTAAAATGAAATATTTGTTTATATAAAAATCGTTCTTAGTGTAACTTTGTGAACTAAGCGACTTAGTGGTATAAAATAACCACTAGGACACAAAGGATACTAAGAACCACTAAGTTTATTACATTACCAATTCCAATAATTGTAATTGCTGATTTCAAGCTGGTAATTTATTTCAGTTGAGATATAGTTTTTCTTGAGATCAATATAATTTCGTAATTCCGTTAGATACTCAATCATCGACATATTACCTTTTTCAAGCTGTTCCAATGAGATATGTCAATAATGCTATTATAATCTTCGATCTGATTTTAAAATCATCTAAATTTTTTTTAAAAGATTTAACTCTGTTCTCCGCATCTCTTCTTTGAGTAAAAATATTTTTCACTGCATACTCTTTAAAATCGCCCGTAATCTTTTCAGCAATTAAGCTCTGTTGTCTTGTGATATCTTTTTGACCGCCATCGAGAATCGGAACTGATAGGCTGATTCCTGCACTCAATCCAAATCTCCGCTGTATGTTATCTATTTCAACTGCATTTAAACCCGTGTTAAAGAACAATTTTATTTGGGGTAAATATTTAGTTTCAAAAACATTCTGTTGAGCAGCTGTGTTTAGACTATCAAGATAATATTGTCTAAGAAATTTTGAACTATCGGGCTGCAAAACCAAATTTAGATTAACAGCATCAATAATAACTGTCTCGGTATCTCTTATTCCGCAGATTGAATAAAGTTGAAAAACTCCGTTTTTATAATTTTGCCATGTCTGGTTAAGATTTATTCTCTGTGATTTTGTTTCAATTTTCAGAAGCAGGTAATCCTGTACTTTTGCAATACCTTTCTGTACCAGATCAGCAGTTAACTTAAGCTGGTTTTCCAAATTCCCATCAATTTCTTTTGAAAGTCTATAAAGCTCCAGATTTTGCAAAGTAATTAAATATTGATCAGTTACTGATTTTTTAAAGTTATGTTTTTCTGTATTTAACTGGTTCTCATAACTTTTACCCTGTATAGTTCTTTGATCATTTAATGCATCAAGTAATGGACCGTTAAAAATGTTTTTATCAACATTAATAAGTGCTGAATACAAACCGCCGTTTGTTATACCGACATCGTATCCTATAGCTTTCGGATCAGGATTAGTACTAACCAGATGACCGTTATTATTGAAATATGGTGCAAATAAATAATCGCCGGTAACATAAACCTGGAATGCTGAATTTTGAGCCTCATCCAGTTTTTTCTGAAGATTGTTTATTAAAAATAGATTGTTATAGTTTTTAATTTGAGGGGAATTATCTAGAGCTTTAGTTATAAAATAATCTAAATTGTACTGGCTAAAAAGAAGCCTCGAAAAGCAGAATAATAAGAATAAAGTTTTGAACATTAAAATTAAACAGGATTATTTACGAATTCTTTTTACTAAATAATAAATCAGAAAACTCATTTTGAAAATAAAGAAAAAATAGTCTATTTCCTTATTTTCAAGTTAAAGATAAAATGCTGGCAAATGCTAAGGTTGAGAAATAGTTATCATGAGAATATCTTTGTCTGTGCATGAGTTTCAGCCTTTTAAAATAGGAACACTAATCATTGTCGTTACCCGCTTTTTCTCTCTTTTTTCCTTCCTTCTTCTCATTTTCCTTTTTCATTTTTCCCATCTTTTGAATATTCCCTTTTGAATCAAGAACAACTTCGTGTTTCTCTGTTCCCTGTTTAACAACAAGTTCATAATCAATTTTTTTGCCGCTTGTAACTTTTTCTGCTTTACTTATTTCACAATTAGGATACTTTTTCTTTACAGAATTTTTTATAAAGCCGGGAATATCATTTGAAGCTAAAGTTTCTTCTATCTCGGCAACTTCCCCTGTTTTTTTATATAGAATATCTCTTTGTTGAGAACCATCCAGGCTCTCTATTTCGTAATAAGTTTTTCCATGCTCTTTTTCTATTGATGTACCTTTGATTGTTGCATCGGGATAACTTTTCTGGAATGCAATCAAGACATCTTTGGGGAGATCCTTTTTATCAATTTTCTTTTCCTGTGCAAGTAATGAACTTGCTGATAATAAAACAAATGCTAAGCAAACAGCAAACACAAAAATAATTTTTAATTTCATTTTAACTCCTTTTTTATAATGAATTATATCTGATAAAATAGTTCATTTATATGAAAGCAAGATGAAAATTCAAATTAGTAATTATTATGTATGTTCTATGTTAAATAGATTGCAGGGATGTATTCTTATTTCAATTTAATTTTTTAGAAATTGTAAACGGCACTTAAGGAAATTTTATTATTGATATAAGAAGGTGCTAAAATTAAGCTGGAATTTGATGAATTTACAGTTTGATTTTTAGTGTTTTTTATTGGTGCAATAATATTTCCAAAGGTATAACCTAGAAAAAAAGCTAATGGGAAATCGCTGTACCAATGCATTCCCTTATTAACTAAAGAAAAACTTAACATTCCTAGCAATGAATAACCAAGCGGTTTTATCCATTTTATGTTTGGATAATTATTTGCAACTACAGTAACTACCGCAGTTGCCGTAGAAAGATGCCCGGATGGAAAAGAATAGAATGCCCGGCTGGTTTTTTTTGTATTGTTTAAAACTTGGAAAGGGATCCCAATCGCCTCCATTTTCGCTAGAAGCTGAAGGGCTTTGCCTTCCTGTCATTCGTTTTAATATTTGTACACATAACCCTGTTGAAATAACAGCTTCAGCAATATTACTTGCGGTTTTTAATGCAACTCTATCGTGTAACGCAATGCCGTGTATGGCAAACAATGCAGCTGCTAAAAACTGGTACTTTTCGTCACCCACATTTACCATAATGTTGGAAATATTATGAACAGCCGTGGATTTCTTAAATAAAAAATTGTTGTACTTGCAGCCCTGCTGATCGATCAGCATAAACGTTCCGGTTAAAGTACCGATAGTTAAGTAAGTTGGAATTTCTTTACCTTTAAATGAATTATGAAAAAAGTTAATATGATCGGAAGGAGCATTTGTAAACATTTGATGCCAGGTAAGCTTTTCTTTCCCCTGGTCTTTATTTTTATCTGTCAATAAAAGAGCAGATGAATAGCTGGAATCCACTATCCTTTCTTTCTGGAGTTCGGCTGCAAATATGTTGTTATCTAAATAATTAGGTCTTGAATGTTTTGTGATTTAAAACTTCAAAGAAAAAGATAAACCATTTCCAATTTGATTAAAATAGGGTCCGATAACCACATGAGGTTTTTGACTATTATCCTTTAGTGAATTATTTAAATTAAAAGGATGAGAAATAATTTTACCGAATTCATATCCAAGGAAAATCGCAAGAGGATAATCACTGTACCAGTGAATTCCAGTATTTACCATGCTGATTGCAAGCAATCCTTCCATTGTATAGCAGACAGGCTTAATCCATTTGATTTCAGGATAATTTTCTGCGATTACGGTAAAAGCTGCCAGCGATGTTGTTAAATGGCCTGAAGGATAAGCATCGTACGCAGGAACATGTTTATGATAATCAATTTGATTCGGGAAAAATCTCCATGCACCTCCGGGCTTAGTCGATACAAAAGGACTTTCTCTCCCGGTAATATGTTTTAAAACCTCCACAACCGCACCGCTTGCGAGCACCGCTTCAACAACTTCACTTGCCGTTCTTAATGCTCTGTCATCTTTTGCTAAAAAGCCGTATAATGCAAAGGCCGCCGCTAATCCAAATTGTGATCTGCCGTCTCCTGCTTCAACGCAAATATCGCTTGCACTCTTATTGAAGCCCGATCTATTATAAAATTTATCGGAAGCTTTCCAGGTCTGATTATCGGTTATAATTAAACCTGCGGTTAAACCTGCTATTCCTATATAAAGAGGAATTTTATCTACAGTAATATCTTCATAATAGAAACTAACCATATCTTTAGGAAGATTAGTGATCATGCTATACCATTTGGGTACAAACATATTTAATGAATCGGTTGGAGAATTCTGAGAATCAAGTAAAAAAATATTTTTAGCATTTACGTTTAATTTAATTAAGGAATCACTGCGGATTGTTTGCCTAAAAATAAAAGCAGGGTCGGCGCTTACTCTTATAGATCCGTTAATATTTGTCAATAAAGTATCATGCATCTCACGTGAATGCGTTTTATTTTTCGGATTGTTTCCACCGGAAAAATGATCGTAATTACCCAAGATTATTGTTGAGTTTAGAAGAATAAAAAAAATTAGATGAGAAATAAAATATTTGTTTTTAATTTTTATAGAAATAATCATACTACGATATAATTAATTATTGGGGTAAATATATGACTATTTTATAATTTCTTACTTTATGGTGTGATGCAGGCGGCATGGAATTTTATTGATTAGAGTTTAACTAATATTTTTGCGCCCATTTTTCTTTTCGGCATCTTATTTCTATCTTACCTAAAATTCCCACTAAAAGATTAAGAGATTTTTTTAAAATAAAAACTTCTTTAATTTGTGGCAGGATATCCTTTATTTACCCAGTCAATCATAAAAGTATCTTTTAGATATAAGACCTTTGCATTTTTAAATCCCATTTCTTTTACTGCTTTAAAAGCTGGACGGATATTCGGACAATCAACCCATTTGCAGCATCCACAGTAAAGAATAATATTTTTATTATGATCAACATTCTGCAGTGTCTCCTTTAAAGCTTCGATACCGTTATCCTTGAATGCCGGACCTGCATAAACAGAGCCCGGAATATGGCTCTGATCATAAAGCATTTTAAATCCCATTTGAATTAACATTGGTTTTTTATTATTACTTTTTAACTCATTCTTGAGAGTTTCCGGTAAAATAATATCGTTTTCCGTCCACGGATCAGATTTAGTAATCTGCACTTTTTGTGTATCTGATGTTTTCTTTTGTGCTTTGCTGCAGGCAGGCAGCAATAAACAAAATAATATTGAAGAAATTAATATAGTTAGTGATTTTATTTTTAACATTTTAATTGAATTCATAATGATTTATTTTATTTAAATTATTTGATTAACCATTATCTAACTTAAGTTTTTAGTAAGGGATTTTCAATGAAAATGCAATTTCTCTGGTGCTCTCGGTGGTTCTTTGTGACCTCTGTTTTCCTCTTTAAAACAATTACACAAAGAATTCGCAGAGAACCACTGAGATTTTAAAAGACTCTTTCTAAAAATAATTATGGAAGGCATCTTTTCTAATTGCATTGTTCCGTATGGCATTGATTTATATTTTCGTTAATATTAACACTCCAAAACTCTTCATATTATTCTTTCCTTCTAGGATTCCGATTAAATAAACATTATGTGTTGTGGGATCAAGAGACATTGTTCTTAAACCTTTTTGTGTTTCAATATTATCAACAACTTTAAATTCTTCTGGTGATATTTCCTGAACTACAGTTAAGCTGCCTTCCCCGTTTGAACTGAATGCCAGATTAGTTTCGGGATCGAAACTGCATGCATCAACTCTGCCTCCGATTGGTACTGTTGAAATTACTTTACCTGTATTTGCATTTACAATCGCCATCAATTTATTGTCGCATCCTGAAAATAAAATATTATTTTTAATATCGAATTCTAAACCTGATGGACCTTCGCCGGGAGCTAATGGCCATTTTGAAATCACTTTTAATGTTTTTGGATTAAATACTTCAATCTGGCCTTTATCTTCAAGATTCACATAAATTAAACCTTTATTGTTTGACACAGAAAATTCCGGCTTTCCATCAAGAGTAATTGTACCAACTACCTCATTTGTTTTAGCATCAATTGATGTAGCATTTGAACTTCTACCGTTCATTGTAAAAATTCTTTTTGTATAGGGATCATATACAATTGCATCAGGATTTTTTCCCGTTACATGAATGTTATCTGTTGTTTTCAATGTCTTTAAATCGAATACTGTTACCGTATCATTTCTTCCGTTGCTTATAAAGCCTTTCCCGAATTCATCGGCAAAAGCAATCCCGTGAACTCCATTCAAATTTGGAATTTCTCCGATGATAGAATTATTATTTAAATCAATAACATGAACTCGCGAACTGTGAGATACATATAATCTATGCATTGGAACATCAACTGCAGTATAATCCCATCTTCCTTCACCCCCAATATTGATTGTACCCAAAACTTTATAACCAGAAGATTGAGAGAATAATAATGATGACGTGAGAAGAAGGATACATATAAGTAGAAATAAATTTTTCATATTAACCTCTAAAATATTATTAATTACATTATAGGATTTATTAAAAAAGTCTAATTATCTATGATTTAATAATTAACTACCTTGGTTGTCATTATTCTGCTGAACTTGATCAGGCTGTCTCTCTTCTTTATAATTATTAAAATTAAATTTAAGATTAAGCATTACCATTGGAGCCTGCCTGGTATAATAAAAGTAGTTATAAAAATCTATTCCCTGGGAAATAAATTCTCGTTTCCCTGTATGAAGCAGAATCTCTAACCTGCAAGGTTAAAGATAAATTTTTTCCAAGTAAGTCCTGCTTAACTGCGAGGTCAGTTGTAAAAAATCCTTCCCATTTCCCCTGCGCACTCACAGATGGACTATAATATCTTGTATTTATTTGGAGTTCTGTGGATGGAGTTATATTGAATACATTATTATTTTTTATTCTCCAGTCAAAACTTTTTCTTGCAAACGACTGATTAAATAAAACACCTTTAATTTTGTAATCATAAACATCTCCCATTAAATTAAATTGCCAGAATTTAAGTGGATTGAACATGACCATAAATTCCGCCCCAATCGATTGGTCTGTTCCAACATTTGCGACTGTTCTTAAAGTTACATTATCTGCATAAACAGAATTTATATCTTCTCGTTTATCATGGGTAAAGCGGTAATAAAAATCATTTGAAAGAGAGACTTTCCCAAGAAATGTTTGAAAACCGATTTCGTACGAATCAATTAACTCGGGTTTGACGAGATGGATTTCCAATACGGACATTGTTTGCATCAAACCAGGTATAAAAAGGTTCAAGATCTCCGCCGTCAGGTCTGTCAATCCGTCGTGTGTAGCTTGCCATAACCTGGGTTCCCCCGCTGAAATTATAAGATGAATGGATCGATGGGAAGTAGTCCCACCTGCTCAAAGAAAATTGCTGATCTGTATCAGCTAATTTAACTAACTGGTAAGTGTATTCGGTCCGGAATCCGGCTTGAATGTCCAGGCTGTCCCATTTATTTGAAAATATTGAATAAGCGGCAAACCTTGTACGGTTAAAGTCATTTGTATGACTGAACTGAGATTGGAAATCATATATGTTATTAGTTGAATCAAAAATATATAATTTGTTTATATCTTTTCTTAACCTGCTGAAATACTCCATCCCGGCAGAAAATTTTTGCTTTTCATTTAATGGCAATACGTAATCCATTTTACCTCTCAGCTCACTTTCCGGGCCCAGTTCGGTTGTTTTTGTACCATTTATTTGACTGCTGCTTTGTGTAGCTGCAGAAGTTGATGCCTCATTTGAATTATTATGCCTGAAGAAAAATTCGGTAGTAAGTTCATGGCCGTTTGATCCTAAGTTGTGAAGATACCTGGCATTCAAATCATAAAAATCACCGGAGTGATCGTGATTAGTATTGTTTAGATAATATAATATCCGGGGATCGGTAATTGACCATTGATCGTAGTTCAAGGTTGAATTTCTTAGGAATGATCTTGAACCATACCTTGTTCCGAAAGACAGATGATCACTTTCTCCTATATCGAAATCTATCCCGCCTCTTATTCCCGATAAAGTTCTTCCCCATATTATATTGCCATCGGAATTAAGATATGAAGTATTATCCCCCAATATAAATTGTTTTTCCTGGCTGTTTGTGCCCGGGAAAAATCGTCGGTTAAAATCAACTCCAAAGTTGTAATTTATTGAAGAAGTTTTGTATTGAAAAATAAAATTTGCACCATACTTATTATTTAAGCCGCCCATAATATTGATAATTCCGCTTAAACCCAGATTTGTATTTTTCTTAAGCACTATATTTAATTAGTCCGGCAGTTCCGCTGGCATCATATTTTGCTGAAGGATTTGTAATAATTTCAATATTTTTAATTGAACTTGCAGGAATCTGCTGCAGGGCATCTTGCGCACTCATTACCGAAGGCTGACCATTAATAAGCACCTGAAAATTTGTGCTTCCTCTTAAGCTAACATTCCCGTCAATATCAACACTTACCGATGGTACATTTTCCAGTACGTCTGCAGCAGTACCGGAAATTGATGTATGCATCTGGCTTACATCTATTACTTTTTTATCAAGTTCGTATGAAATAGGAGATCTTTGCCCTTCCACAACAACATTCTGTAAAGTTATTTCAGCGGGTTTTAAAAAAATATTTCCTAAATCGTGCTGAAGCTTGGCGTTTGAAACTAGGATGTTATTGAAGACTTTCCTTGAATATCCCATAAACCGTACAAATAAATAATATTTCCCTTGACCAATATTATTTAAAATAAAAATTCCTTTTTTATCGGTGACGGTTCCTGTTACTTGAACACTGTCTTTCTGATTAAAGAGCACTATATTGGAAAACTCAATAGGCTGCTTAGAAGTCTGATCAAAAACTCTTCCTCTAATTGAACCTTTATTCTTTATAGATAATCCTTGACTATATAATAAACTAGTAATGCTGATTGAGAAAATAAAAACCGTTAATATTTTTCTTAACATAATATCTTTTTTAATGATAAATAGGATAATATAATTTCCCGAGATGAAAATAAGATGAAAAATAGAATAACTTGACGGCTCGTAAATAAATTTGTGAGCAAGATTAAAACAGTCCGGTATAATTTAAAAATTAAGGATTACTGATAGGAAGGATAACACTAAAGATAGTTTTGGCTCCAACTTTGCTCTCGATTTTTATCTCTCCTTTGTGAAGTTCAACAATTTCTTTAGTAATTGCCAAACCCAAACCGCTACCGCTGATTTCAGCACGAATTTCATTCGATCTGTAAAACCTGTTAAAAATGAAAGGAATTTCAACCGGAGATATTCCCTGTCCATTATCAATTACTTCAATACTAATTTTATTATTTGTGAATTTTTTAAGCTTAATTTTTATGCTTGAATTTGTGAAAGAATATTTAATTGCATTATCGATTAAATTTAAGAAAACACTTTTTAACTTCTCTTTATCAGCATTTATTTCAATTGCCTCTTCAATTGATAAGTTTATCCGGATATTTTTTTTAACGGCCGCCTGGTTCATAACTTGAGCGCAGTCAGCTAACAGTTCGTCAATACGGATAACATTTTTATCTAATTTTGTTTGTGATGCGTCAAGCTTTGCAATTATTAGAAGCGAATTAGTAAGCTTTGTTAAATTTTCAATTTCGGAAAGAGCATTCTTTATACTTTCTGCGGATTCAATATCTCTTACCTTTTTCTCCAGGATTTCAAGTTCGGTTTGAATAACAGTTAAAGGAGTTTTTATCTCGTGTGATGCATTTGCAACAAACCTCTTTTGACTTTTGAATGCATTGTCAATTCTTCCAATCATACCGTTCAAAGTCTCTCCTAATGCTCTTACTTCATCTTTGGCTCCGGGTAAATCGAGACGCCTGTCAAGGTTTTCACCGGAAATATTCCGTGCTGTTTCAATCATCTGTGTTATGGGCTTAAAAGCCGCTCTTGAAATAAAATAAGCTGCAAATCCTGTTATAATTAATCCTGCCGGAATAATTAGGAAAAATAAATATAACAGCCGGTCCAGGTCTTTAAATACATCATTTACAGATGCTGCAGCTTCAAGAATATATACAGAATCGTCTTCCGTTTCAAAATTACTCCATAAAATATGATATTTTTGATGATCTATCTTATATCTATCATATACAAATGATTTGTTTCTTAATTCATTAAAATCCGGTAAAGGGATTTTAGAGAGAATTGAATCCTTTAATATAATTTTCCCTTTTTTATCAAATAACTGAAACCTTTCGCCAACTAAACCTTTTGATTTGACAGCAGCTAATTTTTTTATATCTAAAGAATCCAGGTCTTCTAATTCATCTTCGATCTTAGTGCGTAAGGATATTGAATAACTTTTCAGATTTGTATTAAGTTTAAGAAATGATGCTTCTTTCGTACTATTGTATATTATAGCGGCAAAGATTATAAGCAGCACGCCGAATACAACTGTATATGCTAAAATTATTTTTGATTTTATAGTAAACAATATTCAGCCATTTTATTGTATGGCAAAGACGGATCTATGTTCCCAAAATAAATAATCAATTTATATATCTATTATTTCATTCATCTATCTTTAAAAATATAACCAGAACCTCTTACCGTGTGAATAAGTTGTCTTTCGAAGTCTTTATCAATTTTTTGGCGTAAAAATTTAATGAATGATTCTATTACATTGCTTTGGGATCAAAGTTCATATCCCATAGATGTTCAGAGATTGTTTCCCTGGTTAATATTTGTTCGGTATTCATCATAAATAATTCAAGAAGAGCAAATTCTTTAGTTGAAATCTTGATTTCTTTTTCTTCACGGTATGCCATATGAGTATTTAAATCAAGCCTTACCCCATAAATTTCAATGATTGAACTCTTAACTTGCGAATTTCTTCTGATAAGTGCACGGCTGCGGGCAAGTAATTCACCAAAATGAAAAGGTTTTGCCAGGTAATCGTCTGCACCGGTATCCAATCCTTTTATTTTTTATCAACGTCATCAAGAGCAGTAAGCATTAATATTGAAGTTTTGATTCCATCTCTTCTTAAGTTATGGCAGGTTGTAAAACCATCCTGTTTGGGGAGCATAAAATCAAGAATTATTAAATCATAATCATTAACTTCTGCAAATTCCTCACCTACTATCCCGTCTCTGCAATATCAACTGCATATCTTTCGGCTTAATCCTTTTTGAAAGTGCGGAGGATATTTTATTGTCGTCTTCTATAATTAATACTCTCATTTGAATTTATTTTTTTTACTCTTCTAAAATTATAATTAAAAATGAAAATAAAATGAAAATCAATAATTACGTTAAAACTGTTAACTAATTCAAGTTGACCGCTTAAATTGAAAACTGTTAAAACAGTTAAATATCAATCTTTTGTTTCACATTAACCCCGGGCTTAATCCCGGGGTTAATGAAAAAAGATGAATATTTATAACCGTTTCAACGGTTTATACAAAAGGCGGTCAACTTGAGTAACTAAAATAAGTGATAATTACTCAGCTAGAAACTGAAAACTGCATTTAGGAATATTTTATTATCATTATAAGAAGGGGATAAGGTTAAATGAGTTTTAGATTGTTCCGGAGATTTGTCTACACTGTTATGTACAGGCGCAATAATATTTCCCAAAGAATAGCCGAGAAGAAAAGCTAAGGGAAAATCACTATACCAATGCATACCTTCATTAACTAGTGAAAATCCAAGTATTCCCAGTAGTGAATAACCGAGAGGCTTAATCCATTTTATATCCGGGTAATTATTTGCAATTACGGTTACAACTGCAGTTGCAGTTGAAAGATGACCGGATGGGAATGAATAATATTTAGGCTGGTTTTTTTGATATTCTTTAATACTCGGCATAAAAAGCCAGTCTCCGCCGGATTCACTGGAAACATATGGGCTTTCCCTGCCTGTAATTCTTTTTAAACCTGCACTAATAAACCTGTTGATAAAACAGCTTCTGCAATATTGCTGCCGGTTTTTAATGCTCTATCATCATGAAAAATAACTCCAGCAGAAGCAAATAAAGCTGAAGTCAGAAATTGATATTCACCATTTCCCATCCCTATCCCAATATCTGACAGGTTTCTATCAATTTTAAATTTCTTATAAAGCGATCTCTGGTATTTCCAGCCGCTTTGGTCTATTAATAATAATGAACTTGTTAAAAAAGATACTACAAATAGATCGGGCAGTTTTTCAATGCAGAGAGTATTTTTAAATAACCGATAATAATCATCCGGAACATCTGTAAACATCTGATGCCAGTTAACAATTTTTTTTTGAGTTAGACCGGGTTCATTATATAGTGTGTCCGTATATAAATCTTTTGATTTAGGAATAATAGCCTTATTATTTTTTGAATATACAATTGATTGGTAAAATGTAGACAGAATAATTAATAGAATAAAACAGTTAGTTTTATTATACATATTTTCTTTTTAAGAATTAAATTCCAATTGGGCCTAAAATATTGAAAAAATGATTAGTGTCAGTATGCATCGCATCACAATTAAAAAAAATTAATTTTTCGGATGTGCGGGATTAATAGAAATTACCTGACAACTGTCAAATAACTATTGTCCTAAAATATTTTATAATATAGAAATTTAATTTATTAATGAATTCTTCCTTAAATTTTCGGATTATTTTTGTTCTTTTAATTAAAAAAGAGCTTAAATTCATTTTAAAAACCTTAAAATTCCCAACTTTTTATTATTTTAATATTTAAAGTTGTATTCATTCACAGAAAGGGGTTCTGATGAAACCTAAAGCAATTCTTATACTGTTTTTAATTCCTCTTTTTTCATTACTAACCTTTGCACAGGAAAATACACACGATAAAGGAATTTTTATTAAAAAGGAAAAAGGATTTTATGATGAAATTTTAGAGGGCATAAAACAATACGACAGTATTCCCAATCCTGTAAAAAGAAATTTTAAAGTTGATGTCTCCGGGATGGATCTTCCAAAATCTATACATGAATTTAAGACTTACTGGTATAATGATCCTATATCCCAGGGCAGAACCGGGACTTGCTGGTCATTTTCCACTACCTCATTTTTAGAATCAGAAGTTTACCGCCAGCACAAGAAGAAAGTAAAACTCTCTGAGATGTACACAGTTTACTGGGAATATACAGAAAAAGCAAAGCGGGTTGTTGAAGAGAGAGGGAATTCTGAATTCGGTGAAGGCTCTGAAGCCAATGCAGTAACAAGAATCTGGAAAGAGTACGGATGCGTACCAGAAGATGTTTATACTGGAATGCTGCCCGGTCAAAAATTCCATGATCATAAAAAGATGTTTAATGAAATGGATTCTTATCTGCAGAATTTGAAAGTGACAAACGAATGGAATGAAGATGAAGTTGTGAATACTATTAAATCTATTTTAAGCCATTATATGGGAGTACCCCCGGCAGAATTTGTATTTGACGGAAAGAAATATACCCCGAAAGAATATTTATATAATTATCTTCAAATAAATCCGGATGATTATGTTGATATTCTCTCGTATTTGCAAAAGCCATATTATCAGCAGGTTGAATTCGAAGTTCCCGATAATTGGTGGCACAGCAAAGATTATTATGACGTGCCGCTTGACGTGTTCATGTCTGCTTTAAAGAATGCAATAAGAAATGGCTATACGATGTCGATTGGCGGCGATGTGTCTGAACCTGGTTATATTGCGCAATCCGATGTTGCGATAGTCCCCACTTTCGATATCCCTTCGGAATATATTGATGAGAATGCAAGGCAGCTTCGTTTTACAAATAAATCAACTACGGACGACCACGGAATTCATTTAGTCGGTTATATGACAAAAGATGAAAAAGATTGGTATTTAATAAAAGATTCCGCGGCAGGTTCAAGAGACGGAAACAATTATGGATATTATTTTTACAGCGAAGATTATGTAAAATTGAAAATGATGGATTTTATGGTACATAAAAATGCAGTGAAAGATTTATTAAGTAAATTTAATAAATAAATTTTGGGTTGATAGCAGTAAGATATAGAACACAGATAAGTCGGATTAAACGGATTTTACGGATAGGAAAAAATGATCCGTTTATATCAGTCTAATACGTCAATTCCGTGTTCTATTGTCTTTAATAACTCAAAAATCATCTAAAACAAAAAGGGAGAATAAATGGGCAAAATAGATAAACCAAATTATCGTAGAATCGTATTCGATATTGAAACCTGCGGTTTCCCATTTGAATCATTAGCCGAAAGCCAGCAGGAATATTTACTCCGTTACGTTGAGAAAGAATCTGACGAAGAATTGAAAATTCAGAAGAAAGATGATGCAATCAGGTATTTAAGCCTTTATCCGTTTACAGCAAAAGTAGTTGCCGTCGGGATTTATGATGTGTTAAAAGAAAAATCTTATGTCTATTATGAAAATGAGATTGAAGAAGAAGAATGGTTTAATGAGGAAAAAAATATTCACTATAAAGGATTAAGCGAAGTTGAAATGCTGAAATCTTTCTGGAGGATAGTCGAAGTTACCGACCAGGTGATAACATTTAACGGTAGAAATTTTGATGTACCGTTTTTAATGATCCGTTCTGCGATTAATAAAATTAAACCATGTAAGAATTTAATAGCTAAAAGATTTGATTCAACGGTTCATATTGATCTGCTTGAGCAGTTTACTTATTATGGACTAACAAGAAAATTTAATCTAGACTTTTACTGCCATGCTTTTGGAATCAAATCACCTAAATCAAAAGAAATATCGGGAATGGAAGTGAAGAATTTGTATGAAGCAGGAAGAGTTAAAGATATTGCTGTTTATTGCGGTGAAGATATATATGCAACATACCAGTTATATAAAATCTGGGAAGAATACCTGCAGATGTAAAATTATACCCGAACGGATATAAGTGTAAGTCCGTTCCCTCTATCATACCTGCCCAGGTATAATAGAGTAAAGGTACTTGATTTTATACCCGAAAGATTTTGATTATTTTGCAAGCAGACTTTTAATAAATGATAAGGCTCTTTCGGAAATATATAATAATTATCAAAAAACTATTCCCATTTTTAATAAGTTTATTTCTAATAGTTTTTTATCTGAAGATATGAAAGAGAAATATCGAGATCTTCTATCGGAAAGATATAATATATTATTCGGTTAAACCGAAGATCGTTAATCTAAAGTTTACATCTCAAATGAAATTTATAGTAAAATTATTATTTGGATTTATAGTTTATTCATTAATAGTCTGTGCACAGGGTAATAATTCAATTATCATAAAAGGAAGAGTTCTTGATAAAGAAACCGGGGCGCCTTTAGAAAACGTAAATGTATTTTTAACAAATACTACAATTGGTACAAGTACGGATAAAAGCGGACAATTCATAATAAACAATATTCCATTCGGCTCTTATGATGTTATTTTTAGTTATATAGGTTATGAAATTGAGAAGAAAAATTTCTATTCCTATAAACAGGAAACTTTCAATTATAATATCTCCTTAAGACCTAAACCTATTAATTTGAATCAAGTAAACGTAACCGGGAAAATCCCTGAAGAATGGAAGGGAAAATTTAAAAATATTTAAGAATATTTTTATCGGCGAGACTGAAAACTCAAAAGATACAAAGATCTTAAATCCGGAAGTTTTGAATTTTGTTAGAGATAAAAAGACAAACATTTTGAAGGCATATGCGGATAGTGTAATAAAAGTTGAAAATATGGCTTTAGGATATACCTTATATATTATCCTGGATTCTTTAACATATTTTCCTAACGGTAATATCAGGTATATATTTTATTCAAGATTTGAAGAGCTTATACCTAAATCGGATGAAGAAAAATTAGACTGGGAAAATAACAGGCATAAGACTTATTTCAATTCTTCAAAGCATTTCTTTTATTCCCTCGTTCACAATCAACTAGATAATAATTTCTATTCGCTTCGTGAAGGTTCCGGAAACGGGGCTAAAATATTGCCTGAAGATTTACTTTTATTAAGCAGCAGTGATTCAACCATATTCACTCTCAATTTTATGGGTAGTCTTGCAGTGAGGCGTTATTTAAATCCGACAAGTTATTTAAATTTTCTGTATTCATTTGTTTTAATTGATAAATACGGGAATCTATTAACTTCAGTCTATGCTGTTGAAAATTCGGGTTACTGGGCGAATCAACGTATTGCTGATTTTTTACCTGTTGATTACGTCTATTCAGGCAATTAATAAGGAGTGAATTCGCACCTCATTTATATTCCGCTATTCTATCCAAGATTTTAAATAGCAGATCATTTGTTATTTTCAGTAATTCTAAGTTACTTACTATTTCTTGCTCACGTTTTTGAACATAATTGTCTTTAACCAATTCTTCTCTTCCGTTATTTATTAATCCTTTTAGTGATTCACTTGTAAATTCCAGGTGAAACTGCAAACCGATAACTCTGTCATTAATTACCAAAAGCTTGATTTTTACAAGCTGAACTTTCTGCAATATGAACAGCTCCATCAGGTAAATCGAATGTGTCTCCATGCCAATGAGCGGTTATTATTTCTTCCGGCAAACTGTTAAAAAATTTATGTTCATTTTTTATTTTAACTGGAAACCATCCGATTTCTTTGAATTTATTTTTATAGACTTTTGAACCCAGAGAATCAGCAATAAGCTGAGAACCAAGACAGATTCCCAAAACAATTTTATTATCATTAATAGATTCTTTGATAAATTTTTTCTCATCTTTTAACCAGGGATATTTATCTTCATCATAAACACCCATAGGTCCGCCCATAATAATTAAAAAATCAAAATCTGAAAATTTAGGTAAGCTCGTGTCTTCATAAAATTTAGTTGCGGAGAGTGAGTGTCTGCTCTTACTTATCCACTCTTCGATGCAGCCCAGGCTCTCATAAGGTTTATGCTGAAGATAGTGTATTCTCATAATTATATTATTTACTCAAAATTGTGAATTATAAATTCTGAAAAGATGAACGCCTGACTGATTTAATATTTGATTCACTTAATCATTCACTTTATTCAACCTTTCAATAAAAGTCACACTAATTTAATGTGACAAGCATACATTTTCTAACCGGCTTCATCATTCAGACTACGCCGGACAAATCTTCCATTTCCCATCACAGGTAGTACCTCATTATCGGTCTATTTGGACTTCTTCTTTCTACAACTTTAAACCCGGCTTTTTCAAATGCGGATGGTATACCTGTCCATGCAAAAGCTGCCGGAATATTTTTACCATATGGTTCCGTTGGGTAAGCCTCTAAAATTTTAACTTTTTTCTTACTGCAGAATTGAATAACTCCCTTCAGCAATTCACTCGATAGTCCCTGTCTTCTAAACGGTTTTGCAATAAAGAAACAGGTAATAGACCAGACAGGTGAATCATCAATTTTTGCTAACACTTTTGAATTTTGAAGTTGGATAAAATTTTCTCTGGGAGCAACAGAACACCACCCAACAGGTTTATCATTTAAATAACCTATAATTCCCGGGATTTCGTTTTTATCTACAAGCATTTTCATGGCTATTTTATTACCGGCACCTTTTTGCTTCTTAAATTCTTTTGGTTTTAATCTCCATGCCATGCACCAGCATCCGCCGCATGCACCTCTTTCACCAAATAGCTCTTCGAAATCTTTCCATCGGGATTTCTCCAAAGGAATACATTCAAGTTTTGATGTCATTTTTCGATTCACTTATTTACTAATTTTTTTTTATAATTAACTTCAATAGAACCACAAAAAATTATAAATTGCTACAACGGTTAGCAGTCTATTATTAGTTTTTTAGGGCTGAATTCAATTTTTTAATAATTATTAAATTTTGATGATACGATTTACTAATTTAATAAGTGAGAAGATAATCCTTGAAAATTTTAATTTAACGAAATCGAATATAAGATATTATACTAAAACCCGCAGATAATTGAAATTGCATATTAAAGAAAAAACATATTTATTTATCTCTCATGGAATTCCCGTTTAAAGGAAAATTTTCCTAACATTGAAAATTTGTATCAATAAATATATTTATTGCAGAAATATATCTGATGGCACAAAAATTGGCTCATAAAGCATTATTCCATGCATTTCCTATATGAATTATTAATAATATGCCGAAATTTTTTTATAAACAAAATAAAATCCTTATCTATTCATATTCTTTGTTCATTATCGTATTCCTGGCATTCAGTTTCTACTTCTATATTAATGAAAAGAAAAGTGAGAATTTAAAGAACCGCAAATATCTTCAAACCCTTACAAAAATAAAAGCAAATGAAATTACAGGTTGGTATAATGAAAGATTTTCCGATGCTTCATTTTTATTTTCCAATAAACTGCTGAGACAGGAATTAGCAAAAATTTCTGCAAAATCCTCAATGGTCGATTCGCTAAAAACTGCTGATTTTATGGAACAGATATATAAAAACCATGATTATAAAAATATTTTTGTTCTTAATAAAGACCAAAAATGTATAGTTAATTTAAACCCATCAGCAGATAATAACTATAATACTGATTCCGTTTCTTCAGCGGTAAATAATAATCAGATCATCTTTTCTAATTTTTATAAATGTCCTTCCGACTCAAGTGTTGATATCGATATTTATATTCCTATAATTAGTATGGATAATTTAATCTCTATTATTATATTAAAGATAGATCCCGAAAAACTAATTTTCCCTTTAATTCAAAACTGGTATATTCAAAATTCTTCCGCCGAATCTTTTATAGTTTTCAGAGAAAAGGATAGCGTTGTTTTTATTAACCAGTTGAAATTTAGTAATTCTCCTTCTTTAACTTTTAAACTGCCGGTCGTCTCCAAAAATCTTCCGGCAGCTCTGGCTGTCAATGGAGTACGCGGTATAGTTGAAGGGATAGACTATAGGGGCGAGAAAGTTTTAGCGGATATCAGGCAGGTAAAAAATACACCCTGGTTTTTAATTACTAAACAAGACCTTGCAGAAATATATCTGCCGGCTACCGACAGGCTTTCTTTTATTCTTCTTCTATTATTTTCGATTTCCGCCATTGGTGGAGTATCTTTTCTTTATTTTCAAAGTAAACAAAACTTTAAATATTCTTCAGAAATTAATGAATCAATTAAGAAGTTTGAACTTCTTTATCAAACATCAAATGATGCTATATTAATAATGGAGGGTAATAAAATAATTGATTACAATATTAAATTTGAAAAAATATTTAAAACCGGCAAGAATAATATATTAACCAAATCATTGATCGATTTTTCTCCGCAATTTCAAACAGACGATTTAGATTCCAGCGAAAAATTCTTATCTATACTGGAAGACGTACATAATGGAAAGCCTTGTTTATTTGAGTGGCTTTTTTTTCATGACGGAAATGAGTTTTATTGTGAAATAAATTTATCACCTCTTTTAACCAATAATAAAAATTATGTTGTTGCCATAATACGTGATATTACGGAAAGAAAAAAAATAGAAGAACAAAACCTTAGGCTGCTGCATGCGGTTGAACAAAGTCCTGCATTAATAGTAATAACAAATACCAAAGGTCAAATTGAATATGTAAACCCTAAATTTTCAAAAATAACCGGGTACTCTTTTGAAGAAGTAACCGGAGAAAATCCGCGGGTATTAAAATCAGGAGAACTTTCCCCGGAAGTTTATAAAAATCTTTGGGAAACAATTACCTCGGGTTCAGAATGGCGGGGAGAATTTCACAATAAAAAGAAAAACGGGGAACTTTACTGGGAAATGGCTTCAATATCTCCTGTTAAAAATTCTTCAGGAAAAATAACACACTTTATTGCAATCAAGGAGGATATAACAGAAGCCAAACAAATACAGGAATCGCTCAAAAAAATGGCCGCAGAATTAACCCAGCAAAATAAATATTTAGAACAGTTTGCCTATATTATATCTCATAATTTTCGCTCCCCGGTTGCAAATATTATTGGTATTGCTGAAACTCTTCTAGATTCTTCATTGACTAAGGAGGAGCAGGAAGAATTAATGGAAGGGCTCTCTTTCTCAGCCAGGAAACTTGATGAAGTTATACTCGACCTCAATAATATTTTGCAAATAAAAAATGGTGTGAATGAAGTAAAGGAAAAAATTTATTTCTCGAGATTATTAAAGGAAATTCAAGATAGTATCTCCAGCTTAATTAAAAAAGAATGTGTTGAAATAATTAGTGATTTTTCTGAAGCTGATGAAATATTTACACTTAAAAGTTATATGCGGAGTATTTTTTATAACCTCATCACCAATAGTATTAAATATAAACAGCCCGGGAAAAATCCTATTTTAGAAATTAAAAGCTTTAAGAATGAAAATAATATCAGGCTCTCTTTTAAGGATAATGGATTAGGAATAAATATCACTGAAATAGGGGATCAGGTATTCGGGATATATAGAAGATTTCATGATCATGTGGAAGGAAAGGGATTGGGATTATTTATGACTAAATTGCAGGTTGAAACCTTAAATGGCAGGATAGGCATTAACAGTGAAGTTAATAAGGGGACGGAATTTATAATTGAATTTGATCTTTAAGGATTAAGTGATGGCAAATATTCATGATTTCATTTTATTTGATGATGACCATGTTAATAATACACTTTGCCATATAACAATAAGAAACACAATTAAAGATGCAAAAATAAAAACTTTCACGGTTCCCGAAAAAGGTTTTCAATATATTTCTACCGAATATTCCGCCGATCATGAAAAAACAATATTATTTCTTGATATAAATATGCGTAATATGACCTGCTGGGAATTTCTTGAAAGATTTGAAAAGCTGGGGGAAAAAATAACATCAAATTTTAAAATTTATATACTCTCCGCTTCACTTAGTTTCGCCGATAAAGAACTAGCTGCAGCAAATAAAAACGTTGTTGCATTTATCGAAAAACCACTGACAGGCGAAAAACTTCGTAAAATAATTTCAATTAATTAACCTTTCTATTTTTAATCCTGGTGATTTTTCAAACCTTAATCCGAAAACAAAATATAACTTTTTACAATTATGTATTTTGGTAATCCAAATCCGTTTAAAAAAATGTTATATTTGTAAATAAAAAAGTGAGATAAAATTGGCTACAATATTAACGCGGGAGCTCGAAGTGAACCTTGAACTAGCTCAAGAACACGGATTAACTAAAGATGAATATGATAGAATTATAAAAATACTTGGGAGAACACCTACGTTTACCGAGCTTGGTATTTTTAGCGTGATGTGGAGTGAACACTGCAGCTATAAAAATTCAATTGCATTATTAAAGACTTTACCTAGAGAGGGAGGAAGGCTTTTAGTTGGCGCCGGGGAAGAAAATGCCGGTTTAGTTGATATCGGAGATGGATTAGCTGTTGCATTTAAAATCGAAAGTCATAATCACCCTTCAGCTGTTGAACCGTACCAGGGGGCAGCAACCGGCGTCGGCGGAATTATGCGTGATATTTTTACAATGGGTGCACGCCCGATTGCTTCCTTGGATTCATTAAGGTTCGGCTCTTTAAAAGATGCACGAACCAGGTTTTTATTTGATGGAGTTGTTAGAGGTATTGGAGATTACGGCAATAGTTTTGGAGTTCCTACAGTAGCCGGCGAAGTTTATTTTGATGAATCTTACCAGGATAATCCTTTAGTAAATGCTATGGCTGTAGGAATAGTAAAAAAAGACCAGGCTGCAAGTGCCATTGCTGAAGGTGAAGGAAATCCTGTAATGATTGTCGGGTCATCAACTGGAAGGGACGGGATTCATGGTGCCACATTTGCCTCCGAAGAAATATCGGAAAAATCTGAAGCCAAAAGACCTTCCGTGCAGGTAGGCGATCCTTTTACGGAAAAATTATTATTGGAAGCTTCATTGGAAATCATTAAGAACGGGTGGCTGGTTGGAATCCAGGATATGGGCGCCGCCGGAATTTCCTGTTCTACCTGTGAAATGAGTGCTAAAGGAAAATCCGGTATGCGAATAAATCTGGATAAAGTCCCTTTGCGTGAAAAGGGGATGACCGCATATGAAATAATGCTCTCGGAAAGCCAGGAAAGAATGCTGTGCGTTGTGAAAAAGGGATATGAAAATGATGTAAAAAAGGTATTTGAAAAATGGGATCTGCATTGCGAGATAGTTGGTGAAGTTACTAGTGACGGCAAGCTTTATATTAAATATGAAGGAGAAGATAAAGCTGAAATTCCTCCGTTTGAATTAGTCCTTGGCGGCGGAGCTCCGGTTTATTACAGGGAGACAAAAGAGCCAGGATATCTAAGTAAAACAAGAAACTTTGACTTTTCTCAATTGCTTCATGCTGAAAATTTAACGGAAATTTTTGAAAAAATATTTTCTTCTCCGAATATAGCATCAAAAAAATGGGTTTATGAACAATATGATTCAATGGTAAGAACAAATACTATAGTTGGACCTGGTTGTGATTCTGCAGTAGTCTATATTAAAGATACCAATAAAGCCTTGGCAATGAAAACCGACTGCAATTCCAGATATGTCTATTTAAATCCTAAAGAAGGAACAAAGATTGCTGTCGCTGAATCTGCAAGAAATATTGTTTGTTCAGGAGGTATCCCGCTTGCAATTACCAACTGCCTGAATTTCGGAAATCCTTATAAACCGGAAAATTATTGGCAATTCAAGGAAGCAGTTGAAGGGATGGGAGAAGCATGCAGATTTTTTGATACTCCCGTTACCGGCGGTAATGTGAGCTTTTATAACGAATCGCCTAATGCCGCTGTTTACCCGACACCGACTATCGGTATGGTTGGATTAATAGAAAAAGTGGAAAATATTACAACTTCATTCTTTAAAAATGAAGGGGATCTAATTTATGTTTTAGGTGAAGATTTTGAAGAACTTGGCGGAAGTGAATATCTAAAAATTATTCATCATAAAGTTGCAGGTGATTCACCTAAAATAAATTTGGAAGTTGAAAAGAAGCTCCATAATTCTTTACTCGGTTTAATTGATAAAAATTTAATTGAATCTGCGCATGATATTTCCGAAGGCGGAATTATTTCGGCAATCGCTGAATGCTGCATAATCGACGAAGAAAATCCTATTGGTGCGGAAGTAACTATACCGGTAAAATCCAGGGAAGATTTTTCTTTATTTTCTGAAACTCAATCAAGAGTAATAGTTTCTGTAGAAATGAATAATAAAGATAAGTTTGAATCGTATTTAAAGGGGAACGATCAATCTTTTACTTTATTAGGAAAAGCAGGAGGTACTGTTTTTTCGGTAAATAATAAAATTGAAATAAGCGTTAAAAAATTAAGTGAATTATATTATAGTACAATTCCGAATATTATGAATGGTTAAGGCAAAGATAAAAGATAAAGTTAAAAAAGCTTCCGTTTATCATAGATATAGAATTTTAAGATTTAAATTAAATCTTACTCCCCGCTTCCAGGAAATTAGAGATTTTATTAAACATTATTTCGGCGGTTTAATAAACCGTATGGATGATCACCATGTATTTTTGCTCGCCGGCGGATTAGCCTTTTCAATATTTGTATGTATTATTCCTTTTGCTCTTATTGTATTTGCTGTGGTAGGTACGATACTAAATTCGGAATATATGCAGTTTCAAGTAAACGGTCTCATCGATACGGTTATACCATATCACCAGTATTCCGAGTTTGTAAAAAGAATCATATTTACCCGTATAAACGAAGTAATCGAGTATAAAAATTTAGCAGGGGTAATTGGTGGTTTGGGTTTGTTCTTTGCCGCCAGCGGTTTGTTCAGCAGTATGCGTACAATACTTAATACTGTTCTGGAATCAAAAACCGACGAACATTTCATCCTGGCTAAACTGAAAGACTTTGCACTGGTTATAATGGTGATAATTATATTTTTTATTACTACCGTGCTAATGCCTTTTGTTGATATACTCCGCCAAAAAGCCGATCAATTTCAATCGCTTCATTTTCTGTATTCCGGAATTTTTGAACACGTAGTATTTTCCCTTTTATCATTAATACTCGTATTTATTTTGTTTTCCATTTTGTATTTCGCTGTACCTAAAAAAAAACTGGGGAAGAATGCTACTTTTTTAAGTGCCTTGTGGGCTGCGCTACTCTGGGAAGCTGCCAAGCAAACATTTGGCTATTATATTTATCATTTTTCTGCTCTGGGTAAAATTTATGGAACTTATGTTTTATTTGTAGTGGTTGCTTTTTGGATTTATTATTCATCCATAGTTTTTATAATTGGGGCCGAAATAGGGAAACTATACTCCGATAGAAGATATGCAATTAATAAAGGGGAAGAGATAATTGAATAACAAGGCTAAAATCTTTTCAACGTAACTAAAGTAAACTAATTTCAACGCAAAGGTTGTTAAGCCGAAATTCAAAATAAGAAATCCGAATTTTTTTTATTTATTCATTACTTTTGCTTTGACATTTATTTTACCTGCTGATTTAAAATAAAGAACAAAATTTATTTCATCCCCTTCTTTTATATCTCTTTTTAGATTCATTAACATTACATGATAACTGCCCGGTTTAAATTCAACAGATGAATTCGGTTTAACTGCCAAGTCTCTAATTTCACGCATTCCCATCATATCATTTTTCATATATGTTTCATGCATTTGAACGAGTCTGGCAATATCCGATGAGACTTTATAAAGAGTATCCGGTTCTGCAGAAGTGTTGTCAATATTAAAATATAACGCACTATTTAAGCCTTCTGCACCAGTACGCAGCCAAGCTTCTTTTACATCTAATTTATTTCCGTTGGAAACCTGCCCGCCGGCAGGCAATCTAAAAACCGAAACAAAAGCAATAATTAATAATAGCATTTTTTCTCCATGATTTTAATACTGCCGGTAGGTAAAAAATTAATCAATTGATTCAATATCTTTTATAATTTCCTTTTCATCTACAATACTCCCTTTATATTCTTTCCTAATCCTGCTTTCTTTATCAATTAAAGTAATTCGATCTGTATGTATGAAAGAATAAGTAAAGCCGCCGTTGTCATAATTTAATTGTATCCGATGGTATGGCATATATATTCATAACTTTAAGAAGGGAATCGATTACTTTTTTGTTTCCGGTTAATAATTGAAAATTTTTTTCATCTATGCTTCTAACGTCGGCATATTTTTTTAAGATGGGAGGAGTATCTCTATCGGGATCAAAACTTAATTCTACAAATTGAACTCCTTTAATATCATCTTTCTTTAATTGTTCCTGTAACATCCTTAAGTTATTTGTAGTCATAGGACAAACATCGGGACAATTAGTGTACATAAAACTCATAACAGTTATGTTCCCTTTAAAATCTTCAGGGAAGGAAACTTTACTGCTGTCCTGGTTAATTAACTCAAAAGAAGTTCTTAAACTTTTTTTTACGGGTAGATTATTGCTGCAGCTTTCAAAAAAAATAAAAAGAAACAGTATTAAAAAGAAGATAGAATATTTGGAACTACTTAGAGAAAAAGAATAATTCATTATTAAATAGAAAATTTTATAAGCAAAATTATGAAAATATATTATCAGGTTAAAACTTATAGTCGCTCAATGTATTTTATATCAATATTTCTAAATTTATTGAAACATATATCATAAATTATTTTCTGCCAATGTCTTTATCCTGTTTATAATTGAAAATAAACCATTCCCCCTGACCGGTGAAAGATTTGAACTTAAACCAATGCGATTAATGAAATATAATTCACAGTTTCTTATATTTTCTGGAGATTGATTATTAAACACCTGGAGCAGGAGCGCTATAATTCCTTTTGTAATTAGTGCATCGCTGTCTGCTGAATAATGAATCTTGTGATTTCTAATCTCAGCTTTTAACCATACTTCCGATTGGCACCCGCCTATTGAATTCTCCTTAGTTTTATATTCTTTTTTTAAAGGTTCAAGAAATTTTCCCAAATTGACTATATATTTATATTTTTCAAATCCATCTTTTAATAAAGAAAATTCTTCAATTATTTTATCCTGTATTTCGTTTATAGTCATTTATATTAAAATAAATTTATTCTGAATATTTATTTGAAGTAACTCAATAGATGCCAAACAATTAAAAGTGCTGCAACTATTTAGGCAGCCCTGTTTCAAAAGGATAATTATTATTGCTCCATTCAAACCATCCGCCGTCAAAAACAGCGATATTAGACCAGCCCATAAGCCAGGCATTAAAAAAAGCTTCACTTGCACGCCAACCTGTTCCGCAATAGAAAGCATTAAATTTTTCAGGAGTAATTCCGGCCTCTCTCCAATTTTTTTCTATTTCATGGTATTCGCGTGTTGTATGATCAAGATTGCGGTAATTCTCCATGTGGTATGCATCGCTGCCGCAGTTGGCAAATACTGCGCCGGGTATCCGGCCTTTTTTTTCAATATAATTATACCCGCTCACCTCACCAACAAATTCTTTCCAGCTTCGCACACATACAAGGTTTTTATTTTTTGTTTTTAATATCTCTTCAGCTCCAAGGAGATCTATTGCTAATCCGGGATAGGATGGAATTTTAGTTCCGAAATCAAAAACCGCTCGTTTTCTACTTTCTACGGAAGTAACCTCAAATCCTGCATCTGTCCAAGACTGCAAACCTCCGTTAAGCAGGCGAACATCTTTTACACCTGCATACATCATAATAAATGCACATCGCGTCGCTCCTAAATGTCCTGCACTGCTTCCGGGAAACGGATCATTATTATCGGGATAAGAAAATCTTCCGTATAATATAACAGTTGTATCGTAAGTAATTCCTAAATTCTCAATTTCTGTTTTCAATTCAGCCGGTGATCGGCAGTTCCATGTTTCAGGGGATTCAAGACAAAGAGTATTTAATTCGACTGCACCAGGAATATGTCCCTTTTCGTAATCTTCTTTGTTCCGGTAATGGGTATGACAGATTACATACTTGTCGTTATTATACTCCGGAGCAGAACCATTTATAATAAGCTCATTAAGCCATATTGGTGAAACTAACTGTGAATATTTCTGCAGCTTTTGCATTGGGAGCTCATCATTTAAACTCCATTTGTTGACAAAACTGTGATATACAGAAACATCCAGATACTCTGCCTTTATAAATTGATTTGCAATTTTATATGTTTGAATTTTATCATAACCATAAATAATTAAACAATCTTTTGGCGAAATTTCTTTTGACCGTACAATTTCAATCCAATCTATATATTTTGCCCATTTAGCGGGAAGACTTTTCGCACCTTTTATATGTCCTCCTCTTTTTTCATTTTCTTCTTTCCACCCGTTATACGCATCGGCAGATCGTATGTCTATAACTTTCACATCAGGATTTTTAATCCCGTATAATAATTGTTCAGTAGAAATTTCTTTAATGTTTGCCATTGCTGTGTTATTAATCGTTAGAAATATTTTTTGAATCAGCTGAGATTATAGTATCAGGATGTTTAATGTCTACAATATAAACTTGACAGGAAATAAGCAAATACTATGAAAAAAAATAAAAATGATTTTAATATGAATAAAATGATTAAAGTTATTGGGAATTACTTACTGTTTTTAAAATGTAATTTCTTGATAATAATTTTATTCTTAATTCTTTTATAAGAAGGGTAGCAGTGCATTATTTTTCGGAAAGACTATTGACAATAAATGAAGAAAAAGTTATTTTTAATCAGATAAAATAATCTGATTATAATTATGACTGTTATTTTTTCAAAAAAATGTGAATATGGATTGCAGGCAATTCTTTACCTTGCAGCAAATATGGATAAGGAAGTAATTCCTTCGGAGGAGATTGCTAAGAAATTGAATATTCCTAAAGAATTTGTTTCAAAAATTCTACAAAGTTTAACTGAAAGCGGATTAGTATATTCAAAAAAAGGAAAATCCGGCGGCTTTGCTCTTGCAAAAAATCCGAACAAAATAAGGCTTATTGACATTGTTGGTTCAATTGATGGATTGGAAATGTTTAATAGTTGTGTTTTAGGTTTTCCCAAATGCTCGCCGGAAAATCCTTGTCCCCTGCACGAAAAATGGGGTGAATTGAGAATGAAAACTTACAATATGTTGAATGATGAGACATTAGATCATTTTAAAGAGAAAACTATAAAAAAGGTATCTAATTTATAAATAAAAATTTTTTTGCATGATAAACAGACAAAATGATCCGAATATGATAAGTGTTAAACAAAGCAAAACTATAACCGACGGAAAAGTGAACACAACGGATTTTATTTTATCCGATGATACACGGATTTGGAAACCACTCCAAAGTAAAAAATCTAAAAAGAAAATTATTCGTAATACTGAAAAGCCAATACAGAAATATAGATTTATAATTCAAAGTGCATTTGTTCTTCTTTGTATATGGATTGGTGTTCAGTTCTTTTTATTCACAAGATTTCTGCAATCGAATGGAGCAGCAGAATATTTTCATAGACCTCCTGGTGTTGATGGTTTTTTGCCGATTAGTTCTTTAATGAGCTTTTATCTTTTTTTAACTACGGGAGAAATTCATCCGGCACATCCTGCAGGTTTATTCATCTTTCTTGCTATCGTTACAGTCTCTTTGATTTTTGGAAAATCTTTCTGCAGCTGGTTATGCCCAGTTGGCTACATCTCTGAACTAATAGGTGATTTTGGCGAGAAACTTCTGAAAAAAATATTCAACAGGAATATCAAAACTACTTTACCCAGATGGCTGGATTATCCATTGCGAAGTATAAAGTATTTGCTACTTGGTTTTCTCTTTTTTGAAGTCTTCTCTTTAATGACAACTGTGGCAGTTAAAGCATTTCTTGATAGTCCTTACAACCAAGTTGCTGATTTAAAAATGTATTATTTCTTTGCTGATATTTCTCAAACAGCATTAATTGTATTGGCAGTTTTATTTATTCTTTCAATTTTCATACGAAATTTCTGGTGCAGGTTTTTATGTCCTTATGGAGCCTTGTTGGGACTAATATCATTTTTAAGTCCTCACAAAATAAAAAGAAACCCGGGTAGCTGTATTGACTGCGGATTGTGCGCAAAAGCTTGTCCTTCTGCGATAATAGTTGATAAAGTAAAAACAGTTTGGTCCGATGAATGTTCAACATGTATGAATTGTGTTGATGTTTGTCCGGTTGCAGATACCCTGGATTTGACATCGATAGTTACAAAGAAAAAAGTTGCAAAAAAAACTCTTGCAATAGCAATTGTTGCAATTTTTATGATTGTAACAGGAATCGGAATAATTACAGGTCATTGGCATAATAATATAACTGCAAAAGAATACCTATATCATTATAAAAATATGAATTCATATGGACATCCGACCGGTACAGCTGCCGTAAAAAAATTTAATAAAGAAGCCGCTTCGGGGATTTTGGAAAATAATAAAAATGAATCAAGACATGAAAAAAAAACAATTAAATGAAGGAGATATAATGGCATTATTAAATGAAAAATTGGCTATTGAAAATATTACCGAATTAACATTATCTGAAATTGTAACTAATAATTACAAGTCTGTAGCGATTTTTGAAAAGTATGGATTGGATTTCTGCTGTCATGGTAAAATATCAATTTCGGAAGCATGTGAGAATAAGGGTATAAATACTGACGAGATTCTAATTCAATTGGAAAAGTTGAATGAAAATAATTTACAAGGAAAAGAGGAGCAGTATAATCAATGGGGATTAGATTTCTTAGCAGATTACATAGTTAAGATACATCATAAATATGTTAGGGATATGATTCCTATTATATCGGCTCATGCCGATAAAGTAGCCTCCAAACATAGACAAAATCATCCGGAGGTTGTCAGAATCTCGGACAATTTTTCCATTGTCTATAAAGATTTAAAGCAGCACATGATGAAGGAAGAACAAATGCTATTTCCTTATATTAAATACCTGATAAACGTTGAAAATAATTCTGCAGCACCTGAAAAGCCGTTCTTCGGTACAATAAAAAATCCTATCCGGATGATGGAAGTTGAGCATGAATCGGCAGGGGATATTTTAGCAGAGATAGGAAGTTTAACAAATAATTATTCTCCGCCTTCTGATTCATGTAATACTTTCAGAGTCTACTACCAGGAACTTAAAGAATTTGAAGAAGATCTTCATAAGCATATTCACCTGGAAAACAATATCCTTTTCCCGCGTTCAATTGAATTGGAAACTAAACTATTTGATCAATAAAGAATAATAGAATTTTCAGAGAAAAATTAACTATAAAAGTGCATGAGTAAAATCATTAAAAACAGCCCAATTTCTTAAAGTAGGGCTTGCTTTTTGTTATAAATATTAATTAGATTGTAACAAATGCTTGGGTGAAAATTTTTTTCTGGCAAATAATGGATAGTTTCAAAAAAGATATTAAGTCCATTGAAGATATAAAATTACTGGTTAATAAGTTCTACGATAAGGTAAATAATGATGATTTGCTGAAGTGGATATTTAATGATCTGTCAAAAGTTGATTGGAAAACACACCTTCCTGTAATGTATGATTTCTGGAGCAGCATTTTATTGGGAACTAAGGTGTATAAGGGACAGCCTTTTGATGTTCATTTATATTTACCTGTTGATAAAAAACATTTTGATAGGTGGGTAAAGCTGTTTGAAGAATCAGTGGATGAAAATTTTGACGGTTTAATTGCCAAGGAAGCAAAGTTAAGAGCAAATACAATTTCTGAAATTTTCCAACATAAAATAAAAGTAATAAAGGAGGATGAAACGAAGATAGGAATATATTACCATGATAATTAATACAAAAAATTATGAAACGGCATAAAAGCTTAATATTTATTTCCCACGACCACTATCACGGTCTGCAGCTCGCACAGCTTATAAAAAAGGATGCTCCAATATTTAAGAACCTGCCAAATGATATCGAAGGAAAAAAGAATTACACCATAAATTTTTATGAAAATGATCTGCTGCATCATTTTTATCTTGAAGAAAATATTATATTGCCGGCAGTAAAAGGCAGGAATAAAGAAATAGATAATCTTTTTAATGATATAGTTAAAGAACATAAAGAAATTGAAAAATCCGTAGAATCCTTAAAAGAAAATATAAATACCGAAGAAAAGCTGAATAAACTGGGAACTCAGCTTCAAGAGCATATAAGAATAGAAGAGCGGGTTTTATTTGAAAAAATTCAAAAAGAACTTTCCGAAGAAGAGATGCAGAAACTGGAAGAAGAACTGCATTCCTACGAAGACTTGAACTCCTAAAACAAGCTAACCATAGTATTATTTCGGATATCGGATTTCGAATTGGTCAATAGAAGTATATCTATAAACCGAAATCAAAAATCCGCAATCCGAAATTCTTTTACGCTTTCATCCTGTTTCCATGTTCTTCATGAATAAAGAGCCAGCTGCATATTTTCCCGATATTTATTTCTTCAAAATTTCTCCAGTAAGATTTAGTCCGTACATGCATAGAGCTTGAATCGATAGAAGGAATTGATTCAACTTCTTCCATCAATTCTTTTATTCTGTTTTGCCATTTAATAATATTTGAAGTTCTCAGGTCAATCCAACCGTCATTTGCCCACCGGTCAATGTTTTCTTTATTGATATCCAGAGAATTTTCTCCTCTGAATGCAGGGATCTTTATATTGTTTCCTCTTAATAAATATTCACCATTTGGGAGAAGAATAGGAATTCCAATAGAAATAATTTCACTTCTTAGTCGTTCATCGTTTGAAATCAAATTAAAGCATTTTTCCGAAATTTTATCAGCAGGAGTATTAATTATATCGAACATATTTTTGCAAAACTGCCTGATTAGATAAATTTCGTAAAGAAGTTTAGAAAGTCGTGGGGGTCCGAGTAGTTCGAAAGCAACACTGCTAATATTATTTTCTTCCTCAAGTTTAGCCATTTTTTCTACCGCCATATGCTGCATGTAGCCGGCACGGTAAGTTGGCTCCATTGTAGCATGATCTAATGAACTGACAATATCATGCCCGGTATTACCCCCTTTAATCTCGTAAATCGAAACGTCGGCAATTTCTTCCGGAGTTAAAAATTCCATCTGTTTCTGCGCGGTTATTGTTTCAAATTCTCCGCGAGAAAATATACCGTTTTCCCCCGTATCAATGAAAACAGATTTCAGAACATTATCGGTTGTTTTGTATTTTTTATCCGAGCAGATTATAAATTTATCTTTGAGCGGAATTGCTTCTGTAAGCGGTATTTCAAGTAATCTTATCGGTTCACCCCTTTTTTTAATTTCTCCGAATTCTATCCTTTTCCAGGCTATAGCGCCTGTAGGTTTTATTTCTTTTGTGATTGGCCCTTCCGGTGTTCTTGCCATTAAAAAGAGGAGAAGAGTGTGTGCGCCTGCGATCGCAGATTTGCTCAATAAAACCCGCGATGGTTTCTCTTCGCTATGCGTATAAGGAATGTTCAACCCCATTCCGCCGGTTCCGCTCGTACCAATTTTTAGATATAATTCGGTTTTAACTATGCTCATTGTATTATATAAAATCTGTACATGCCTTATTAACTGCGGTATATAAAGTGTGGTCAGCATCTTTTCAGATTCTTCAATAAGTTCTTCATATGGTACTTTGTTCTTTATTGCAAGGCTTAGATTCCTGGAAGATGCATAAATATCCTGGTAGGCAATTGCTGTCGCAGTATTTATGCAATCGATTACAATATCCGGGCTGTACAAAGTAAGTAAGCGGAATATGGAAGAATTATTCAATATTTCATCCGACAGTTCTTCAAGTGTATCGGATATCAGGATTTTTCTTTTCTTCGCATCAGATATAAGCTCGGTTCTATTTAAATCTTTAAATTCATTTCTTACAAAAATATCTCCACCCCATGGTATAAAAAAACCTTTTTCTTTTTTGGGGAATTCAATTTCAAGTTTGTTAACAGCTTCTTTTGCCTCGGAATATTTAAGAGATGTTATTATTAAATTTTTGGGATTTTCTTTCACAAGCTTTCGTGAAATTGCATTGCCAACAAGCCCCCATCCGCCTAAAACTAAAACAGTTTTGTTTTGAATATCCATATTTTACCCTATAATTATTTTTATAAACATACAGCAAATTGTGAAGTAAGGCAACAGGCACTATTTCAATTTCAGACTATATTAAAAGTTTATTAAATGTTTCAATTAAGTTATTTATTAATGGAAGTTTTACAACAAAGAGTTATTTTTGTATCATATTAAAATATGTTTTCTTTGCTAAACTTTATCTCTATTATTAAATTAGATGATCTGAAATAAATTTTTTATTAAAAAAGAGACTAAACTGAATGAAGCTGCATGATTTATTGAAAAAAGAATTTATAATTGCCGATTTAGAAGGTAATTCAAAAGAAGAAGTTATAAATGAATTAATTGATCTTTACAAAAATGACGAGAGAATCTCCGATATTGAAAAGGTAAGAGAGGCTGTTTTAGAGAGGGAAAAGATAATGTCTACGGGTGTTGGTAAAGGTTTTGCAATTCCTCACGGGAAGACAAATTATGTAAAAGAAATTCTTGCTGCTTTTGGTAAAACAAAAAGACCGATTGATTACCAGGCCTTGGACGGCCAGCCTGTTCATTTAGTATTTTTATTAATTGGAAAAGATAATCTGGTTAGTACGCATATAAAGCTTTTAAGTAGAATATCCAGGATGATGAATAAGGAAGAATTCCGGAGCAGGTTAATTGAAGCAGCCAGCAGTGAAGAAATTGTAAATATTTTTAAAGAAGAAGAAGAAAATTATTTTGATGTATAAAAAAGTCAGAGGTCAAAGGTTAATATTGTTTTGGTTAACTACTTTGCTTTTAAATTTTGATTTTTGATTTTAAAAACCTATGATTAAAGCAATAACGGGCACAAAAGATATACTTCCGGGAGATATTCCCCAATGGAAACATCTTGAAATAATAATACATGAAGTTTTAAACGTTTTCAATTATAAAGAAATCCGGACCCCGCTTTTTGAAGAAACAAATCTTTTTTCACGGGGAATCGGGGAAGAGACCGATATTGTTGGTAAAGAAATGTATACTTTTATTGATAGAAGTGAAACCAGCCTGACTCTTAAACCCGAAATGACAGCTTCAGTTGTTCGTTCATTCATTGAACATTCTCTGGGGAAAAAACAATCATTAAATAAACTTTATTATTTATCCCCGATGTTTCGACAGGAAAGGCCTCAGGCAGGAAGATTTCGCCAATTCCATCAGTTTGGTGCAGAAGCAATCGGAAGTTCTTCCCCTCTACTTGATGTTGAAATGATGCAAATGCCTTTTTTAATTCTTTACAGGCTGGGATTAAAGAACCTGAAGGTAAAAATTAATTCCCTTGGAACGCCGTCTTCAAGGGAAGTGTATAAAAATCATTTACGTGAATTTTTGGTCGATAGAAAGGAGAAGCTATCAGAAGACAGCAGGAAACGTTTCGACAAAAATATTTTAAGGATATTCGACAGTAAGGCTGAAAATGATCAGGAAATTTTAAAGGATGCTCCTTTATTAATTGATTATCTTGATGAAGAAAGCAAAAATGATTTTGAGGAAGTTAAAACTACTCTAACAGCAATAGGCATTTCTTATGAAGTAGATCCGAAGCTTGTAAGAGGTTTGGATTATTATACTAAAACTACTTTTGAAATTGTCAGCAGCAGTGTTGGTTCACAAAATGCTTTATGCGGCGGCGGCAGATACGATCTTTTAGTTGAAGAACTGGGAGGGCCACCGACTCCTGGGGTAGGTTTTGCCGCAGGAATTGAAAGAATCCTGCTAGCATGTGAAAATGAAAATTCATTAAATCTATCTGTTGAAAAAATTGATATATACTTAATTTCTATCAATAGAAATTTATCAGGAGATGTTTTCAAAATTACTTCCTCTTTACGGAATCAAAATCTTTCGGTTGAATTTGATTATCTTAAAAGAAGTGTTAAAGCTCAAATGCGTGAAGCTAACAAATTAAATAGCCGTTATGTATTGTTTGTAGGAGGCGAAGAATATTCATCCGGTAAATTAAAATTAAAAAATATGGAATCCGGTAAAGAGCAATTAATACCAATTGATAAATTGGAAATTATCATAAATCAAATTTCAAAAGTAAAAAGAAGTAACTCCGTTTTTGACGTTTGAATTTTTAATGGAGCTTAAATGTATCCTGAATTATTTAAAATAGGTCCTTTTACTGTTTACAGCTTTGGTTTAATGCTGGGGATTGCATTTATTCTATCGAGCTACTTTTTAACAAAAGAAATCGAAAGAAAAGGCTTAGATCCCGATATTGCAACACAAATTACTCTCTTAGCAATTGTATTCGGAATTGTCGGAAGTAAGCTGCTTGATTTAATTGAGAATTGGGATAGGTTTTTAAGCGATCCGATTGGGATGGCATTTTCTCCCGGCGGATTAACTTTCTACGGTGGATTAATCCTTGCGATAATTGTCATCTGGATTTATGTAAAGAGGAAGAAGATCCCGTTCCCGGTAATTGCGGATGCAGCAGCTCCTTCATTAGCTTTAGCTTACGGTATAGGGAGGATAGGCTGTCATCTTGCCGGCGATGGTGATTATGGAATTCCAACCTCCCTTCCCTGGGGAACAAATTATCAGAATGGTACTGTTCCTCCTTCAGCTGCATTTAATAACCCCGATTTACTTAGACATTTTCCGTGGATCGCAGAAAAATTTCCTAATGGGGTTCCAAATAACACCCCCCTGCAGCCGACTCCAATTTATGAATTCATAATGATGCTTATTATCTTTTTTATTCTCTGGAAGTTAAGAACTAAGGATTGGATGGATGGAAAATTATTTATGCTCTACTTGATTTTTGCAGGAGCTGAAAGATTTATTATTGAATTTATCAGGCTTAATCCGAGATTTTTATGGGGATTATCGGAAGCTCAATTAATTTCAATTCCTATGATGATTATTGGAATTCTCGGTTTTGTTTATTTAACAAGTAATAAAGAGCTCAAGAAATTTGTTCCTCCACCTTTAAGAACCTGCTTTGAAGAAAAAATAAATTTCAGACGGAATCATTTTTTTAAGCTGGATTAGTAAACTAAAATGAATATTATAATCGGCAGAAAACCGGTTCTTGAAGTCATAAACTCCAGTGAGGAAGTTGAACAAGTCCTTATATTACATGGACAAAAAGGCGGGATACTTGATGCAATACAGGTGGCATCTAAAAAGAGGGGAATAAAATGCAGTGAAGTTAAAAAGGATAGATTCCAGTCGATTACATCTAATCCCAATGCACAGGGAGTTGCAGCAATAAAATCCTCTGTTAAATTATATTCTGTTGAAGAAATAATATCATTTTCAAAAAATTCAAAATATCCTTTAATTGTTGTTTTGGATTCGATCCAAGATCCTCATAACGTTGGAGCTATTTTAAGAACGGCAGAGTGCGCCGGAGCAGATGGCATAATAACTACCAAACATAACAGTGCTCCAATTAGTCAAACGGTTATCAAAACTTCGGCTGGAGCCACTGAACATCTGAAAATATCACTAGTAAATAATCTTTCACAATCACTCCGGTTATTAAAAGATAGCGGTTTCTGGATTGCAGGTGCATCTCTGGAAAATTCAAAAAGTTATACAGCAATTGATTATAAAATACCAATTGCTTTGATTCTCGGAAATGAAGAAAAAGGGATTAGAAGATTAACCTCAGAAAATTGTGATTATTTAGTGCAAATTCCAATGAAGGGGGAGATACAATCCTTAAATGTTTCCGTGGCAGCGGGGGTTCTTTTATTTGAAATTTTAAGACAAAGAAGTTTGTAATTTCCAAGTTCCTAATATAAAAATTATGTCATATAATACTCTGTTATTAAATAATTGTTGAGGATTTTATGAAATTTTCTCTTTTTCCCTTTTGGTTTTTGTACAAAATTGATTAAAAGAAGGAAGCTAGGCTAGTATAAAAGAGATGATATATTTAAATTAAAAATATTATGCATGGATTAAAATTAAGTTTTAAACCCTATACATTGGAATTGAAGCATCAATTTACTGTATCGGCTTTTAGCAGAACTACAACTCCAATTGTCCTTACTGAAATAGAATATGACGGTTTAATTGGTTACGGTGAAGCTTCAATGCCTGTCTATTTAGGTGAGACCCAGAACACAATTATTAATTTTCTATCTAAAATAGATTTGAGCAATTATAATGATATTTTCGACCTTGATCGTATTTTAACAGATATTGATTTAATGGAACCTGGAAATACAGCTGCTAAAGCATCAATAGATATTGCTTTACATGATCTAATTGGTAAAATATTAAACCAGCCGTATTATAAAATCCTTGGAATTAATGTTGATGATATTCCTTATACTTCCTTTACGATAGGTATTGATGATAAAGGAATGATTGAAAAAAAAGTTAAAGAAGCCGGCGGTTTCAAAATATTGAAAATAAAGCTTGGTAAAAATAATGATAAAGAAATAATCGAAACTATTAGAAAAATTACTGATGTCCCCTTAACTGTTGATGTAAATCAAGGATGGAGGGATAAAGACATTGCCCTGGAAATGGTCAACTGGTTATATGAAAAAAATGTAATTTTAATAGAACAGCCGTTACCGAAGGAATTAATTGATGAAACCGGGTGGTTGACTGAAAAAAGTCCGATTCCAATAATTGCCGATGAATCTGTTAGAAGGCTTTCGGATATTGTGAAAATTAAGGATGTTTTTTCAGGAATAAATATTAAGCTCATGAAATGTACCGGCATTCACGAAGCTTCTAAAATGATAAAACTTGCAAAATCGTTAAATTTGCGAGTAATGCTTGGATGTATGACCGAAACTTCCTGTGGAATATCCGCTGCTTCTCAGCTTTCAAATTTGGCTGACTGGGTTGATCTTGACGGGGCCTTATTAATAAAAAATGATATTTTTAAGGGTGCGAAATTATTAAATGGGAAAATAATCCCTTCACCTTCTCCTGGTATTGGCATCGAAATAATTAATAATAATTAACTTCTTATGAATTGTTTTGAGATATAAATATTTTTTTTGTGAAATTCTTAATTTATTATTGAAAAGAAAATTATTAAATTAACTGAAGTCTATAATTGAAAGGAATTCATATGGCAAAACAATTTGTATCTAATAAAGATGAAACCGTAAGAATGTTTGATAATGATCTTCTAGAAGCATTATCTAAAGTTCACTTTACCGTTCCCTTATTTATTTATTTACCTGTTGTTGCTTATTTCCTTTATCGTTCTGTGGGATTATATTCTTTGTCTTTTATCACGATATTATCTCTCGTTTTATTAGGTATTTTTGTTTGGACACTTACGGAATATACTCTGCACAGGTTTATTTTCCATCTTGTACCCAATAGTGCATGGGGTGAAAAGATGCACTTTATTTTTCATGGGGTTCATCATGATTATCCAAATGATTCTAAAAGGCTAGTCATGCCTCCTTCGGTAAGTGTGCCTCTTGCAGTAATTTTCTATTTCCTGTTCCAAGTGCTGTTAGGCACTACTCTTGTAGCCCCGTTTTTTGTTGGGTTTATACTTGGATATATATTTTATGATATGACGCACTATGCAATTCATCATTACAATATGCACAATAAATTTTTGCTTTTTATAAAAAATCATCATATGAAACATCATTATAAAGATCCCGCAAAAGGATTTGGTGTTAGTTCACCATTATGGGATGATATTATAGGTACGAATTTTCCGAAGGATAAAAAAATCAGTGTTCCAAAAGAATCATAAAAATTTGTAACTTTTTGGCTGGAGGGATTAAATAAGGAGCCATCTTATTCTGAGTCATCGGTTTTGTTCATTTCTGTTTAAGAAAAAAAATAACCTCCCTATATTGTAACAATTTGATACAGATACTTTTTCTTCTGTCTCTTTTTTTTCAAAAAAAAACGAAGTGTATAAAATTAATCAACAAAAGAGGGAAACTTGCTTCGGCATAAAAAATGGTAAAGAAGTAAAAATTACTTCATTATTGCAGGGCGTATGGAAAAGAAAATTCAGATTGTTCCCTCCGGAATTTCCCTGGTAGATAAATCGTGGGGTGGATTCTATCGGGGCGGCACATACTTTTTGATTGGGCAGCACAAATCCGGCAAAACCCTTTTGGGAATTCAATATGTTATGGAATGTGTAAAGCAAAAAGAGGTTTGCCTCTTCTTTACGACAATGCGCCCGAAAGATTTAATGTTCCATGCCGCCTCTATCGATTTTGATCTTCAGCAGTACATGGATCAAAATCTAATAATAGTAATCCGTGTTACTCCGCCTCAAGCAGATCAAATAAATAAAGATGAATATCTTGTGGAATATTTTAAAGATATTGCTTCGTTGGTGAAACAATATTATCCTAATAGGATTATTTTTGATGAGCTTACTCCGTTTATAGAGTTTCAGAACCTGAACCTTCTGAAAAATGCATTTTTGCAAACAGTCGAAATAATTGAAGAATCAAATATCAGCAGTTTATTTCTACTGGGTGAACCCGCAACTGTTCAGTCAAAAAACATTGTGGATATCTTGACAGATGAATCAACGGGAACTATTTATTTAGACAAAGAAGACAATGAATTAAAAATTAAAAGCGGAACAATTACTATTATACCTAATGTAGGTCATATTGAGGGACGCTTTAGTGCTAATTATTATCTAATGCCTTATAAAGGGATTACTACCGAAACCGCAGATGAAATAACTGAATATAGTAAGACTCAGAAGGAAAGCGGGTATAAAAAATTATCCGAAATAGAACTTCCGGCAATTAATTATCCCAGCTTTAATTTTTATAATATTGATGAACTTGGTTTGTATATTAATAATCAGATTGCTTTATACAAAAGTACCAGGCAGAAATTTTCTGTTATTTCATTTTATCTAGATCCCGCAGCTGAAAGGGATGCCATGCTAAATATTAATCAGTTAAAAAATGCAGTAAGGCTTTCAATTGACAGAAAGGACAAATTTAGTCTAATTAATAATAAAATAATTGTCTTGGTGTTAAGAGACGAAAGTGAAAACTTAAATATAATTTCGAGGGTCAAAAATAATTTACCCTTAAATAATCCTGAAGATTTAAATGAAGTTCTCAAATATATTTCAACTAATCATGTAACTGTTGATGACTCTATTAATAGTTCTGTCGATATCATGAAAAAGCTTTCGGTGGAGGGTACCGAAGTAAGTAAAGAAACCCGTTTCTTATAATACGAATGGTATGCATTCCTAATTAATTTTAATGAAAAAATAATATTGCTTTACAAAGCTATTATTAACTTTTAATAGTCTTTTTCTTATTTTGAAGTGTAAAAATTTTCTTCCTATTATGATATGAATTTACCGAGGAATTCTACTATTGCAGATAATATTAGAATTGTATGAGAGTATGATATTGAAAAATAACTTAAGGGGAAACAAATACACTTTGTAATTCTTCTTAGTTCAAATGAGGGCAAAATGAATATAATACCTAACTTGCAATTTATTATTATTGTTCTTCTAACCGCAGTGTCGATATTCACAGCAGTTGCAGTTATATTTTATAAATTAGGAAAAAGGGAAAAACAAAAATTAAATCAAAAAACTAGTAAAATAATTAAAGTAAAAAATGAAATCCCTTTGCAGAACGAGCAAATCCCGGAAATAAAAGAAAAATTTGAAGAAAAAAATAAGATTACAACTAATGATAATAAACCGGAAATAAAGAATCTCATTGAAGAAAAAAAGATTTATCCTCCTGATCTGTATTCAAAAAAAATTGAAAAAGAATTGAAAAGTACTGAAGAGGAAAAAGATAAGGAGGCAATTGATAAAATATCGGATTTTAAACTTTTAAAATATACTTCCAACGGTTATAAACCTGCCAAGGGAGATAAGGAATCAAAGGTATTAAGGTGGCGGTAAACTGATTTAAAGGAAAATTCAAATCATTCATGTATGATAAAAGATAAAAACAATAGTGAATATTATAATTTGGGGAAAAATTGTCAGGATTGGAGATTAGTTGATAACAGAGAATTGAGTGTTATAGTAGAAGAAATGGCTCCTAAAACCTCGGAAGAATTTCATTTGCATAAAAATTCTCAACAGCTATTTTATATTATCACCCGGGTAGCTGAATTTGAGCTTGATGATAAAAAACATACGGTTGAGGCAGGTCAGTCTTTTTATGTAGAACCTAGTTTAAAATTCAGGGTGTTAAATAATTCAAGTGGTATATTAAAATTTATTCTGATCTCCCAGCCAACAACAGTAGATGATAGGTATGAGATAAATCAGACCTAAATTATTTAGGACTAAATTTTTTATGTATCATATTGGTGCATTGATAGTTAAACTGTATTAATAAGATAATGAAAACAACGAATTAATTTTAAAAGTTCTTTTTAATTGACTTCTTAAGGAACGATTTAATGGTAGAAAAAGTAGAAATATTATCTGATTTTTAAACTTTTTTGTGCTAATTCCATTTTTAATGATAAAATAAAGAGTGGAAGAAATTCTTAAATCCCGAAAAAATTGTTGGTATTAAATCTGTTCGTTAATTTGAGTGTGTTTCATTTAAATTTGTTTTGTGGTTTTTTCAATGACTTTATTAATATCTATAAAATAATCCTTTTCTAAAATTATTTTAATGCCGAATTTAATTAATACAAATATAGAACTAATAGAAAGTGTTAAAGAAAATATTAAGGATCCTCTTCTGGTATTGGATCAACATGGAATAATTCATTCCTTTAACACCGAAGCTTCAGATTTCTTTTCTTTTACGGAAAAATCAGAAAATTTATATGAATTCCTTGAACAATCGTCTGCAAAAAAAATAGATGAATTATTTCAGAATATATTTCAGAAAAACCTTAAGATAGAAGAAGGATTAGTAATTAGCCTAAAGAATGGTAAAAGTTTCGAAGTTCAATTTACAGCAAGCCCGCTTATTGTGAATAATGAAAGATTCGTTTTATGCTTATTTAAAAATCGCTGCAGATAATTTAAAAGAAAACATCTCTTAAAATAAAAGTTAAAGAAATAGAGAAAATCTTTAACAATAAAGAAGTTCTACCTGTAATTGAGGAAGTCAAGTCAAATTTCCCATTTTCTTTTATTAGTAAAAATGTAGTAAGAAAATCAGCTGATAAACTGAAAGAATTCTTTTGGATAAAAAATATCAATGGTAAGTATCTCCTTGTAAATGATAAAGTCTCTGCATCAATTGGATTAAGCGCTATTCAAATTGAAGGGAAAAAAGAAAGTAATTTTATACCTCCTTACCTTGTTAATTTTCAGCAATCAATCGATCAATATATCATTGAGTCTGCAAATTACACAATTATAGACGGACTGCAGTTCGGGGGATTGAATAACCCGGATGAGTACGAAAGCATAGAAATTCCCCTGCTTGATTCGGAAAATAATATAATTGCTATTGCCGGAATTGGACAAAAGAAGCAGGATATTAAAGAAGAATTGGAAATTGACAATAAAATAAAAAATTTATTCGACCAGATATCTTGTGCAATAGCATTCATTGACAGAGAAGATCGAATAATATTTTTTAATAATCAATTTAGCTTATTATACGGCAGCAGGTTTTTTGAGCTTGTAAGAACTAAATATTTCAGATTATTACCTCCTAAAATTGTTGAGAAATTATCCGGATTTATTAAGTCTTCATCGGAAGAAGAATCCTTTGAAATTGCCGAAGAAGAAAAAAATTTACTTGTTAAATTAAGAAAAATCTATACCGATAATTTATTCAGCGGAACATCGATAAGCGTCGAAGAAAAAATTCCTATAGCAGAGAATACTAATAAACCCGATCTGCAGATTAATGATAAAATACTGTATGATAATCCTTTTCCTGTTTTCGTTTTTAATAAAGAAAATTTAAAATTCCTTGAAGTAAACGATGCAGCTTTAAAGTTATATGGTTATTTGAAAGATGAATTTCTAAACCTGGATTTAACTGATCTTTATACTGAAGATGATATGCAGACTCTACTCGAATTGACCACTGAAAATGTAAAGGAAGGGGTTTTCAGCGGGCCTTATAAACATAAGAAAAAAGACGGGTCAAATATTTTAATTGAGATGAGTAAAATTTCAATTATATACAAAGGTAAAGAAGCGGGTCTTAATGTAGTTAGAGATGTAACAAACAAAATTGAACTTGAAAAAAACAGCAGGATGTATAAAGCAGTTTTTGATAATTCGAATGCTTTATTATTTATAACTGATGATACCGGGTTTATTACATATGTAAACAACAAGGTAACTAATGTTTTGGGGTATTCAAAGCAGGAACTTGATAAGACCTCATTTACTGCTTTATTTGACGATGATAAAAGGGCTTTTGTTAACAATAACATTTTTAAATCCGATTCCGATAAAACCATCTCATTTGCTGCAAATATTAAAAATTCGGAAAATGAATTTTCATATTTTGAAATAAATGCTGTCCCGGTTTTTAATTATAGAAATGAATTGGATTCATTTGTGATCTTAGCCAAAGAAAAACAGGAAACCGGGAACAAACCTGAGACAAATGCTGAAAACACAGTAAAGCCGATTCCTGAAGAAGCTATATATAATGATCCTGCAATTCTTTCAAGTATGTTCCATGAAATATTGACTCCTATAAATGTTATTTTAGGTTTTGTAAGAGAATTAACGGACAGTGTCGAAATTTTGACACCCGACCAGAAAGAAGCGAACGAAATAATAAACCAAAACAGAATTAATCTGCTTAACACAATGAATACTATAATTGATTATATCAATATAGCAGATAACAATATTAAGCTTAATTTTACTGAAATTAAAATAACCGATTTTATTGATAAAGTTCAGGAAGATATAAATAACCTTGTTACCCAAAAGAATTTCAAATTGTCTTATGGAAAAATTTCGTCTTCATTGGTATTTAATTCTGATGAACAAAAATTGCAAAATTTAATTTACTTACTAAGCTTATTGATTGTTCAGGGAAGTAAGGAAGAAAAAATTTATATCTCTGCATATCAATATGATGATGAAAATTTTATAATTATTGTTAAAGATAATTATTCGTTTACCTCGAAAGGTCTTATAGATAAATTAAATTCATTTATTTTCGGGAAATCATTAAATACCAAAAACTATGGTATATCAAAGTTTACAATACTTCTTGTAAAAAAACTTTTGCGATTGCTTAAAGGTTCAGTTAAAATTGTCGAAGAAAATGATAATAAAGAATTCGGATTTATTTTCCCTCTTGATTTAAGTAAAGCTGATGAAGTTAAAATAAAACCTATAATAGAATTAGAGGAGGAAGAATATATAGATGAAAATTGGTTGGATAAAAGCTTATCCTTGAATGATAACCTTAATAACATCAAAGAAAAAATGATTGAACCTTTCAATAACGGAAGTGAAAAAGAAGAATTAGAAGAAGCAGATGTATTAGTATACGATAGGCCTGTAAATCTAACATCAAAGAAAGTTGATTTATCTGAATTAAAATGTTTATATATTGAAGATCAGATTGATTCTCAAATCCTATTCAGCTTTCAATTGAGCGAATTGAAAGAAATTAAATTTGCATCCAGTTTGGAGGAAGCAATCCCGATTCTGAACGCAAACATTTTTGATTTTATTTTGCTGGATATAAATTTGCAGGGGGACTACAACGGGATTGATGCATTAAAATATATTCATAAAATTCCCGGCTTCGAAAACACACCCATAATTGCCGCTACAGCTTACTTGCTGCCGGGCGATAAAGAAAAATTTATCGCTACCGGGTTTAATGATTTTATATCTAAACCGATTTTTCACGATAACATGGTTGAATCTCTTAGTAAGCTGTTCTAATTTTGCATACCTGTTTCTATTACTTTAATATATTTTCTTAATCTTATAATAAATAAAAATTATGGAATTATTATTTTATCTGCGGGATAGAAGTATATACTCTGCAATATTATTTATTTTATCAGGATTTTTATCAATAAATGCCCAAATAAAAAATTATGAAATGAATGAAATAGTAGTTACGGCAAGCAAGACACCAATATCAATTAGTAATTTAACACGTGATGTAGTTGTAATTAATACAGATGATATAAAATTGATGCCTGTAAACAGTTTCCAGGATTTGCTGCAATACACCGGAGGCTTTGATTTGAGGCAGAGAGGCATTAACGGCGTACAATCAGATGTCAGCATACGCGGAGGTAATTTTGAAGAAACATTAGTTCTCATTGATGGAATTAAAATTAGTGATCCTCAAACAGGTCATCATAATTTGAATTTACCTTTTTCACTTGAAAATATTCAAAGAATTGAAATATTAAAAGGGCAGGGTTCCAGAGTTTTTGGTCCGAATGCATTCAGCGGGGTGATAAATTTTATTACAAAAAAGGGGAATAACAATTCATTTTTTCTTGAAACTTTAGGTGGTGAAAATCATTACTTTGAAGGAAATATTGGCGGTTCTTATTCCTTGGGTTTTATTAATAATTATATATCATTCTCAAAATCAAAAACAGACGGTTATCGACACAATACAAATTTCGACAGGATAAATTTTTCATATAATTCCTCTATTAAAGCAGGAGACGGAAGAAGTTAATCTCTTCTTTGGTATATAACGATAATAAATTCGGAGCCAATGGGTTTTACGGTGTCAAATATCCTAACCAGTGGGAGCATACTACAACGAAATATTTAAATACAGTAGCAGAATTTGGAAATGAAAACTTCTCAATTTCTCCTAAAGTTTATTGGAGAAGAAATGATGATAATTATCTCCTGGACTATGAAAAACCTGAAATTTATCAGAATATTCATCAAACTAATGTTTACGGAACTGAATTGCAATCTTCGGTAAATTCAGGAATTGGAACTACATCACTGGGAGGAGAATTTGTAAATGATGAAATTAAAAGTTCAAACCTTGGAATTCATTCAAGGAATAAAAAAGGTATTTTTGCCGAACAAAAAATATCTACTATTAAAAACTTCACAATAATTACTGGTGCTTTTTTATATAATTATTCCGGTTTAGGCTGGAAGTTTTGGCCGGGCCTGGATTTAGGTTACAGCTTTTCAAATGGTATAAGAATATATGGTTCTGCCGGTAAAGCCTTTAGAATACCGACTTATACTGAACTTTACTATTCATCTCCGATTAGTCAGGGCAGTTCGAATTTAAAACCCGAAGAAACATTAAATTATGAAGCAGGAATTAATCTTATCAGGAACAAGTATTCTGTTAAAATTTGTTTATTTAGGAAAGAAGGAAAAAATTTAATTGATTGGGTAAGGACAAATTCAGAGCCCTGGACAGCAAAAAATATTGCTGAGGTAAATACTAATGGTCTTGAAATAAATTTATCTATAAGTCCAAATTTAATTATTACTAATTTACCTGTTTATAAAATAAGTGCTGACTATACTTATTTAAATTCTGATAAAAAAACTGCATCATATGAGTCTGAATATCTACTGGATTTCTTAAGGAATCAATTTATCCTAAATATTGATAACTATTGGTGGCTGGATATACAGCAAAGCTGGTTTTTGAGATATGAAGATCGGGTAAATTTTGAAGATAATTTTATTGTTGATTCACAACTGTCAAAAGAAGTAGAAAATTTTAATTAATTCATTAAAGTGACAAATTTATTTAATAAATCATATCAGCAAATCAGCGGGATTCCTCTGCCCGGCAGATGGATTGTAGCAGGTATTAAATTTAAAATTAGTGAGTAGACAGGTTGATCTAAATAAATAGTTTGCTTTAATTATGAAGTTATTGGGGGAAGGGGAGACGCTAATCCAGTTTAGAACTCCATAAAACATCACACATTGAACAAGATCCCCCTTAAAAGAATAGAAAAAAAAATAAAATTGATAATTTAGAAATATTAAAGAATCAGCGGAAAGGGAGAGATTCGAACTCTCGGTACCTTGCGGTACACACGCTCTCCAGGCGTGCCAGTTAAACCACTCCTGCACCTTTCCGTTAAACTGAAATTCTTTTCAAATTTAAATTTACAGAAATTTCAAATTTAATCCACTTTATACAGCTTTGCAGCTTTCTCTGCCGATGTTACAATCCCTCTAATCATTGCAGAACTAAATCCGTAATGCTCCATTTGGTTCAGCCCGGATATTGTACAGCCTCTTGGAGTAGTAACTTTATCAACTTCTCCTTCAGGATGGCTATCCATGTTAACAAGTAAAGATGCCGCACCTTTTGCTGTTTGTGCCGCCATCAATAATGCTTCCTCGGAGTGAAAACCGATTTCAATTCCCCCTTGTGATGCTGCACGAATAGCTCTTAAGAAAAATGCTATACCGCAAGCACATAAAGCTGTTGCCGGGATCATTAACTCTTCGTCAATAATTAATGTTTGTCCTACCGAATCGAAAATCTTTTTAGCAATATCAAGTGAATCATCTGTTTTATTCTCTCCGGATAGGCAGGTCATTGATTCTCTTATTGCAATTGCTGTATTCGGCATCGCTCTAATCACCGGTATTTCTTTGCCGATTAGTTGCTTCATTACCTTTATACTTGCACCGGAAACTACTGAAATTAGTATATGCTTTTTTATATCAAGTGCATGTGAAATTTCCTGTAAAAGCTCATTTAACTGTCCCGGCTGAACAGCAATTAAGATTACTTCTGAATTTTTTACTGCAAGAATATTATCTTTAGTAACTATAAATCCTTTATTTGAATATTCTTTTATTAACTCGATTTTTTTCCGTGTGATGTATATATTTTTGGCAGGGAACAGGTTTGAATTAATAAGCCCGTCGGCTATTGCCAAACCGATATTTCCTCCACCAATGATTGCAACTTTTTTTTCTGAATTCATCAATTAACCTTTTATTGTTGATTTAATAAATATTTTTAAAATCAGCATATTGCTTCGAAATTTTTATTGATTTCTTTTCTTTATGAAGACAATTTTCCAATCTCTCCGGTATTTTAATAGCTTGTTTTAGGACCTCTTCCATAATATCAATAAATTTTGAAGGATGAGCTGTTTCTAATATTATCCCGTTGAATGATTTAATATTGTTTTTATTTACATATTCCTCAAGGGCTAGGTACCCGACCGCACCGTGGGGATCAATTAAATAATTGTATTCATTATGAATCTTTTTTATTGCTTCTTTTGTTAATATATCTGAGAAACTGTAGCTTGAAATTTCATTATTTAAATTATTCAAATTAGCATCATATATATCTAATATCCTGAAAAAATTACTTGGATTTCCAACATCCATAGCATTGGAAATAGTTTTTATTGAAGGTTTTGGAACAAATTTCCCTGTTCTTAAATATATTGGAAATATATCATTTGAATTGACGGCAGCAATAAATTTTTCCACCGGCAGACCCATCTTTTTAGCAATTAATCCCCCCGTTAAATTTCCAAAGTTTCCGCTTGGTACTGAGACGATCAGAGGAATATTCTTATCCCTGAGCTGCTTGTAAGAATTAAAATAATAAAATGTTTGTGGAATAAGCCGTGCGATATTGATTGAGTTTGCAGAAGAAAGAGAAATATTTTTAGTTAAATCATTATCGAGAAAAGCTTGTTTTACTAATTTCTGACAATCATCAAAAGTTCCCTCTACTTCCAAGGCAGTAATATTACCATTCAAAGTAGTTAACTGCATTTCCTGTATATGACTTACTTTTTTACTCGGATATAAAAGATAAACCTTTATTCCTTCCATATTCAGGAAGCCGTTTGATACAGCACTACCCGTGTCTCCGGAAGTTGCAACTAAAATATTAATATCCTGTTCTTTCTCTTTTGAAAAATGAAAAAGAACTTCCGCCATAAAACGTGCTCCAAAATCCTTAAATGCTAATGTTGGTCCGTGGAAAAGTTCAAGAATATTTATATTTTCATTTAAACTAACTAATGGAGCGTCAAAATTAATTGCTCGTTCTATAATTTTGCTAAGAATTTTTGGCGGTATTTCATCTCCAATAAACGAACCGGCAGCTTGATAACAGATTTCATGAAAAGGGAGAGTATTTATGTCAGAAAAAAAAATTTTAGGAAGGACAGGGATAAATGCAGGCATAAATAATCCTCCATCATCCGCTATTCCCTTTATAACAGCTTCCTTAAATGAAACCTCTTTTGATTTTTTATTTGTACTGTAAAATTTCAATTTACCAAAAAGAAATGTGTATGAAGCAGATATTTAATTTATTATTTAATAACTCTTGGACCTTCTTTATTTATCTTAGATATATAAAGATCACTTTCAATTTCTAATCCGGAAAGAACGTTCTGCATTTTTTTACCAACAACCTTGGCAATTTTTTTTGAATCACTGAAAGCAAAGATTGAAGGCCCGGAACCCGAGATACTGCAGCCCAAGGCACCTGCATCCAAGGCTGCCTGTTTTATTTCAGTGAAACCAGGAATTAATATTGAACGGATCGGTTCGACAATTACATCCTGGAGTGATCTCCCGATAAGCTTATAATCTTTTTTTAGTAATCCTGCAACTAAGCTTGCTACATTTCCCCATTGCTGAACTGCATCGGAAAGAAGTATTTGTTTTTTTAAAATTTTTCTTGTATCACCGGTATGTATTTCAATATCCGGATGTACAATTGTACAAAAAATATCTTCCGGTACATCAATATTTATCACATCTAAAGGATTCATACTCCTAACAATTATAAATCCGCCGTATAATGATGCAGAAACATTATCAGCGTGCGGAGCCCCTCCGCATGTCAATTTTTCTCCTTCCAGAGCGAAAGGCAGAAGCTCTTTTTTACTAAGTGGTTTTCCTAAAATTTCATTTAGAGCAAAAACACTTGCAACTGCACTAGCAGCGCTTGATCCTAATCCGCTAGCAAGAGACATTTTCTTGTGTATTTCAATATTAATCCCTTTAGTAAATCCTAAATATTTAGCCAGGGCAGAAATAGAAGTACCTGCAGTATTTTTTTCAATCTGGTTTGGAAGTTTTCCATGATCCCCAGTTATTTTAGAAATTGCAATACCAGGCTTATTTGAAATCTTTAATTTTAATTCATCCCCGGGTCCATCAATTGCGAAACCCATAATATCAAATCCGCAGCTAACATTAGTTACTGAAGCAGGTGCAAATACTGTGATTTCTTTTTTCATCAATTCTACTTTATGTATCCTTTGGAAATCATTAACTCGGCACAAAGAATTGCACCTCCGGCAGCGCCTCTTACAGTATTATGAGAAAGTACAATAAATTTATAATCCAGTAAAGTATCTTTTCTTAACCGTCCAACTGAAACAGCCATACTTTTATCTAAATTACGATGAATTTTAGGTTGCGGATATTTATCCTCCGTAAAATAATAAATTGGTTGAATAGGAGCAGTAGGGAGATTTAATTTTTGAGGTTCACCCGAGAAATTTTTCCAGGCTTCAATCAGTTCTTTTTCTGAAGCTTTATTTTTTAATTTTACTTGAACACATTCAAGGTGACCGTCAGCAACTGCCACCCTATTGCATTGAGCACTGATATTAATATTTGTATTTATAATTTCATGCAAATTTAAATTACCTAAAATTTTTAAAGGTTCGCTTTCCAGTTTTGCTTCCTCACCGGAAATATATGGAATTACATTATCAATTATATCAAGGCTGGAAACTCCCGGATAACCTGCACCGGAAAGCGCCTGCATTGTTACAACATTAACGGTATCAAGACCAAAACTATCATACAAGGGTTTGAGTGCCAAAACTAAACCGATTGTTGAACAATTAGGATTTGTAACAATACAACCGCCATTATAGTTTTGAGTTTTAATCAATTCAAGATGAGTGGGATTTATTTCCGGAACTAAAAGCGGAACGTCTTTGTCCATTCTATGGTTTTTAGAGTTGGAAACAACAATATAACCTTTGTTTGCAAACTCTGTCTCGATACCACCCGCAACGCTTGAATCTAACCCGGAGAATACAATTTTAGAATTTAGATCCGGTACACAGTTTTTTACTGTAAGATTTGCAATTCTATCTGGAATAGAAGATGATAACACCCAGTTAACTGCTTCTTTATAAATTTTGCCTGCAGACCTATCGGAGGCGGCAACTTCAGCTACCTCAAACCATGGGTGATTTGATAAAAGTTCAATGAATTTTTGACCAACACTTCCTGTTGCTCCTAGCACCCCAACAGGAATTTTATTTGTTATATCCATTTTTATTTTTCCCTTCTGAAATATTTATTAACTTAAATAACGGGCGGCCCTGATAATATCTGCAAAAACACCTGAAGCTGTAACTTCGGCGCCAGCACCCGGACCTTTTACCACTACTGGTCTTTCTTGATTATATTTTGTTGTAAAAGCAATTACATTATCAATCCCGGATAAAAAGTAAAACGGATGATCAGTATTAACCTCCTGCATTGAAATTTTTGCTTTACCATTCTCCAAACTGGCAATATAACGGAACAAATTACCTTTGACAGCAGCTTTTTCTCTCATAGATTCGAAGTCTTTATCATGTTTTTTCAATTTTGTAAAAAAGTCGTTTACGGATTCTGCTTTCTCTACTTCCACCGGAAGAATCCTTTCAATTTTTATATCTTTCAACTCAAGAGTTAGCCCTGCTTCCCTTGCAAGAATTAATAATTTCCTGGCAACATCCATCCCGCTTAAATCTTCCCTAGGATCCGGTTCAGTATATCCTTTTTCTTTAGCCAGCTTAACCACTTCACTGAAGGGCTTATCTTTGGAGAAAGTATTAAAAATATAACTTAGCGTTCCTGATAATATCCCTTCAATCTTTTGAATTTCATCTCCGCTCGATACCAAATCCTTTAAGGTTCCGATTATAGGAAGACCGGCTCCGACATTAGTTTCATACAAAAATTTTACATTATGTTTTAAAGCTAACTGTTTAAGTTTCTGATAAAAATCGTAATTAACAGAATTCGCTATTTTATTTGGCGTAACAATTGAAATATTTGAGCTCAGAATGTCCGGGTATTTTTCTACAACAATTTTACTGGCAGTACAATCAATAAAAACACTATTCGACAAATTTAGTGTTCTCATATTTTCAATGAACTTTTCCAAGTCTGTATGCCGACCTTTGGAATTTAGTTCATCCTTCCATCCTTTGACACCGATTCCTTCGTTCTTGATTAACATTTTCCTGGAATTGGCTAGTCCAATTATTTTAAATTCTAGACCAAATTCATTTGAAAGATAATTTATTTGATTATCGATTTGGTTTAATAAGGTTCCGCCAATTAAACCAGTTCCAACCAGGAAAATATTTAAAGATTTTTCTCTTGAAAGGAACAGGCTGTCATGAAGAGCATTTAAAGCTTTTGATTCATGATCTTTAGAAATTACTGTTGATATATTTAATTCCGAAGAACCCTGGGCGATTGCAACAACATTTATTCCGTTTCTTCCGAGAGCCTGAAAAACTTTTCCTGAAATACCGGGATAGTTTCTCATATTTTCACCAACTACGGCAACGATTGAAACATTGTTCTCAATAATAGGTTCATTAACAAGGTTCTCGAAAATTTCAAACTTGAATTCTTCCTCAATTGACTTTTTTGCGAGCAATGAATATTGTGGAAGTACAGCTATACATAAAGAATGCTCGGAAGATGCCTGGGTAATTAAGATAACATTTATTCTCACTTCTGCTAAAGCAGAGAATATTCTTTTAGCAATTCCTGAAACACCTATCATTCCGCTGCCTTGAACTCTAATTAGGGAGATGTTATCTATAGATGATAGTCCTTTAATTGTGAACTTATTAGAATTAGGTTTATTGCTTATTATTGTTCCTCTGAAACTGGGGTTAAAAGTATTCTTAATTACAATCGGAATTTTTTTACTGAATGCCGGCTGAATTGTAGGCGGATGAATTACCTTCGCTCCGAAATGGGATAGTTCCATTGCTTCTTCATAAGTTATATGCGGGAGAGAAAAAGCATTTTTAACTTTTCTCGGATCGGCAGTCATTACTCCGTCAACATCAGTCCAAATCTGGATTTCAGTAACATTTAGTGCGGCACCGAAAATAGCTGCAGTATAATCGGAGCCGCCTCTACCTAAAGTTGTTGTTTCGTTATTAACAGTTGTACCGATAAAACCGGTTATAACCTGAAGTAATTTATGCGACTTAAAATAATTTCTAATTTGTTTTATAGTAGTTTCAAAATCTACCTTGGCACTGCCGAAATTGTTATCGGTTCTAACCAATTCCCGACTGTCAAGGAATTCACTTAATATACCTCTATCATTAAGAGCATTTGCAATTATATATGCAGATAAGCGTTCGCCGAAGCTTAATATAAAGTCTAGGGTTCGTGGCGATAACTCTTTAACAAGGAAGACACCGTGTATGACATCTTCCAATTCGTTAAGATTTAATTTTATATTTGCCAGAATATTACTTTGCTTTTTTACTGAGATTAAATCTTTGGCTGTTGAAAGATGACGATGTTCGAGATCCTTAAATAATTCCTGGTATTTGTGATTACCTGTTGAAGCCAATTTACTGATTTCGATTAATTCATCTGTTATACCTTGAAATGCAGAAAAGACAACAGCTATTCTTTTATCTTTTTCTAATAATGAAGTTATAATTTCAATTACTTCTTTTATTTTTTCAGAAGATCCAACCGAAGAACCGCCGAACTTTAGGATTTTCATTTTATTTATCTTTTAATGTTTTTATATAAAAAAAAACCGACTCACATCTGAAGTCGGTTGTTAAAATTTTTGAATATTACATACCTTCTTCAGTTATCAGGAGGAGTTTTAGGCATAGTTGTGCACTTTGTAGTTTGTGCATTAGGTAAGTTAATATTTAATTTTTTCATAATATACAAACGTAACATATAATAATTTATTTGTCAACTTCTTTACAAAATAATGAAGGTCTTTACTAAAAAGGGAACTCTTCTTTGTAATTGATTTTTTCTTCAAGTTTTTCAACAGGTAATTTTTTTGCTGTAAGATGAATTGGATTTCCTTCAACATAAATTGCTTTATAAGGTATTGTAGGGCAGGCAAATTCGCATGCCCCGCATCCTATGCAGTATTCTTCTTTTACTTCAGGAAGATGAAGATTTTTATATGGAATCATTTTTACTGCTTTTGTTGGGCAATGTTCGGAACAAGCCCCGCATTCCGTATTTTCAATTTCAACTATGCAATTATCTTTTATGAATTTTACTTTTCCGATTTGAGTTAATTTTTTATTTTCGAGTGTCAAAGACAGAATAGCGCCGCTTGGACAAACATCAATGCATACTTTGCATTCAAAATTACAGAAACCGGTTTTATAATCCATATACGGCTGAAGTATTCCTAATATGCCATACTCAAAAAGGGATGGCTGTAAAACCTGTGTCGGACAGGAACTCACGCATAAATGGCATCCGGTACACGCATTGGTAAAATGTTCTATATTTTTTGAACCAGGCGGGCTCGAGCAGAAATTTCTTGTTACCGGATATTTATTTTCTTTCTTGGGAGTAATTTTAACCTGCGCTAATGAAAACCCGGTTAAACTTATAAAATATAAAAATGTTTTTGAGATTAATTCCACGCCTCTTTGGATCATATTTAACATCATTAAATCTTGTTTCCTTTTTAATAGAATTTTTATAAGTGAGTCCGCCGGTAGGGCAAACATTAAAACAATTAAAGCATGATACGCATCTGTCAAAATCCACTACTTTACTTACTTTATCTATACAGCCGGATTTACAAACCTTCGTACATAAATTACATGAATTGCATTTCTGTTTATCAATATGAATTTTATACAGAGATAATTTTGATACTAATCCTAAAAATGTTCCAACAGGACATACGGTATTGCAGAATAATCTTCCTTTATTAAATGATAAAAAAATAATTAATATAAAAATAAAGCTGCTTATAACAATTGTGATTATGCTGAAATTTTTTATTTCGACCGGATAAAGCAGGAAGATATTGTATTTTTCTAGTGACACAGCTAGAAAATTATTCAATAAAATAAATACAGGTTTAAAGAAGCTTGTAAGAATTCGTCCGAAATTGCTAAAGGGATCTAACAATGTAATTAGGACTAAGCTTTCTGCAAAAAAAGAAACTATGGTTAAACAAAGGATTATATATTTCAGCCATTTATAATCTTTCATTTTCCTGTAGTATCGTTTTTTATTAATTTTTTTTGATATTCCTGAAATAAAGTCTTGAAGTATGCCGAGAGGGCAAATGCTTGAACAATAAACTCTGCCGAATAGGAAAGTCAATAATAAAATAAATGCAAATCCCGCGGCAGATATGCTGATTAAATTAATAAACTTAAATAATGAAGGAATGAATTGAAGGTATAATATATAATCAGTGCAATTGCCCGGGACAAGCTGATAAAAATCCAAAAACAGAATAGAAATTAATAAAAATGAAAATATTGAAACGAAAATTCTTAGACCCCTTAACCGCTGCAATTTCATTACATAATTATTCTTTTTATAGATAATTTATTCAAATCTTTGAAACCTATTTTCATCTGATCTGCTATTCTAATATAAGAGATTGTGTCAGGATTTACGCCGAATAATTTTGCCGCTGCTGTATCGGCAGCCACTATATCAGTAGAAATAATCTGAGATTTCATTTCTATTAGATCATCTTTTGAAACGCCCCTCGGTCCGTTTCTTTTCATAACATAATAAGCATCAACAATATTAAGATCCGGTTTCCGGAAAAACGGAAAATCAGCAATGCATTGATGGAGATTATTTCTATGCCAGAATCCCCGATCCCATACTACGCCCATAAGATTTTTCATACAAACTGTTAAACCTGCTGAATCATGGTCTTTTAGTACGGGGACATTTATAAAGACATCAGAATTCAGTATCAACTCATGAACTTTTGCTCTGGTTAAATTTAAAGCTTTTTTAATCTCAATTTCCTGGTAATAGCTTTCACTATTAGCAGGGACTATTTTCCCTCCTGCATCTTTTGCTGCTCTTTCGATACCGCTATTTGCATAACATCTGCTCCAGTTGTCACATGAATGATCAAAAACATAAACATCCTTAGCACCTGCTTCATAACAATGTTTTATTATCCTGTTTATTAATAACGGATTGGTATTTGCTCCTCCTTGGGGACTAACATCCCAGCCGATATTCGGTTTTACTACAACAGACTGTCCTTTTTTCACAAACGATTTCATTCCACCTAAAAATTGTATGGCTTTATCGAACATTATATCAGGTTTATCCCCCTTAATAGCTACAAGGTTATATTTATCAGGCAATAATTCGCCGGCCAAGAGATTAGAATAACTTCCAAGTGAAAATGCAGAACCTGCAATAAAACTTTTTTTGATGAAAATCCGCCTATTCATAACACCCCGTTTTTCTTTTCTTAAAAATATGATTTTAATTTCTAAAAATAAATAGGTTATCGTGTAAAAAACAGATTGAGTTTATTGTTTAGTCACCCTAGTTTTTTTAACCTTTAACATATTAATTACTATAGCTTGGTATTTTTTTTGTTTGTAACAAACTAAAGTGTTCTTTGTCAACAATTGTTTGTTTACAATTAGTATTTTAACTATTCTATTTGTTTAGAAATTGGTATCCTATGTTATTTTACTGACTCTATAATTATTAATGGTAAAAGAGGATTTGGATTTCTATAAAAAAAATGTTTGTGAAAAGGTAGTACTTTTATTAGTAATACTCACAATAGGCTTTTCTCAAATTTATTCCCAAAAATTAAGAATACTGCCATTAGGAGATTCTATAACTAAAGGGAGCATGGGAGAACTTCCAGATTCTTTAAGGAAAGGTTATAGACAACCATTATGGTTGCTTTTGAATTCCGATAATTATCAAACGGATTTTGTAGGCAGCGAATCTTTCGGATACGGTGTTATACCGAAATTTGATCCCGATAACGCAGGTTTCGGCGGATATTCTACAAACCAAATTTTACATTTAATAAAAACCGGGTACGACAGAGATGGCAATGCCGTTACCCCGGGTCCATACTTGAACTATTACCCAGCAGACATAATTCTACTTCATGTTGGTACAAACGGATTAGATACCTCAATAACCGATCTAGAAAATTTATTAAATTATATAAACGATTTTGAAGATACAACCAATACTGTAATTTGGGTAATCTTAGCAAAAATAATTAATGAAGTCCCCTACAGTTTAACAACTACAATTTACAACAGTAATATCGAAACTATGGCAGAAGAAAGGATAAAGAATGGTGATCGTATAAAATTAGTTGATATGGAAAAAGATGCGGGATTGGTCTATCAGATAGATACTGTTGCTCCTTACATCAATGGTGATATTTATGATGGTATTCACCCTAATGAGAGAGGGTACGCAAAAATTGCTTCTTTATTCTACGACACTCTTAAAGTTTTACTTAATAAAATCATTCCGGTTGAATTACTCAGCTTTTCTTCTACAATAAAAAATGATAGTGTAATGTTGCACTGGCAGACAGGCTTAGAACTGAATAACTACGGATTTGTTGTTGAAAGATCTTCTGATAATAATATATGGGAAAATGTTGGTTTTGTTGAAGGAGCGGATAATAGCTATTATATAAACCAATATCAGTATCTCGATATACCTTTACATTCTTCTGCAAATTCTTACTTATATAGGCTAAGACAGATTGAAAACAATGGAAATTCTAAATATATAGCGCAAATAAATGTTAGGGTTAAAACTACAACTTCAGTTCAAAATTTAGACTCCAAAAAGCCTACGGAATTTGCATTGGAACAAAATTATCCTAACCCGTTTAATCCTTCAACCACCATAAGGTACAGCATCCCTGAAGAAAGCAAAGTGAATATAGAAGTCTTTAATTCTTTAGGTCAGCAGGTTTCTACCTTAGTTGATAATATTCAATATCCGGGTGAATATGAAAAAATATGGGACGGGAGCAAATATGCTTCGGGAGTGTATTTTTATATATTGAATGTTTCCCCGTTAAAGAGAACTAATCAATTACGTTTTTCAAAGAAGATGATATTAATAAAATAAAAGACCTAATATTTATTAAGAATAATATCAATAGCCTTATTGTAGTCTTTTTCAGCTTCCAAATGATTCCCAATTGAAGATCTTGCTTCTCCGCGTTTGTAATATGCTTCTGCAAATTCAGGAGAAAGCTCTATGGCTTTATCAAAATCTTTGATCGAATAGCTATATTCCTTTAACCTAAATTTAAAATTACCCCTATTAAAATATTCTACAGCTTTTTTACTGATATATTTGTTTTTTAAATACATTACAAACGCCTTAATTTTTTAACTATAAATTAGACCGAAAATTTTTACTTGCTGTGATTTTAAATATAGGGTATGATTAATATCAAGCAATGGATTCTTGGAAGTAAAGTTATGCGATTATTAGTGCTTTCGTTAAGATAATTGAATAGCAGAATCTTCTTATAATAATGAAGATTTTTAAGACTAATTTTCAGAATATACAATAGAATTTACGGTATGTTCAGAAAGAAAATATTTATCTGCAAGCATAATTAAAGCTTCTCTGTTCTTTAATCCTTCCTTTTTCATCTCTTGAAATTCTCTCCGCATTTCGGTATTCCTTTTCAACAGCTTTTCATTTGCTTTGTATTTCCTTTGTTTTCCGGTTTCCATAACCTTTCGCACCTCATAAATTTCTATGTTTTTATGTCAGCTGATTCTTTTAACACTCTTTGGCGGATGATGTACAATTTTTCGAATTGTTTCAAATTGTAAGTAAGGATAATCTTCCCTTATTATATCAATAGCATCACTAACTCGATATTTTTTCATCCTTAAAGTTTTAAACCTTTTACGGATGAGTCTGTCTCTTAATGAAGTTTCATTGAAAAAACCTTTGCTGCTAAGTAAATAATAAATTTCATTGCTTATCAAATCACTAAGAGGATTTTCTTCTGATTGGTGGGGTTTTATTTCTTCCATAGCACTTTCTCCTAATTATAAAATATATATTTCTAAAATTGGATTTCTAAATCAAGTACATGTTCATGCGGAAATAATTAATAAGAGCAGGTATTGTTAGGAAAGTAACGGCATATTCATGCGGCTGTATTCTTGCTGATCAAATAATTCTTTTTCTAATTGCTTTGGCTACGGCTTCTGATTGTGTGTGTACGTGTAATCTTTTATAAATATTTCTGATATGATGTCGGACAGTATCAACACTTATATATAGTTGATCCCCGATTTCTTGATAACTTTTCCCGTTTGAGAGATGATTTAATACTTCTTTTTCTCTATTTGAAAGGGAATATTCATTTTTTGAGATAAAATTTTTTTCTTTTTGAAATTCATTGATTACCTGCCTAGCAATTTGAGAACTCATTGGAGAGCCTCCTTCATAAATATCTTTTATTGCCTCAAGTAACCTGGAAGGAGGAGTTTTTTTTACCAGATAACCGCATGCACCTGCACATAAAGCCTGGAATACCATATCGCTTTCTTCATAAACTGTTAACATCAGAATATTCAGATCTGGATTTATTTCACGGGCTCTTTTTAAAGCTTCAATACCATTCATTCCCGGCAGACCAATATCCATTAATATCACATCCATTTTAACATGAGGAATCTGCTGTAAAAATTTTTCCGAAGTCGGGTAGACTCCCACGCATTTATAACCGTCGGTGCCGTTTATTAATGCTGCCAATCCTTCCCTGATTATATTATTATCCTCGATTATTGCGACGTTTATCATAAAAGTTATCTCTTTAAGAAATACTTGATTTTTTTTATACTATTAATTTTACCGAAAAAAAGAACAGTTGTGCCTCCTTCAATATTCGTTCCCCATTTTACAGTACCGCCGATTAAATCCTGCACGATTCCGCATATTGAATATTCCATTTCCCATGCTTTCAGAGGCAATATCAAATCCCGCACCGTCATCCTCTAATTTTATTTCTACATTATCTCCGTCTATATTTGTTTCCAAAGAAATATTTTTACAATTACTGTGTTTTATGCTGTTATTTAAACCTTCCTTAAATATTAAATACAGATTTTGTTTAAAATCCATGGGAAGCTTCACATTTTCAAGTTTTTCTAAATTTGAAGTCTTTAATTTAATTCCTGTTGATTCCAGGAAATCACTATAAGAATCTTTAAGCCTAACAATCAAATCGTATAGACTATCTTTTTTCGGATTAACTACCCATACAATATCACTCATACTATCAACCAGTTGCCTGGCCTTTTCACTAATCTTTTTTAATTCTTCATGATGTTTTTCATATTTCCCGTTTAATCTTTTCTCGGCAAGCTCGCTCAAAATCGAAATTTCGGTTAGTCCGGAACCAATATTGTCATGAAGATCTGCTGCAAGTTTTGTTTTCAATCTTTCAATAGTTAAAAGATTTTTTATTCTTATAGTACTAAAGTAATAAATTATTAATCCTCCGGTTAAAATGCATAAAGAAATAAACCACCAGGTTTTCCAAAAGGGAGGTAGAATAATAATTGAAACTGAAATACCGGTTGTGTTCCATATTCGGTCACTATTTGAACCTTTTACAATAAAGGTATATTTCCCCGGAGATAAATTAGTATAACTGGCCATTCTAAGATTTGCATCCACATATTGCCATTCATTTTCCAGTCCTTTCAGCATATATGCGTAGTGATTGTCTTCAGGATTTGTGTAATCTAAAGCTGCAAATTCAAATGATATGAAATTCTCATCATATGATAAAATAATTTTGTGTTTTTCTCCCAGCAAAGGTTTGTTGAAAATTTTAATGGATGTAACAACAACCTGCGGAATGTAGGAATTATTTTTTACACTGTCCGGGTAAAAATAATTTATTCCATTAATGCCGCCAAAAAACATTTCACCGTCGTTTGCTTTAAAATAAGCACCTCCGCTAAATTCAATACTTTGCAGACCGTCCTGTAAATCATAGTGAGCAATAAAATCACTTTTGATGTTAAATCGATATATTCCATTATCGCTGCTTATCCAGAGATTTTTGTTATTATCTTCCAGAATTCCATATACAACATCACAATTTAATCCATTCTTCTTTTTGTATCTATAAAATTTACCATTTTTTCTATCGAATTTATTTAAGCCTCCTCCATATGTCCCCACCCAAAAGTTTCCATTGGAATCCTCATAAATAGATAACACCCTGTTGTCACTTAGACTAAAGTTATCTGCTGGATCATTTTTATAATGAGTAAAATTATTAGTCTTTTTATCGTATCTATTTAAGCCTCCTCCAAAAGTTCCTACCCAAAGATTTCCCTTTCTATCCTCGAAAAGTGTATAGACTCTATTATCACTTAGGCTATTTGGATCTGACGGATTATTTACAAAATGTTCAAATTCAATTTTTTTATCTTTAGTGCTGGTTATTTTAAACCTGTTTAATCCACCAGTAAAAGTAGCTAACCATACAGTTGAACTTGAATCAACGAAAATATCTTGCACCTGGTTTGCCCCTATACTTGATGGATCTTTAGGATTATGTTTATATGAAATAAATTTGCCGGTTTTCGGATTAAATTTATCAAGTCCGCCGCTGTAGGTTCCAATCCAGAAATTTCCAAATTTATCCTTAGCGATTGCTCTTATATGATTATCGCTTATTGAAAGGGAATCGGCAGGATTGTGAAGGTAATGAGTATATTTATTGTTCCTGGTTTCATATTTATTAAGTCCTCCCCTATATGTTCCTATCCAAAGGTTTTTGTATTTATCTTGATAAACAGCCCATACCACATCATCGCTGAGGCTGTTTTTATTAGAAGGTTCATTCTTAATCTGCCCGAATTTTACTTTGCTCAATTCAAGTTTGGTTATTCCTTCACCCAGATGAGTTCCTGCCCAAATAATTCCTGAATAATCTTCACACAATGAAATAACATCATTGCCTGATAATGAGTTTATATTAAAAGGATTATGTTCAAAGTGAGTAAAGGTATTATCTTTTGCATTAAATTTCGTTAATCCCGTTCCAAATGTACCGAGCCAGAAGCAATTTTGTTTATCTTGAAGAATAGCCATTATTGAATTACTGCCAATGTTATCTCTATTCCCCTTATTCTTTTTATAGGTTATAAACTTGACTTTTTGCGGCGGAGAAGCTTTTTCTTTGACCGGTAATTCATTTAAACCGCCATTATATGTACCGATCCAGATATTGCCGTCTTTATCTTCGAATAAAGAAGTGATTTTATTATCACTTAAAGAATATTTATTTGATATGGCATTCTTATAATGAATAAAGGATAATTGGAAATTATTATTTTGTTTACCTGGCTCATTATTATATATGACTTTATTTAATCCGCCGCCGAAAGTACCAATCCAAACAGTTCCTTCATTATCAATTAAAATTTTCATAATTCTGTTATAGCTTAAGCCGTCAGGACTATCCTGCTTAAAATAATACTGCTTAATTTCTTTTGTTTCTTTATTAAAGATTAGAATCCCTTTCCCCCAAGTTCCCAGCCAAAGATTATTGTAATTATCTTCGGCGATAGTTGTTATTGAATTATTATCGTTCCTAGAGAAAATTATAGGGTATTCATAATATTCATTTTCCTGGTTAGGTAAAGGATTCTCAATATACCTTGTACTATAACGGGTAAATGAATTTGTGCTTTTGTTAAACTTATTCAAAATACCTTTGGTGGTTCCAATCCAGATATTATTTTGTTTGTCTTCATAAAGAGAAGTTATACTGTTGTCGGATATAGAAGTTGAGTCGTAAGGATTATTGGTAAAGATTTTGAAGGTATAGCCATCATATTTATTTAAGCCGTTTGCAGTTCCAAACCACATATATCCTTCATTATCTTGTATAATAGAATATATAGTGCTTTGGGAAAGTCCGTCTTCAATGCCCAATCTCTTAAATATGTAATTGTTGGTCTGAGAGTATATAGCAATGGCATAATTCGTTAATATAAGAAGAATTGAAAGTATTTTTATAATATACTTTTCCATGAAATTCAATGTTTATAAAAACATATAACTTAAATTGAAATAAAACAATGTAAATAATATTTGATAAACTAAAATCTAATAATAAAAATTGATAATATCTGTTCCGCAACCTTTGGAATCATGGAATACGGAAGTTTTTATATATCTCCATTTCTTTGCATGAATATTTTGAAGAATGAAAAAAAAATTATTCAAACATACTGAACTCAATAGAAGTTTTTGAAATTCAGATTTCAGTTAGCCTTTGTATTTATTATACAAATTATGAATATTTATACATTATTAATGGAATTAAATACATAATTCACAAAAAATTTGTAATCTTATACAAAAAAATCTTGACAAAATTATTTTGTTTTTTTATGTTTATCCCAATGAATTTTGTAAAGAAAAATATTGTTTCGCAGCAAGATGTTAGAAATCTAACGTTAACATCCATCCGCCCCCATGTGGGGTAATAATACATTCTTATCTTTAAAGAACTTTTTTCATTCAAAAACATTATAAAACACGAGAATAATTATGATATCAATAGGTATTATAGGTGGTACAGGATATACTGGAAAAGAATTGGTCAAATATTGTCTTACACATCCTTTTGTTAAGAATTTTCAAATCTATGCTAATAGTAGTGCAGGTGAAAATTTATTTTCCATATTTCCCGATTTAATCGGCTATACAGATAATTTAATTATTGAATCAATAAATAATATATCATTTGAACATGATTTATATTTTGTTGCTCTTCCACACGGCGAAGCTCTAAAATATGTTCCAAAATTAATTTCCAATAATAAATATGTAATAGACTTAGGCGGCGATTATAGACTGGATTATGAAGAGTTATATATACAATGGTATAAATACACGCATACATCTCCTTATCTTCTTAAATCTAAAGTATACGGGTTGGCAGATCATCCGTCAACTAATTATGACAAAGCGCAGCTTATTGCTAATCCCGGCTGTTACCCGACTGCAACGTTACTTTCGCTGCTTCCATTACTTCCAAATTTGGCCGATAATATTTTGAGCGTTAGTTGTACAGCTTATTCAGGTACAAGCGGGGCCGGAAAAAACCCTAAACCCGAATTTTTACTTTCTGAAATGGATGGAAATGTAAAAGCTTATAATGTTAATCAGCATAGGCATGAACCTGAAATTTTGCAGCAGTTATTTAAGAATGGATTTCATTCCCCGTTTTCTTTTACAACTCATCTTTTGCCTGTTTCAAAAGGAATATATGTAACCTCGTCCATTCATTTAAATGAAACAGTTAATCATGAGGAAGTAATGGAATTATATAAAAATACTTATTCAAATTCACTTTTCGTTAGAATAAGAAATCTTCCTCCTGAATTAAAATGGGTAGTGGATACTAATTTCTGTGATATCAGTATTTCCATTAAGGATAAGTTAATAATTGTAACCACTGCAATTGATAATTTAATAAAAGGTGCCTCTGGTCAAGCCTTTCAGAATATGAATAAAATATATGGATGGGATGAAACATCCGGGTTATTAAAGAAGGAGTTCAAAAATGTTTCAGTTTATTGATAATGGTTCAATAACTTCTGTCAAAGGAATTAAAGCCGCAGGCATTAACTGCGGGATAAAAAAACAAAAGAAAGATCTTGCTTTAATTTATTCAGAAGTACCTTGTAATGCAGCCGGAACATTTACCCTGAATAAAGTTATTGCTGCCCCTTTGGTGGTTTCAAAAAATTTAATTAAACAGCAGAATAAAGTTAAAGCTGTCCTTGTTAATTCTGGCAATGCAAACGCTTGTACCGGGACGAATGGCTTTAGCAATGCACTGGATTCCCAGTCTTTCTGTGCAAAAAAATTATCGATAAATTCTTCGGAAGTTATTGTAAGTTCGACCGGAGTAATTGGAAGGCCGCTGCCGATGGAGCAACTTAAATCAGGAATTGATGAAATTACATCTCATTTATCAGAAGATGGTGGGCTTGGCGCTGCTGAAGCAATTTTAACAACCGACCTCAAGAAAAAATCATTTGCAGTTAAAGTTGAATTGTTAACAGGTGAAGTGACAATCGGCGGCATTTGTAAGGGGAGCGGCATGATAATGCCGAATATGGCCACTATGCTGGCATTCCTTGCAACCGATGCCTCAGTTGAACAGCCTGTGCTTCAAAAATTATTAAGCGCAGCAGTAAATGAGTCTTTTAATAAAATTTCTGTTGATGGTGAAACAAGTACTAATGATATGGTAATCCTACTGGAAAATGGCGCATCAGGAATTGAAGTAAAAGAAAATACTAAAGATTATCAATTTTTTTATTCTGCACTTTTAGCGATATGCCAGGAAATGGCTAAAGCAATTGCCGCCGATGGCGAAGGAGCGACAAAATTAATTACCATTTCTGTGAATAATGCAAAGACCAAAAAGGATGCAGATACTATTGCTAAAGCTGTTTGCAATTCACCTTTATTTAAAACTGCCATGAATGGCAATGATGCAAATTGGGGAAGAATTCTTTCAGTTGCGGGGAATAGCGGAGTTGATTTTATCCCGGAAAAAGTGTCGATAAAGTTTGATGATATGAAAATTCTTGAGCCAAATTACAATGTTAATTTTGATGAAGAAGCTGCTAAAAAATTATTAAGTAAAGAAAAGGTCACGGTTTCTGTCGACCTGGATGAAGGAGATGAATCTTCAACCTGGTGGACTTGCGATTTCTCGGAAGGATATATAAAAATTAATTCAAGTTATAGAACTTAGGGGTTTTATGAAAACAGCAGTTATAAAATTCAGTGGTAAAGCTTTAGATGACTTTTATACAAATAAAAAATGGATTGAACTGATAGCCAGTCTAAAGAAAACTTATGATGGAATTGTTCTCGTTCACGGAGCGGGAAATAAAATTTCTGAGTGGTCTTATGCCCTCGGGTTGGAACCTCAATTTATTGAAGGGCAGAGAGTAACCGATAAATATACTATGGAAGTAGTAGCTGCAGTACAATCAGGCCTTTTAAATGCTAAAATTGTGAGCCATTTACAAATAAATAATTTTGATGCGGTTGGATTATCCGGAATTGATAGAGGATTATTTACTGCAGAATATATAAATGAAAAATTAGGATATGTCGGTTCACCGAAAATTTCCGGTAATTCTGATTGGATATTTTCACTTTTAAATGAAGGAGTTATCCCTGTATTCTCCTCTTTGTGCAGGGATCAAAACGGAAATTTAATGAATGTTAATGCCGATATCTTTACACATGCCCTGGCAAAAGCTATCTCTGCTGATACCGTTTTCTTTCTATCCGACGTTAATGGAGTTAAACTTAACGGAGTAACTCAAAGTTATATTCTTGATTCGGAAATAAATGATGGTATCCAAAACGGTCATATTACCGGCGGCATGATTCCGAAAGTAAAAAGCTGTAAAAAATTACTTGAAGATGGTATAAGTAAAGTATGGATAGGAAGTGAATTATTTGATATAAATTTTAATGACTTCCATAACTCAATTAATTTGAAAGGAACCTGGATTGTCGAATCAAAAGCAATTGCAGTTTGAAACAGCTACTGCATTATTAAAAAATTATTCCCGATATGAAGTGGAATTTCTAAAAGGCGAAGGAGCTTACCTTTTTGATATTAATGGAAAAAAATATCTCGACTTTTTATCGGGAATTGCCGTAACAGGATTTGGACATAATCATCCTTTGATTACAAGTGCTGTTAAAGAGCAGGCTGAAAAATTATTTCATGTTTCAAATTTGTTTCAATCATCACTTCAGGAAACATTAGCTGAAAAGCTTATTAATAATTCCGGCTTGGATAATGTCTTTTTTTGTAATTCCGGTACCGAATCAAATGAAGCTGCTATTAAGTTTGCAAGGAAGTGGGGACAGGGAAGATTCTCAATAATAACTGCAATCGGCGGGTTTCACGGCAGAACAATGGGAAGTCTCTCTGCATCTGCACAATACAAATTGTGGGATGGTTTTGCTCCGCTTACGCCCGGATTTTCGTATGTGCCGTTTAATGATATTGAAGCAATCGAAAATTCAATTGACGATAATACCGTTGCAGTTATGTTGGAGCCGATTCAAGGAGAGTCGGGCGTCAATATCCCCTCCGAAAATTATTTATATGAAGTAAGAGAGCTGTGCAATAAATATAATCTGCTTTTTATTCTTGATGAAGTTCAATCTGGGATGGGACGAACCGGGAAAATGTTTGCCTTTCAATGGGAAGATATTAAGCCTGATATCATTACACTGGCAAAAGGGATCGCTAATGGTTTACCTTTAGGTGCAGTTATTTCTTCAAAAGAAGTCGGTGATCTTATAACCCCTGGTAGTCACGGTTCAACTTTTGGCGGGAACCCCGTTGCTGTTGCTTCAGCTAATGTTGTTATGGAACTATTAGACTCGGAATGTCTGGAAAATAATAATTTGCTTGGTGAAAGATTAAAAGAAGACATTTATTCTTTAACTGATGAAAATATCAGAACCGTCCGCGGGAAAGGACTAATGATTGGTGTGGAATTTAAGAGTAATTTAAGTGCTAAAAAAGTTGCTGCAGAATTATTAAAAGCAGGAATTGTTACCGGTACTGCAGGTGAAAATGTTTTGAGGCTTCTTCCTCCTTTTATTATAACTGAAAAGGAAATTGACATCTTTATAAAAGAATTTTCATACACTATTAATAAATTGCAGGCTTCAAATGTCAGCTAAATTAAGAAGACAAAACCGCATTAAGGAAATTTTAAACGATTTTTATATAGCTAACCAGGAAGATTTAATTAAGATATTAAAGGATGAAGCCGTCAATGTAACACAGGCAACTTTAAGCAGGGATTTTGCTGAACTTGGCGTGGCGCGGACTGTTACTGAAAAAGGAGTTCGTTATGTTTTAGACGCCAATGAATCCGGTAAACAAATAGCTAAATTAATTGGCTTTGAAATATTAGGAATTGAACATAATGAGGCATTAATCATTATTAGAACTCTCGCCGGCAGGGCACAGGGTGTGGCGCACTATATCGACCGCCTGAACCGCGAAGAAATTTTAGGTACAGTCGGAGGTGATGATACGGTTTTAGTTATTCCCAATAAAAATAAAAATATTCCGGTTGTCGTTGATTTAATTAAAAAAATGATGACCGAAATTCCATTTTAATAAATTTTTAGTTTATCATATAAAAGAAGAGAGAAAAATGAAAAGAAAAAAAATCGCAGTTGCTTATTCAGGAGGATTGGATACATCCGTCATGGTAAAGTGGTTGAGTGAAAAGTATGATGCGGATATTATTACAGTTACCGGTGTTCTTGGTAAAACCGGGGAACTGGAAGGGCTTGAAGAAAAAGCTTTAAAAACTGGTGCGATAAAAGCACACATTATAGATTTACAGGAAGAATTTATCTCTAATTATGTTTGGAAAGCATTAAAAGCCAATGCTCTTTATGAAGGCATTTATCCAATGGCAACTTCTATAGGCAGGCCGCTACTCGCGAAACTTCTAGTAGATATTGCTTTAGCTGAAGGAGCTGATACCGTGGCCCATGGATGCACCGGGAAAGGGAATGACCAGGTAAGATTTGAAGTTGGCATTCAGGCTCTAGCACCCCAGTTGAATATTCTAGCGCCTTTAAGAGAATGGGAATTCAAAAGCAGGGAAGATGAAATTGATTATGCACTTGAAAACAAAATTCCAATAAAAGTAACAAAGTCTTCACCATATTCAATCGACGAAAATTTGTGGGGATTAGCTATTGAATGTGGGGTCTTGGAAGATCCGACTGTAGTTCCTCCTAAAGATGCATGGCAAATAACAGCTGATCCGAAAGATGCACCCTCTGAACCTGAATCCGTAATTATCAGTTTTGGAGAAGGTGTACCGATAAGTCTGAATTATAAAAAGTATTCTCCGGCTGAACTTGTTAAAGAGCTGAACTCTTTAGGTGGAAAACATGGTATAGGCAGAATGGATTTAATTGAAAACAGAGTTGTCGGTATAAAATCCAGAGAAGTATACGAAGCCCCTGCAGCAGTAATTCTGCATAAAGCTCACAGCGAACTTGAAAAACTTGTATTGGACAAAGATACGTTCAGGTATAAACAAGGTGTTTCCAATACTATTGCTAATTTGATATACGATGGCTTATGGTATTCGCCGTTGTTTGATTCGCTGAATGCTTTTGTTGATGCAACTCAAAAAAATGTTACAGGTGAAATTACATTAGAATTTTATAAGGGAAATATTTCTGTATTGTCCAGGAATTCAGCTTTTAGCTTATATAATAAAGAGCTTGCAACTTATACCAAAGAAGATACATTTGATCATAAAGCTTCGGAAGGATTTATAAAAATTTTCGGATTACCTTATAAAACATATAATATGGTCAAAAAATATAATAAGGAAGAGGAATTAATTAATGCTTTGGGGCAGTAGGTTTAATGAAAAGATAGATGATTCTGCTCTTGAGTTTTCTTCATCGTTGTCTTTCGATATAAATCTTATTAAAGAAGATATACTTGTAAGTAAAGCTCATACGGAAATGCTTGCGTATGTTGGTTTAATCGAAAATGATGAATCAAAAAAAATTATTGACGGGTTAAACCTAATTAAAGCAGAATATTATGCCGGAACCTGGAAACCTGAACCGTCTTCATATGAAGATGTTCATTCAGCAGTTGAAGCAAGATTGTCTGAAGTAATTGGACCGGTTGCTAAAAAACTTCACACCGGAAGGAGCAGGAATGATCAGGTTGCAACAGATTTAAGATTGTGGGTCAAATCTTCTTCTTCAAACATTATAGATACAATATCTTTTCTGCAGAATAAATTAATTGAGCTTGCTGGTGAACATACCGAAACAATACTGCCTGGTTATACACATCTTCAGAGGGCACAGCCGGTTTCATTTGCATTTCACCTGCTTGCTTATGTTGAAATGCTGGAAAGAGATAAAAAAAGATTTAAGTTTGTTTATGATGAAGCGGATACCTCTCCGCTTGGTTCAGGAGCTCTTGCTGGCTCAACGCTTCCTTTGAATAATGATTATACTGCAGATAAGCTGAATTTTTCAAGTTCAAGCAATAATGCCTTGGATGCTGTTTCCGATAGGGATTTTGCTCTGGATTTTCTTAATTCATGTGCAGTCGGAATTGCGCATCTTAGCAGGTTCTCTGAAGAATTAATATTGTGGTCTTCTTCTGAATGGAAGTTTATAAAAATAAGCGACAAATTTACAACAGGTTCATCTCTTATGCCGCAGAAAAAAAATCCCGATATGGCAGAATTAATCAGGGGTAAATCCGGTAGAGTATTCGGTAATTATTTGTCGTTATTAACTACTTTAAAGGGATTGCCTTTAAGCTATAACAGGGATTTGCAGGAAGATAAGGAACCGATCTTCGATTCTTTTAAAACTTATGGCAAATCTTTAAAAATTATTTCCGGAATTATTAGTACAATTAATATCAATACGAAAAGATTTGAAGAAGAATTAAAGGGAGATTTTTTTCTTGCAACTGATTTAGCCGACTGGCTTGTTCTTCAAGGAATATCATTTAGGGAGGCTCACCAGATTGTAGGAGAATTGGTTAAATTTGCTGAGAAGGATAACAAAAAATTTAATACTCTTTCAATTGAAGATATGCAGAAGATTAACCCGGTTTTTGATAAATCAGCTTTAGAAGTAATTCAATTAGAAGGAGCACTATACCGAAAGAAAACAAAAGGTTCGCCGAATCCTGGTTATGTAAAAAATGAAATTGAAAAATGGAAAAATGTACTTGATTTAAAAGAAAAAGTATTATATGAAACAAATGCAAAGAAATGATATTTTTGTAAAGAAATAAGGTGTTTATATAGATTGTACTTGAAAATTTCATTTAAAATCTTAAATTATCCTTACTACTTATCTCCTTTTTATTAAGCAATCCTTAATAATTAAGGAAAAATGACTTTTCAAGTTGATAATCAAGGACAAAATCCAAGATATCTCTTTAATTAGATAAAATTTTAGTTAATAGGAGCTTGATATCTATGCCTGGATTAGGAATAGAAAGAAATAATAGTATTAAAAATTATCCGCCTAAAGCACAGGGAATGTATAATCCCTTATTTGAACATGACGCTTGTGGAATGGGTTTCGTCGCTGACATTAAAGGAAGGAAATCCCGTTCTATTATTGATAATGGATTATCAATTCTCAAAAATTTAAAACACCGCGGTGCTGTAGGAGCTGATCCTTTAACAGGTGATGGTGCAGGAATATTAATTCAAATGCCCGATGAGTTTATGCGGAAAGCAACGGCACTTGAAAATATTAAATTGCCTGTGGAAGGGAAATATGGAGTCGGGGTAATGTTTCTCCCGCAAAATCCTATTCTTAGACGGGCAATTGAAAATATAGTTGAAAAAATAGTAATCGATGAAAACCAGAATTTTTTAGGCTGGCGAACTGTGCCGGTTGATCCGAATGTGCCGGGTGTGGGTGCTAGAGCCACACAACCATTCATTAGGCATTGTTTTATAGGAGCAAATCCCAAAATAGAAACACAGGATGAATTTGAAAGAAAACTTTATTTAATAAGAAGAATTATTGATCATAGAATTCGTGCAGAGTTAAAATGCGATAGAAGTAATTATTATGTCCCTTCTTTTTCAAGTAAGGTTTTGATTTATAAAGGAATGCTGCTTGCCCCGCAAATGACGGATTTCTATAAAGATATTACCGATCCCGATATGAAATCTGCTATGACAATGCTGCATTTACGATTTTCTACCAATACTTTTCCAACATGGGATCTTGCTCATCCTTTTAGAATGATTGCTCATAATGGTGAGATAAATACATTAAGAGGAAATGTTAACTGGATGGCTGCTCGCCAAGCGGTTATGGAATCTCCTTATTATGGGAAGGATCTTAAAAGAATGCTTCCTATTATTATGGAAGGGCAAAGTGATTCTGCTACCTTTGATACTGTCCTTGAATTACTTGTAATGAGCGGAAGAAGCCTACCTCATGCAATGATGATGATGATTCCCGAGGCTTGGTCAAAGAATGACCTAATGGACCCTGACAGGAGAGCATTCTACGAATACCATGCTACAATGATGGAGCCATGGGATGGTCCTGCCGCTGTTGTTTTCACAGACGGGAATATAATCGGTGCTACACTTGATAGGAACGGTTTACGTCCATCAAGGTATGTTGTTACTAAGGACGGTTTGGTTGTACTCACTTCCGAAGCCGGTACTTACAGTGTTGATGCAGAAAATGTCGCAAAAAAGGGAAAACTTCAACCGGGAAGAATGTTCATACTTGATTTAAAGCAAGGAAGAATTATTGACGATGAGGAAGTGAAAAAGGATATTGTAACCAGGAAACCTTACCGTAAATGGGTGAATGAAAATATGATCAAACTTACCCATCTCCCGGCACCTGATTTTATATATAATGCCGATCCTGATACCCTGCACATGAGGCAGAGGATATTTGGTTATACCAAAGAAGATTTGATGATGGTAATCCTTCCTATGGCTATGCATGGAAAGGAAGCTGTCGGTTCAATGGGTTCGGATGCATCTTTAGCCGTCCTTTCTGAGAGACCACAGCTGTTATTTAGATATTTTAAACAATTATTTGCCCAGGTTACAAATCCTCCTATTGATGCTATTAGGGAAGAACTTGTAATGGAGTTGACTACTTACATTGGCCCTGAACAAAATTTATTAGCAGAAACTCCTTTGCATGCCCATCGTCTTGAGCTGGAACATCCTTTACTTTCTAACTCTCAGCTTGAAAAAATTAGGAATATTGCCAAAGGACATTTTAAATCAATAACAATTCCACTCCTATTTAATCCTGATGTCAGGCACAATATGAGGGAGAGGTTAGACCAGATATGTAATGAATCTGTTGAGGCAGTTAAATCCGGCATATCATTAATAATTCTTTCAGATAGAGGAGTTGATAAAAACTGTGCTGCTATACCTAGTTTGCTAGCCGTCGCAGGCGTTCATCATTCTTTATTAAGAGCCGGTTTAAGGACAAAAACAGGTCTAGTAATTGAAAGTGGTGAACCTAGGGAAGTTTTCCACTTTGCGCTTCTTTGTGGTTATGGTGCAAATGCAATAAATCCGTACATGGTTTATGAAACAATTGCCGAATTAAGTAAGAATGGTTTTCTTCCCGACATCAAAGATTATAAAAATGCAAAAAACAACTTTGTCACTGCTGTTTCAAAAGGTTTATTTAAAATATTCAGCAAAATGGGAATTAGTACTCTTCAATCATATTGCGGTGCACAGATTTTCGAAGCTGTAGGATTGGATTCGGAAATTGTTGAGAATTATTTCACAGGAACACCGACCAGGATCGAAGGATTAAGTTTGGAAATGCTTGAAGAAGAAGCAATACGCCGCCATAAGTTTGCTCTTAATCCACAGGTTGATCAGAGTATTCTCGATGTTGGAGGTTTATATCATTATAGGAGAGACGGTGAAAACCATCTATGGAATCCTATAACCATTTCCAAGCTGCAATTAAGTACCAGGAGAAATGAGTACAGCACATATAAAGAATATGCGGAATTAATTAATGATCAAAATAAAAATAGGGTAACATTAAGAAGTCTTTTTGATTTTGATACCTCTGATCCTGTTCCCCTTGAAGAAGTTGAATCGGCAAAGGAAATAGTTAAAAGATTTTCTACCGGTGCAATGAGTTTTGGTTCAATTTCATGGGAGGCACATACATCTTTAGCTGTTGCAATGAACCGTATCGGAGGAAAATCCAATACCGGTGAAGGCGGTGAAGCGGAAGAAAGATTTATTCCTCTTCCAAACGGTGACAGCCTTCGTTCAGCTATTAAACAGGTTGCATCTGCAAGGTTTGGTGTAACTGCGCATTATTTAGTTAATGCGGATGAGCTGCAGATAAAAATGGCACAGGGTGCTAAACCTGGTGAAGGAGGGCAGTTGCCCGGTTTTAAAGTTGACAGCTTCATTGCTAAGATTCGTCATAGTACGCCGGGTGTTACTTTAATTAGTCCGCCGCCGCATCATGATATATATTCTATCGAGGATTTGAAGCAGCTTATTTTTGATTTAAAAAATATTAATCCGAATGCCCGTATTAGTGTAAAATTAGTTTCTGAAACCGGCGTAGGGACTATTGCCGCTGGTGTGGCAAAAGCTCACGCAGATCATATCTTAATAAGCGGACATGACGGAGGAACCGGTGCAAGCCCGATTTCTTCTATTCAATATGCTGGTACTCCCTGGGAATTAGGTTTGAGCGAATCTCACCAGACATTAATATTAAATGGACTAAGAGACAGAGTTTATTTAGCTGCTGATGGGCAAATGAAAACCGGGAGAGATGTTGTGATTGCTGCACTTCTTGGTGCCGATGAATTTGGTTTTGCGACCGCACCGCTTGTCACACAAGGCTGTATTCTGATGAGAAAATGTCATCTCAATACTTGCCCGGTTGGAGTTGCAACCCAAGATCCTGATTTGAGAAAAAAATTCTCCGGTAAGCCGGAATATTTAATTAATTATTTTTTCTTTGTAGCCGAAGAAGTTCGCGAGCTCATGGCTCAAATGGGATTTAGAACTTTCAACGAAATGATTGGACAAACAGATAAGATAATTCCTAGTCGTCCTCATAATCATTGGAAAGCCAGGGGAATTGATTTAAGCAGGCCGTTATTTAAGCCAACTCCTTTATATAATACTGATCTTTATAGGACAAAAGACCAGAATCACGGTTTAGAAATTCAAATTGATCATAAATTAATACAACTATCGCAGCCGGCATTGGATAAATCCGAGCCTGTAGAAATCGATATGCAGGTTAGGAATATAGACCGGACTGTAGGGGCAATGCTTTCCGGAGAAATTGCAAAAAAATACGGCGGCTGTGGTCTATCTGAAGGAACCATCAAAATAAATATGAGAGGAACAGCAGGTCAAAGTTTCGGAGCATTCCTTGCGAAGGGAATAGAACTGATTCTTACAGGTGAATCAAATGATTATACAGGTAAAGGTCTATCGGGCGGAAGATTAGTTATTAAAGTACCATCTCAGGTTTCATTTGATCCTGCTGAAAACATAATTATCGGCAACACGTGTCTGTATGGTGCAACCAGCGGTGAAGCATATATAAACGGAGTTGCTGGTGAAAGATTTGCCGTGCGTAATTCGGGGGCTTTTACGGTTGTTGAAGGTGTTGGTGATCATGGTTGTGAATATATGACGGGCGGACGTGTTGTGGTTATCGGGAAAACCGGCAGGAATTTTGCCGCAGGCATGTCCGGTGGCGTGGCGTATGTCTGGGATCCTGAAAAAATATTTCCAAAATATTTAAACCAAGAAATGGTTGATCTTGAGTATTTAATTTATGATGAAGATGTAAATGAAGTGCATCAAATGGTGAAAAGCCATTACCAGTATACAAAATCTAAAAGAGCAGAACATATTTTGAATAGCTGGGAATATGAAAAGGATAATTTCTGGAAAGTAATTTCAGGAGAATATAAGAAAGCTTTACTTAAGCTTGCTAAAGAAAAAGTCGAATTATCAAAAGAAAATGAAATTGCGGAGATTGCAAATGGGCAAACCTACAGGGTTTAAAGAATATCAAAGAACTTCTTTAGTAAAAGAACCTGCTGAAGAACGTGTCAAGCATTTTAAGGAATTTGAAAAAAGATTTTCTTCAGCAGATGCAAAAATTCAGGGTGCAAGATGCATGGATTGCGGTATACCGTTTTGTCATGGTGATACCGGCTGCCCGGTTCAAAATTATATCCCCGAATGGAATGATTTAATTTATCAAGGACAATGGAAGACTGCTTTAGCGAATCTGCATTCTACAAATAATTTCCCTGAATTCACGGGACGGCTTTGTCCTGCACCTTGCGAATCGGCTTGTGTCCTTGGAATAAATGAAGATCCGGTTTCAATTAAATCTATTGAAAGAACTATTATAGATAAAGGATTTGAGGAAGGATGGGTGAAACCCAGAATGCCTTATATTCTTACAGGGAAAAAAGTAGCTGTAGTTGGTTCCGGACCAGCAGGCCTAGCTGCTGCTCAGCAATTAGTTAGAGCCGGTCATACGGTTACTGTCTATGAAAAAAATGATAAAGTAGGTGGTCTATTGCGTTATGGTATTCCTGATTTTAAAATGGAAAAATGGCTTATTGACCGCAGAGTCGAACAAATGGCTATTGAAGGTGTTGAGTTCATCACAAGTGTAAATGTTGGTGTTGATATACCTGTAAAAAATTTATTAGATAAATATGATGCATTAATTCTAGCCGGCGGTTCTGAAAAACCGCGTAATATTAAGATCCCGGGGCGTGAACTAGGCGGGATTCATTTTGCAATGGAATTTTTACTCCAGCAAAACAACGTAAATGCCGGAGATAAAGTACTTAATCAAATTCTAGCAGCGGGAAAAAATGTAGTGGTTATTGGAGGAGGAGACACCGGCTCAGATTGTATTGGGACATGCAACAGGCAGGGAGCTAAATTAATTAGACAATTAGAAATATTGCCGCAACCTCCTAAAGACAGAGCATTTAATACTCCATGGCCTTACTGGCCTATGATGTTAAGAACTTCTTCAAGCCAGGAGGAGGGAGCAATTAGAAAATGGAGTGTCAATACAAAAGAGTTTGTAGGTAATGAGAAAGGAAATGTAACTGCCTTAAAGTGTAATGAGGTCAAGTTTGAAGATAATAAATTTGTTGACATTCCGGGAACTGAGTTTAATCTTCCTGCGGAACTGGTGCTAATTGCTGCCGGTTTTATTCACCCGGTTCATGATGGTTTAATTAATGAACTGAAAGAGATGGGACTTGAATTAGATAATCGTGGTAATGTAAAAGCTGAATTTGGAAATTCTGATAACTCGCATCAAACTAATATGAAAAAGGTATTTGCATGCGGTGACATGAGAAGAGGGCAATCATTAATTGTCTGGGCAATAGCAGAAGGAAGAAAATGTGCTGCTTCTGTTCATAGTGCATTAATGTCCGAAATTGAAAAAAGCGAAATTGCTGCGTAGATCTTTCTTAGTCAATTGTCTAAGATATAGATTAAAAATTTATTTTCGGTTTTTTCATTTTACAAATAATCATTTTTAAAATTTAGATAAAATATTTTCCGGAAGTTTAACGCTTCTATAAATACCTCTTTTAAGATTAATCTGACTTTAAAATCCAAATGAAAATTTTGTTAATAGTGCGGGTATATATCGAACAAGATGGAGCAGGTTTTTTCCGGGGCCCTCTTGAAATATTTTATAGTTCAGCAGATTAGATAAATAAATGCCGCAAATCTTAAGCTCCAAATAATGTGATAAATTCTGTAAGACCGAAAAAAGTAGTTGATTTTTTTTTACAGGGACTTAACTTCCAAAAATTAAATGCCTGTTTAGTGTTCATTTTTATCAGGAGTAAATTTCTGTAAGCCCTCTGCTGTACAAATATTCCATATAAAAAAGTATTGATAGTGTTAAATCTCTTTTATAGATTCATGATATATGAATAACAAAAAAACAAACATTCTTGCATTGCTTATATGTTATCTATTCATGTTTACTTCTTGCAGAGAAGTTGTAGCACCATCGTTAGTCCAGGAAACGACTGATAAATTAAATAGTCCAATCCAATCAATAACACCAAATTCATATGCCTTTGAAATCAGCGCAAAAAACAATTCCTCTAATTTTACAAATGCGATTCCCGTTCTCCAAAACCTTAATCTTTCTTTGGCTCTGAATAATTATACTTCGGGAACAGTGCATATCCAGTTAGTGAATAATGACCAGATTATAATTTATAATAGGATTTTCGGGTTTGGCTTCCCGAACTCATCCGTTAATCTGGACGGATTTGCACCTAGTCGGATCACATTAGGATTTGATAATTTTTCGGGTGATTTTTCTTTATATCTGAACGGAAAACCTTAATTAACTTTTCTTTTAAGAGATTCTTCTTTTTTTTATCTTAATAGAATACTTTAAATTGTATAATTAAGGCTTTAAAATGAAGACTCATATTTCCAAAAAGAAAAAAGGAATGTCTCCCGGCAGTTTAATTTTCACCGGGGAAAAAAAGATAGATAAAGTTAGGATCTCTTTATTTGATTATAATTCAGGTAATTTCAGTGAAACAGACATTAAAGATATAAACAAGCTGGCTGAGTATAAGGACAATTCTAATGTAACCTGGATTAAATATAGTCGGACTTCATGATATAAATGTTCTCGAAAAAATTGGGGATATTTTTAGCATACATCCTTTGGTTTTGGAAGATATCTTAAACGTTTCTCATAACCCCAAAATTGAAGATTATGAACATTTCCTTTTTTTAGTAGTTAAAATGATAAATTATAAAGAGGAATCAAATAATTTAGACATTGAGCAAGTTAGCTTAGTCATCGGAAAAAATTATATTATCACTTTCCAGGAAAAAAATGGAGATGTATTCGATCCGATAAGAGACAGGATAAGAAACGCTAAAGGGCATGTTAGGAAATACGGTGAAGATTATTTGGCATACAGAATACTAGATTCTATTATTGATAACTACTTTTCGGTACTGGAAAGTTTTGATGAGAGAATTGAAGATATAGAAGATCAGATTTTAAGTCAGCCTGATGAATCATCTTTAGAAGAAATTCATCTCGTGAGAAAAGAATTAATAAAACTAAGGAGGGTAGTATCACCATTGAGGGAAATGATCTTTACTATTGAAAAAGAAAAATTCAATTTCATACAGAAAACTACTTTCGTATATTTGAGAGATTTGAGTGATCATATAAAACAAATAATTGATACAATTGAAAATTACAGGGAATTTATTAATGGTTTGCTGGAAGTCTACCTTTCAAACGCAAGTCACAAGATGAATGAAGTAGTTAAATTGCTTACCATCATTTCAACTATCTTTATACCTCTTACTTTTATTGTAGGTATATACGGGATGAATTTTAGAACAGACTCAAGCAGATGGAATATGCCTGAGCTTGACTGGGCTTTTGGTTACCCGTTCGTGATTGGTTTGATGATCCTTATTGCTGTATCTTTAATAATCTTCTTCAAGAAGAAAAGATGGTTCTAACCCGCATTTAATGCAGCTGAAACGAAATTTATGATAAATAATCAGAGGTCAGTATGAAAGATTTAGTTATAATTTTACAAATAATATTTTTATTAAGCGTTAGTTCATTTGCACAAGATGCTTCTTCGTATTTCCCAGCGAACCCGGGATTTACATGGAATTATAAAATAGTTCCGCTCGATTCTGCTAATAATGAAATTGATGCTCAAACATATTACCGGATTGATTCGTTTGCTGTTTCACATAATTATAAGGGGATGCTTGCGGATGTTGTTGTATCTAAAATAGGTATATCTTCCAGTTTACCGTTTACTCCTACTTTGGATTCGGCTTATATTTCTTTTAACGGAAGTGATGCTTATACATATTATAAACTTTTCAATATTGATTCCTTAATTAATTCCCTCGGTTCATCAAAGATCGTTTCTAAATTGACCAGGGTAAACGACATAAGTGGATGGTTCTCTTTCTATACTTTACAAACAGGCAGCGTATCATTAACAAAAAAACTAATATATTTGAAATAGTGCCGGAGATCATTTGCTGAGGTGAAGAGGTAGATTAGAAATCCAGTATTAAATAACTTCTATTTTTTATTTTTAAATAAAATATCGGACAATATATTCTTATGCTTTTTATAAATAATTATACTCGAATGTTCTCTAGTGTCGAAACAAGTGGAATTCCTGAGAGAACCGAAATTGAAGAAAAATATAAATGGGATCTTTCACAAATATTTGAAAATGAAGATATATGGGAGAAAGATTTTGAATGGATTTCAAAAAACGTTCATGTTTACAAAAAATTTGAAGGAACTCTTTCTAAAAGTTCAGAACAGTTGCTGGAATGCCTGAAATTCGATAATGAAATGGGGATAAAGCTCGAAAGGCTTTATTTATATGCCATGTTGTCGAGAGATAGTGATATGAAAGTTCAGAAATACCAGGCAATGGACGATAGGATAAAAGGCTTATATACCAAAGTATCAACAGCAGGTTCATTTATAAAACCGGAATTATTGAAAATACCAGATAAAAAATTGATTGGAATGACATATTCTAATAATGAATTAAAAGTTTATGAACACTTTATAAAGAATCTAATCAGGGAAAAATCCCATACTCTGTCAAAAGAACAGGAAAAAATATTAGCACTTGCGGGAGAAATCGCCTCCACTCCCTACAATGTTTTTTCGATTTTTAATAATGCAGATATTCAGTTTCCTAAAATTCAAGATGAAAACGGGAACCAGCTCGAAATTTCTCATGCGCGGTATTATGCTGCAATGTATTCGAATGACAGGGAATACAGGAAAAGGTTCTTTAAACTTATTTTACCCCGTACATTAATTATGTTAATACTTATGCAACACTTTTTAACGGAAATTTAAAATCAAATATTTTTAATGCAAAAGCTCGTAATTATAACTCATCTCTGGAAGCATCATTGGATACCAATAATATCCCGGTTTCAGTTTATAAAAACTTGGTAACAACCTGTAATGAAAATTTAGAGCCGCTGCACCGGTGGGCATCAATGAAGAAAAAAATTTTAGGGATCGATGAACTTCATCCTTATGATGTATATGTCTCATTATTCTCTTCTGATTTTGGTAATAAATTCGATTATGAAAAAGCAAAAGAAATGGTACTTAATGCTTTAGAGCCATTAGGTGATGAATACTTAGCTTCTATAAAATTAGCATTTGAAAACAGGTGGATTGATGTTTATGAAACCAGGCATAAAAGAAGCGGTGCGTATTCTTCCGGAACTACTTTTGGTGTGCATCCTTATGTCTTGTTGAATTGGTCAAATCTTTTAAATGATGTTTTTACATTGGCTCATGAAATGGGGCATAATATACATTCTTTTTACACTGGAAAGACACAGCCTTACCCGTACGCTAATTACACTATATTTCTTGCTGAAGTAGCTTCGACTTTTAATGAATCACTTTTATTAGATTATTTAATTGAACATTCAAATAAAAAAGAAGAAAAACTCTTCTTGATTGAAAAATATTTGAATAATATTACTACAACATTTTACAGGCAGATAATGTTTGCCGAATTTGAAATGTGGGCATATGAGCAAACCGAAAACAGTGTTGCTTTAACTTCCGAAACCTTAAATAAAAATTACAAAGAGATTTACCAGAGATATTGGGGACCTGAAATGAATGTCGATAAAGAAGAAGAACAGACCTGGGCACGAATTCCGCATTTTTACTATAATTTTTATGTATATCAATATGCTACAGGCTATGCTGCATCTGAAGTTTTATCTAAAAAAGTTAAAAATGAAGGTGAACCTGCGGTTGATAAATATTTAAATTTCTTAAAATCCGGAAGCTCGGATTATTCTATTAATATTCTTAAAGCTGCCGGAGTTGATATGAATTCCAGCGAACCGGTTTTAGCTACAACCCAGAAAATGAATATGCTTCTTAATGAATTAGAAAAATTGATATAATAAAATTTAATGTTAAATATTATTATTTTGCAGTATAATTTTGATCTGTTTTTAAATTTATTATGATGTAGAAAAATTTCCCCTGCTATAATATACAAAAGGGAGAGTAAACTTAATTAGAGCCGAACTTTCTAATCGTGAATAAATAATCCTGTAAAATATATTTTTTAACAACTTATTGATTAAGAGAAATTATTATTATGAAAATTTATTCAAAAAAAACTCTGAATGAATATCATCAATCGTTAACTTATGATGACATTAGTCTTATACCGGTAGAAGTATCGGAGATCCGCTCCAGGACTGAAGCCAAAACAACATGTAATTTTTTAGGAATAAATTTATCGCTTCCAATTGTTTCAAGTCCTATGGAAACAGTAACCGGTTTAGTAATGGCAAAGGAATTAACTAAATTAGGCTGCCTGGGAATATTAAACAGGTTTGATTCATCAATTAAAGAAATTATTAAAGATGATAAAAACGGTAATGACATAAGAGCTGTTTCAATTGCACTTAACACTAGTTTAAATGAAATAGAAAAGCTGGCGGAAAGAGAATATATTATATGTATTGATACTGCAAACGCAAATAACAGGCAGGTATTAAATAAATGTGAAGAAATAAAGAAAAAATTTAATTCCAAGGTAATTGTTGGGAATATAGCTCACGGCGCTAGTTTAAAGCAGCTTGAAGACTCAGGTGCTGATGCAGTAAGGGTCGGGATTCGGTGGAGGCAGTGTTTGTACTACCTCAATTCAAACTGGAATTGGAATCGGGCAAGTTTCGTCTTTATTAAATATTTATTATGCAAAAAAAGATCAAAACCTGCAGATTAAAATAATTGCCGACGGCGGAATCAAAAGTTCCGGGGATGTTGCGAAGGTAATTGCTTTGGGAGCAGATGCCGTAATGCTGGGAAGAATGCTTGCCGGAACTAGAGAAACTCCCGGCGAGGTTATTAAATATAACGGGCAGCTCTGGAAAAAATACAGGGGCTCTGCATCCTTCGGTGTAAAAATGAGGAATGAATTTATTGAAGGTGAGGAAACTATGGTTGGCTTTAAAGGTGTTGTCAAAAATGTTATTGACAGCATTTCGGATGGATTGAGGAGTTCAATGAGCTATATGAACTGTGTTACATTGGAGGATTTGATGAAATCTGATTCTTTTGCTGTATTAAGTAATAGTTCATACCTTGAGCGATTACCTAGAATGTAATTTACGCTAAACTTGAACCTGCACGGTTAAAAAAATGAAAAAGTTTTGATAACTTCTGAAGGTTCGGGTTAACCCGAAGACTTGTTTGGATATCATTCAAAATCCTAAACTTCGATGTTTTTCTTCTTTAACGCTCCCTTGATATAAAAGATATAGAATTAAACTTTTTTTTTGTTATCTTCTCTTAATAAAAAATTATTAGGAGATATTTATGTCGGAATATTCAAATAACCCCGGAATACTGGAAAGACCGATTGAAGAAAAATTCGACGATCATCTTGGTCTACAAGATATAGACTATATCGAATTTTACGTGGGGAATGCCAAACAAGCTGCATATTTTTATCAGTATGTATTCGGATTTCAATTATCCGGTTACCGTGGTCTAGAAACAGGAGTAAGGGATAGAATTTCATATTTTCTCGAACAGGGAAATATTAGGTTTATTCTTACTGCTGCGCTTAATAGTTCGTCTCCTATTGCCAAACATGTGGCCAATCATGGTGACGGAGTAAAAGATTTGGCGATGCTTGTGGAAGATGTTGACAGGGCTTATTCCGAAACGGTTAAAAGAGGTGCCAGAGGATTGGAAGAACCTCATGATATAAAAGATGAATCCGGAACTATTAGGAAAGCCGCTATTGCCGCGTACGGTAAAACAATACATACATTTATTAATCGAAATAAATATAAAGGATCATTTTTACCGGGATTTCAACCTAAAGAATCACCGCTTAAAAATATTACTCCGGTTGGAATTCAATATGTGGATCATGTAGTTGGAAATGTTGAACTTGGAAAGATGAATGATTGGGTTGCATTTTATAGGGATATTTTAGGATTTACTCAGTATATCAGCTTTGATGATAAAGATATCTCAACAGAATACTCTGCTCTAATGTCAAAAGTAATGGCAGGCGGCAGGGGAATGATAAAATTTCCGATTAACGAACCGGCAGAAGGGAAGAAAAAATCTCAAATAGACGAGTACCTTGATTTCTATGAAGGCCCGGGTGTTCAGCATATTGCACTATTGACAGGTGATGTTATTGATACAGTAACAAAGCTGAAAGAAAGGGGAGTGGAGTTTTTGTCGGCACCGACAGCTTATTATGAACAACTTGAAAAGAGAGTTGGTAAAATAGATGAACCCATTGATAAGCTTTCCGAACTGGGTATTCTTGTAGATAGGGATGATGAAGGCTACCTCCTGCAGATATTTACTAAACCTGTTGTTGATCGTCCGACTTTATTTTATGAAATAATTCAAAGAAAAGGTGCCAGGGGTTTCGGCAAAGGAAATTTTAAAGCCCTTTTTGAGGCAATTGAAAAAGAGCAACAACTAAGAGGGAATTTATAAGTTCAAGTGCAAGAGCAAGTTCAAGAAAACCTTCAAGGTTAAAAACCCGGAATAATTCCCCTAATCTTGGAGGTTTCTTCTTTGAACAATTTTGCAGATAACTTAACTACATCTCCGAAAACCAGGACAGCAGGTTTTTCGGCATCTTTTGATGTCTCAAATAAATTTTTAAAAGTGGATGTGATTAATTTTTGATTTTTCGTTGAAGCATTTGAAATGATTTCTGCCGGAAGGTTTCTATCCGCTCCTATTTGTTTTCTTTTTCAGAATATTTCATACACTTTAGTTAATCCAGTTTTACTTAACTTATTACCTTGTTATTATTTGTACTTAGTAATATATTTTCAAAATTTAATGCGAGAATTATGAGCAGACTATTAGCAGTTATTTTTATTTCTTTTATAGCCTTAAACTGTTCCAGCCAAAAAGAAATTGTAAAAGAAAATCAAGCAAAAAAAATAATTTCAGTAAAAACTGATTCGGATATGAAGGATGAAGCACTGGATCATTTTATTAATGGATCCACTGCTGAAGCAAAAGGTGATTATGCAAGCGCCATCCTTGAATATCAGGATGCAATTCGGCTTGATAAGAGTGCGGGAATATATTATGCATTGGCTAAGAATTATTTCTTCTTAAAAAAATTGTCACTGGCATTAGAAAATGCCCGTAAAGCAGTCAAAATGGATTCCACCCAGGATGATTACTACGATTTACTTTCCGATATATATACAGCCGGTAATCAACTTGATTCTGCCGGAATTGTTTTAATCAGGCTAATAGATATCGATTCTACAAATGTTAACGCTTATTATAAACTTGCACGTTTGTATGAAGTTTCTAAGCCGATGAAAGCAGTGAAAATTTATAAAAAATTGACCTCACTCATAGGACCGGATTGGAATGTTTTAATTCATATAGCCGATCTGGAGGAAAAACTCGGAAATATTGATTCTGCTGAAAAAGCTTTAAATGGATTAATGGATCTTGATCCCGGGAACCCTGCGCTTCAAAAAATGGCTGTAGATTTTTATCAAAGAAATAAAAAGTATGATAAAGCCCTCAAAATTGTGAACGATATTTTAGAATTAACTCCTGATGATCTTGAAGCCAGGGAAAATAAGGCGCAAATTTATATAGTCGAAGGGGAATGGGAGGAGGCTTCTAAAGAATATTCTTATATCTTGACCCAGCCGGATGTTCCTTTTGATGTGAAAATCCGGATAGGTGCTGTATATTTTAATCAATCTCTTAAAGATAGTACTCTATTACCTGTAACAAAAAGTTTATTTGAGACGATTGATAAAGATACAACAGATTGGCAGGTTAAAATGTATCTTGGGGCAATTGCTTTAAATGAGAAGCGAGATTCAGTTGCGATTGAAAATTTTACGAAGGTGACTGAACTTGCAAAATGGAACGTGGACGGATGGATTAGGCTAGGCGGGATTTATTATGATAGTAAAAAATATGATGATGCCGCCAAAATTATGAAAGAAGCCATTGTATCTTTTCCCGAAGATTTTACAATAAATCTTATTCTCGGGCTTTCATTATCACAGGAAAATAATAATCTAGAAGCAAAGAAATATTTAAAAAAGGCAGTCGACTTAAATTCATCTGATATCAATGGGCTATCTGCATATGCTTTTACGTTGAACCAGTTGAAAGAATATGATGAAGCTACAAAATACTTAAATAAAGCCTTATCTATAAAACCAGATGATATCAATTTACTCGGCACCCTGGGGCTCATATATGATAATGAAGGTAAACATACATTGTCTGATAGTGTTTATGAAAATGCACTAAAGATTGATTCTTCAAATGCTTTAATTAATAATAATTATGCTTATGCTCTATCTGAAAGAGGGATTAAACTAGACAGAGCATTAAAAATGGTTAACCTTGCATTAGATGCCGATCCCAAAAATTCTTCTTATCTCGATACAAAAGGTTGGATTTTATTTAAGATGGGCAAATATAAGGAAGCTAAAGTATATATCGAAAAAGCTATTGATGCCGGCGGAGAAAGTGCTGTTATGCTGGAGCACCTTGGAGATATTGTTTATAAAATCGGGCAGCAGGATTATGCTAAAAAACTTTGGGAGAAAGCCTTAAAGCTTGATGTAACAAACGGTGAATTAAAACAGAAAATAGAAAAGGGTGAAATTTGAGAAAAATAATCTTCTATTTTATTATTCTTATAAATATGGTAGTTATTCTGCCAGGCTGCGTTCCGTCTAAACCTATGGAAGATGTTGAAATTTTACCTTCCGAAAGACTTATCAGTAAACTCGAAGCAAACCGGAGAAGAATTCAAAGCTTTGAGGGTTCCGGAACAATTCATATAACGTCAAATAAATTTAACAATAGTGCTACATTTAATGTTATTCTTATGAAACCGGATTCTATTTATTTGACAATTATGGGACCTTTTGGAATCGAATTAGCCCAGGCACTTGTTACAAATAAAAATTTTATATTTTATGATGCTCTTCAAAACACAGCTTACGAGGGGGAATCAACAGATCAAGTCTTAAAAAATATTTTTAAAATTGACCTCCCTTTTAATGATCTTCTTGATGCTTTTGTTGGCTCTGTAAATCTGACTCCAAAGCTTTATAAACAGCCAACAAGTTATAATGTAGACTATGATAAGTACGTTATAACTTACTTAGATTCTTTAACGGATATTTCAACACAGTATAAGGTGGATATCCGGGAGCTTGGAATTACAAATTACGAAATTACCGATAAGAACGGTGATGTTGCCTTAGAAGGCAAGTATTCTCAATTCGGGCTGCTTGAAAATGTTGCGGTTCCCTATCACATTGAAGTAACAAATAAACAAGAAAATCAGCTTGTCACTATTGATTATAAAAGCATGAAGGCTAATAAGCAGAATATTTTTATAGATTTCAAAGTTCCTCAAGATGCAACAGTAATACAATGGTAAATCAGTCCGTTTATTATATTTTTTTTTTAATATTCCTGCTATCCTTAAAAATTATTCCGCAAGAACAAGATAAGATAGAAATAAAAAAAAATGAATTATCTGATTTAAAGGATGAAATTTCAAGGCTTGAAGATAAGCTTAATCAAAAATCTGAAAAGGAGAAAGAATCTTTTGAAGTTCTTGAAAATTATAATAGGCAGAATTATTTACTCCGCAAATTAATCGGCAAACTTAGACTCCAGGAAAATGCCAAGCAAAAAGAAATAGAGAAAAACAACGGCAAGATCAGAGTCATTGAAAAACAAATATCCACATTAAAAAAAAATTATTCTAAATACGTTATAGCCATATATAAATACGGGGGAACAAATGAATTAGCATCCCTTTTGGATGCAGAATCCGTTGAACAAGCATTACTAAGATATAAGTATTTACAAAAGTTTTCCGAAAGGCGAAGCGAGGATCTAGAAAATTATAAATATAATTTTGAAGAATTAAATAAAGTAAAAGCTAAGCTGGAAAAGGAAAAGCTTGAAAAAAAAATATTGGCCAATCAAAAACAAAATGAAGAAAATGGTCTCGAAGCTAAGCAGAAAGAGAGTAAGAAAATATTAAATGCAATAAGAAACGACAAGACTTCACTCAAAAAAGAATTGGAAGCTAAAAAGACAGCTGAAATAAAAATAGGGCAGATGATAACCAAACTCATTGCAGATGCTGAAAGAAAAAGAAAAGAAGAGGAAGAGCGCTTGGCAAGTTTGAATAAAACCCCTGTAGAAAGAAAAATTCCGGAAGAAAATATTACGAATGTATCGGCAGAAGAACCAAAGTATAATGTAGATCTCAACACTTCGGACTTTTCATCGTTTTCAAATTTAAAAGGTAAACTGAATTGGCCGATACAAAATGGAAAAGTAATTCGAAAGTTCGGTGAAAATGTTAATGATAATTTAAATACTGTAACTCTTAACTACGGTGTCGATATTAAAGCTGCCTCCGATTTGAATGTAAAAGCAGTTGCGGAAGGCGTGGTATCTGCAATTGATTGGATACCAGGTTATGGAAGCGTAGTAATAATCACTCATAAAGATGACTTTAGAACAGTATATAGTCATCTATCGGATTTATACGTTGCAGAAGGAGATAAAGTTGAGAAAGGGAATGCAATAGCAAAAGTCGGGGAAAGTCTTGAGGGAAATATTCTTCATTTTGAGATTTGGAATTCAAGGGTAAATCAGAATCCCGAGACATGGTTAGTAAAAAAATGATCAGTAATTTAATTTATTCCGAAACAGGGTGATTTTTTAAGAACATTGATGTATATTCGTAATAAAATTATGCATGGAGAAAGATGAATGCATTGATTATATATTTCTACATATTCTCTTATCTATAAAGTATTTCTTCTCTTCTTTCTATTTTATCATATTTATCATAGTGAAAATAGTATTATAACTGTACATATTTTAAGATTCAGCAAAAAATTACAACAATATAACTCTGGAATTTAAATCCGAGGGAAATATGAAAAGCATAATAGCTTTCTTTTTACTGGTGAATATAACCGCATTCGGACAAGATTCTTCTCCGGTTCAATTAAAATGGAGTTCGAGTTATCCTGTTGTAGATTCTTCTAACAATTATTTGACCGCCGATTCAAAAAACACTGTAGTTGATAAAGATGGGAATTTTTATTTGCTAGTCAGTGTAATTTCAGATGAGTTCCCGTTTTATAGATTTAAATTAACAAAGTATAATTCTTTTGGAATAATTCTCTGGCAGGTAAAATCTAATACTATCGAATCCAATAATTATGTAGCCGATATAGTAGAAATTGATAACAATAATAATATTTACGTGGTTGCCCATACATTCGAAAATAATGTGCCTGGCGGATTATTAATTTTAAAATTTAATGCTAATGGAAATATGGTTTGGCAACAAAAATATAACGGCAGTTTAATTAATTCTTTTGCAAGTCCAATCGAAATAAAATTCGACAATTACAGTAATGTTGTGCTGTTAGGCTATGCCGGTAGGGTTGAAAATAATATTGCTAAAAATGATTCATTATTAATTATTAAGTACAGCAGTTCCGGGATCCGGGTTTGGACGGCAACTACAAACAATGATTCAATTATTTACAAAGCTCATTGCGAAATTGACGGCTCTAATAATATAATTGTTACCGGCGAAAGTATGGTATTTTCTCACCGGATAAGATTTGCTAAGTATGATAATATGGGCAGGAATATTTGGAGCAGCTCTTACTTTGATAAGAATTATTATTATACTGCAATAGATTTGACTATCAATACAAACGGGCAACTTTTTGTAGTTGGAAATTCTTCCACACTCAATTTTAATTCAAAATGGATAACGATTATGTTTGATAAAAACTGCCAACAGCGATGGGTTAGATATGAAGATAAAGATTCTTCTTCCGATGTATACGAAACACCGTTGTTAATAAATAAAGATAATAATTCTATTAATGTTTTAGGATATGAAAATAAAAATAATGTTTCAAATTTCTTTTTAATAAAATATGATACAAGCGGGAATAAGCTCTCGGATAGATCATATATTGATACTACAGTTGAGTATGTTCAGAGAGTTATTGTTGATAATTTTGGTAATTTATATACTGCAGGTTTTTTTCAGAACCCGGATAAAATATATCTAATAAAATTTGATAACCGTGGAAATAAAGTCTGGAACACTAATTTTTTAAGTGGTGGCATTAAGGGGATTGATAACGGAATGAATTTAGTCCTTGACAATGCGGGTTATATCTTTTTAACAACTGAAGATTCAAGTAAAAAGGCGGGTATAAATGAAGTAATTACATCACAGTATGAGATAAATAGCGGTAAAGAGAACTGGACAGTCAGATCTAATGAGTATCTTCAGCACCAAGTCACTTCTATGCTTCAAGATAATAATAGGAATACATATTTAACTGGGTGGATTGAAAACGGGAAAGGGATAAATAAAGATTTTCTGACTATTAAATATGATTCGGAAGGAAAAATAATCTGGAGCAACAGGTATTACGGTCCGGCACATTCAACCGATATACCTAATGCCATTGCTGTTGATAATGATGGAAATATTTATGTAACAGGGGAAAGCTACGGGATGAATTCAAACTTGGATTTTGCTACAATTAAATATAATTCAAACGGGGAAGAGGAATGGAGAGTAAGATACGATGGCGGCAGCATTGATAAGTCTCAAGCTATTGCTGTGAATGCTGACGGATATATATATGTTTCGGGCAGCAGTATTGGTGAAGGATCTGATTATGATTTTACAACAATTAAATATAATAAATTTGGTCAGCTTCAATGGATTAAAAGATATAACGATTTAAATAACGGGAAAGATTCCGTAGTCTCAATGGTGATTGATAATTTAGGAAATATTTATGTTGCCGGAACGAGTCATAGTACGAATTCGCTTTATACTTTTGCCGTGATCAAATATAACTCCGACGGTACTTTATTATGGACTCAGAGGTATCATAAAAATGGAAATGAATGGGAAAAAGTTAAAAAAATGATAATCGATAAAAAAAATAATGTCTATGTCACAGGTATTGGTTTCAGAAATGATACTAAAGATGATATTATTACAGTGAAATTTAATACCGATGGAATATTTCAATGGGGCGTAAGCTGGAATGATCCGGGCAACTCGTCTGATGAGGCAGCTGATATTAAAGTTGATAAAGAAGGAAATGTTTATGTAGCGGGTTATGGGGCCGGCGGCGGAACCGATAATGATTTTATTACATTAAAATATGATTCCTCCGGCAATCAAAAATGGGCAGTAACTTATGATGGCTCCCAAAATAGTGACGATTTTGCAGTAAGTTTAGCTTTAGACTATCAGCAAAATTCTTATGTTGAAGGATTCAGTTTTAATAATGGTCGCTATGATTATTCAGTGGTTAAGTATGATACAAACGGAGTAAAATTATGGGACGAAGATTTTCCAAGTGACGCTTCATCAAACAGCGTACCTATTGGTTTAAGTATAGATAGTTATGGAAATATTCTAATTGGAGGCTATAATGGAAATTCTTCTTGGAGTGTTTTTAACCTGATCGAATATTCACAACAAGGATTTATACCTGATGGAATTTCAGAATTATCGAATAAAGTAGTCAGCTATCAATTGTACCAGAATTTTCCTAATCCTTTTAATCCTATTACGACTATTAAATATTCAATACCGAAAAGGAGCCTTGTAAGCATTAATTTATATGATCTACTAGGAAGGAAGATAAAAACTTTAATGGAAAAAGTAGAAGATGCGGGTAATCACGAATTAAGGTTTGATGGCTCGAAACTATCAAGCGGAGTCTATTTCTATACCATGTATACCGAATATTTCATGGAAACCAAAAAAATGATCATTTTGAAGTAATGCTTATCAACAAAAAAAATTACCTGAACTCAAAGCCTGTTTGACTGGGTCATTCAAATAAATTATAAAATTAATTTTGTTTAAACATTTTATTATAGAGAATAAAAATGTCCGTCTTAAATAACCAGGAAATAGAATTTAAATTTCTAGTAACCTCGGATGAATGGAAAAAAAATTCAACGGGTGTTTATTATAAACAAGGATATTTATCTTCAGATAGTAAAAGAACTGTTAGGATAAGGTTGGAAGGTCATATTTCAAAGCTAACGATCAAGGGTGAAAAGAAAGGTCCTTCCGGGAAAGAATTCGAATATGAAATTCCATATGAAGACGCGGTTTATATATTAGAAAATTTATGTTTTAAACCACTGGTTGAAAAGAAAAGATATAAAATAAATTATGATGGATTTACCTGGGATGTTGATGAATTCCTTGGGGAGAACGAGGGTTTGTTTATAGCGGAAATCGAACTTGATAGAATTGATCAGAAATTTAATAGGCCTAATTGGATAGGGGAGAATGTCACCAATGATCCAAAATATAAGAATGCAAATCTTGTTAAAAATCCATTTAAGAATTGGTAGTTAGTTATACTACATTACTGTTATATACTTATAATAAAATTATTATGGTCGAAGTCTTCATCCTGTATTTACAATATCGATTTTTTCTCCTTCAATAAACTTTAAGATATTTTTTGCTGCCATTTTTGTCCCATATAAAAATATTCCCGGAACAATTGCTGAATTATGCGGCGAACCTAAAATGTTCGGAAGATCAAACAAAGGATAATTGATCCTGAATTCTCCTGCAGTAAACGGTTCAATCCACCATGCATCAATTCCTGCGGAAAAATCGGGGTGAGATTTTAAATGTTCATATAAATCCTTTTCAACTATAATTTCACCTCTTGCAACATTGATTAAAACTGCGCTCCGGTTTCATTAATTCTAATTTGGTCTTATCGATTAAGCCATCTGTTTCTTTGTTCAATGGAAGTGAAATAACTATTATATCCGAATCAGTCAGAAGATATTTCAGATCCTTTAAAGTACCGATGAAATCAACTTTATCCTTGGTTCTGCCGGAAGTATTTACAGCATAAATTTTTGTACCGAAAGCTTTTAATAATTCTAGCTGCGGCTTTACCTATCCCTCCATAGCCCAAAATTCCGCAAATTGAATCGCTTAAATGACCGGTTAACTTCTTTGATTAAAATCCCCTGCAGAAGTTTTTTATGGTTTTCAAATAAGTTTTTATAAATAGCTAAAATCATTGCAAGAATATGTTCTCCCATAGGTTCTGGCATATGCTCCCTTATTACTTGCAATTTTACAATTAGCAGGGAACCAGTCGAAATCAATATGATCATAACCTGCTGATAAGTAATTGGACAAATTTAATATTATTTAATGATTCTTTTTGAATGTTTCTTAACTCCCGGGGAGGATTCCATGCAAACAGGATATCAGCATCTTTTAAAACATTATCATACTCTTTTTTTTCATGAATCCTTTAAAAATTCTATGCGAGCATTATCTATAAAAATTGAATTGATTAATTTCTTATATTCTTCATTAACATTAAATGTAATTACTACTTTTTTCTTCAAAATGTAATTTCTTTCAAAAATCAATTTTATTTATGAAATAAAATATATAGAAAATTAGATAATTTAAAACAAAAATTTATTGATTAATAACATCACCGTTTATTCAACAACTTCGCAACTTCTTTACCTTTTTTCTTTTTACTGTATTTTAGGAATAAAAGAGGAATTATTATTATTGCAGTTATAGCAGCGCCTGCCAGAAAGTCGTCCGCTATTCCCCGGACGAATGCCTGGTTTGTTAAGTTCTGCGCTATCAAAGCTTTTGCCCGCATAGTAATTTTACTGCCTGCACCACCTAAGGATTGCTGTACAAATTGTTTTAATCCGTACTGGATATGCTTAAATTCGGAGGAATTCTGTTAACCGATTGACTATACATTGCAGTATGATAAATAACTCTACGTGTAAGAAATGTTCCTAGGATAGCCACACCAAAACTACCACCTACCTGCCTGATTGTATTGAATAATCCTGTTGCCTGAGCCATTTTTTCTTTGGGAATATTATTTATGGCGATTGTGCTTAATGGGATAAACATAAAACCAAGACCAAATCCTCTGATAATTAACGGTAATTACTATCCCTTCATATTCGGTTGCAAGCGATAAATCCTTATACAAGTACATACTTAAAAAAGTCAGAGAATCCCAATTGAAATAGGTATTTTCGGATTTAATTTATCAGTCATTTTCCCGGCAATAGGTGATATAATTGCCTGAATTATACCTACGGGAAAGAATACAAGCCCTGCCTGAAGGGCAGTATAACCCAGGGAGTTCTGAAGAAATATTGGTAAAAGAAATGAATTGCCGAAAAATGCAAGTCCGAAAATAAAAAACATTATGTTAGATAATCCGAAATTACGATTCTTTAATATTCTTAAATCTAAAATTGGATTTTTAACCGAAAGTTCTCTGAATATAAAAATTACAAAGCTTATAAAAGCAATAAAGAAGCAAGTTAAGATGAAATCGGAAGTCCATCCGCCTGTATTCCATGCGGAATTTCCGTCTGAAAGTGCAAGGAGCAGTGCAACAAGAAATATAGTCATGCTTATTAAACCCAGGCATGATCAAATTTTCCTATTTTAGGAATTTTATATTCCCTTAAAATAATCCATGCGGCAGCAATCCGATTATTCCGATCGGCACATTAATATCGAAAATCGCGTTCCAATTATATTTGTCGATTAAATAACCGCCGAACATCGGTCCCAGTGAAATTGATGCAGCAGCAGCAATACCCCAGAATCCTAACGCAAATCCTCTTTGTTCAGGCGGAAATTCCCTAGTTATTATTGCCATGCCGACAGGCATAATGAAGCCTGCGCCAGCACCTTGAATAACTCTGAAAATGATAAGCATATTTTCATTTGCTGAAAGACTACAAAGCAATGAACCGGCAGTAAAAAGTATTAATCCTAAATTGTAAGTATTTTTATATCCGAGATTGTCTGCAATCCAGCCGGATGAAGGAAAAATAACGGAACGGACCAGGAAATATACTGTCAATACCCATTCTATTTTGTCAACACTTACACTGAATGCCGCCATCATTTTAGGCATGCCGACATTTACAATTGAAGCATCAAGTACCGATATAAAAGTTCCTATCATTACTACGGCTAAGAACAAGCCATTTATAGTAAGAACGTTCCTGCAGATTTGATAAATTTATTGAATTTCCTTTATTTACACTATTAAGCATTATAAATTACTACAATTAAATCTGAAATCCGGCTTAATCCTTTTCTTCGTATGAAAGTCGGGTCGCAGTTTCAACACCATGAATGTCTCAGGCAGTATTCCATATTTAATATAAATCGGTCTGATAAGGGCTCTCATCTTTGGCAGATTATATTAAAAAGTAGATTGCACCGATTACACAAAAAATACCCGCCGATTGCTAAAGTTAATGATGCGCCGATTAAACCCGCTGCCGCACCGGCCAAAAGACTGCCAAATGGAGCTACGCCTCTAAATGACATTGCATAAAGACTCATTACTCTGCCGCGTTTTTCATTATCAACTATTGTTTGAAGCATTGTATTGCTTCCAGCTAATTGAATCATCATTCCTATCCCTGTCATAAACATAAAAATTACGGATAGAACAAAAATGTGTGATAATGCAAAAGCAATTAATCCTGTCCCGAATACCAAAACAGCATATGTTATCAATTTACCAAGACCTAAAACATTTTTTCTATTCATTAAAAAAATTGCACCTGTAAGAGCACCCAAACCAGAAGCACCCATTAAAAATCCAAACAGATCCGCTCCGCCATGAAAAATGTTTTTAACAAAAACCGGAGCTAAAATTCTAATTGGTGTTCCCATAAAACTTACGATAGCTAATAGAAGAAGAATAGATTTTATAGGTGCAAAACCAAATGCATATTGAATTCCTTCTTTTAATTCTTCTATAGTGTTTTTCTTTTTAGAGTGTGCTGGTTTATGAACCAATTCCATTTTTAACAAGGAAACTATAACAGCTATATAACTGATTGCATTTAGTAAGAAACACCAACCTTCTCCGAATAAGGAAATTAGAATACCTGCTATTGATGGGCCTATGAGACGCGCCGAATTAACCATACTTGAATTAATAGCAATAGCATTACCAAGTTCTTCACGGTTATTACCAATCATCTCTACCATAAAAGATTGTCTTGTCGGCATATCCAGGGCATCAAAAATACCCAGGATAATACTGAGAAGAATTATTTCCCAAACCTGGATTGTATTTGTCAGTACTAATGCAGCAAGTACAAAAGCCTGAACCATTGAGAGAGCTTGAGTATAAAGTAGAATTTTATGTTTATCAAGTCGATCAGCTAAAACACCGGCAAAAGGAGTAATAATGAGGAGTGGAATTTGACCTGAGAATCCTACTATACCAAGTAGAAAAGCTGAATTGGTTAACCGGTAAACCAGCCAGGTCAAAGCAATTCGCTGAACCCAAGTACCTACAATTGAAATTCCTTGTCCGCCGAAATAAAGTCTAAAATTTCTATGATTTAATGCTCTAAACGCAGTGAAACGACCTAAAAAATTTCCGGTAGAACTACTATTTCCTTTTTCCATTCCTTGAATATTTTTTCCCATTTGATTTTCATCGCGCTTAACTGATCCAAATTATTCTATTTCGGTTCCAACAGCTTCCATCAAAGAATATGTATTGATTACATTTTCATACGTAACTCTTAAACGCAACAGTTCTGCTTCGGATAATGAAGTTTCTGCATCTATTAAATCCAAATTAGTAATTACTCCGTCACGATATCTAACCTCAGCTCTTGATACAGCATCTTTTGCATGTTTTACCTGAAGTTCTGAAGTTTTTATCTTTGATTTGCTGGCATTTAAGTCTGCCGCTGCTAGTTCTACCTCTGATCTAATCTTTCTTTCTAATTCTAAAATCTTTGCAGATGAAGATTTTAAATTTGCTTCTGCTTCTTCAACTTTTGCATCTCTTAAATTTCCATTGAATATTGGTACGGATGCATTTATACCTGCTGCCCAGTTCCCGCGTAATACATCGAGATTTGGTTCAAATCCGTTCTTTAAACCATAACTGGCAATTACACTTAAAGTCGGTTTATCTGTAAGAGAAGCAACCTGTTTAGACACAATAGCACTATTTTCAGCATCTTTAGCTAATTTCATTTCCGGTCTCTTTTGAAATGCTTCTTCAATTAACGATTCATTATCGGCTAAGGAAGTATCAACTTTAAATTCACCAGCTAAATTCAAATCCTTATCTGAAGGCCAGCCCAATAGACTCTTCAGGTAAATTTTTTCTTTGTTCAGATTATTTTCCAGATCTATTTTTTGATTTTCTGTGGCTGCAACTCTAACTTCTGTTGTCAGGACATCAAAATCAGTTGCACTGCCGCTTTGAACTTTTTTATTTGTTAATTCAATATGTTTTTTAAGGGTATTAATTTGTTCATCTTTAACCGTTATACTTTTTCGAGTAAATAAAATTGTATAGAAAACCTGAATGGTCTGATAACTTAAGTCGTTTTTTATCAACTTTAGTTTATCTTTGGAGGACAATTTATAAGATTTAACCAAATCTACGAGAGCATCTCTTTTTCCAAAATCGTAAACAAGCTGTGATGCAGAAATATTTGCATCATAGTTGTTGTTAGGTGCAAGTGTAAAGCCAATACCGCCGAACTCAATAGTAGGTACCGGTCCGATCCTGGTATAAGAAATATCCCCATTAACCCTGGGATAATAGAAACTATTTTGCTCTTTTATTTTTGCTTCCGCACCATTTATTTCTTCAGTTGCCAGTTTTAATAAAGGCTGATTGGTTAAGGCTAATTTAATTGCTTGTTGCAAAGTAAGTGGATCTTTACCAACTTGTTGTGAATAACCATTACGAAATAAAAATAAAATTAAAATAAAAATGATTAATGATATTCTGTATTGCATTTCATATTCTCCGTTAATAAAAAAGAATTATTCCATTGCTTCAACTTTTTGTCCGGATTTTTTCTTGTGATACCGGAGAAAAAATAATGGAACTAGTATAAATAAAGTAATAGCTGCACCGGCATAAAAATCATCTGTTATTCCCTGAATAAATGCCTGGTTTGACAGGTTTTGAGCTATTAGAGCTTTTGCACGTAACATAACTTCAGCACCTGCACCGCCAACCGATTGCTGCACAAAATAACGTAGTCCATATACCGCATGTTTGAAAGTAGCAGAATTTTGGTCAACTGCCTGACTATACATTGCTGCGTGAAATATAACTCTTCTCGTAAGAAGAGTACCAAGTATTGCCACTCCAAAGCTCCCGCCAATTTGCCGGATAGTATTAAAGAGCCCTGTAGCTTGTGCCATTTTTTCTTTTGTAATATCATTTAGTGCAATAGTGCTTAACGGTATAAACATAAAACCGAGACCAAATCCTCTGATTATTAAAGGAATCATTATTTGATCATATTCTGAAGTCAGTGATAAATCTTTATACAAATACATACTGAAAAAAGTTAAAATAATTCCTATGAATATTGGTATCTTTGGATTTAATTTATCTGTCATCCAGCCTGCAACTGGTGACATTACGGCTTGAATAATTCCAACAGGGAAAAATACTAATCCTGCTTGCAATGCCGTATAACCTAGAGAATTTTGTAGATATAAGGGGAGAAGGAAAGAGTTTCCAAAAAATGCTAATCCGAAAATGAAAAGCATTATATTAGCCATCCCGAAATTTCGATTCTTTAAGATTCTCAGATCAATAATCGGGTGCTTAACATATAATTCAGTGAAAATAAATATTACAAAGCTTACAAAGGCAATTGCAAAGCATGCCAATATAAAATTAGAAGTCCATCCACCCGTATTCCATGCTGCATTACCATCGGACAATGCAAGCAGGAGGAAAACAAGGAATAACGTCATTGAAATAAATCCAATCAAATCAAATTTTCTTGATTCGACGACTTTATATTCTCTAAGGATAATTGCTGTGGCTGCCATTGCAACTATCCCGATAGGAACATTGATATCAAAAATGGCATGCCAGCTGAAAGTATCAATAAGATAACCTCCGAACATAGGGCCCAACGAAATTGATGAAGCTGCCGCAATACCCCAAAACCCTAAAGCCATTCCCCGTTTTTCAGGAGGAAATTCTCTTGTAACTATTGCCATACCTACCGGCATAATAAATCCCGCACCAGCACCCTGGATGACTCTAAATATGATTAACATGTTTTCATTGGTTGAAAGACTGCATAAAAGAGATCCAAATGTGAATAATAATAAACCTAATAAATAAGATTTTTTATAACCTAAATGATCTGCAATCCAGCCGGAAGAAGGGAGTACGACGGCAAATACAAGAAGATATGCTGTTAATACCCATTCAATTTTATCAACACTTACACCAAAAGCTGCCATCATTTTAGTTAAACCAACATTAACTATGGTGGCATCAAGCACCGCCATAAAAGTCCCGATCATAACATTTGCCAGTACAAACCACCGGAAGGATGGATGTAGATATAAGCTTGAAATGCTTACTGCAATTCTATTGTTATTATTTTTAGCCATTATTTAATTTACCTTAATCTTAATCTCTACAGACATACCTGGCAATAGCTTAATAGATTTATCGGGATCGTTTTGTCCATTTGCTGCAACAGGTTTTATTGAAATTTTGATTGGTACTCGTTGTGTTACCTTGGTAAAATTACCCGATGCATTTGACGGGGGAATAAGTGCAAACTGGGATGCGGTATTTGAACCAATCTGAATAACTTGACCTGTAAATTTTTGATCAGGATAAGTGTCTACAGATATGTCTACAGTATCTCCGATATGAATTGGAGCTAATTTGGTCTCTTCCAGATCTGCTGTAATCCAGATATTTTTTAAATCATAGATTGTAAAAATTGGCTGGCCCGGCGAAACAACATCGCCTGCAAGAACCCATCGCTTTGCTACAACTCCGTCCATAGGTGAGTAAATTTGGGTGTTTTGAAGTTGGGTTATAATAACTTTTAGTTGAGCCTGTGCGGTACCAATTTTAGTTACAGCAATATTATAAATAGCTTTTGCCGCCTCGAGAGTTTTCTGAACATGATCAAATTCTTCTTTGGGGATGATATTATCTTTATATTGTTTTTGTGCCCTGTTAAAATCATCCTCTGCTTTCTCGACATTTACTTTAGCTAATGTTACACTTTCATTATCGAGAGCAAGCATTGCCTTTGCCTGACTTTCCTGAGCTTTTAAATCTGTCGAATCCAGTTGAACAAGCAAATGTCCTTGTTTAACAGTATCACTTTCATCAACTGCTAAGTTCATTATTCTTCCGAGAATTTTTGAACTAACAGATAATTTATTACCATCTATAAAAGCATCATCAGTTGATACATAGCCTAATTGACCAATATACCAGTAAATTGCCGCGGCGGCTGCAAGCAGGATAATTAATACAGGAATTACAATCTTTTTCTTTTTGAATAAGGGAACATTGTTAACATTTTCATCTCCATTATTTTTCTGAGCCATGTTTTTATTACCTTGTTTTTTTTGATTTTCCATGTCTTGATTTTGTTCCATTTATATTTCCTTTGTTAATAAAAGATTTCGTTATTTGTATATGATTCCATTAATAAAGATTTCTGTTGCCATACTCATCTCCTTCTGCAAATTATTATGAGTTTCTTTATCTAAACTTTGTCCTTTGGCCCATCGCAGTACTCTGCATCTCAATCCTTGAAGAATGTGCAAAAATAATAATGCAGTATCTTCAGATATTTCCGGATTAAATTCTTTTAAACTTTTGCCTTCATTAATTATTCTTTCAATTAATGCCAGTTCAATTTTTTCAAAGTCTATAAATACTTCTTTAATAACCGATTTTGTATCGAAGTAAGAATGAACACTTAAAGTACCGAGATTTATTAAATTCCGGAAAAATTTCATTCTTAATTTCACATATTCCCGAAGTTTTAGAGAAGCAGGTTTATTTTTTCGAAGTAATTCTTCGATATTTTCTGTTAATTGGTTTTGTTCCAATGAAATTACCGCCTTAAAAAGATCCTCCTTTGTTGGGAAATAATAATAAAGCGATGCTTTTCCCAAATCAACATCGGAAGCAATTTCTTCCATTGTTACTTTTGAGAACCCAAAATGTGCGAACCTTTCTTTTGCAGCTTCAATAATTGCCTTTTCTTTTGTTTTATCAGCCATATAATTTTCGACCATTTTACTTGAATGGTCGAAAACTTAAATAATTTTTAATTAAATAGCAAGTGATGAGAGATCTACCTGGTCTTAATGTTATTTCTAATATGGTGAAGAGAATATTGTTGAGACTAATAAATATATAAAATCATAATAAAGGGCTGTTAAATATTTAAATATAAAAACAGCCCAATCTTAAATTATTATTTTGTAATTTCTTTTATCCAGTCAGTCATTACAGTAAGCATTATTGGAGATGTTGTTTGTTCAATTCTCGCATATTCTGTAATTGCCCCTGTTTCGCATTCCTGGAACACATGATTTAACCCTGGAAGAACAACTACTTTAAAATTTTCACTTTTACTTTTTTGCAAAGCTTTTTCCATTTCATATTTATTTTGTGAAGGGGAGACTTGAATATCTTTTCCGCCGAATAAAGCCAGAACAGGAACATTTAATTTCACAAGTTCCGTTCTAGGATCATATTTTAAGAAATATCTCATCCAGGGGCTCAAAAAACTTTTTTCTTTCTGTTTAATACCTTGGCTTGAATTTTCCGGTTTACTTTTTTCACTATCCGGAAGATTATTATAATATTCGGTATAAATCTCATTTATTTTTTCTGCAGCTTCACTGCTATCATGACTGCTTTTTATTATGTCAAAAGTTTTTTTATTAATCTCATATTCTCTTTTTACTTCTTCTTCAGATACTCCTGAAAGTCTTGAAATGGTTTCTATTTGAAGAAGTATTATTTCATCTCCAGGGACTGCAGTTCCGGCACCAAGAACAATGAAGGAGATATCTTTACATCTATTTGCAGCAATAGGTGCAATTACTCCTCCTTCGCTATGCCCTGCAAGACCAATATTTTTTTTATCAATTTCTTTTCTGCTCTTTAAATATTCTATCGCTGAAATGGCATCCGTTACGAAATCAGCAGTTGTTGCACTGTTAAAAATCCCTTTTGATTTTCCTATCCCTCTATCATCATATCTTAACACAGCAACTCCGTTTCTAGTTAAATAATCTGACCATACAAGAAATGGTTTATGTCCAAAAACTTCTTCATCTCTGTTTTGCGGACCGGAACCGGTTACTAGTACAACTGCCGGGAAATTGGTTCCTTCTTTAGGATATGTAAGTGTTCCCGACAAGGTTATCCCGGCTATCTTATTTTTGAAAGTTATTTCTTCTTCATTATAGGGATATGGTCGTCTTGGTTCTTGAGGACGTTTAACTTCTATTATTTTTTCTGTTTTTTCCAATTTCAGTGAAAAAGAAGATCCGTTTTGATTCCATTTCCCATCAATCTCCGATTTATCATTATTAAATTTTCCTGTATAAAAGCCTTTGATGGATTGAATTTCAACCAATACACTATCATCTCCATAATATACCTTGGTCGCAGGAATATTCATTATGCTTTGATCCGGACTATCGAGGAAGGCTCCTATTGAATCTTTCCCATCTTTATAAAATCTCAAATTTAATCTTAATTCAATTTCTTTTATTTTGAGTTTTCCCTGCCATAAGCTAAAGAATTCTAATTTTCTTTCAGCTTTACTAATAGGAGTTAATATAAGAGGGAATGTTTTTCCTCCTTGTTTCCATTCACCTTCAATTTTAGTGAAATTAGAGTCTATATTTCCATCATAAACACCGCCAATTGATGGGACAGATATTGAAATTTTTCTTTTATCAAATTCCGGATTTTCTGCCTGAATTCCTTTAGCTCCCTGGTTGGGACTATCAAGTGATGCTGTTAATTTCCCATCTTCTCTCTTTGAAATATTAAAAATTATTTTCAAATGATTTCCTGAACCGGCATCTAAAATACCTTCCCAGGAATTAATAATTTCTTGCTGTGAAAATGAGGTATGAGGAATTAAAAAAAATAAAAAAGTAATTGTTAATAATAATTTATTGTTTTTCATTTTTTCCACCTATATAGACTGTTGTATAAAATAAGTAGTATAACTATGTATTTGATGCACAATATTAATGAATCCGATTTTAAATTTTAAGTTTATTTATTTAATCGGTTTAATAACCTGGCGAGCAGCATGGATATTAGTATGGAAATACCGATTCCCAAGGGTATCAGCCAGATCCCGAAAACATCTTTTACTGTTGGGTCATTTGGGTTTTCACAGTACCAATAATAAAATAATACCACGGAGGACCATAATAATACATTCCGACTTCATGAAAAAATATTTTAAGGCAACCTGCTAAAAAAAGAATTGTTGAGATCAAATATCCTGTTCCAATTAAAATGGAAAACAAAAATCTCTTTGTACCCAAAATTACATTTTTAAAAAGTAAAGAGATTATACTAACCGGATTTAAGGATTTTAAAGTATTATCTAATAATTTGTCTTTTACTATTTATTTAGTACATCGCTTTTTTAATTATCTTTAAGAGGTTTTAATATTCTATTAATCTGCTTAATAATTATTCTAGCTGTCATATAGGGGATTATAAAATATTATAAGTTAGAAGGGAAGAAAGTAATAAAAACTTAAAAGTATTCTTTTAATTAATTTTTAACTTTATTAAAGTTCTCAAGTTGACCGCTTAAATTGAAAACTGTTAAAACAGTTAAATATCAAGCTTTTGCTTCACATTAACCCCGGGATTAATCCTGGGGTTAATGAAAAAAGATGAATATTTATAACCGTTTCAACGGTTTATACAAAAGGCGGTCAACTTGAGTAAAGTTATTATTCTATTTTGGTTTCTGAAATAAGCTCCTGTTTTAAATCCCAGAGCTTTTTAGAAATTGATACATGATAAAGATGCGGATTAATTAATCTTTTTACCCCTGTATCAAGTTTGCTGAGGTCGTCATTTCTGATTTCTCTTAATTTCTCTATTGTAGGGAATTCATAAACTAATTTTCCATCCTGTAAAACATTGACTAATAGGTTTTCAATCCCTGATATTTGATCTTTTGTAATTGTTCTGAATTTACTCTGATCATAAGGATGATGAAGAATTATTTTCTCTTCCTGGACAGGATTCTCATTGTAAAGGGTTAACAAATCCGCCGTGGCTCTCTTTCTACTATTATAAATTCTCCATACTTTTTTATTCCCGGGATTTGGAATTTTTTCATTTGATTCTGAAATCTTTATTGCGGGTTTCCAATTCCCATTATTTTCTACAGCTACTAATTTATAGACACCCCCTAAAGAAGCAGCTCCTGCTGAAGTAATTAATCTTGTCCCAACACCATATGTTAATCTTGATATTAGTGTATCTGCATCAATCCCGTTCTTCGGTGCTTCTTCAGAAATTTGCGTAATTATTTGCCAGATATTCATTTCATCCAATTCATTTGAAAGTACAATTCCTACATCATTTAAGCCGGCTGAATTAAGCATTTTGGCTGCTTGAATACTTAGATAAGCAAGGTCGCCTGAATCCAGCCTGATTGCAATAGGTTTTTGACCCTTTTTCTTCATCTTTTCAAAAACTTTTATAGCATTTGGAATTCCACTTTCCAGGGTATTTATAGTATCTACTAATAGAATACAATTATCTGGGTATAATTCTGCAAACGCTTCGAAGGCATCATATTCACTCATCTCCAATGTTAGAAACAATTGCACCATACTATGTGCATGAGTTCCTTTAGCTGGGAAGCCAAGTACATGAGAAATTCCAATATTTGATGAAAAATCAGCACCACCTATTAGAGCACCGCGTATACCTGCATTAGCTCCGCGGTCCTGTCCTCTTCTGGCACCAAAGTCTATTAAAAGTCCGCCTCTGCTCATTTCTTTTACCCTGCAAGCTTTAGTGGCAACTAGAATTTGGTAATTAAGCTGGTTCAATAAAGCTGTTTCTAAAATTTGAGCCATTGCTACCGGACCTTGAACAACTGTTAAAGGGATATTAGGATGAACCGCTCTTCCTTCCGGAATTGCTTTAAGAGTTATGTTTGAAAAGTTCCCGTTTTTTTGCAGCCAGTCTAGAAAATCATCATGAAAAATATTTTTCCCGTTTCCAGTTTTCTGATTTTTTAAAATTTCAATTTCTGTATTTGTAAAAAACGAATTTTGCATCCAATCAATTAACCATTCTAACCCGGCATTAATGCAATAACCGGCTTTATGTGTTCCGTAATCCGGATAGTTTCTGAAAAAATGATCAAACTGAACTTTGGTTTCATGCAAACCATGTTTGAAATAAAGTTGTGCCATTACAAGTTCATATTGATCTGTATATAATATTCCCTCTGATATTGATTGATTAAATTTCTTTAACAATTCTTCACAAATTATTTAGTTATTATAGTTAATGGATAATTTCGCTGGATATCTATAAAATTGTCTTATTAAATCAAATTGTATTAATCAATTAGTTAAATTAACTTTAATAATATCGATATATTACATATTAATCTATTTTTATAAAATAGTTAATTAATATAATAAAAAGGAAAAAGAATGAGTAATTTAAAGCATTCCCGAAGGGGTTTTCTAAAATTGGTTGGAGCAGGGGCTGCAGCTTTATCTTTACCGGGATTCGAATTCCTTAAATTTACAGAATATAAAGCAGATATTGGTTTACAGTTATATACTATCAGGAAAAATATTGAGAAGGACTTTAAAAGAAGTATTCAAAAAGTTGCAAATATTGGTTACAAAGGGATTGAAACATATGCATTACCGGGCAATATAACTTTAGATCAGGCTGCCAAAGTTTTCAAAAATGCAGGATTGGAAATTTTAAGTATGCATTCTGAATTACCTGTCAGCAAAGAAAGAGAAATGCATTAAGAATGGCGGATGCTTATAATTGTAATACAATTGTATATCATGAATGGCCTCAGGGAGATAAGTTTAAGAATGCTGATGCTGTTAAACATACAGCGGAAGTTTATGATGAAATCGGAGCATTCTTAAAAAGTAAAGGATTGAAATTTGGATTACATAATCATTGGTGGGATTTTGAAAAAAATGAAGATGGGATTATTCCTTTCTATTATCTCCTAGATAATCTGGATAAAGAAATATTTTTTGAAATTGATACTTACTGGGCTAAAACAGCAGGGCAGGATACCTGCGAAAATTCTAACTGATTTTGGAAAGCGAGCACCTCTTTTGCATATAAAAGATGGTCCTGCCATTGAAGGGGAAAAATCCTATGAACAGGTTCCTGCAGGTCAAGCTGTAATGGATTTCCCTTCAATAATTAAAGCAGGTGGAAAAATATCAAATGGATGATCGTTGAATTTGATGAAGATAATAAGGATATTTTTGACGGAATTAAAGTAAGCTATAATTTTTTGATAAAAAACAACCTTGCTGATGGCACAATCTAAATATTAGATTTTTCATATATTTCATTTTCTCCCAAAGAAAGGAAAATTCATGAAAGTATTATTTATTGGCGGAACAGGTAATATTAGTACATCTATAAGCAAATTATGTATTGAAAAAGGGATTGAGCTGTATCTTTTAAATCGTGAAACTAGAAAAGTTGAAATTCCTGGTGCTAAAATTATTAAAGATGATATTTCAAATCTGGAGCAGACTATTTCTCTGCTTAAGGATCACAAATGGGATGCCGTAGTTAATTGGATTGCATTCAATGTAAATGATATTGAAAGAGACATTAAATTATTTAGTAACAAAACCAAACAATATATTTTTATAAGTTCAGCATCAGCTTATCAGAAACCCCCTTCGCATCCTGTTATAACCGAATCTACGCCGCTGTATAATCCTTTTTGGGATTACTCTCAAAACAAAATTGCTTGTGAAGAAAGATTAAATCATGAATACCAAAACAAAAATTTTCCGGTAACAATTGTACGGCCGTCGTTAACTTATGATACTGTTATCCCTGTAATTATGGGAGGATGGACAGAATACACAATTATTGATAGAATAAAAAAAGGAAAAGAAATTATTGTTCATGGTGACGGTTCTTCGCTGTGGATTGTAACACATGCCGAAGATTTTGCAAAAGGATTTTTAGGACTGATTGGCCATCAGCAGGCTATTGGTCATTCTTTTCATATTACTTCAGATGAAGTTTTAACATGGGAGCAAATTTATCAGGCATTAGCTGAAGCAGTTGGAGTTGAAGCCAATATGGTACATATATCTTCCGATTTTATAGTGAATTGTGAAAAGTCTTTAATCGGATCTTTGTTGGGCGATAAATCATATAGTGTAATTTTTGATAATACAAAAATAAAGACTTTTGTACCGGATTTTAGAGCCACAATTCCCTTTAACCAGGGGATAAAAAGAACTCTAGCTTGGTTCGAATCTGATTCTAAACGGCAAATCATTAATAAAGAATCAAATGAAATGATTGATAGAATACTTAAAGCTTATAATAAATGAATTATGCACTAAAGTTTTATTAATTATTTAATTATAAATCGTAATTTATAATTTGAAAAATAAATATTATTTTTGTATAAAAATTTTGCAATCCTTTGCGGGAACAATTTTCTTTTGAAAAATTCTACCATTATAGATATTGCTAAAGAGTTAAAGATTTCTGCATCAACTGTATCTCGCGCCTTAAATGACCACCCCGATATAAAACAGGAAACCAAGGATCGAGTTAAAAAAATTGCAAAAAAATTAAACTATTTTCCTAATCCGATCGCAAGGAGCCTAAAAAATAAAAGAACAAATGTAATAGGAGTAATTGTTCCTGAAATTAAGCACGACTTCTTTTCTTCCGCAATTAGCGGAATAGAAGAAGTAACCTATCATTCCGGTTATATAATCCTGGTGTGCCAGTCAAACGAAAGCTACGAAAGAGAAGTTGTTAATACTAATGCTTTGATCCAGCAGAGAGTTGCCGGCCTTATTGTTTCGATTTCTCAAAATACCAAAAATGGAGATCATTTTAAAGATTTAATTAATCGGGGTATTCCACTTGTCTTTTTTGATAGAGCATGCAGTGATGTTTCTGCTAATAAAGTTATAATTGATGATGCCAAAAGTGCTTTTAATGCAGTTACTTATTTAATTAAAACAGGGCGAAAAAAGATTGCACATTTTTCGCTGGGCCAAAGCTTTAAAATATGTGAACAAAGATTGAAAGGTTACAAAGATGCTTTAAGGAATGCAGAATATCCCTGTTAATAAAAAATTAATTCGTTATGGCGGTTTGCATGAAGCAGATGGTTATAATTCTATGGATAGCTCTTCTAAAAGAAAATATTATTCCCGATTCTATTTTTGCTGTAAATGATCCTGTGGCTATTGGCGCTTTTCAAAGAATAAAAGAAGCCGGATTAAAAATTCCAGAAGATATTGCAATAGTAGGATTCTCAAATAATAAAATTACCAGTCTTGTAGAATCCTCCAATAACAACAGTAAATCAGCCTTCTTTTGAAATGGGGAAAAAAGCAGCAGAAATTTTAATTGAAATGATTGAAAATCAAGAGATAAATGTCATAAAAAAACGATTGTGCTTGACGCTAAATTAATTGTTAGAAATTCCTCTTAGACGTAAAATTTTTGGAAATATTTTAAACCATTGCAATTTGATTTATTAATTTTTCAATTTCTTTTGAGTTGATAATCATTCTTAGTCACCATCATAATAGTAATAGTTAAATTGAATCTCCTTAATTTAATTTTTAATACTGTAGTCTTTTTTTATAAGGAAAAAATATGCAAACAATCGGACTATCCTTTATAGATTGGATGATAATCTTAGTTTATTTTGCTTTTGTACTCGGTATAGGCTGGTATCTAAGGAAGTTTACTAAAAGCGAAGAAGATTTTTTTCTTGCCGGGCGAAAAAATTCATCCTGGGTTGCCGGCTTAGCTTTTCTATCTGCAAACCTGGGAGCTCTTGAACTTCTTGGAATGACAGGGAATACCTTTAAATATGGAATGTTTGTAGCTCATTTTTACTGGATCGGAGCTATACCGGCAATGCTCTTCCTCGGTATATATATGATGCCATTCTATTACAGCAGTAAAATAAAATCAGTACCCGGTTATCTAAAGCTTCGTTTTGATGAAAAGACTCGTGTGCTTAACGGAATAGCGTTTGCGATAATGACACTTCTTGTTTCAGGTATCAACCTGTATGCAATGGCACTTGTACTTCATACTTTCCTGGGCTGGAACTGGGATATAAGCATGTGGATTTCGGCAATTACTGTAGCTCTTTATGTAGGGATGAGCGGGCTAATGTCTGCAATATTTACAGAGATAATTCAATTTTTTATGATCTGGTTCGGACTGTTTCTTGTTTCTATTTTAGGTTTTATTGAAATCGGAAGCTGGCATGAAATAGTAGCCCGCATAAATGAATTTTCCCAAGTCTCCTTTACAACCCTTTGGTCGACATCCGGTAATCCTACAGAAAATGGGATGTTTATTAATTGGGCAGGAATTGTTCTAGGGCTGGGGTTTGTTCTTTCATTTGGATACTGGACTACAGACTTTCTCGTTATTCAGCGTGCATTTTCTGCAAAGAACTTACGTGCAGCCAGGATGACGCCAATTGTAGCTTCTTTCTTTAAAATGGCACTTCCCTTTATAGTAATATTAGCCGGATTAATTGCAATAGTGTTATCAAATGATCCTCATAGCGGATTTAAATTAATCCACGACGGAGGTCATATAAATTATGATTCTGCATTGCCGCTATTGATAGCAAGATATTATCCTACCGGATTGGTTGGATTAGGAGTTACTGCATTACTCGCAGGATTTATGGCAGGTCAGGCAGGGAATATTAGTGCATTTAACACTGTCTGGACTTATGATATTTACAAATCCGTATTAAATAGAAATGCATCTGATACCCATTTACTCTGGATGGGACGTGTGTCAACAGTTGTAGGCGTTATCATTTCTTTGGGGACAGCATATTGGGCAAAGAGTTTTCCCAGTATAATGGATTATATGCAGGCGATTTTCTCATGGGTAAATGCACCTTTGTTTGCTACGATGCTGCTGGGAATGTTCCTCTGGTGGATTACTCCGAGCGGAGCTTTCTGGGGCTTGATAGCCGGTATGGGGTCATCATTTACATTGTATATGGCAGTGAAGTTCAACTGGTTTAACCAGAGTATACTTACCATGTCAAGTGTTCAGAGCGATATGGCAGCAAACTTCTGGCGTGCATGGTGGGCGTGGGTGATATGCGCTGTTGTTACAATATTGGTTAGCTTCTTTACCCGAAAGAAAGCAAAAGAGGAATTGGTTGGGCTTGTAAAAGGATTGACAGAAGAAAACCTCGATCGACATGTGCCGTTTATAAAACGCCCCGAGTTTTATGCAATAATCTCATGTATTGTTCTGGTTATTCTAAACTTGTTATTCTGGTAATTAAATAAAGAAGGAAAAGTTAATGAGACCTATTTGGTTTTTTGTCGGATTGATTTTGCTTGTAATGGGAGGAATTATTTTTCTTAGCGGTATTTATAATTTAATTAATCCGCCTGCAGTGAAAACAATTCTTGCTAATACTCATCCCGATATATGGTGGGGAGCAGTAATGATTTTATTTGGAGGATTTATGTATTGGAAAACAAGAAAACAAACTGTATAAAACTGTATGAATTTATCTAAAAATATAAAAGAAAAGTTTAAAGAATTATTTAATGAAGATCCATACATGTTCCGTTCACCCGGAAGGGTCAATCTAATAGGCGAGCATACTGATTATAATATGGGATTTGTTTTGCCGGCAGCTATTGATAAAGCTATTTACCTGGCAATTGCTCCTAGAAATGATAATTATTGTAAAATATTTGCATTTGATAAGAATAGCTCCTTTGAATGCTCAATTGAAGAGTTCGGAAAGTCTGAGGAAGAGTGGCCGAATTACCTGCTGGGGGTCGTTGACCAGCTGAAAAAGGATGGTTATAGATTTTATGGATTCAACTGTGTATTTGGAGGAAATATACCTATCGGAGCAGGACTCTCTTCATCTGCTGCACTAGAAGCTGGTTTGGCTTTTGCATTGAATCATATTTATTCTTTGGGGATTGATAAGCTTACACTTGTTAAAATAGCCCAAAGAGCTGAAAATGAATTTGTTGGTGTCAGGTGCGGTATAATGGACCAATATATAAATGTGTTTGGGAAGAGCGGGCATGTTCTTAGAATTGACTGCCGTTCCCTGGAAAAAGATTATTTCCCCTTTGATTATAAGAATATCTCCATTGTTTTATTTGATACAAATGTATCTCATTCACTAGCATCTTCCGAATACAACCAAAGAAGAAAAGAATGCAGTGACGGTGTTAAAATAATAAGAAAGGATTATCCCCAGATTGAAAGTTTAAGGGATGTTTCGATTCGAATTACTGGAAGTACATAAATCTAAATTGGATCCCATTATTTATAAAAGATGTAAATATGTTGTTGAAGAGAACGATAGGTTATTAAAAGCATGCGATGCACTCAGCGTTCACGATTTAAAAACTTTTGGTGCATTAATGTATCAGACACATGAAGGTTTAAGCAAAGACTATGAAGTAAGCTGTAAGGAACTAGATTTCTTAGTTAAGATTTTGAAAAATAATCCCAATGTTTATGGCTCCAGAATGATGGGGGGAGGATTTGGGGGATGTACAATAAATTTAATTGAAAATGATGCAATTGAAACAATAGATAAAAAAGTCAAGGAAGATTATAAGAAGGAATTTGATTTAGAAGCCAAAACTTATGTGACAAAGATTAGTAGCGGAACAAATATTATTGAAGTCGAAAAAGATGTCGCAATATAATTTATACTATCCTCATCGAAGGAAAAATATTTTAACAGGAGACTGGGTTTTAGTGTCGCCCCACAGGACTGATCGCCCATGGCAGGGAGAAATTTCAAAAACTGAAAAAAATTCCCGGCCTGATTATGATCCGGGCTGTTATTTATGCCCGGGAAATAAACGTGCAAACGGGGAAACTAATCCTCAGTATAAAAATACTTTTGTTTTCACTAATGATTTCTCGGCACTGCTTGAAAATATTCATGACTTTAAGTTCAATAAAAAAGATCTTCTTATTGCTCAAAGTGAAAAAGGAATTTGCAGGGTAGTAAATTTTTCTCCGCGGCATGATTTAACACTTGCGGAAATGGAAGAAAGCGACATCGAAAAAGTTATTAAAACATGGCAGATTGAATTTGAAACACTGGGTTCAAATCCCAATATAAACCATGTACAGATTTTTGAGAATAAAGGGACGATGATGGGAAACAGCAATCCGCACCCGCATGGGCAGATCTGGGCTCAGGAGAATATTCCACTGGAAGCGATGAAAGAATTAAAGCAGTTCATAAAATATTATAAAAAAAACAAACAAAGCATCTTAAGTGATTACCTGAAATTAGAATTAAAATTAAATGAAAGAATAGTCTATCAAAATGAATCGTTTGTTGTTGTAGTCCCTTATTGGGCAGTCTGGCCGTATGAGACATTAATAATCTCAAAACGAAAGATTTCGAATATTCTTCAGCTTAATAAAATAGAAGTAAAAAATTTTGCAAATGCCTTGAAAGTTATCACAACAAAATATGATAACCTTTTTAAAACATCTTTCCCATATTCATCCGGATTGCATCAGGCACCTACAAATGGTAAAGATCATAAAGAATGGCATTTCCATATGCATTTCTTTCCTCCTCTATTAAGGTCAGCCAGCATTAAAAAATTTATGGTTGGTTATGAAATGCTGGCTGAACCCCAGAGGGACATTACGCCGGAATACAGTGCAAAAATACTTGGAGATTTATCAAATGTACATTATAGAAATTCGGACATTAATTAGTTTAAAAAAATAAGAAATCTTAGTTGTTAGGTAAATAAAGATATTTCTAAAATAATAACATTAATAAACATGGAGGTAAAATGCTAACAAAAATGTCTACCGTTTTTTTATTTATCTTGACCATTTTGTTTTCTTCTCAATTAATATGGGGTGCAGCAAGGGTTTCAGGTAAAGTAACTGATTCAAGTACAGGGGAACCTCTTTTTGGTGCTAATCTTATCATCGAAGGGACAAGTATTGGAGCTGCCACTAATGCAGAAGGAAACTACTTAATTTCTGATGTTCCTGCGGGATTCTTATACATTAAAGGTTTCGTATATTGGTTATGAACCAAAAACAATTCAATTAACTCTAAAAGAAAATGAACACCTCGAGGAGAACATACAGCTTGAGGGAGTAGCCGTAGCAACAGGTGAAGTAGTTGTCACAGCTCAGGCCAGCGGTCAGAATGCAGCTATCAACCAGCAATTAGCATCAAGCAATATTGTAAATGTAGTATCATCTGCAAGAATACAGGAGCTTCCCGATGCTAATGCAGCAGAATCAATCGGCAGGCTGCCCGGAATTTCACTAATAAGATCCGGCGGCCAGGCAACACAAGTAGTAATTCGTGGAATCAGCCCGCAATATAACCAAATTACGATAGCTGGTGTTCCTATCCCTTCAAATGAAAGTGGACGGCAAATTAATTCAGATGATCCGCTGGGCAGCCGGGTTGGCGGCGGGCGAGGCGTAGATATGCGAATGATTTCTTCAAGCTCGCTTGCGGGTATTGAAGTTTATAAAACTAATACACCAGACATGGATGCCGATGTTCTTGGCGGTACCGTAAATTTAGGTATCAGGAAAGCAAGTAAAGGCATTTCGGAACGACCTCTTGGTTTATCTTATTTACCGGGAATTTCCATTTCAGCACAAGGTGGATATACAAATCTTACAAGTGAGTATAATAATTATAAATTTGATTTAAGTCTTGAAAGAAGATTTCTGGATGAGCGTTTCGGCGTATTTGTTCAGGGCATCGTACAGCAGCAAAATTTTACTTCGGATCATCTAGATGCCACTTATTCTCAACCTAACTCAGTAACTAATCCGGGTTATTTACCCCTGACTGATCTTAATCTTTACTTTACTCCCAGGTAGAAAAAAGATACAATGGAACTGCTACATTCGATTATGACCTTCCGAACGGAAACATAGCTTTAATGAATATCTTCAGCCAAAGTAAATCAAACACAAGCTATTGGCGGCAGGCATATGGTCTGGCCAGAGGCGGAAATACTAATACTATTCACTACTATATCCATAACTCACCTGAGGAATTAAACCTTATCGGTAACATTCTAAGTTATAATCAGAAGACATCATTGGTAAATATTAATGCAACGCTTTCCCATTCTTATTCCGAGAATATTTCCCCTGACCAATGGGACCTTCAATTCGAACAGCTTTCTACTGGAACTAATTCAATTGATGACAGGTTTGTACCAGTTACAATAGCTAAACAAGCACATAAATTTGTAGACTTGAGCAATATGAATTTGCGGCGTGTAAATACAAATAACAGTTTTACCAATGAGAGGGTATTACGGGGAGCAGTCGATCTCTCCCGGGATTTCAACATTGCAGATTTTCTCTCTTTAGAATTAAAAGCCGGTGGAATGTATTCTTATACGGATCGTAAGCATGATTATTTCGAAGGAAATGGTACCGTTACCTTCGGTACAATTGGTCAAAATATTGTAAGCGCATATCCTTGGTTAGCAACTAATTGGGGTATTGATCCAAGGAGTGCTTCAAATATATTTATAACACCTTTTATGGATCCCAGTCTTAACACCGGTACATATCTGAATGGCAACTATACTTTTGATAATAAAGCAGGGCTGGATTATATGAAGAATATTAAAAAAATTATTGTTGATTACGGATATAATTTAAAGACTGCGCCTACCGGTGGATTCGCTGCATGGGTGCCCAGTATGTTTGGTCAGATAGCCAGTGATTATTCCGGTAATGAAGACAGAAGTGCGGGATATTTGATGGGTACGTTTCATTTCGGTCAGTTATTATCAATAATGGCAGGCGCTAGATACCAAAACCTTACAACGAGTTACAATGCAAACCGGATCTATATTGCCAGTGTTTCAAATCCATACCCGCAAGATCTTCCTCATATAGACACAACAGTTACCAAAACTCATGGATACTGGCTGCCCGATGTTAACATAAAATTTAATCCTTTGCCCTGGCTTAGCTTACGCGCTGCATACACAAATACGTTAGCATATTCCGATTTCCGTGACATTCTTCCCATTATTGACGTTTATGTCTCCAGCACAAGTGTTACCTGGAACAATACTGATCTAAAACCGGCTAAATCAGAAAACTATGATCTGCAGCTTTCTGTATATAATAATGCGGTAGGATTGTTCACTTTCGGCGGATTCCTGAAACATATTAATGATTTTGTGTTTTTCCAACGGAGTAATATAAGTGATCAGAAAAAATATCCGGGATTATATAATGTTTCGCAATATCCGCTTTTGAATGTTAAAGGATTCACGATTAATACATACTATTAATAATCCAAACCAGGTTGAATTATGGGGTCTCGAATCTGATTGGCAGACACATTTCTGGTACTTGCCGGGTGTATTAAGCGGGCTGGTACTTAATGTGAATTTTACGCATGTATTTTCGAAGGCAAAATATCCTTTTACTGTCGTAGAACATTCACCGGTATTTCCTTTTCCAACTATTTATGTTGATTCTACCTATGAAGATAAACTAATAAATCAACCGGATAATATCGTGAATCTTTCTCTGGGGTGGGACTATAAAGGTTTTTCAATTTTAGGTTCCGCGATTTACCAGTCAGCTATTTTCAATAGTACAAATTTCCATAATGAATTAAGAACTGAAAAAAAAGAATACCTGCGCCTGGATGTTGCGGCAAAACAAGAATTACCCTGGTACAATATAGAAGTTTTCATGAATCTAAATAATCTGAATGGAGCTAATGATACCTATATTTTAAGAGGGAATGGTTTTGAGTCTACTGATGAATCATACGGTTTAACAGCTCAATTAGGATTCAGAGTAAATCTTTAATAAGTACTTTTAATAACAAAACTCATAAAGAAAAGGAGGTAGAGAGCATATGAGAAGCAGATTCAAATAGTTCGGGAAATATAAATCAATTAATTAATTATTCTTTAATGAAAGGAGTTCAATATGAAGTTACTTACCAAGATACTATTACTTGCTGTGCTTTTTGTATCAATTGCAAGTATACAGTCTTTTGCAAAAGATTCCCTTTATGTCTATGCCTTACCTCCGGGAAATCTTAATACAGTTATTAACCAAGATACCACAGCATCAGGCGAAAGCGGACATATTTATGTACTTAATTCTGATACTACTTATTTTTTAACGGAAGAAATCAGAGTTAAGGATTTGGACCTTATCGGGAAAATTACCCCTGATGGATACCTGCCGGTTATCGCGCCTTATATTAATCCGGATGGAGGATCACCCGGTAATTTTGCTGCTACTCCTGGTGGTGGTAGTTATATCCATTTCAAAAATCTTTATCTAATAGGTACACGTACAGACGGTTCTCAAGTAACTCAACAATTGGTGAGTGCTAATGGAGATACCTGCAGATATATAATGGAAAATTGTGTTATCGAAAATTTCGGTTCAACAGGAACGCCTAACATATTAAATACCTGGAATGCACTTGGTACGGATATTTTTGTTACTCATTGCTTATTCAGGAACAATCAAAGTGATATTCCTCAGAATCCGGGTACGAACTGGGCCGGACCAGGGGTAAATGCTATTGACACAATGTGGATACAAAACAGCACTTTCTTTGTATTGGGCGGTAATGTTGAGGGCTCGGGTTCATCGATGGGTTATATGCATTTTGACCACAATACTATGTTCATGCATACCAAGTCTTCTCCTTTTTCGATGAGGCAAATGCACAATGCAGATATAACCAATAATATTTTCTATAGCGTCTATTCGGCAGGTCTGGATTCAGGGCATGCATATGATGAGTCAACTTACAACGCGAATTTCTTTAGTCCCCCTGGAGTTCTTACTATAGATTCACTTTATAGTGATTTAGAAAATCCTCCTTATAATGTTACAGAAGAGACCAGACATCTTAACGCTACAAACAATACTTATTTCTGGCCGCAAAAAATTATGGATAACTTTGCAACTATGAATGCTGATCCCGATACTTCAGTAGGACACTATAGGAATGTTGGCGGTAAAATACTTGCCCCGATCTGGGTTGCTGCAAGACCGGAAGCTGCAGATCTTCTAAATATGCCAAACTTTGATATTGGTGCTGATAAGAATATGAATGTAGATCCCGACTTCAATGCAGCTTTAGTAGATGCTGCTGCCGACAGTATGGCCAGATTTGTAAGACATGTATGGCAAAATGGCGGTAGTGGAGCAGGCGCAAGGAATTCTGTAGATCCGGCTAGTCCTATTACTCCAACACAAGGTGTTGTAGGAACATATGTTGGTGTTCCCGCTGATTGGAAAACCACACAAGGTTATCCCGTAAAAGATAACTTACGTTATACAAATGCAACACTTTTGACTGCAGATCCAAATGGCAATCCGCTTGGCGACTTGACCTGGTATCCTGAAATTACTGTAGGTGTTAGAGAAGTTCCAAATTCAGTACCGGCAAAATTCAGCTTAAGTCAGAATTATCCAAACCCGTTCAATCCAACCACCAATATTAAATACAGTATTCCTCAAGGTGGTTTTGTTACATTAAAAGTATTCAATTTACTTGGTCAGGAAGTTGCTACTTTAGTTAATCAAGATCAAAAACCGGGTCAGTATATTGTAGATTTCAATGCATCAAATTTGGCAAGCGGAGTTTACATGTACAGAATCCAATCAGGTAATTATACTTTTACAAAGAAAATGATGCTTTTGAAATAACAATATTTAGAATGATAAATTTGTTTTTCAGAAAAGCTGTTGTAAGTATAAAATAATGATAAGTGGGACAAGGAAACAAAACTTCATAATTCTTCTACCTTGTCCCGCTTGTACTATGGTAGAGGCTTTCTACATATTCCTGTTAACAGAAATTTTCCCGCTATCAATTGAGGACAAGAACTTCCATATATCGGCTTTGTTGAAGTGAAGGTAAATTTTATATAAGGGACTTCGCAAATGAAAACATTAACTTCAAACAATAAAATATACATTGGCTTTATTTCTTTTTTAGTTTTTTTTGCAGCCTTAATTTTAATTTATTTTGCAAGAAAAGCTTATGCAGCCTCTCCGTCAGAAGTTAGAGATATCGAAAATTTTTGCGATAATTGGAGGTTTAATCTTGGTGATATTAAAAATGGACAAGACATAGATTTAAATGATTCTTCATGGAGATTACTTGACCTACCCCATGATTGGAGTATTGAGGGGAGCTTCAGTAAAGATAATCCGGCAGGTGTTGGCGGCGGTGCCTTGCCTGGCGGAATTGGATGGTATAGGAAATCGTTTACCATGAACGAGTCTGAAAAAGATAAACTTGTTTTCACTGCTTTTGACGGAGTATATAGGAATAGTCAGGTCTGGATAAACGGCCATTACTTGGGAATTCGTCCATATGGTTATAGCTCATTTCAATATGAACTCACACCTTATCTGAATTACGGAAATAAGAAAAATTTATTGGCGGTTAAAGTTGATAATTCGGAGCAGCCGAATTCGCGCTGGTATTCAGGCTCAGGGATATATAGAAATGTTTGGCTGGTTACCACAAATAAAATTTATATTGATCATTGGGGAACTTTTATTACAACTCCTAAAGTAACTAAGGAATCTGCAAAAGTTTCGATTCAAATTAAAGTTCATAATGCGTCCGTTCAAGACCAGAAGTTAATTGTAAAAACAATGGTATTGAATAAAAATGGGGAAACAATTGCTGAAACCGAAACCCCAGGTTTGGTAATAAAAGATTCCGATGTAGAAGTTAATCAAGAATTAACTGTAAAAAATCCAGACTTATGGTCGGTTGAAAATCCTGATTTATATAAAGCTGTTACTACAATTAAGTGTGATAATAAAATATGCGATAATTATAATACCACTTTTGGAATCCGTACATTTTATTTTGATACTGCCAAAGGATTTTTCTTAAATGGCAAACATATTAAGATTTACGGAGTTTGCGATCATCATGATTTAGGATGTCTCGGTGCTGCAATCAATAAACGGGCACTTGAACGTCAGCTCGAAATTTTAAAGAACATGGGATGTAATGGTATTCGTACTTCCCACAATCCTCCTGCACCTGAACTCCTGGATTTATGTGATAAGATGGGTTTCATAGTAATGGATGAAGCATTCGACATGTGGAAAAAGAGAAAAACAAAATATGATTACTCATTGGATTGGGATAAATGGCATAAACGTGATCTTGAGGATATGGTTTTAAGAGATCGAAATCATCCAAGTGTTATTATGTGGAGTATCGGGAATGAAATTAGAGAGCAGGGAGACGAAAGCGGATTAACTATTGCCAGGGAATTGGCAGATATTATTCGAAACCTTGATACGACACGGGCCGTTACTTCTAACTGTAATGACACAAAGACTTCAAATTATATAATTAGATCTGGTGCGCTGGATATAGTTGGATTCAGTTATCATAGAAATGATTATGAAACATTTCCGGCTAATTTTCCGGGTCAAAAATTAATTGGTTCTGAAACGACCTCAGCATTGGAAACCCGAGGTCATTATGACATGCCTTCCGACAGTATTTTCGTCTGGCCTAATAGATGGGATCGACCATTTAAAGGCGGGAATCCGGATAATACTTGTTCAGCTTATGATAATTGCAGGGTGCCGTGGGGAGCAACTCATGAAGAAGCGTTAAGGCAAGTGAATAAATATGATTACGTTGCCGGTATGTTTATATGGACAGGCTTTGATTACCTTGGTGAACCGACTCCTTATTGGTGGCCTTCTCGCAGTTCTTATTTTGGCATAATTGATCTTGCCGGATTTCTAAAGGATGCATACTATATGTATCAAAGTGAATGGACTGACAAACCTGTGCTGCACATTTTCCCTCCCTGGAATCCTGAATGCTGGACTACAGTTAAGGATGATAAACCCAATTGGAAAAAAGGAGACTCTGTCGATGTATGGGCATACACTAATTGTAATGAAGTTGAATTGTTTTTAAACGATAAATCTCTGGGAATAAAGAAAAAAGCTGATGGTGAATTTCATATTATATGGAGAATCCCGTATACTCCAGGTACCCTTAAAGCTGTTGGCCAAAAGGAGGGGAAAGAAATTATATCATCTAAAAAAACAGCTGGAGCTCCGGCAAAAGTATTATTAAAACCTGACAGGAAAATAATTTCAGCTGACGGTAAAGATCTTTCCTTTGTTACCGTGGAAGTTCTTGATAAGGATGGTACAATGGTCCCGTATGCCGACAACTTGATCAATTTCGATATATCCGGCCAAGGGAAGATTGTCGGTGTGGATAACGGATCGGAAACAAGTCATGAACCATTCAAAGCCGATTACCGGAAAGCATTTAATGGAATGTGTCTGGTTGTAATTCAATCAAAAAATAAGGAAGGCGAAATTACATTAAAAGCAGTATCAGCAGGTTTAGAGCCGGCTTCAGTAGTTATTTCTGCACGATAATCTTATAGAGAATGAATGCTAAAAAATATTGCATTTATAATAATATATGAACAAAATATCTTCTTTTATCTATAACATTTGAAGAGCACGCTTAACTCAAAACATAGGGAGATTTTAATATTAAAATAGACTAATAATAATCATGTAAAAAACAGATGTTAATGACGAATAAGTGGATTTAAGTAAATCTATGTGCAGTTAGGAAAGCAATTGTGAAAAAATTTTTATCAATACTTTTTACTGGAGTTCTTGTTTCTTTTAATACATGTTCGATTCTTAGCTCAGCCAAATAATGAATGGAACAACAAACCGGGCGTTTTTCAAGTAAATCGTTTAGCAGCACATACAACACTTATCCCGTATTCGAATATCTCTGAAGCATTGAATAATGATGCAGCTTCATCTCCATTTTATTATTCTCTTGAAGGAACATGGAAATTCCAGCTTGTTACTAGTCCTTCCAAATTAGATACCTCATTTTTCAAGGACAGTACGGATGTCAGCAGCTGGGAAAATATCAAAGTTCCGGGTAATTGGGAAACTCAAGGATATGATCATCCTATATATACAAATGTAACTTATCCATGGACTGGTGTGGAAAATCCTTCTCCACCTTATGCTCCTACAATTTATAATCCAGTCGGTTCATATCGAAGGGATTTTACTCTTCCTCAATCTTGGACAGGGCAACATATTTATCTTTCTTTTCAAGGTGTTAGTTCTGCTTTTTATGTATGGATTAATGGAAATTATGTCGGTTATAGTGAAGATAGCTTTACTTCAAAAGATTTTGATATAAGCAATTATGTAAGGCAGGGGAGCAATAATATTTCAGTGCGGGTTTTTCGCTGGTCCGATGGAAGTTGGCTCGAAGACCAGGATATGATTCGCTTGAGCGGAATATTCCGGGATGTTTATTTATTTTCAACACCTTCAGTTCATTTAGATGATTTCCATTATGTAACTGATTTTGACGGGAGTTATACAAATTCTACTCTTACAGTTGAAGCACACATTAAAGATCTTCAGCAGACTTCTCCTGCAGGTTATTCTGTTGAAGCTCAATTATACAATGCAGAAGGAGGTCCGGTAACATCATTACAATTAGGAACGCCTTCTTTTAATGCTGACAATGAAGCGGAATTATCTCAAAATACATCCATACCTAATCCTCTTAAGTGGTCAGCAGAATTTCCGAATCTATATACTCTTGTACTGATTCTCAGAGATCCCGGTAATAATATAATTGAAACGGAAAGCTGCAAGCTGGGATTCAGGAAGTTTGAGTTGAATAACGGGCAAATGAAAATAAACGGTGAACCGATTTTATTTAAAGGTGTCGATCGGCATGAAATTGATCCGGATAAGGGGAAGACCATGACCTATGATAGAATGGTTCAGGATATTACAATACTAAAGCAATTTAATATCAATGCCGTCCGCACAAGTCATTACCCGAATGATCCTCGATGGCTTGATCTCTGTGATGAATACGGAATATATCTAATTGATGAAACCAATCTTGAAACACACGGAGTTAGAAATATTGTGCCTGCAAGTGATCCGCAATGGACATCTGCCTGCGTAGACAGAGTTAAAAGTATGGTTGAAAGAGATAAGAATCATCCCAGTGTTCTGATTTGGTCTTTGGGAAATGAAGCAGGGAGCGGAACTAATTTCCAGGCTATGGCAGATTGGGTTCATCAAAATGATCCTTCACGTCTTGTTCATTATGAAGGTTATAACCAGGTTGCAGATATTAATAGTGCCATGTATTCTTCGGTTGAAAATGTTGAGCAATACGGTATTTCGATGAATACTAAACCATTCATTCTTTGCGAATATGCTCACGCAATGGGAAACAGTGTAGGAAACTTATATCAATACTGGGATGTAATAGATAAATATCCTAATCTCCAGGGTGCTTTTATATGGGACTTTGTAGATCAAGGATTAAGAAATTCTTCAGGCGGATTTTCGTACGGCGGCGATTGGGGAGATAATCCTAACGATGCTGATTTTTGTGCAAATGGATTGGTTAGTGCCGATAGGACTCTTCAACCGGAAATTTATGAAGTAAAAAAAGTTTATCAGAATATTAAAATTGATACAGTCGATTTATTAAAAGGTCAGTTTAAAATTAAGAATGATTTTCTTTTTACAGATCTTAATTCATTTAGCGGGACATGGGAACTTAAGGAAGATAATAAAACGATTAACAGCGGATCATTAACATCAGCCGATCTTAATATCCCGCCGCTGACAAACAAAAATATAACAATTAATTTTGGGGATCCTACATTAAAACCCGGCTCGGAATATTGGCTGGACCTGAGTTTCAAATTAACAAAAAATGAGCTTTGGGCAGATGCAGGTTTTGAGATTGCTTCTGCACAGTTTGAAATACCTTTCCCTGTTCCTGCTCCTGCTTTAGATCGATACTTTGTCGATTCCCTCACTTTTATTAAGTGATTCCAAAGATAGTATAGTTATAAATAATACGAATCTTAACCTGGTTTTCGATAAAAACACCGGTTCCATTTCCACATATGAATATGAAGGTGTTAAACTGATTGATGCCGGCCCGGTTCCGAATTTTTGGAGAGCACCAAATAGCAATGACCGCGGAAATGGTATGCCCGGCAGATGCAATACATGGAGAAATGCCAGTATCAGCAGAACTGTTACAGGAATATCAACAAAACAAATTTCAAATAATCATATTCAAGTCACTGTAAACTTTAATTACCCGACTACCACAAAATCTTCGGGAAGTGTTATATATGATATTTATGGTGATGGAAATATAATTATCTCATATACACTTTTGCCTGGAAGCCCTGAGCTCCCTGAAATACCTGAAATCGGAATGCTGTGTAAAGTTCCTTCGGAATTCAATAATGTAACCTGGTACGGCCGGGGGCCATATGAAAATTACTGGGACAGGAAAACCGGTTCTTATGTTAGATCAATATAAAACCAGTGCCGACAGTATGTTTGTTTCATATATAAGGCCGCAGGAGACAGGAAATCGAACTGATGTAAGATGGGTCTCTTTAACGAATAACTCCGGTATTGGTCTTATGGCTATAGGTAGTTCCTTATTTAGAGTTTAATGCTTTAAAATATACTCCATGGGAGCTGGAGAGCAAAGCTCATCCTTATGAACTTGCAAAAAGCAGTTCAATTATATTGAGGTTAAATTATCACCAGATGGGGGTAGGCGGCGATAACAGCTGGGGGGCAAAACCTCACCCTGAGTTCACACTTTATTCGAATAAAGTTTATACATATCATTTCAGATTGCTGCCGATAAACAGTTCTCAGGATCCAATGGAATTAAGCAAGATAATCTTTCCTGGGATTCTCAACTGTAAAAGTTCCAAACCTTGTTGGTATGAATCAATCAGCGATTGATTCCGTAGTTGAAGTTTACGGCCTTTCAATCGGAACCATTACTAAAGTACTCAGCACGGCAATTACTGCCGGATTTATTATCAGCCAGGTACCGGAAGCAGGGAATGAAGTACTGCCGGGAACAACTATTAATTTTGTTGTTTCTTCAGGAAAAGTAAGTAACATTGCATTAAAGAAAACTTCAAGCAGCGACAGCCAGGAAAGCTCCAAAGGGAATACGACAGACAAAGGAAACGACGGCAATACATCCACACGGTGGTGTGCAAATGACGGAAATGTGAATCATTGGTGGAAAGTTGATTTAGGCTATTTATATGATATTGTTGGAACTGAAGTCATGTGGGAATTTGACGGGCAAAACTATAAATATATTATTCAAGCATCTTCTGATAATATTAATTGGAATACTGTAGTCGATAAAAACAATAATACAAGTACGGCTCAAACCAGGCAGGACATTTTCGATCCTATTTCTGCTAGGTATGTTCGTATAACTATAACTGGACTTCCATCCGGCGATTGGGCAAGTTTCTGGGAATTCAGAGTTTATGTTTCCGCTCTTACTAGTGTTGAACAACAAAGCGAAATCATTCCCCTTGAAAATAAATTATTTCAGAACTATCCGAATCCTTTTAATCCAAGTACGAAAATATCATATTCTTTTAAAGGAACAATCCAGGGTTGAAATGATTGTGTATGATGTACTAGGAAGAGAAATTAATATTCTTGTGAACAAAATTCAGAATGCAGGAAATTATATTATAAATTTCAATGCTATTGATCTTGCAAGCGGAATATATTTTTACAGTTTGAAAATGAATGACAAAATAATGATAAAGAAAATGATTTTACTCAAATGACGATGAGTCTTTTGATTTTAATGCCGAAAACCTGGTGAGTGGAATTTATTTCTACAGATTTATTGCAGGAAATAAAGTATCCACAAGCAAGGTGGTTTTGCTTAAATAAGTTGAGAAAAAATATTTTTATCCAATTTATAATATTTAACTAACAATGCAGAAATTAAATAAAGCTTTTCTCGAACTCTTATTTGCGTCGTTATTATTTCTTTCTATCACAAATATATCTTTGGGCCAGGACAATTATACTTATACTAATGATGGAATTAGATTAAAATATGATAATAATTTTTTACAATTACATGTTGTTAGTAATAAAATTTTCAGGATCCGATTTTATCCCGACAGGTTAGAAGATGAAAGGAAGAGCCTTGTTGTAATCAATCCCAAGATAGAAAACACTAAATGGAATGTAGAACAGACAAATGGCCAAATTGTCTTAACAACCTCTTCGCTTAAAATAAATATTAATCTTCAAACAGGTAATTTAGCGTTTGAAGATTCCGCCGGTAATATTTTGCTCAACGAAAAAAGCAGAAGTATAAAACCGGCTGTAGTATTGAATGAAAATACTTATAACATTCAAGAGATATTTCAACTATCTCCCGGGGAAGCTTTATATGGATTAGGACAGCACCAGGACAGCATTATGAACTGGCGGGGACATAAATTAGACCTGCAGCAGCTTAATACTAATGTTTCCATTCCGGTAATTGTTTCAACAAAGGGATACGGTATCTTATGGGATAATTATTCACTGACAAAATTTAAAGATGACAAAGATGGAATGGAGTTATGGTCCGAGGTAGGTGACGGAATTGACTACTATTTTATCGGTGGAAAAAATATTGATGAAGTAATTGCAGGCTACCGCGGTCTTACAGGAAAAGCACCCTTGTTAGGCAAATGGGGTTATGGTTTTATTCAATCCAAGGAACGGTATAACACTCAGGCTGAACTTTTAAATACTTTACAAGAATTTAGGAATCGTAAAGTTCCCATTGATGTAATTGTCCAGGATTGGTTTTACTGGAGTCCGAATCCATGGGGCTCGCACCATTTTGATCCTGTTAGGTATCCGGATCCTAAATTAATGACTGAAGAAGTGCATAAAATGCATGCAAAAATTATGATATCTGTCTGGGCTAAATTTGATTCTACAAGCACCAATTATGAAGAATTCAAATCAAAAAATCTTTTATTAAAACCTACTTCTATTTTGCAGAATCCTCTTCAGCAATATTATGATCCTTACAGCCCTGAAGGAAGGAAAATATACTGGAGACAGATAAGAGATTCATTATATGTAAAAGGATTTGATGCCTGGTGGCTTGACGCAACCGAACCGGAAATGGCCCACGCCTGGACCAAAACAGAAGTTGAAGCTATGAACAATTATTTGGGAACCGGGGCAAGATATTTTAATACATATCCTTTAATGACAACATCCGGAGTGTATAATGGCCAGCGTGACGAAACACCGGATAAAAGAGTTTTTATTCTTACCCGATCTGCTTTTGCCGGGCAGCAGCGCAATTCTGCAGTAACATGGTCCGGCGATATTTTTGCTTCATGGAATGTATTCCGCAAACAGATTTCCGCAGGTTTGAATTTTTGTCTTTCCGGTCTTCCTTACTGGACGACAGATATAGGTGCTTTTTTTGTTCCGGTTAGCGAAGGATGTAAAGATGATTCTTATAAAGAGCTTTTTACAAGATGGTATCAATTCGGTGCATTCTGCCCTGTTTTTAGAGTGCACGGAACAAATACTCCCCGTGAGATTTGGCAATTCGGCGAAAAAGGTTCTTGGGCATATGATGCACAGCTGAAATTTGACAACCTGCGTTACCGGCTTATGCCTTACATTTATTCATCAGCCTGGAAGGTAACAAACGAAGGTTATACAATGATGCGCGGGCTGGCTTTTGATTTTCCAAAGGATGAGAATGTTTATAATATTGATGACCAGTATATGTTTGGACAGGCGTTTCTTGTTAATCCGGTAACTAACTTTATGTATTATCCCTGGGTTGGTCCCGATGAAGGTGAATCGATTCCTTCAGCAAATCTTTTTACTAATGATGGTAAAAAGGGAGGATTATCCGCCGAATATTTTGAAGGAACTAACTTTAAAAAGAAATTTGCTTCTTTAATTGATACAAACATCGATCATAATTGGGGAAACAGTTTTCCTCTTGAGGGAATGACCCCCGATTATTTTTCGGTTAGGTGGACTGGAAAAATACTTGCCGGTGAAACAGGTGAATACAAATTTATAACTTCTGCCGATGACGGAGTGCATTTATGGGTTAACGGGAAATTGTTAATTGATGATTGGAAAACCCACCCCACACAATCTCACAAAGGAATTATTTCTCTTGAAAAGGGAAAGGTGTATGATATAAAGCTGGAGTATTTTGAAAATATGGGAGGTGCGAATGTTAAGTTAGGTTGGCGGACCCCCTCTTATCTGTCGGAAAAGAATCTTGAGTTACCTGAAAAAACAAGAACGGTTTATCTTCCGGAATCCACCGGTTGGATAAATTTCTGGACGGGAAAAACATTTAAAGGAGGACAAATAATAGAAACTCCTGCTCCAATTGATATGATGCCTTTGTTTGTGAAACAGGGTTCAATAATTCCGATGGGCCCGTTTCTCCAGTTTTCAACTGAAAAACCGGAAGATCCGATTGAGTTAAGAATATATCCGGGAGCTGATGGAAAGTTTACTCTATACGAAGATGAAAATGATAACTATAATTATGAAAAAGGAATTTATGCAACTATCGATTTTAGCTGGGATGATGCAGAAAAATCTTTAATAATTTCAGATTGTAAGGGAGAATTTCCCGGGATGTTAAAAGATAGGACTTTTAATATAGTATTGGTAAAAGCAAATCATGGTATTGGTGTACAAATTGTTTCTCAACCCGATAAAGTGGTAAAATATAACGGGATCAAAATTAAAATTAAACTATAATCTATTTCATATAAATATTTCGGAGAGCAATTTTTGCTGTAAATAAATTTGATAGAATCATTTAAAAAAATATTTAATATATCCCTTATAATTATAATTTCCTGCTATTCACTAGCAGTAGCCCAGAAAAATCTGAAAACAGAAACCATACTTTATAATTGGAAGAATGTACAAATCGTTGGCGGCGGCTTTGTTGATGGAATCGTTTTCCACCCCGGAGAAAAAGCTTTATGCTACTGCCGGACAGATATTGGCGGGGCTTACAGAAGAAATGAAAAAACTTTAAGGTGGGAACCGCTTTTAGATTGGATTTCTAATAAAGATGTTAATTTGATGGGAGTCGAGAGCATTGCTGTCGATCCTTCTGATCCCGAATACTTCTATTTATCATGTGGTACTTATACTGCACCACAGGTGGCTAATGGTGCTGTACTTTATTCGGATAACCGCGGCCAAACATTCAAACGTATTGATGTTCCTTTAAAAGTGGGGGGAATGAAAACGGACGCGGTAACGGTGAAAGAATGTCCGTTGATCCTAACGATGGTAATATTATCTATTTGGGAACCCGTAACGACGGGCTTTGGAAAAGTAATGATCGAAGTAAAAGCTGGGAACAGGTTTCGAGCTTTCCCGATATAAAAGAAATTCCGCCGGATTCAATCAAAAATCCCCGTGAAATAAGACGATGGGAATTTTTCAATCGTGGTTCCGGAATTATATTTGTCATTTTTGATCCAAAAAGCGGAGTACCGGGAAAAGGAAGTGCTGTAATTTATGTCGGCATTTCATTAATGAACCGTAACAACCTTTTCAGGAGCAGTGATTATGGAAAGACATGGTTTCCTGTCCCTAGTCAGCCCCAGCAATATAGACCTACCCATGCTGTTCTCTCACCTGATGGAATCATCTATATAACGTATGGAGATTCACCCGGACCATCGCGCATGACAAATGGGGGAGTGTGGAAATTTGATACAAAAAATGATCAATGGACTGAAATTACTCCTGATAAACCTGATCCTAAAACCAAACCCTTCGGTTATGCAGCGGTTTCTGTTGATGCACAAAATCCGGATGCGTTAATTGTTAGCTCTTATAATAGATATGAAGTAGATAATGGTGAAGATATTTTCCGTTCTGTCGATCGAGGTCAATCCTGGAAGCAAGTCTTTAAGAACGGCGGAACTTTCGATGATTCCCTCGCACCTTATGTTTCCCATACCGGAATTCATTGGCTGTTCGATATTGAAATTGACCCGTTCGATTCGGATCATGCAATGTTTACTACCGGTTACGGAGGACATGAAACCTTCGATCTTACCGATATGGATAAAGGCAAACCTACTAAATGGGATGTGATGAGCACGGGTATAGAAGAAACAGTCGCACTCGATTTACTAAGCCCGCCCAAAGGCGCACACTTAATAACAGCGATTGGAGACTACGGCGGCTTTGTTCATTGGAACCTTGATAAGCCGGCTTCCGGAGGTAATTTCGACAATCCGCGGTTCGGCAATACCAGCAGAGTTGCTTGTGCGGAAAATAATCCGGATTTAATTGTTCGAGCGGGCCGTGCTACAAATGATAATCCGAACAAAAATCTTGGTTATTCTATGGATGACGGGAGAACATGGCAGCCGGCTGTTTCAATGCCAGACCCGGAAGCCAGGCTTGGCTTTATTGCTGTTTCTTCCGATGGAAATACCTGGATCTGGTCACCGTCTCCGATCAGAAATGGTTACGGTCCGGAAAGTAAAATATCAGAACTTCCAGTTTATTTTACAACAGATAAAGGTAATAACTGGAGCAAATGTAAGGGAATTCCGGATAACACTCGGGTGATTGCAGATAAAGTTAATCCGAAAAAATTTTATGGAATAGACTTATTTGCCGGAAAACTTTTTATCAGCGGCGACGGGGGCATGAACTTTACAAAATCCTTTTAAATATTCCTGGTGGTATTCCTAAACGGGGAGAAAGACGAGGTGATAGCCGGGGAGGACAGGATAAAATCTATACTGCTCCCGGAAAAGAAGGAGACTTATGGCTCCCTGCCTTCGATGGTCTTTATCATTCTATTGATGCAGGTAAATCGTTTTTAAAATTAGAAGGGGTAGAAGAAATTAATGCTTTCGGATTCGGGAAAGCTGCTCCCGGTAATAATTATCCGGCAATATATCTCGCAGGAATAATTGATGGTCAATACGGAATATTCCAATCTAGCGATATCGCAGAAAGCTGGGTGCGTATCAACGATGATCAGCATCAATGGGGACTGATTTTACAAATAACCGGAGATCCAAGACTTTACGGAAGAGTTTATATAGGCACACATGGCAGAGGTACTTTATATGGAGATCCTAAAATGTAATAATTAATATAGGAATTTCTTAAAATTCAAAAAAAAACAACCGATATCAAAATTTAAAGTAAGAATTATATAAATATTTTTTCAAAAAAAATTAATATGAAATTACCTTTTTATCAAAATCTAAAGATTTATTTTCTTATAAAAATAACATCTCTAATCTGCATAACATCACCTTATAATGATAAAGGAGTTTAAATGTGAATTCTTTACGAATAATTTTTGTCCTCTATTTTCTCTTTATTTCTTTTACATACGGTCAATCCGAGAAAACATCTGTTACACAGCTTCCTCATATTGAAAAGCTAGGAACTGCAGCTCACCTAGTAGTTAACGGAAAACCTTTACTGCTCATTTCAGGTGAGCTGCATAATTCTACATGCGGCGGATTTGATTATATGAGACCGGTGTGGAAAAAGCTTGCAGACAAAAATCTTAATTCTGTTATTGCAACTGTTTCCTGGGAGCTTATTGAACCAGTTGAAGGAAAATTTAATTTCGCTCTTGTTGACAGCATAATAGCAGGTGCAAGAAAAGCAAATCTAAAGCTTGTGTTGATCTGGTTTGCTAGTTTTAAAAATGCAGGTTCCGTCTATATCCCTTCCTGGGTTAAGAAAGATTACAAAAAATATCCTAGAGTGAAGGATGAGTTTGGAAAACCGTTGGAGATTTTATCAACATTCGGAAAAGCTTCTTCGGAAGCAGATGCGAAAGCATTTGCCGCATTGATGCATCATATAAAAATTATAGATGAAAAAGAACAAACCGTTGTAATGATGCAGGTTGAAAATGAAATGGGTGTGCTTGATAATTTGAGCGAAACCCCCGGTAATGCCAGGAGAGATTTTTGCACCTCGGCAAATGAGGCTTATAAAAACAATGTCCCCGGAAAATTAATGGATTACCTTATTGCTCATAAAGAAAGTTTGTTCCCTGAGCTTCATAAGGTTTGGAAAGAAAACGGCTTCAAAACTTCAGGAACATGGGAAGAAGTTTTCGGGAAAAGTGAATTCAGACCGGAAAAGAAAGACTGGAAGTTTTATTCTTATTATACTGAAGAACTTTTTTCAGCATGGAATTATGCAAGCTATATTGAGCAGGTTACTGAAGCCGGAAAAAAAGAATACCCTATCCCTATGTATGTAAATGCCTGGCTGAAGCAGCCTTTTAGTTACTGGCCCGGAAAATATCCGTCGGGAGGACCATTACCGCAGGTTCTGGATATTTATCGTGCTGCGGCTCCTTCAATTGATTTTATTGCACCGGATATTTATATGGATGAGTTTGTTTGGGCATGTAATGAATATACAAGAAGCAGTAACCCGTTATTTATACCGGAAACACGAGGCGGAGAAATCGGGGCAGCAAGAGCTTTCTATGTATTCGGAGAATATGGAGCAGGCTGTTTTTCCCCTTTCGGAATTGATAATGCACGTTATGCCCAAAATGATCCTATAGATGAAACATATAATGTGCTTCAAAAGATGTCGACTGTTATTCTTGAAAATCAAGGTCAAGGAACAATGAAAGGGATTTTGGTAGATACATCCGCGACAACCCAAAAGTTTGATTTAGGTAATTACAAAATTGTAGCTACACTCAGAGAAAGAACAGATATAGCCGGAGGTCTTATTATAAAAGCGGGAACAGATGAATTCATTGCTGCAGGCAAAGGATTCGACCTATTATTCTTTCCAAAAGATGATTCATTTCGAATTGGTGTTGATAAAGTAGATGAAGGTACTTATGAAAACGGGAAGTGGATTCCTGAAAGAAGATTAAACGGGGATGAAGTACATGCAAGTACTTGGTCGGGTACAGGTCTAAAATTTCCCGGAAATAAAGTAAGTATTCAAAGGATATCAATATATCATTATAAATAATTTCAAGTCTTGAATAATCTAAATTAAATTTTAAGGATATTTTATGAACACCATAAAAATTTTTCTGCGGTTTCGGTATTACATTATGGTGATATTATTTTTTATTATACCATTCGTATCTAATATATCTGCACAAATACCGGAACATTCTCCTGATAAGAATCAAAGATTATTGAACGAACCGATCGATATCAGCGGTGATTTCCGGAATTTCTCAAATACATATTATGTAGCCGATAGTCTTTCCGCTTTTGACCCGGTTTCGGGTAAAGGGGAAATTCAATATAAACGTTATGAATATTTTACCAGGCTTGCTTTTAATAATACGCTGGCTGTATTAAAGCCGGTTCCTCCAAATGAATTTCCAACTCAGGAATATGCTGCATCACCATCTCTTCCATTCTATATTCAATTTGTTATCGCCTCGTACTATACGTATCCATGCAACATCGCGTTTCCAGATCAGGCCGGATAATGATTCACTGATGATTTTAAATGGAAAGATTCCCTCAGACATGAAAGCATGGCAGTACACAAAAATAGAAGGCGGTTATCAATATAAAAGTGAATATGGTTCTGTTACTATTTATGAATACCCCTGGCGGATTGAAATTCGCGATGCAGATGGGAAACTGCTTACAAAGACTATAAATATGTCGGATGATGCAAAAACTTTTACGCCGCTTCTGCCTTTTTCATTTGTGCGCCGGTCATCAGATTATTCAACAAGTATGGATGCTGTATTTTCCTTATCTCCTGAAGAGAAAATTTTCGGCTGTGGAGAATCTTTTACTCAATTCAATAAAAGGGGTCAAAAAGTTGTTTTATGGGCAGATGATGCAAATGGAACCCAAAACGAAACGATGTACAAACCAGTTCCGTTTTTTATGAGCAGCCGTGGGTATGGAGTATTTATGCATACTTCAACACCTATTACATGTGATTTCGGAAAATATTACAACGGTATCTCTTCACTTATGATAGGTGATGATGAAGCTGATTTATTTGTTTTCCTGGGTAAGCCTAAAGATATATTAAATGAATACACTAATTTAACCGGAAAAGCAGCAATGCCTCCGCTTTGGTCGTTCGGCTTTTGGATGAGCAGGATAACTTATTTCTCTGAAGCTGAAGGTAGGGAGGTAGTAAATAAACTCAGGGAAAACAAAATCCCTGCAGATGTACTTCATTTTGACACCGGCTGGTTCGAAACAGACTGGAGATGCGATTATCAATTTTCCAAAACTCGGTTTAAAGATCCTGCAAAAATGATGAGCGACTTTAAGAAAGAAGGTATTCATACTTGTCTGTGGCAATTGCCGTATTTTGTTCCCAAGAATTCGTTATTCCCGGAAATAATAAAAAAAGGTCTTTATGTTAGTGACAGAAAAGGCAATTTGCCTTATGAAGATGCTGTTCTTGATTTTTCAAATCCTTCTACCGTCAATTGGTACCAGGGTAAAATTGCAGGACTTCTTCAGCAGGGTGTTAGTGTAATTAAAGCAGATTTCGGTGAGGCTGCACCGCCGGATGGAATTTATTATTCGGGCAGAACCGGATTTTACGAACATAATTTATATCCCCTTCGCTACAATAAAGCGGTTGCCGATATTACTAAAAAAATAACAGGCGAAACAATTATTTGGGGCAGAAGCGCCTGGGCTGGAAGCCAGCGTTATCCTGTCCATTGGGGAGGTGATCCTGCAAATACGAATTCCGCAATGGCTGCTACTCTTAAGAGGCGGTCTATCATTTGGTATTTGCGGATTCTCTTTTTGGTCAAATGATATTGGCGGATTTGTAAATAAAAAACCGGAAAATCTGTTCAGGCGCTGGACTCCTTTCTGTATGCTTATTTCGCATACCCGGGATCACGGTGCACCGCCCACAGAACCATGGGAATATGGAAAAGATTTTCTGGATGCATTCCGTGCAGCTGATAATATGAGATATGAACTTGATGCCTTACATTTATGCTCAAGCAAAGGATTGTACAGAACGAGGATTGCCTATGCTGCGTGCTTTATTTATTGAATATCCTGATGACCCGGGATCCTGGCTGGTTGATGATGAATATTTGTTCGGTTCAGATATGCTGGTTGCTCCGCTATTCGAAGATGTCGCAAAACGAAATGTTTATCTTCCTCCTGGTGAATGGATTGATTACCAAACAGGAAAGACTTATTCTGCAGGCTGGCATAATATTGAAGCAGGAAATATTCCTATAGTTGTCCTGGCAAGAGAAGGTGCTGTTATACCGCATATAAAACTTGCTCAATCAACTTCCCAGATGGATTGGTCTGAACCTGGAGCTTACTGTTTATTCTAAAAATTCTGATAAAGCTGATGGATTAATTTGTTCTGCCAGGCGATCAGTTGCTTCATAAAATTTCTCTTGTTAAAAAGGATGGAGCTTTTAAGTTAAGAAAATGATCCATTTAACGGAAAAGTTAATTGGATGGTTAAAGTTAGTGATTAATTTTTTCTAACTCATATAAATGATGGATATGTCTGAGGATTAAAAAATCAAAATACAGTGACATGTTTTTCCAGTGATTTTTGTTCGAAATGAGGTTAAATGATATCGCTTTATAATTCCTTTGAAGTTAATAAAGTCTTTTCTTCAATACTCGTGCGGAATGTTTCCCAGGCTATTTTTATATTATTATATATTTCACAAATACACGCTCAAGGTACAACAAACGTTGTAATTAACAGTGCAGATACGGGACGGTTTTTTGACGGTGTGGGCGGATTAAGCGGCGGTGGTGGAACATCAGCATTACTTAGAAGTTATCCTAAGCAGCAAAGGGATGAAATACTTGATTATCTCTTTAAGCCGAATTACGGATCCAATCTTCAAATTTTAAAAGTTGAAATCGGATGCGATGCTAACAGTACAAATGGTGCGGAAGCAAGCCACATGCGTTCAAGAACCGATTCTAATTATTTCAGGGGTTATGAATGGTGGCTGATGGAGCAGGCTAAACTTCGAAATCCGAATATAAAATTTTATGGATTAGAATGGGGAGCTCCAGGCTGGTTCGATGGAGGATTCTGGTCTCTGGATAATATCAATTATATAATTAGCTGGATAAAACATGCACAGTCCGATCATAATTTGCATATAGATTATATTGGGGGATGGAATGAGTCGGGCTGGAATAAAACCTGGTATGAAGATTTAAAGAAAGCACTTCAAGAGAATGGTTTAACAACCAAAATAGTAGCTGCAGACAGCTGGTGGGATGTTGCTGATGAATTGACAAATGATTCTACTTTCCGGTCTGCTGTAGATATCCTTGGTACTCACTACCCGTGCGGGTGGATGGCTCCCGAACAGGCTTGTTCTGATAACACTTATACTCCAAAAGCGGAAAAATTGAATATGCCTCTTTGGGCAAGCGAAAGCGGAACTCAAAATTATGACGCCGGAGCAGTCCCACTTGCACGGGCATTAAATCGCGATTATATCGACAGCAGGATAACAGCTTATATTAATTGGACATTAGTTGCCGCCTGGTACAGTACTCTGCCGTATTATGGAGATGGTCTCATGCTGGCAGATCAGCCATGGTCCGGTTATTACCATGTCGGCAAAAGCATCTGGGTAATGGCTCATACTGCGCAATTCACTAAAATTGGCTGGCAATATTTAAATAATGCATGTGGTTTTCTCGGAGGAAATAGGAGCAACGGCAGCTTTGTTACTTTGAAATCTACCGATAGTACTGATTACAGCACTATAATTGAAACTGTTGATGCATCTTCTTTACAAAATGTTAGTTTTATTGTAGCCGGGGAATTTTCTAAAGATACAGTACATGTATGGTCTACTAATCTTAGTTCATCTAATGAATCGGATTACTTTGTTTATCAGGAAGATATAATTCCCGATAGCGGAAAATTCAGCATTAGTTTGAATCCCGGATATGTATACACAATAAGCACAACATCCGCGCAGGAAAAAGGTATAGCTGTATCCCCGACCAGTTCAATAATGCAAATGCCTTACACAGAAAATTTCGATGAATATTCTTTTGGTACAATACCAAGATATTTTGATAATATTCAAGGAGCATTTGAAGCAGATAGCTGCAGAGGAGGTCGCAGTGGAATTTGTATGCGTCAACAAATTGATCAGCCTCCTATAATGTGGTCAGGCGGATCCCCTACTCCACCCCTTACTGTTGTAGGAGATCCTGCCTGGTCCAATTACCAGGTTAGCATTGATGCTTTATTAGAACAATCGGGTTATGTTGAACTTATTGGACGATTAAGCGCACAAGCCGAGGCATCACCAGGCGCTTCCCAGGGATATCATTTACGTCTCGGGAATGCAGGCATCTGGAGCTTATTTAAAGAAGACATAAAAGGGGAGGATAATCAGCTGGCAACAGGTACGGCGTCATTTGGTTTAAATAAATGGCACAGGCTTTCTCTTTGGTTTAAGGCAGATACAATTAAAACGTTTATCGATTCAATATTAATTAAGACTATAATTGACGAAACTTATGGCTCCGGACAAGTTGGAATACTTGTGAGTAAATGGCAGAATGCGGAGTTTGATAATTTTGAAATTACAAGTACAGGTTCGGGAAGCGGTGCCTGGATAACAATTGATGATGCAGCCCAGGGCCGCGATATAAATACTTTTAATTATATTGGAAGCGGATGGCAGCATTGTACTGCATGTGGAACTGAACTTTATGATCAAACGAATACATGGGATAATTCTCCCGGCGATTATATGCTGGTTGCATTTAGTGGTACACAAATCAAATTTTATGGAGTAAAAGATCCCCGGCATGGTATCGGGGCAGTATCGATAGATGACAGCACCGAAACTGATATTGACTTTTACGCTTCTGAACGCAACGGTAACCAATTAATGTGGACAAGTCCAACTCTTACTCCAGGCAATCACTTTTTTAAGGTCCGGGTTACCGGTGATAAGAATCCTAGCAGTTCCGACTCCTGGGTTGTTCCGGATAGAGTAGAAATACTCTCAACATCTGTTACCGGTATTCAAAAAGCAGATATTATTCCTGCCGGCTATTATTTATTTCAGAATTATCCTAATCCGTTTAACCCGATTACATTAATAAGTTATCAATTATCTTCAAGTAGCCTGGTATCAATAAAGATTTATGATATCCTCGGTAGGGAATTAGAAACTTTAGTGTATGAAAAACAAAGTCCCGGAAAACATACTGTTCCCTTTGATGCTGAGGAATACGCCAGTGGTGTATATCTCTATAAGATAAACGCTGTAGACAGCAATGGAGAGGTATTTAATTCAGTAAAGAAAATGATTTTAATTAAATAAATTTCTTTTTCATAGTCTATGAAACCTATTAAACTACTGAACAAAGTAAACAAAAATATTTGGTTTATTTTAATTCTTGCTTTTTCGGCTTTGTTCTATCTTTATAATATTAATTTCAGCAATATATGGATAGATGAAGCATTTACTAAAGCATTAGTTAAGCACTCATTTGGGGATATTACAGTATTAATTAAAAACGATTTTCATCCCCCTCTTTATTTCTATGCATTGAAAATATTCGTCATCATATTCGGTAATACTGATTTTACAATACGACTATTTTCAGTTTTAGGAGCTCTTGCAGCAATTGTAATTGGATATGTGGTTGGTCAAAAAGTATTTGGAAAAACCGGCGCACTCTATTTCTGCCTGCTGATGTTATCACTTCCCATGATTGCAGAATACTCGCATGAGGCCCGTATGTATACCTGGGGAGCTTTTGCTGTGACAGGAGTTTTTTTGTATTCCTTTCTATTTATTAAATCAAATAAACGGAGTGATTTATTATTCCTTATGCTTTTTTCATTAATTGCAGCTTATACTCATTATTACGCTTTGCTGGCTGCATTTTGGGCTAATGTATTTGTTTTCATCTTCCTGCTTATCAAAAAAAATAAAAACCTGAAGATTCATATTATCTATTCACTTGTTACATTAATACTTTATATGCCGTGGCTGATAGTTATGTTAAGCCAGACAAAAAAAGTTTCCGAGTCATTTTGGGTACCCGCTTTAAATTGGCAGATACTTATATCGTGTTTTCTTGCCCCGTTTGCTCCCAAAATTTATCTGTCTCCGTTTTTACCACTGGCTTTTATTATCTACGGCTTAGTATTGTGGGTTATTTATAGAAATTATATTTCCCGCAAGGAGAAGCGGGGAATTGCACTCGGGTTAGCATTATGTATGTTCGGGTGTACAATATTATCCGCAGTTGTAATTTCAATGCTGATGCAGCCCATTGTATATATGCGTTATATAGCCAATATTATTGTAATGATCCTAATTCCTGCGGCATTATTTTTTATAGCAGCTAAAAACGTATGGATTAAGGGGGGTGTTTTAATTATGATCATGGTTTTTGGAATTGCTGTTTCAATTGAAGGCTCTTTCTTTTCATTCGGCCCTTATGAGCAGTCGCTGGATTATTTACACGAAAAACATCCGGAAATAAAAAAAGTGTTTCATGTTCTTGAAGCGACTGCCGGACCGTTTGCTGAATATGCCAACGATGATATTCAAAACTATTGGTATAATCCGGAATCAACTATTGTTTATACTAATATGAATGTATTCAGCAATCTTATTGCTGCAAGTTCACTTGATAAAATACTCTATAAAGATGAATCTTTTTGTTTAGCTGATTTTCCGTATATGCCGTTCAATGAAAATAATGTGAAGAAAATATTATCCGAATCGCAGCTTATAAAAATTGACACCGTGGTAGATAATAAAGTGCAATTTGGCGGCAGTATTTTGTTGTACATACTTAAATATAATGGTAATAAAAAACAGAGTTAATGATTTATAGTTAAACTGTTAAACTCTTAAGAAAAAACTAAATAAGAAATAATGAAATGACTAATTAAATCTGTATTTACAATTGATGAAGTTAAAAATTCTAATTCAGCGGAAATAATTATTAAAAACAATTCTACAAACGAATTTATGTCCATTATACCCAAGTATGGCGGCAGATTAAAAGAACTCTGGTTAAATAACGGAAGGGAAAATATTTCGATACTCAAAAAAATTAACCGGGTTGATTCAGAAGATCGGGATGACATCTTTGCTAATGCCAAGCTCTCACCTTTTGCCGGCCGTATTAAAGACGGGACATATGTTTTTAATAATGCAAAATATAATTTACCTATTAATTATCCTGAAGAGAAGAACGCATGTCACGGTTATATTTATCCCAAGAGATTTAGAGTTACAGAAAAAAACACAAATGCGGATAGTGCTTTATGCAGACTCGAATATAGTTATGATAATGAAAATGAAGGTTATCCGTTTAAGTATTCAATTGAGTTAACTTATAAATTGTCTGCATCTGAAGGATTAATATGTACAACAAAAATTATTAACCAATCTGAAAACGCAATCCCTTTAAGTGACGGATGGCATCATTATTTTGATCTGGGCATCCGGATAGATGATTTGCAGTTGAAACTGGATGTGTCGGAAATAGTTGAGCTCGATTCAAGAAATATTCCCACTGGAAGTAAAGAAGAATACAATGACTTCAGCATTCCTGCAAAGATTGGTAATATACAATTTGACTCTTGCTTTAAGGTTAAGAGTAATAATGGACGAACTGTAACAAAATTGCTTTCACCCGATCATAACATTGAATTAGATATATGGCAGGAAACCGGGAATAACAAATACGAATATATTGTAATCTATACTCCTCCGGGAAGAAAAGAAATTGCAGTTGAACCGATTACGTCCAATATAAATTCTTTTAATAACAGGGAAGGTTTGGTTGTATTAGATGCAAATGAAAAATTTATCGCAAGTTTCGGAGTTTCTTTAAAAAAGTTTCGAATTTAAAAATTTTATAAGGTTAAAATTAATCATGATTCATTTTTTAAAATCAGCTGCTTGTTTATTTGTCATTTTTATTCTCTTCATTTTCATTTCGAATGTAAATGCCGGAGATATTAGTTCTAATTCAAGGAAGACTTCATTCAATTTCAACTGGCATTTTCACCTTGGGGGTGTAACCGGTGCAGAAAATCCGGAATTTAATGATTCCGACTGGAGATTATTGAATGTACCGCATGACTGGAGCATTGAAGGAAAATTCAGCCCTCAGAATGCCAGCGGCACAGGATATCTTCCAGGCGGTATTGGCTGGTATAGAAAAGAATTCAGGCTGCCGGATACAGATAAAGACAAACATGTTGAAATTCAATTTGATGCAGTTTATGAGAATGGTGAAGTATGGATAAACGGTCATTACCTTGGAAAACGTCCTTTCGGTTTTATAAGTTTTTATTACAACCTGACGCCGTATCTTAAATTTGGTGATGCAAAGAACGTAATAGCTGTGCGGGTAGATCATTCCCATATCGCCGATTCACGCTGGTATACGGGAAGCGGGATAATTAGAAATGTTTGGCTGTATGTAACAGACAAAATACATATTGCTAATTGGGGGACATATATTACAACTCCGATAGTAAATAAAGATTCCGCTGAAGTTAGAATTATTACAAAAGTAGAAAACGGTTCTTCCGGTAATCAGTTAATTACATTAAAAAGTATTATTAAAGATCCTGATGGAAATATAGTTGGGCATACATCTGCCGATTTACTATTTCAGCCAGGTTCAAAATATGAATTTGATCAGAAGATAAATGTAAAAAAACCAGTATTTTGGTCATTAGATCATCCTGTTATGTACTCTGTAATTGGTGAAGCTTATAGTGAACAAAAATTATTGGATATGGATTCTACTGCATTTGGAATTCGTACATTTAAATTCGATGCAGACAAAGGGTTTTTTTTGAATGGCGTATCTACTCTTATTAAAGGTGTTTGCCTCCATAATGATGCCGGTGCTTTAGGCTCAGCTGTTCCAAAAAGGGAATGGGAAAGAAGACTCATTCTAATGAAAGAGATGGGTGCTAATGCTATACGGACGAGCCATAATCCGCCGGCATCTGAATTTTTAGATTTATGTGATCGGATGGGATTTCTTGTTATGGATGAAGCTTTTGATGAATGGGAATTAGGAAAGAAAAAGTGGATTAAAGGGAGAAATGTTGGAATGGATGAAGGTGCTGCCGGGCTGGAAACGTATTATTCACAGCACGGGTATAGCGATTTTTTCCGTGAATGGGCGAAGCAAGATATCCAGGATATGGTCAGAAGAGACCGTAACCATCCCTCAATAATACTTTGGAGTATCGGTAATGAAATAGATTATCCGAATGATCCTTATACAGATCCTTCTCGATCTAATTTTGAACCATGGGGACCTCCCGCATACCACTTGCCTGAAATAGCACGTCATCTTTATGATTATGTTAAAGAAATAGATACTACACGTCCTGTTACTGCTGCAGTGGCAAATATTCCACTGTCAAATGAAACTGGATATACAGGATTACTTGATGTTGTCGGGCTACAATTACCAGGAAAAATATTATGAACAGGATCATAAACAATTCCCGAAAAGAAAAATGATAGGAAGTGAAAACGGGGATTCATATGAAGCATGGCTTGCGGTAAAAGATAATTCGTTATATTCCCGGTCAGTTTTTATGGACCGGAATTGATTATCTGGGAGAAGCAGGCCGGTTTCCAAATCGCAGCAATTTATCCGGTTTAGTTGACTTAAGTGATTTTAAGAAACCGTTTTTTTATTATCGTCAAAGCCTATGGACTGAAAAACCAATGGTTTATATTGCATGTATTTCACCTGGAGATACCATTAGCAGGTTCGGTTTTCATATTGTTGATGGATGGAATTGGAATAAGTTCTCGGGAAAAGAAGTAACTATTGTAGCTTTTACAAATTGTGATTCGGTTAGATTGTATTTGAATAACCATTCGTTGGGTTCCCGGAATTTAAATGAATCGAAGAATGCAGTACTTACCTGGAAAGTACCTTTTGAGACGGGTGAATTGAAAGCAGAGGCATATATTAATGGAAAAATTGCTGCAGAAAATATTTTAAGAACTACCGGTAAACCTGAAAAAATTATTTTGGAAAGTGATAGGCCTTCAATTCATGGGGATGGAGAAGATATTGCAAGTGTAAAAATTTTTGTTACCGATAAGCAGGGAAATATAGTTCCCGATACGGATAATGAAATAACAATTAGGGTAACAGGTGCCGGAATAAACGCCGGTATCGGAAATGGGGATAGTAACAATATAGAACCTTATAAATCAGATCATCATAGTGTATTTGAGGGAAAAGCCCGTGTATATATCCAATCAAATGGAAAGAAAGGTACGATCGAAATTGAAGCATCTTCAAAAGGTTTGCAAAGTGTTGTTTAACAATAGATGCAGACTAATGTATGAAAATTACTAAGGAATACTACATGAATATAAAATTAATATATATTTTTTATTTATACTATTATTCTTAAGCGCAAATTCATTTTTAGTCAGTCTAGATGGATACATTCATTAACGAAAATGGAAATGTCGACCTATGGGCACCTATACTTTTAAGTCCTCCTACTAACGATACACTCGGAGTAAATGATACGGCGCTTGTATGGCACGCAGTTCCCGGTGCAAGTTCTTACCGCGTATTGATAGCTATCGACAGCACTTATTTTACAATTACTATTTGTGGATACAACAGTTACCGGAGATACATCTCTTTCATTTCGAAATCTTATCGGTACAAAACTAAGAATCGGCTGGAAATATTTTTGGCGTGTAAACGCGCAAGATAGCAGACGGAAAAAGTCCTTATTCTTCAGTCTGGTCATTTACAGCTTTTCAAGTACAGAGATTTTTTCCGGGCACTTCATGGTACGATATAAATAACAAAATTATCAATGCACATGGAGGCGGTTTTCTTTATGATGATTCTTCTGAAACATATTATTGGTACGGAGAAACCAGGCCTTCCTCAGGCTTTTACTCAATAGGGGTTTCCTGTTATTCTTCAAAGAACCTTTATAATTGGAAGTATGAAGGGATTGTACTTTCTGATTCATCTACAAATTCCTCCGGAACCACACCAGTACTTGAACGTCCCAAAGTTATATACAACGACAGTACAAAAAAATATGTTATGTGGATGCATATTGATTATTCCGATTATTCTTTGGCAAATGCTGGGGTAGCAATTAGCGATAGTCCGACCGGGCCTTTTCAATATCTTGGAAACTCAAGACCAAACAATGCAATGAGCAGGGACATGACTCTATTCAAAGATGATGATGGGAAAGCTTATCTGTTTTCTTCATCCGAGAATAATGCAACTATGTACGTATCTTTGTTAACCAATGATTATTTACATCAAAGCGGTACTTATAAAAGAAATCTTATCAGTCAAAGCAGGGAAGCCCCGGCAGTTTTTAAATACAACAACAAATATTTTATGATAAGTTCCGGAACAACAGGATGGGCACCGAATGAAGCAAGATATGCCGTTGCAAATTCTCCACTCGGCCCGTGGACTTTAATGGGGAATCCATGTGTAGGTCTAAATGCCGACATAACGTTTGGTGGTCAGAGCACTTATGTGCTTCCTGTAAAAGGGAAACAGGGAAAGTTTATATTCATGGCAGATAAGTGGAATTCTAATAGTCTTATCTCTTCAACTTATATCTGGCTTCCGCTTAAAGTATATAATAATGTTCCGTCTATTCAATGGTATAATTCATGGGATCTTACTGTTTTTGATTTAACAGTTGGAGTAGGAAATAATACTCAATCTAAACCTGAAGATTTTTCTTTAAGTCAGAACTATCCCAACCCGTTTAATCCAACAACGAATTTTGAATTTCGAATTGCGGATTTGGAATTAGTAACGTTAAAAGTTTATGATATGTTGGGTAGAGAAGTTGCAACTATTGTTAATAAAGAACTTAAAGCAGGTACCTATAAATATAAATGGAATGCCGGGGATTTGGCAAGCGGAATTTATTTTTATAGAATTCAATCAGGAAATTATTCATTAACAAAGAAGATGATTCTACTAAGATAATATTAAACGTAAGGTTTATAAAAAAGGAGTGTAAAATGGGAAAAATAAATCATCATAAAATCAATGAAAAAAATATTCTTTTGATAACTCTAATATTATTTCTTTCAGCAGAAGTTTATTCGCAAGGTGTATCTAAATACCAGCAGTTTTATCAAAAATTGTCTTACAGCCAAAATTATTCATCGTTGGCATCAGATTCGGTTCTAACAAAAGTAGGACAATGGAGATGGGGCCATTGTTATAGTGCAGCCGTGAAAGGCAGCTATGCTTATATAGGAAATGGTTTGCTGCTTCAGGTACTCGATATAAGTAAACCGGCTGATCCCAAAGTTGTAGGAGAATTATTTACCGGGGGTTCTATTAGAAAATTAATAATATCCGGGAACTATGCATATACAATTTTTCCTTTCCAAATAATTGATATATCTGATCCAACAAATCCGGTTTTAGTTAAAACCCTTCAGCTACCGTCTGGAGCCCCTCCGACAGCAATAAGGGTCGAAGGAAATTATGCTTATGTTGGAGATTTTTATGGAATCATTTATACTATAGATATATCAAACCCATACAATCCCAATATTTTAGACGGCAGAATGTATGCATCCGGGGAAATAGTTGAATCTATTGCGGTGAAGGATACTGTTTTATACGCAGTTGCTTATGACAGTCCGGGAATAGATGTATTTAGCATTTCAGATCCCAATGCACCCTACCGCATTAAGCTAACCGGGCGGTTCGGTTCGTCTATAGCAATCAATAAAAATTATTTATACTTAGGCACAGCCGGAGTTTTCTCAATTTTCGACATTAGCAGTCTTTCCAGTCCAAGATATGTAACTGAAATTCCTGCTGGTTCTTTTATTCGTTCAATAACCGTAGCCGATACTATTGCATACCTGATTCAGGATACAATAGGAGTTACACAAGTGGATATTTCCGATACGAGCAATATTCATATAACTTCACAAATAAAGAACCCGTATAGTCACCCTTATGATGATCCTTTTGGAGGAGATGTTGGAGGAACCGTAAATTTTCCATATGCTTATATTGGCAGCGGTACAGGATTATGGATTGTGAATATTGAAAAGCCGGATTCCATAAGCCCGGTATTCTTCTATCCGACAGGCTGGTATGTAAATAAACTGGCGGTTGATACTTCAGAACATGCATTTCTAGCAGAACTGTACGGTGGCCTTAAGATATTGGACTACAAAGATCCATCTTCTCCCAAACTAACCGGATATTATTATGATGATGAACGGGTTATAGATGTTGCCGTTGCCGGCAGTCTGGTGTATTTATTATGTGACAGGGATTTACAAATAGTTGATGTAACAAATCCATCTTCTCCCAACCTCTTAGGGAAAGTATCTTTTAACGATACTATAACTACAACAATATTGGGGAATTTCGATTTTCTTTGTCTGAATGGTACTACAGCATACGCTGCAAGAAAATCACAAAAGATATATGCAATAAATGTGGGAGATCCAAATAATCCTGAAATAAAAAGTACCTTTACTTTGAAGGATATCCCTGTCGGTCTTTCTGTATCCAAAGACTATTTATACGTAGCGGATTATGATACAGGCATTCAGATCTTTAATATTTCTGATCCCGATTCACTAAATGAAAAAGGATTTTTAACGATAACTCCTATAAGAGGTCTTATAATAAAAAAAAATAATCTTTTTGTTGAAGGATGGGTAGGTACTGAACCAGGAGCAGCTCTTATAAAATACGATATTGAGAATCCTCTGAGTCCAATATTGAAATATATGCTCAATGTTCCAGGCGGGATCACTTCTTTTGTTGACATCAAAATCGAAAACGATTTTGCATATTTAACCTATAATACTTCTTTCATAGTAGCAGATATTTCACAGTCCGATTCCGGAACAATTGTTTATTTAGCAAATTCTAATACAAACCCTTATACACCCGGTGCAGGAACTTTTCATTCCGTTGCTGTACATAACGGGAAAGTAATAACCGGTTATTTAGGTGTAACAGTATTTAAGAACAACTTAATTACCGGGATAAAAACCAAACCTTTATCGGCTGTGAACTTTAAGCTATTTCAGAATTATCCAAACCCATTTAATTCCGGTACCATAATCAGCTATCAACTCTCTTCTACCAGTCAAGCAACATTAAAGATTTATGATATTCTAGGGAGAGAAGTGGGAACGCTCGTTAATACGGTTCAGCAAGCCGGGGATTATATTGTTCCGTTTGATGCATCGGCATTAGCTAGCGGAGTATATTTCTATAAACTAGAATTTTTCACCAAAGATGGAAAACATTCTGTCTTGGTAAAAAAGATGGAACTGCTGAAATGAATTTAATACAGGTAGAACGTTCACCGCCATTTATTACAAATAGTCAGGCTTTTGAGGCTTTTACCCGACTGAATATATCGATTAATAGAATTTAGGGTAAATACTTTTGAGGTCTTACTCGGCTTAAATTTATAAAAAAATATAAAAAATAAAATTAAGGGACTTAAAAATGAATACATTAAAAAACATTTTTACCGTTTTTACTCTACTATCTATGGTAATTTATGCACAGCCAACAAATGTTGCAGTCACCACAAGCGGAAATCAACGTGAGACTGCCATTACAGTAGATCCGAATAACCCGGATCATTTAATGGCAACCTGGAATAATTTTTATCCTCCACCATATTATGAAGGCTACCCATACTCACCAGGCTGGGGTTTCTCAACCGACGGCGGGAATACGTGGTCAATAGGTAATATTGATATTCAAGGATTTGATCCATCTTGTGCAATCGATGACTCAGGTCGCGCGTATTATACACATATACAAAATGGTGTTGTTTCAATCGACTATACAACTGATGATGGTCACCATTGGACATACCACCCAGTTAGTTACTCAACATCGTACCAGGATAAACCTTATATGGCTGTTGATAATACCGGAGGAACCTATGATGGCAGATTGTATGTTGCCTGGAATGGTAATGATCCTAATAGCTATGCCATTAAGTTTGCGTATTCAGACAATCAGGGGGTATCCTGGTCGGAGCATACATTTCAAACGTAATCCAGGAATTCTGCAGCTCCAATATTGTCATCAGCACCATCCAATAATATGTCAAGTCCTTCTTTATCAGGTCCACTCCCAATCGTTCACGCAGCTGTGCCGGCCGTTGGACCTGATGGGACTGTTTATATTGTGTATATGTATCTTTCAGATGCCTCAACACCTGGAAGCTTAGGAAAGATCAGATTTGCGAAATACATCCCTGGCAGCAATTCGTATATAGCACCAACAACAATCGCAGATAATATAAAAGGTCTTTGGGGTGATCGTATTGGCTGGCTCAATATCTCAAGTTATCCCACAATTGCTGTAGATCCATCTTCAGGCTATATTTATGTTGCCTATACAGAATATAATAATGGTGATTATGATATTAAATATGTCCGTTATAATGGCAGTAGCTGGAGTTCGCCAAAAATTGCAACACAAAGTACTTCAAATGCACAGGTTCTGCCTTGGCTTACAGTTAATTCTTCAGGTGTGGTTTCGCTTACATATTATCAGGGAAATTCAAATGGTTATGTAGATGTTTATATGGCTCAGTCTTACAATAACGGTGATTCATTCTCTGGGACAGATACGAGAATAACTCCTTCAAGTCAAGACCCGACTCTTGGTGATGGGACATTTGATTATACTGGGGTAATTTCAACAGCAAATGGAAAAACCTTACCATGCTGGACAGATTTTAGCGCAGGTGCAACTGCACGTGTTTCTACAACACCATATTATTATTCTGGTGGAAATGTCACTCAGAGTATAACGATACCGCTAGGAAAAGGTGCAGTTTTTTCTGGGGATCTCAAACAAATTTTGCAAGCGGTAAACAGCTTCTAGTTCACGGCAGAATTGTAGCCAATGGTGCAACCTTCCAACCAGTAACCGGGTCAACCTGGTACGGAATTAATATTGACGGTTCAACACAATCCGATATTGAAAACTGCACAATAAAAGGCTGCTCTTATGGTTTAATTCTTGGAGGCTCTTACTCATACCATTATATAAACCATTGCTATATTGAAGGAAGCTCAGCAGCAGTTTGGATTAAGAGCAGCAGCGATCCGACAATCTATAACTCATATCTAAATGGAATAGGCAGCTATCATGTTGTGTTATCAACAGATAATTCGGATGGAAAAATTAATAATTGTAAACTATACAGTACAGCTAACTACACAGTAGTACACGGTCACACGAATATGAATTCGGCAACTCCGTCTTACGATTATCCTCCGGCAGGATATAATATAATTGATGGAACTAAGTTTACATCTGCTGCCTCAAGCATATATGTATTAGGAGGATATCCGAATTTTATATATGGATATAATTCTATTCCTGCAAGACAAATGCTTTATCAGTACTCGAACTATTCAGGATCTTCAAGAGATGCGCGTTATAACTATTGGGGTGGAGGTGCTCCTGCCATTCAAGGAACTGTAGTTTACTCACCATATCTTTCATCACCTCCCGCCAACCTTGGTCCTAATTGGACTTTATCTAAATATAATATTGAAAATGATATTATAAATGAAAATAATCCGCTGGCAGATGCATGGAAGGAATATTTTGACCATAACTATAGTAAATCCAAAGAAATGGCTAAAGCACTTTTCCAAACTAAAAATATAGAGGAACAATCAAGTGAGATATTATTCCTCTGGATGAAATCAGCAATGCGTGAGGGAACGTTGAAAGAAGAGGAAAATAATCTGTTGTCATTAAGTAAAAATAAATCGATAAATGAATTAGCACAATATGAATCATTAAGGTGGCTTGCAAAGCTTGCTGTCAAGGAAGGTGATATCGAAAAAGCTGAAAATTATGCCTTGTCAATTCCAGAAACATCGTTAATGGGGAGGGAGATATTATTTGATGTTGCGGATGAAATAATGGAAAACTTGGGAGACCTTGAAAAAGCATCCGCTATACTGAACAAAATAACAGAGAGATATACAGATAATGAAACACTAAAAGAGAAACAATTTGTTCTAAGCTTGTACACTGATAATTTATATGCTTATTCCGGTTCAAACAATAATGAACCTCAAACAATTGAGAATAAAGATAATTCTGTAAATTTAGGTGAAGCATATCCAAACCCGTTTAACCCAACAACAATAATATCCTACTCAATTCCAAAAGACGGTATGGTTACATTAAGAGTATATGATATATTGGGAAGGGAAGTAGCGACACTGGTAAATGAAGAAAAACCGGCGGGAACTTATAGGGTTAACTTTAACGGGGATCGTCTTTCAAGCGGTATATATTTCTATAGTCTTCAAACAAATGGAAAAGCAATTACAAAGAAGATGCTGCTGGTCAAGTAGTGTCAAATGATTATGAGAAGAAATAAATATGTAAGGTAATTAAAATAAGAATGGAGCATCTCCTTAAAGGAGATGCTCTGATTAAACAAGTTCTTTTAGCAAGCAAATTTATTTATGCAAAATTCAGTTAGGTGACTATTCATTAACAAAAAAGATGATTTTATTGCGTTAATAATAAATAAAAATATGATTCTGAAAAGGAAAGGGGAGCCATATGAAAAACTTAATTCCGATAATGTTCTTCCTTTTTTTCTGTAGGGTATTACAAGCTCAATGGGTTCAAAGCAAAGGCTTTTATGGCGGAGGGATTAATGCCATTGCCATTAAGGGAAACAGTATTTACGCAGGTACGCAACACAGCGGAATATTTCTTTCAACAAATAATGGTTCTGATTGGACAGCAATTAATAACGGCTTATTTGAAGACGCTAATAGCCCATTCTCGGGGACCGTGGTTCCGGCTGTTACAGCCATTGCACTGGACGACTCTAATATATTTGCCGGGATATATCATCGTGGTATGTTTCGTTCAACCGACAATGGTTTAAACTGGTATGCAGTTAATAACGGGTTATATATTCCTATTATTTACTCGATTGTTATTAAGAACAAAAATATTTTTGTCGGTACTGCCAATGGTGTATTTCATTCTGATGATAATGGCTCTAACTGGGAAATCTTTAGCAATGGATTGCCTGACGGTGCAGAAATTTCTACTCTCATAATCAAAGATACCTTACTTTTTGCAGGAATTTTCAGTTCAGGAGTGTTTTTTACCAGCGATAATAGCGCTAATTGGCATCCGGCTAATAATGGTATTGATGAGTATGTTCTTGCTTTAACTACAAATGATTCTAATCTATTTGTTGCCACCTATGATGGAGGCATATTTCGTTCCGCAAATAATGGTTTGAATTGGAATCTTGTTAACAGTGATTTAGGGGGCGATGTTATTACACTTGCCTCATATAACGGCAATATTTATGCAGGTACAGGTTATGGTATTTTTCTCAGTATGGATAATGGAGATAGCTGGACAGATATTAATAATGGACAAATGAGTTCCCTTATTGATGTTACAACGTTAGCTTTTCGCGATTCCTGTATTTTTGCTGGCACAGCCGAAACCATTTTTTCATCCGGTGGCGTTTTTCTTTCAACAAATAATGGTAACGACTGGATACAGGTAAATAATGGATTGGGAAGTGTTTTAGTTGAAGCTTTGGCGGTTCATAAATCCAATCTTTTTGCAGGAACATATTCCGCCGGAATCTCCCTGTCACCTGACAATGGTCAGACCTGGATTGCTTCCAGCGAAGGACTACCTTATACCGACATTCGGGCTTTTGCTGTTAATGATTCGAATATCTTTGCAGGAACTTCAGATGGCGTTTTTGTATCTCATGATGTTGGCTCTCACTGGATGGAAGTTAATAATGGTCTGGCATGTCCCTATATTTATGACCTCGCGTTCCACAACGATTATCTTTTTGCAGGTACCGTAGGTTTACAGGTGGGATTTATCGCTCTGACAATAATGGAGCAAGTTGGACGCAGGTCAACAATGGTTTGGTGACTGAAGGGCCCGGACCGAGCGATCCTGGGATAAATGCTTTTACTGTAAGTGACTCAAATATTTTTGCAAGTTCAGACATGCTGCGAGGGGTCTATTTATCGTCAGATAACGGTGACAACTGGATTCCGGTTAGCAATGGTTTGCCAGATAATCCTCCAACACAGTGTCTTACAAACATCGGATCCAATATTTTTGTCGGGACCTCATACTATGGGATATTTCGTTCCTTAAACAATGGTTTAAACTGGATAGAGATTAATACGGGATTAACAAGTAGTTCAGTTAATTGTTTGTATGCTTATGATTCAAATCTTTACGCCGGTACGTATGGCAGCGGTGTTTTTCTTTCCAACAATAATGGTACAAACTGGTCTCCTGTCAACTCAGGATTAGAATATCAAATTATCCTTAGCTTGGTTGTTAAAGATTCTGTTCTTTTTGCAGCTACACTTGGTGGTGGTGTCTGGATGTCTCCATTATCGGAATTAGTTACAGATGTTACTGATAATGCTAATAATAAAATTCCTTCTAGCTTTATTTTGGAGCAAAATTATCCCAATCCTTTTAACCCAACAACAACAATAAAATACAGTATTCCCCAAAGCGGTTTTGTAACAATAAAAGTATTCAACTTGTTGGGGCAGGAAGTTGCCACGTTAGTAAGTAAAGAACAAAGAGCCGGGGAGTATAGCATAGAATTTTCCGCAAAAGGCGGATCCGCCTCCGGCGGAAATGCATCAAACCTGGCAAGCGGAATTTATATGTACAGATTACAAGCTGGTAATTATTCATTAACAAGGAAAATGATTCTCTTAAAGTAAACAAAAATAATGAGATTTTATTTTATAATTTGATTAGTTTTATTGGGGCATAAATGTACAAGAAACCTAAGGTTAATATGATGATAATTATGCTTTTAATATTATTCAGTTTAAATTCAGCTATTGCAAACACCAATTCGATTGATCATTGGGAAACCGTAATTTATTCTAATGATATCTGGAAATATCATTTAGGTGATTCCGAGCCAGGTGCGGATTGGAATACATTATCCTTTAGTGATAATTCCTGGCTGCAAGGTCTCGGGGGAATAGGTTATGGCGATGGAGATGATAATACCACGATTGAACAGACTGTCTCTCTATATTTACGGATTAAATTTGATATTGTTGATACATCAAAGATCGAATCAGCCATACTGAATGTGGATTACGACGATGCGTTTGTGGCGTATATAAATGGAATCGAGATTGCCCGCGCGGGGGTTTCCGGCACTCCCCCGGCATACAATCAAACTGCTGATTCCGAACATGAAGCTCAAATGTATAGTGGCGGGCTTCCGGAAGCATTTATAATAGAAAAGGAAATATTAAGAAGTATTTTAAACCAAAGTGAAAATGTACTCGCTATACAGGTTCATAACAGCTCTGCTACATCATCCGATATGTCATCAATTACCTTCTTGTCATTAGGAATAAATGATACAACACGATCGTATCGTCCGACACCGGAATGGTTTGTAGAACCGTTCCAATTCAGTTCCTCCGATATACCTATTTTGGTTATTGATACGGAAGGGAGAACCATTGTTGATGAACCCAAAATAAAAGCCCGAATGGGGATTATCTATAATGGTGAGGGCAATAGAAATTCGTTTAACGATCCGTTTAATGAATATGATGGTTGGATTGGAATTGAACATCGGGGGAATGCTTCAGCTAGAATTTCTGATAAAAAGCCTTTTACAATTGAAATACGTAATGAAGATGGTTCCAATAATAATGTGAAAATACTCGGGCTGCCTAAAGAAAACGATTTTGTTCTGCGGGCAGGTTATATGGATAAAACATTAATGCGTGATGCTCTGGCTTACTATATGTACAGAAGCATGGGGCGCTGGGCCCCGCGGACGCGTTACGTTGAACTGGTTCTCAACGGCAGTTACGAAGGCGTATATATCCTGGAAGAAAAGATTAAACCGGATAAAAACAGGCTTGATATTGCCAAGATGGACTCTTCCGACATAAGCGGCGAGGTTTTAACCGGCGGCTATATCTGGTGTACTAACCGCAGATGGGGAGATGAGGAGCATAATGATCTTCTTTTTGATTCGCTTGAAGCGAATGGTAATCCACGGTTCCTTAAATATCCGAAACCTGATGAGGTGATGCCTGAACAGCTTGCCTACATAAGCCAACTTGAACAGGAATTCTGCGATGTTATGGCCGGTCCTAATTATAATGCACCTTATATAGGTTATGACAAATATATTGATATCCCGTCATTTATAGATGAGATTATTATCCAGGAAATTACTTCTAATTCCGATGCTTACGGCTACAGCGGTTTTTTTCATAAAGATCGGGGAGGAAAAATATTTGCCGGTCCGGAATGGGATTTTGACCAGGCGCTTTGTAATTCTACTCATAATGATGGTGCCAGGACAGATGAATGGATCATTTTAAAACCTGACGGGGGACGTCCTTCTTTTTGGAATAGATTATTTGCCGAACCTTCTTTTAAAAATGAGCTAAAGACTAAATGGAATATATACAGAAAAGATGTCCTGAGTACAGAGCGTATTTTGGCGTATGTAGATTCAATTGCCAATTATTTAAGTGAAGCGCAGGAGCATAATTTCACCAGGTGGCCGATCTTAGGGGTACCTATATGGCGCAGTCTGCCTGGTGCAGAAGAAAGGGACACTTATCAAAAAGAGGTTGATTATATGAAAGAATGGTTAATTGAGCACCTTGCATGGATGGACAGCCAGCTGCACCAGGAACCGTCGGCAGTCGAAAATAAATCCGTTCAAAATGTTACTGAATTTAAGTTATATTCAAATTATCCAAACCCGTTCAATCCTACGACAATGATAAAATACTCAATACCCAAAAGTAGTTTTGTGAGTCTTAAAGTGTTCAATATGCTGGGACAAGAAGTTGCTGTATTAGTAAATGAAGAACAAAGAGCCGGGTGAATATGTTACAGAATTTGATGCATCAAACCTGGCGAGCGGGGTTTATCTGTACAGGATTCAATCCGGTAACTATTCATTAACAAAGAAAATGGTTCTGATTAGATAAAAACAATTTAAAATGAAAAAAGGAGTATTTGTGAGCAATATATCTAAAATAGATGGTGTAATATTTCAGAGAATTATTACCAAACTGATATTCTTGATAATAACTTTATTTTCGGTTCAATTTATTTCTGGAGCTTATATCTGTGCTCAAACAGTCTCTATAGATGTAGATGTAAGCAAGAAATATCAAACCATTGACAATTTCTCCGCATCAGACTGCTGGTGGGCGCATATAATAGGGGATAAGTGGAGCACAGCTAATCTAGATTCTGTAGCTGATCTTTTTATTTTCAACTACAAAAGGAATTGGTTTATCTGCGTGGAGGTTCAATTTAGGTGCAGGCATCGATGCATATATCACTGATTCTTGGAGGACAGTTCAAACATTTGAAACTTCACCGGGCAAATATGACTGGACACTGAATGAAGGAGGACAATGGTTTCTTAAAGCAGCCAAAGAAAGAGGAGTTAACCAGTTTATTGCTTTTGTAAACAGTCCTCCCAGAAGTATGACGCGTAATGGGCATTCATTCTGTACGGATGCCTACGGTTCAACCAATTTGAAAGACGGATACTATAATCGATTTTCGACATATCTTGTCGATATTTTAAAACATTTTCGTGACAGCGTGGGAATAAATTTCGATTATATCAGTCCTGTTAACGAACCGCAATGGGAGTGGAACGGCCCGAGCCAAGAAGGTAACCGCGCAAGCAATAGCGATATAATTAAAATAGTTGACTCACTTCATACAGAATTGATCAGTCAAGATGTCTCTACAAAAATAATAATACCCGAAAGCGGGAGTTTACCCGACTGGTATACAACGGAATCCTCAATAAGCAGTAAATATGGAAAAACTTACGGCAACTATCTTGACTCTCTTTTTAGTGATGCAGGTGTTTCAGCAAAGGCTGCTAAAATATTTGCAGGACATTCTTACTGGTCGGATTTGGTAAGTTCAGAATTAACACAAGCTAGGCAATCACTCTACAGTCGCATGGAACAATATTTTCCTATAGGTTATAAATATTGGGCAACTGAGTACTGCATTTTGGAAGGCTCCAACGATCAGGGAGGAAGTGGGCGTGATCTCAAAATGACGACTGCTTTAGATGTTGCCCGTATAATTAATTTTGATTTTACTGCTGCCAATGCAAGTGCCTGGCAATGGTGGCTTGCGGTTTCAAAATATGATTACAAAGATGGGTTGATATACACCAACTACGGAGTTAATGGTACTTATCAAAGCATTATTCAATCAAAAACTTTATGGGCACTCGGGAATTACAGCCGGTATATTCGTCCCGGTTCTCAAAGAATCAGTTGTTCCGGTGCAAATGATAAGAACGGATTAATGTCTTCAGCCTATCTGGATTCAGCCGGTACAAAAGTAATTATGGTTTTTGTGAATGTCAGTAGTGGTGATAAAGAAATCCAGTTCAGCTTTTCAGGTTTAGATTCATTACAGACAATTAAATATCTGACTCCTTATATTACAAGAGATAATCCGGATGATAACCTTAAATCATATCCGGCTGTCTCTGTAGACAACGGATATATTATTCCTGCTAAATCTGTTGTGACTTTGGTGGGCATGCTTGACGGTAGTGCAATAACAGAAGTTAAAAAGAGAACTGAAGAAATACCTCAAACATTCCAACTCAATCAGAATTATCCTAATCCGTTTAATCCAAGTACAACGATTAGTTATAAATTACCGGAAAGCAGTCATGTAACCATTAATGTTTATGATGTATTGGGAAATGACATAAATAAACTGGTAAATGAAAGGCAGAGCGCAGGCGAACATAATGTTTTATATGATGCGAGCAGACTTTCTAGCGGAACATATTTTTTAAAGATTAACGCTGTTGGAAATGATGGAAAAGTCTTTAACTCGGTAAAGAAGATGGTTTTGCTTAAATAACAAGGTTTATCATTAACATCGGGATATATACCGATATTAATGAGAACTAAAAAAATAATATTTAAATGTTTTAACGTTTTTCTCTCAGGTTATTAACCTGAATAAAATGAATAATTCAATATGAAATATATAATTACTTTTCTTCTTTTTGTTTTTGCATATCCGGCTTATTTAAATAGCCAGTCTAAAAATGATTGGGAAAATCCGGAAATAAACGGTTTAAATAGGGAACCGGCGCGAGCGACAATGTTCTCTTACAGCTCCGAAGATGACGCAAAAACCTGTGACAGAAAAAAATCAGACAGAATTTTATCATTGGACGGAACCTGGGATTTTTATTTTAGTCCGACTCCCGAAGGAGCACCTAATAATTTTTATGAGTTCAGGGTAAAAGATTGGGATACTATTGAAGTTCCTTCTAACTGGGAATTAAAGGGATACGGTACTGCAATCTATACTAATATTAAATATCCTTTCAAAGTTAATCCTCCTTATATAGATCATTCTGATGATCCGGTCGGGTGTTATCAGCGTAGTTTTGTTATTCCAGACAGCTGGAAAGATATGCAGATAACACTTCATTTTGGAGGTGTGAGTTCGGCTTTTTATGTCTGGGTAAATGGAAAATTTGTAGGGTACGGTGAAGATAGTATGCTGCCGTCTGAGTTTAATATAACCGATAAAGTAATTAAAGGAGAAAATATTATCTCTGTTAAGGTATACCGATGGAGCGATGGTTCTTATCTTGAAGATCAGGATCATTGGCGTTTAAGCGGGATTCAACGCGAAGTAATGGTACTCGCAGAACCGAAAATCAGGATCAGCGATTTTTTCGTACAAACTCGTCTTGATAGTGAATATAAAAATGCAAGCCTGCAGATTCGTCCCAGGATTCAGAATAAATACCATAAGGATTTGGAAGGAATTTCATTGGAGGCAATGCTTTATGATCCGGATGGAAAAGATGTACTGAATCAGCCAATGAAAAGAGATGTATCTGGTATAGTTAATGAAGTTTATCCGAGGTTGGATAATGTGAAATTTGCACTGATGGAAGCTGAGGTAATTAATCCGCTAAAATGGACTGCTGAAACTCCCAATTTATATACTCTTGTGTTTTCACTTAAAGATGACGAGGGAAAATTATTAGAAGCAAAAAGCGTTTATGTAGGATTCCGATCTATCGAAACAAATTCTGAAGGGCAAATATTAATTAACGGCAGACCAATCGTAATTTATGGTGTTAACCGTCATGAACATGATCCGTATAATGGAAAAGTTGTTAGTAAAGAAGATATGCTGAAGGATATTCTTTTAATGAAAAGATTTAATATTAATGCGGTTAGAACATCCCATTATCCTAACAATCCTGAGTGGTATGACTTATGTGATGAATACGGCATTTATGTTTTGGATGAAGCTAACCTGGAGACACATGGGTTAGGCGGATATCTTTCTAATCAGCCTGAATGGAATAATGCTTTTATGGAAAGAGCTATCCGGATGGTTGAGCGGGATAAAAATCATCCTTCAATAATTATTTGGTCATTAGGAAATGAATCAGGTAGAGGACCAAATCATGCTGCAATGGCAGGCTGGATAAAAGATTATGATTTTACTAGACTAATTCATTATGAACCGGCACAAGGTGATCCGAGTAAACCGGGATATATTAATCCGGGTGAACCAGGTTACCCAGACAGGTCAATTACCCTAAAGGAAAATCCAGTTGATCAGGCCTGGGTTGATGTATTAGGAAGGTTTTATCCTACACCTTCTATGGCTCAAGAAGTAGCAGAACAACCGGGTGACAATCGTCCGATAATTTTTTCAGAGTATGCTCATTCTATGGGTAATTCAACCGGTAATCTAAAAGAGCTATGGGACGTTTTCCGTTCTGAAAAAAGAATTGCAGGAGGATTTATCTGGGATTGGATTGACCAGGGAATTATAAAGACAGATAAAGATGGAAAAAAGTATTATGCTTATGGAGGAGATTTCGGAGATAAAATTAATGATGGTGATTTTTGTATTAACGGAATAACTTTTCCGGATCATACTCCAAAGCCGGCGTTGTATGAAGCAAAAAAAGTATTCCAGCCTATTTATATTAGTGCAAAAGATATAGGATCATTAACATTTGAATGAATTGAACAGGAATATTTTTGTTAATCTTGATCAATATTAATATTAACTGGGAAATATCTGAAAATGGTATTTCAATTCTGAAAGGGAATATGGAAGTCCCGGCTGTAAAACCCGGTGGAAGTTTTTCCATTTAAAATTCCTGTAGAGAAAATACCTGAAATAAAACCCGGAGCCGAATATTTTTTAAATATTGATTTTGTGCTTAAAGATGATCATTTATGGGCTAAGTTAGGGTATTCAATTGCTTCGGAACAATTTGAACTGCCATGGAAAAAAACGGCAGAAGTATCAGAACATAAAATAACGTCTACCTGTTACAATAAAGTTAAATAATGACAGCATACTTACATTAACCGGAAAAGATTTCAGCATCACCTTTGATAAAAAAACGGTTTAATTACCGAATGGATTGAAAATAACAAGACTCTTATTTCAGGCCGCGGTTTAAGACCAACATTCTGGCGTCCTCAAACAGATAATGATTTTCGCGGATCAAAAACTCAAATAATATTAAAAGAATGGGAACTAGCTGAATCAAATAGAAAAATTATTTCTTTTTAGTAAATGATATATCCGATTTTCAGAAGGAAGTTACGGTAGTTCATTCAATTCTGGATGGAAGGGTAAAATGGACTAACAAAATAAATATTAATGGTGAAGGAGTTATTGATGTAAATGCAGCAGTTGATATGGACACTACTTTACCTGTAGTTCCTAAAATAGGAATGAGTATGCAGATTCCAAATGAGTATAGCCGGATTACATGGTTTGGAAAAGGTCCGCAGGAAAATTATATTGATCGATCTTATGGTGCTTATGTAGGATTATATTCACTAGACATTAAAGATTTTATTACTCCGTATATTTTGCCGCAGGAAAATGCAAACCGTACGGAAATACGATGGATGAAGTTTACAGGTGAAAACAAAGAAGGAATTGAAATTAAAGGCAGAACATTTAAGTATGAGTGCCTGGCCTTGGACATGCGAACAAATTGAAAAAGCTCAGCATACAAATGAACTCCCTCAAATAATTTTATTGTTGTTAATATAGATTTAAAGCAGATGGGAGTCGGCGGCAATGATACCTGGACAATGAGAGCTTTCCCGCTGAAACAATTTCAAATTAGACCGGGAAAATATAGATATACTTTTAAGCTAAATTAAAGTAACAACTTCAGCCAATAATATCTTAATATATTGGCTTAATTGCAAAACGTTAGAACAATTTAAATCTAAAGAATTAATGATTATTTCTATAACAAAAGCGATAAAAACAATGATCCGTTTTCTTATTACAATCTCCATTTTTTCAATGTTGTTTATTGGCTGTACACAGGAAATTGGCAAAACCGGTAAATTGGCTTCCAAACCATTATTTCGTGATCCGGTTTATGACGGCGCAGCCGATCATGTAGTTATCTGGAATCAACAAGAAAAAAAGTGGTTTATGTTTTACACAAATCGCCGGGCAAATGTAAAGGGTCTTGACGGTGTAACCTGGGTACATGGAACGCGCATCGGGATTGCTGAATCTTCAGATGGCGGAGCAAGCTGGCAGTATCGGGATACATGTAATATTCCATCTCCATATACTGAAACTCAATGGGCGCCGGAAGTGATCGAGCACGAGGGAATATATCATATGTACCTATCGTATGTTCCCGGCATATTTACAAACTGGAATCATCCGCGGCATATTATTCATCTAACCGGCAAAGACTTAATTAATTGGAAATATGAATCTACATTGGAACTGGCATCGGATAAAGTAATTGATGCCTGTATATTCCGGTTGCCCGATGGAAATTGGCGTATGTGGTATAACAACGAAACAGACAAAAAATCCATTTACTTTGCAGACAGTGACGATCTGTACCACTGGGTAGACAAGGGCAAAGCAGTTGGAGATCAAATGGGTGAAGGACCTAAGGTTTTTCAATGGAAAGATAAATACTGGATGTTTACTGATGTATGGGACGGATTGGCAGTATATGAGTCTGAAGATTTAATTTCATGGAAAAGGATTCCTGGAAATCTTCTGAAAAAGCCTGGAACCGGTAAGGATGATAATGTTAAAGGAGGTCATCCTGATGTTGTTGTTAATAATGGCAGGGCATATCTATTCTATTTTACGCATCCGGGGCAGTGTCGATTCCATTTCTGATGAAAACTTATATAAAAAACGCCGCAGCTCTATTCAGGTGGTCGAGTTGGAATATGGGGACGGTCGAATAACATGCGATCGTAATAAATCCACGTATATTGATCTGCAACCGCCCTTATAGGAATGTCATATAAATTGTTGAATTAAAAAAATCGTAAAACTTCTATGGAGTTTTAAAAATGAAGAAGATCATCATCCTTTTAGTGCTTTTAATTTTTACAGGCTTTGCTTACGGACAATTAAATCAGTTGGTGGTGGATGTAAGCAATTCAAAAGCTAAAATCCAGCCAACGATGTATGGAATATTTTTCGAAGATATCAATTTTGCAGCAGACGGCGGATTATATGCGGAGATGATAAAGAACCGGGGATTTGAATTTGAAGAGCCAATGATGGGCTGGCTGGAACCTAACAGCTAACAGGTTTTCCTTAAATCAAAATTCGGGAGCTGCTGAAATTATCAAAATACAAGGCAGTAAATCCAATCGCAATATTTGCCGTGTTACAATCAATAATGACACAGGATACGTGCTTCTGAATGAAGGATTCCGGGGAATGGGAATTAAAAAGAATGCCCGTTACCGATTATCATTGCTTGCAGCTAAACAATCCGGAGATATTCGAAAAATAAATTTTTCATTTGTTAACAAAGAAGGCAAAGAACTGGGCAATACCAGCTGTAATGCCTGACGGACACGGATTGGACTTCTTATACAGCACAGCTAAAAGCAACTGACACAGAAGCAAAAGCTAAATTGAAAATTACATTTGAAGGAACAGGAGTAATTGATTTGGATATGATCTCGCTGTTCCCGGAAGATACATGGAAGGGAAGAAAAAACGGTTTGAGGAAAGACTTAGTACAATTGCTTTATGATTTGAAGCCGGGATTCCTGCGTTTTCCGGGCGGCTGCATTGTTGAAGGCAGAACTCTTGGCTAAACGTTATCAATGGAAAAATACTGTGGGCCTTGTCGAAGACAGAACCGTTTTAATTAACAGGTGGAATACAGAATTCAAGCATCGTCTAACTCCGGATTATTTTCAAAGTTTCGGTTTAGGCTTTTTTGAATATTTTCAACTTGCCGAAGATATTGGAGCCGAGCCGCTGCCTATATTAAACTGCGGAATGGCATGTCAGTTCAACACTGCCGAACTTGTACCCCTGGATACAACTTGATCCTTATGTTCAGGATGCGCTTGATTTGATTGAATTTGCAAACGGTCCGGTTAGTTCTGCATGGGGAAAAGTACGCAGCGATATGGGCATCCCAAACCATTTAATATGAAATACATTGGAATTGGTAATGAACAATGGGGACAACAATATATTGAACGTTATAAAATTTTTGAAAAAGCTCTCAAAGAAAAATATCCGGATATAACTATCGTTTCGGCAGTCGGACCTTATCCTGATGGTGAACTTTTTGATTATGCAATGGACAAATGAAAAAATTAAATGCCGAAATAGTTGATGAACATTATTACAGACCGCCGCAATGGTTCAGAGAAAACACGACACGTTATGATTCATATGACCGCACCGGTCCTAAAGTATTCGCAGGCGAATATGCTGCCCAAAGTGTCGCAATCGCAAGTCCCGGACAATAAAAATAATTGGGAATGCGCCCTTTCTGAAGCTGCTTTTATGACGGGCCTGGAAAGAAATGCGGACGTAGTGGTTATGTCATCCTATGCTCCTTTATTTGCTCACGCCGACGGGTGGCAATGGACGCCGGATTTAATTTGGTTCAATAATTTATCTGCATACGGAACCGCTGATTATTATGTTCAAAAAATGTATTCCACTCATCGGGGTACGGATCTACTGTCTATTTCTTTTGAAGACGGAAAAGCAGTTACCGGTCAAAACGGACTTTACTCATCTGCAGTAAAAGATTCCGATTCGGGCGAATTGTTTATTAAGCTGGTAAACACTTCTGATAAAATGCAGCAGGTATTTATAGAATTAAAAAACCAAAAGTTGCAGACAAGGCTGATGTATTAAAATTAACTTCTGAAAATTTATCGGCATGTAAACTCATTCGATAATCCTAAAAAAATTAGTCCGGTGGAAAGTCAAATAGAAGTAGAAAATAATCATATTAAAACCGGATTGATCCATATACTTTTATTATATTGAAAATGGCGGGATTAGGAAAAAAGGCAATAATGTAATAAATTAAAATTATGGAATTTATGAATTACAAAAATATTTTAACCGCTTTAATAATTGTGTTAAACATTACACCGGTTTTTGCTCAAAACTGGAAACCGGAAATTAAAAAGAATATACCGTTGGATTCTATTCGCCTTAGCGACCCGTGTATTTTAGCCGATAAAAATACTTCTACTTATTATATGACCGGAACAGGCGGATTGTTATGGAAAAGCAAAGATCTGAGAAAATGGACGGGTCCCTACCAGGTAACAAAGACCGACCCCAACTCGTGGATGGGACCGAACCCAATGATTTGGGCGGCAGAGCTTCATTATTACAAGGGTAAGTATTACTATTTTGCCACCTTCACGAACAGGAGCGTGAAGATTGATACCGTAAAAGGAAATGTAATAGAACGACGTGCCAGTCATGTATTGGTCAGCGATAAACCCGACGGACCTTATGTCCCGATGAAAGACTCAATATACCTGCCTCCGGACAAACCTACTCTTGACGGCACATTTTGGGTGGATAAAGATGGAAAACCTTATATGGTTTATTGTTATGAATGGCTTCAAAACTGGAACGGAACCATTGAAAAGATAGAGTTGAAACCTGACCTAAGCGGTACTATAGGTGAAGGAAAAGTGCTGTTTCGGGCAAGTGACTCACCATGGAGTAAGGAACGCGATGAAAACGGGAACATAGTACCCAACAAGGTAACCGATGGTCCGTGGTTATTCCTTACCCAAACCGGAAAATTAGGAATGTTATGGTCAAGCTGGGTCTTTAGTGATTATACACAGGGCGTGGCTTACTCTGAAAGCGGTACGTTAGATGGTCCCTGGGTGCAGGAAAAAGAACCGATTACTCCACCAAATTACGGGCATGGTATGTTGTTCCGTACTTTTGAAGGGAAACTTTTAATGTCTGTCCACAGCCATCAAAATGTAAACGGGCGATATATGCGCATTCCGCACCTGTTTGAAGTGGACGATTCCGCGGACAAGATAGTCTTGGGTAAACCATATTAAGTTACACTAAATTAGCCTTTAATTATTTGGTTTCAGAAGAAAAGATGAATGCTCATTTCAAAATGAATTTATCTCTGTAAAAAAACAAACCGTAAACCTTATTGAATGCTAAAACCTTAGTAAAACAAGGTTATGGTAATATAAAGATAACCTTATTACCTCATTAAATGTATAAACGCCTATTTAATCGGATTTATTTTCATCTGATAAAACTTCATGAATGATTCATATTCCACGGTAAAAGTAATTTTATGATGATGCTTGGGTTGCTGAGTATCTATTTACTCCAGAGAAGTTCTTCGGGACAAACTTTATTAACATCAGTTAAAACGATCAGTCGCCGAACCGTTGATCCCTAGATAAAAATTAATTTATTATTCATTTCTTTGAAAATATGCCTATCTTTACTTAGTAACTTTTAATGAATTGGTAACGTTTGCAAGCCACAATACTAAATAAAATTATCTTTTATAATAATTAATAAAAGCTGAAAGTATTAATATAGGATTCTGCGGAATAAATCCGGTATAGTGAAATTTGAAATTCAATTTCTTAATTAAATAATAATATAGGGATTCAAAATGAAAAAACTATTTATCGTGATTATAACGGTACTTATAGGATTTCCAGCCGTTCTAACAGCTCAAAACAATCTCGGTGATTTACCTAATTGGGAAAATCCGCTTGTTATCGGAATAAACAAAGAACCTGCTCATTTAAGTTTTATGCACTACCCAAACCAGCAGAGCGCTTTAGCCGACAGCGGATGGGAATTTCATACTCCATATTATAAATCTTTGGACGGTCAATGGAAATTCAAATGGTCAAAAAACCCTGCCGAACGGCCTAAAGATTTCTATAAAGCTGATTATGATGTAAGCAAATGGGCTAATATCCTGGTTCCGGCAAGCTGGCAGACCGAAGGATTCGGTAAGGCAATTTATCTGAATATAAAATATCCTTTTCATCCCGATTATCCTGCACACCCTCCATTAATTCCGCAGGAATATGATCCGGTTGGTTCTTATCGAACCTCTTTCACTGTTCCCGATAACTGGGATGGTCGGGATGTTTATATCCATTTCGGCGGCGTTAAAAGTGCTTTTTATATCTGGGTAAACGGAAAAAAAGTTGGTTACAGTCAAGGCAGTATGACACCCGCCGAATTCAATCTGAATTCTTACCTGAAGAAAGGTGACAACCAGTTAGCTGTGGAAGTTATTCGATGGTCAGACGGATCATACCTGGAGGATCAGGATATGTGGCGCCTCAGCGGTATTTTCAGAAGTGTGTATTTGTATTCAACACCCAAAGAGCACCTGGAAGATTTCTTCATACGTGCAAAACTTGATGACCGTTATGAAGACGGACTTTTACATATTACCGCTAAAGTACGTAACAATACAAATGAGAACTTTCAGCCGGCTACAGTAGAATCATACCTTTATGATGAAAGTGGGATGATGGTAGGTAATGGTCCTATTGCTTCTTCAAAGACCATTACTGATATTCCTGCAGGTACAGATGGGATTGCCGAACTGCATGCGAAAGTTGATCATGTTTATAAATGGACTGCAGAAACTCCTTATCTATATACAGTTGTTTTAGTTCTGAAAGATGTTAAAGGGAATGTTCTAGAAGCAGCCCGGTCAACTACCGGTTTCCGCACAATTGAAATAAAGGACGGTATGCTTCTGGTAAATGGTGTTTCAGTAAAATTAAAAGGAACAAATATCCATGATCATGATCCATATCATGGTCGGGCTCTTGATTATAAATGGATTGAAAAAGATCTAAAATTAATGAAACAGGATAATATTAATACCGTAAGGTTTTCACATTATCCTCATGATCCAAGGTATTATTATTTATTTGATAAGTACGGAATGTATGTAATTGATGAGACTAATTTAGAATCTCATGGTATGCACGAAAGAGAATTATTGCCTGGCAGCGATCCTCTATGGACAGATGCCTGCGTCGAACGGATCAAGCGGATGATTGCGAGGGATAAAAATCACCCGTGTATAATTATATGGTCTCTGGGTAATGAAGCTGGTCATGGTGAGAACTTTGAAGTTATGGCTTCATATGCACGGGCCGTTGATCCTTCCCGACCAATTCATGATGAACAAATGAACAGTATTGCAGATATGATAAGCCACATGTATCCTACTCCCCAGCAGTTAGAGTATATGGCGGCAGATCCGGATATAACCAAACCTATTTTCATGTGTGAGTATGCACATTCAATGGGTAACTCAACCGGCAATATGGAAATATATTGGGATATAATTAATAGGCATAAAAACCTTATCGGGGGCTGTATATGGGATTGGGTTGATCAGGGACTTTATAAGAAAGATGCCCAGGGTAAAATGTTCTGGGCTTATGGAGGTGATTACGGAGATGAACCTAATGATGCTAACTTCTGTATCAACGGGTTTGTTATGCCTGACCGAACGCCGCAGCCGGCTTATTATGAAGTTAAGCATGCATACCAGTATGTAAATTTCCACCCGATGGATTTATCAAGGGGTATGTTCATAATCCGGAATGGTTATTATCATTCTAATTTAAGTGATTATGAGCTCACATGGGAATTAACACAAAACGGAAAAATTATTCAGTCAGGAGTAATTGATACTCTAACTACTTCTCCTCAGAGTTGGACTCGTTTAACTTTGCCGGTTCATCAGCCTGAACTAAGCCCCGGAAGTGAGTATTGGCTGAATTTAAGTGTTCATCTGGAAAAAGGAAATTTCTGGGCGGATAAAGGATTTACTGTAGCATGGGAACAATTTAAAATGCCCTGGGCAGCAGCACCTGCACCAATGAAAGATTTGAGCAGTGCCGGATCTGTAAAAACAGATCAATCAGGTGATGTTGTTGTTATCACCGGCGATGGATTCAAAATAAATATTAGTAAGAAAGACGGTTCATTGATGAGCTATAAATGGAAAGGGAACGATTTAATCAGCGGTCCATTGCAGCCTAATTACTGGAGGGCTCCTACCGACAATGATTCCGCAGGATTTCGTGGCGCACTTAATGCGTGGAAACAGGCTGGACCCGGTCGTACTGTAAGTAATGTGAATGTAACGCAGCAGGATCAAAAAACTGTGGTGGTTGCTGTAAACGGTACAGTTCCGGTAGGTAAATCTACATGGAAGATAATATACACAGTCTATGGAAACGGTGCTGTAAAAATAGCTCAGCAATTAAACCCCATCGGAGATGTTCCTCCCGATATTCCGAAATTTGGTGCAGAACTGCAGATTCCAAAAGAATATGGAGAAATGAGCTGGTATGGCAGAGGGCCATGGTCTAATTATATTGATAAGCAAAGCGGAGCTATTGTAGGAAACTACTCAGGATTGGTAGACAGCCTTTGGACTGATTATGTTCGGCCTCAGGAGAATGGGAATAGATGTGATGTAAGATGGGTTGCATTTACTAATAAGAGCGGAGATGGAATACTGGCTGTTGGTGATCCTGCATTGAGTGTAAGTGCGTGGCCGTATTCGCTGGAAGATCTGGAAAAGGCTGAACACATCAATGATCTGCCGAATCGCAATTATATTACAGTAAATCTGGATGATAAGCAGATGGGAGTTGGCGGTATAGATACCTGGAGCCGGAATGCCAGACCTGAACCACAGTTCAGGTTAACTTCTGACAAGGATTATCAATATACATTATACTTACAACCATACTCAAAATCGATGGGCTCAATGTCAGATGTAGCCAATGAAAGGCTGCCGTAAATTAATGATGCTGGATACTCGATTCTCGATATTCGATCTAATCAAGTATCCAGTTTACCTCCAATAGGGAGGTATCAAGTATCAGGTGTTCAGTATGAATACAGTGGGAACAGGTACCAAATAACAGATGAAGCAAATTAATTATATTGTTATTGTATTAATATTCTTGTCTGTTATAAATATTAATAAAGCAGAGTGTCAGACTATTGCAAACTCCCGCACGATGCCGGGAAAAACATATTATATAGATTCCGAATCAGGCAATGACAGCAGTTCAGGTACATCTATTAATTCAGCCTGGAAAACTCTTGTTAGAGTGAATAAAGAAATATTCGAACCTGGCGATAGTATTCTATTTCATTCCGGGAATCTTTTCACTGGTCGTTTGTCGCCTAAGGGTTCGGGTTTATCGGGAAAACCTATTGTAATAAACAGCTATGGTAAAGGTAATAAACCACACATGGAAGGACATGGTCAATTTAGTGAAACACTTTTACTTTCAAATGTTGAATATTGGGAGATAAATAATCTTGAAATAAGTAATAATGGAGAAAAGCGTGAAGCCAGACGGGCCGGAGTCCGTTTAGTTGTTTCCAACTTTGGTACTGCACATCATATACACCTTTCGAATCTTTATGTACATGATGTAAACGGAAGTAATGTGAAATCAGAAGGCGGAGGTGCCGGCATTACATGGTTGTGCAGAGGCGACAGTATTAAAAGCCGCTTTGATGATTTGATTATAGAAAATTGTCACCTGTTTCGTACTGATAGAAACGGCATTACGGGAAGCAGCTCTTTTTGGCAAAGAAATAATTGGTATCCCAGCCTGCATGTGATAATAAAAAATAATTTACTTGAAGATATCGGCGGAGACGGAATTGTACCAATTGCGTGTGACAGTGCTGTTGTTGAATACAATATTTTTCATGGCGGACACCAAAGAGCGCAGGATTTTGCCGCCGGGATCTGGCCGTGGAGCTGCGACAATTCTATAATTCAATGCAATGAAGTAAGCGGAATGAAAGGATATAAAGACGGACAGGGTTTTGATTCCGACTGGAATTGCAGAAATACTCTCATTCAATATAATTACAGCCATGACAATGACGGCGGTTTTCTTCTTATATGTAATAATGGCCAGCCTCCTGATTCTGTGAACATAGGAAATATTGGTACGGTCGTTAGATATAACATCAGTCAGAATGATGGTTTAAGAACTTTCCAAATGGCGGGTCCTGTAAATGAAACTACTATTTATAATAATACAATCTTTGTAGGTGATCGGCTTGATGTTAAATTATTTCTCTTCAACGATTGGTTCGGTTGGTCTAAGAATACACGGGTATTCAACAATATATTTTATGTTAGAGGAACTGGAAGAATAAGTTATCAATCTGCTGAACGTATGGAGGATGGCAGATATATTGCAGAGCCGGGATATGGGAAAAGCGAGGGGAATTTATTCGACCGGAACGTTTATTACGGTCATATTATTAATCCTCCCGAAGATGCAGGAGGATTATTTCAAAATCCATTGCTTATTGACCCGGGATCAGGTGCTGGCAGAAATTCACTAGACGGATATAAATTATCTAGGAAATCACCCTGCATTGGAACGGGAAGGCAGATTCCGGGAAATGGAAAATATGATTTCCTGGGGAGCAAACTGCCTCAGCATTCGAACCCTGATATTGGTGCGTATCAGTCTAAATCCGTTAATTGAAATGATTAGTGTTTTTTTTATGTCAATTAAAATATGGAGAATTAAATGAATAAAAAAACTTTACCGTTCTTATTTATTTTCTTCCTGCAGCTTACACTAAACGCTCAGACTGTGGAGAATAAAATTACTATTGATGCTTCCGCACAGGAATATAAAATAAATAAAAATATTTATGGCCAGTTTTCGGAACATCTTGGCCATCTTATTTATGGTGGGATATGGGTAGGACCTAATTCTCCAATTCCAAATATCGATGGAATTCGAAAAGATATAGTTGAAGCATTAAAAGAAATCAAAGTTCCGGTTCTACGGTGGCCCGGCGGATGTTTTGCTGATGAGTACCATTGGAAGGATGGAATTGGTCCGAGAGACAAGAGACCAAAAATGATCAATACAAATTGGGGCGGAGTAACCGAAGATAACAGCTTCGGAACTCATGAATTCCTGGAATTATGCAGGTTGATTGGATGTCAACCTTATGTAACGGGAAATGTAGGGAGTGGTACGGTAGAAGAATTATCGCAGTGGGTTGAATATTGTAACTCTGATAATGTAAGTCCAATGACCGATCTGCGGAAGCAGAATGGCAGGGAAAAATCGTGGGGAGTAAAATATTGGGGAGTTGGTAATGAAAGCTGGGGCTGCGGTGGTAACATGATTCCTGAATTTTACGTTGATCAGGTAAGAAGATACGGAACTTACATGCGCAATTACGGAGATAACAGATTGTTTAAAATAGCCTGCGGTCCTAATGGTGATGATTATAACTGGACCAATGTATTAATGAAAGATGCTTCCTCCTATTTCAACGGATTAGCTCTGCATTACTATTCCTTTGCAAATCAAAAAACTGCTGCCGATTTTGATGAAAGCGGCTGGTTTGATATTATTAAAAAAACTTTAAAGATGGATGAACTGGTAACAAAACATTCGGCAATAATGGATCAATATGATCCGTTTAAAAGAATTGCACTGGTTGTGGATGAATGGGGTACATGGTATAAAGTTGAACCGGGAACAAACCCGGGATTTTTATACCAGCAGAACACTATGCGTGATGCAGTTGCAGCTGCATGCAATCTGAATATTTTTAATAATCATTGCGACCGTGTCCGGATGGCAAATATTGCCCAGGTAGTAAATGTTTTGCAGGCAATGATTCTTACAAAAGGAGATAAGATGATACTTACTCCTACTTATTATGTATTTGATCTATATAAAGTACATCAGGATGCAATGATGATTCCTGTAAAGGTTACCACCAGTAATTATACTTATAATGGTGATAAGCTTCCTGCAATAAATAGTTCAGCTTCTATAGATAGTACAGGCAAAATGCATATCTCTTTATGTAACATTGATCCCGATGTTTCTGAAAATGTGGATTTGAGCCTGGAGAGTTTCCATGCAGATAAAATTTCCGGTAAAGTCTTAACATCAGATAAAATGAACGCACACAATACATTCGATGCGCCTGATGTTGTTAAACCCGCCGTATTCAAAGGTTTCAATTTAAAAATAATGATCTGAAAGTTAATATGCCGCCAATGTCTGTTGTTGTTCTGGAGTTGGAAGGTAAAGTTAAAATGAAATCTCATGAAATTGAATTGAAAAATCCAAAACAAGGAATAAATTATAAGTATTACGAAGATAGTTTTAATAGATTGCCATCTTTTGCCGGTTTAACTCCAAAGTCGTCGGGTTCAGTCGATAATTTTGTTTTGCCTGAAATAGTAAGGGATGAAAACTTTGCGCTTAAATATGACGGTTATATAAAAATTCCCAAAGATGGTTTATATACTTTTTATACCACATCAGATGACGGTACTGTAATTCTGATAGATGGTAAATTAATTGTAAATAATGATGGTCAGCATGCTATGGAAGAACAATCGGGAAATGTCATGTTGAATGCTGGGTATCATAAAATCGAATTGTTGTTTTTCCAGGGCGGTGGCGGAATGGGATTGAATGCCAGCATCAAAGGTCCGCAAATGGAAAAACAAATTATTTCAAAAGATATCTTGTTTAGAGAATAGTAAATAGAAGTATTTCTAGAAAATATAAATAAATGCCTGTTTGTTATATTTAGCTAAAGAAGGTATACCATGAAGAATTTAAATTTATTTAATGTAAAAGGAACATCAATATTGTTTCTCATCTTTCTATTTATTTTCCAATTTAATGAAGTTAAAGCGCAATTTGCGAATGGTGCCGATGTAGGCTGGCTATCTCAAATGGAGCATGAAGGTTATGTCTTCAAGGATAATTCGGGAATCCAAAAGAACTGCCTGGAAATCTTAAAGGAAAAAGGGATCAACGCACTTCGTTTCAGAGTTTGGGTTAATCCCAGTGCTGGTTATTGCAATAAAAAAGATGTGGCTTACATGGCTCATCGTGCCGATAGTATGGGATTTAAAGTTATGATCGATTTTCACTACAGTGATTACTGGGCTGATCCCGGTAAACAAAATAAACCGGCTGCCTGGGTTGGCCATTCATTGTCACAGCTTCTAACCGATATTTATAATCATACTTATGATGTGCTTGATACGCTTAAATCGTTAGGTGTGATTCCGGAATGGGTGCAGATAGGAAACGAGGTTAACAACGGTATGTTATGGGAAGACGGCAAGGCCTCGGCACATATGAATAATTTTGCTGCTATGGTTAAAAGCGGGTATGATGCCGTTAAAGCAGTAGATAGTACTATTCTGGTTGTTGTTCATTTATCAAACGGACATGACGATGCATTGTACAGGTGGATGTTTGATGGTTTGAAAAATAACGGCGCAAAATGGGATGTTATAGGAATGTCTGTTTATCCTTACTGGGCTAACCTGTCATGGGCGGTCGACGATAGCCTTGCGCTTATAACAATGAAAGATATGATTGCAAGATATCATACCAAAGTAATGGTTTGTGAGACAGGATATCTTTATAATAAACCGGTTGAAGCTAATCATTTTCTTCTTGATCTGATAGAAGAAACAAAGTCAGTTGACGGTCTGGGAGTTTTTTATTGGGAGCCGGAATGTTATTACTGGCAAAATTATCAGCTGGGAGCCTGGGATCCCGTTACAAAAGAACCAACTGTTGCTTTAGATGCATTTTTAGGTAAAGAAGCTACTTCAGTAATGCCGGAAAAAAATAAACTGAATTATGATTTCAAAATTTTCCCGAATCCTTTTAATCCGAATACTACTATCGAATATTCACTTCAGAAATCGTCAGAAACTTCAATTGAAATTTATAATATTCTTGGTGAGGAAGTAATCAGGCTGGTTAACGGATTTAAAAATGCAGGCAGTCATAAAATAAGCTGGTCTGCTAATAATATTCCGAGCGGAGTATACTTTTGCAGAATAATATCCGGGAATTTTTTAGAAACAAAAAAAATAGTTTTACTAAGGTGAAATTATATCCTGAAGAATATAATAGTTTCTATTAATTAAAAAAATTATTTACAAAGGAAATAAATATATGAAACAACTCCCGGGGAGAATCAAAATAAAAGACTATAAGCATAAAATTTTACCTGCCTTGTTTCTGTTGATTTTTATGACTGTGTTAACTGCGTTGTCTTGTTCGCAAAATGCTGAACCTAAACATTCTTTCGAAATCGGAAAAAACCATTTTATGCTTGATGGTAAGTCCTTTCAAATACGCTGCGGCGAATTGCATTTTGCCCGGATTCCAAAGGAATACTGGCGCCATCGTATTCAAATGATGAAATCTTTGGGTATGAACACTATATGTGCCTATTTGTTTTGGAATTTTCACGAACGTACTCCAGGTGTATTCAAATGGGATGGTGAAGCTGATGTTGCAGAATTTTGTAAAATCGCCCAGGAAGAAGGCTTGTGGGTTATACTGCGTCCCGGTCCATATGTTTGTGCGGAATGGGAAATGGGCGGCCTGCCCTGGTGGTTATTAAAAAACGACAGCATAAAATTGCGAACAAGAGATCCGTTATATATAAACGCTGCACAAAAATATTTAAAGGAAGTGGGGAGAGTTTTAGGACCATTACAAATTACAAATGGCGGTCCGATTATAATGGTGCAGGTCGAAAATGAATATGGATTTTATGCGGATGACCCGGAATATATGGGACTCATGAGAAGTGCTTTAATAGATGCCGGATTTAATGTCCCGCTTTTTGCGTGCAACCCAACCCAATACTTAAAAGTAAGTTATAGAAAGGATTTATTTCCTGTTGTTAATTTTGGTTCAAACCCGGAGGAAGCATTTAAAGCATTGAGGGAAATACTCCCTGAAGGTCCTCTAATGTGTGGGGAGTTTTACTCAGGCTGGTTCGATACATGGGGTTCTCCTCATACATTCGGTAATACGGAACCGTATTTGAAGGATATGGAATATATGCTTAAAACCGGTGCTTCTTTCAGTATTTATATGGCTCATGGTGGTACTACCTTCGGTTTTTGGTCCGGTTGTGACAGACCGTTTAAACCTGATGTTTCAAGTTATGATTACGGAGCACCCGTAAGTGAAGCCGGCTGGACAACAGATAAATTTTATGAAACCCGTAATTTAATTTCAAAATATTTGATGCCGGGGGAATCAGCGCTCCCGGAACCTCCCGCACCTAATCCGACAACAACTTTCCCTTCTGTCAGGTTAACAAAGTTTGCTCCGCTTTTTAACAATCTTCCTGCTCCTGTTATTACTAATAATCCTAAAACAATGGAATATTATGATCAGGCTAGAGGGAGTATTCTTTATAGAACTGAAATGCCTGCCGGACCCGAATGCACGTTTAAAGTAAATGCTGTTCATGATTTCGCATGGATATTTGTTGACGGTAAAAAACTCGGCATTATGGACCGGCGGAAACATAATTTCAAAATAGTAATCCCTAAAAGAGATAAGGAAATTACTGTTGATATATTAGTTCATACTACCGGAAGAATTAATTTCGGACCGGAAGTTCATGACAGAAAAGGATTAATAGCGCCAATACAATTTTTGGATAAAAATAATAGGTCTATTCCGGTTAAAGAGTGGCAGGTTTTCAATTTATCTTACGATGACAATATGCTAAATAATCTGAAATTTGAAAATACGGAAGATGCTCAAGCTGTCCCAGGAGTATGGGAAGGAGAATTTTCAATCGGTGAAATCGGTGATGTATTTCTTGATGTAAGTAAGTGGGGTAGAGGTTTGGTATGGGTCAACGGGCATTGTCTTGGCCGCTACTGGAATATCGGTCCAACGCAAACAATGTATCTGCCGGCTCCCTGGCTGAACAAAGGGATTAATAAAGTATTAGTTCTGGATGTAATCGGACCTGGAGGAGCCTGTGTTGCAGGGATTGGATAAACCTGTCTTAAATGAACTTCGTCCTGAAAAAGACTTCACACTATCCAAACGCCCTGATGTAAATTTTAACGTTAAAAATTTAAAGCCTAACAAAAAAGGAGAATTTACATCGGAAGATAAAATGCAGACAATTATACTGCCGGTAAAGGTTAAAGGCCGTTATTTTTGTTTTGAAGCCTTGAGTTCATTTGATAAAAATCCTTCTGCAGCAATTGCCGAGCTGAATATTCTTGATGCAGGAGGGAAATCAATAAGTCATCAGAATTGGACAATTGCATATGTAAGCAGTGAAGAATTAGTTAAAGAGAACGGCACTGCAGAAAATGCAATCGACGGGCAGACGTTTAATTACTGGCATTCCGAATGGAGTCGCAGACAAGCAGGTTTCCCGCATTACTTAGTAATTGATTTGGGAAAAGAAGAAGAGATTTCGGGATTCAGCTATGTGCCGGTTGCCGGTAATAATGTTAAAGGTAAAATAAAAGACTACCAGGTTTTCATCGGAAATGATTTTATAACCAGGCTATAGAATGAGTGTTTCATTTTTAAATGTCAGGATTGAATAAAAATTCGATTGTGGAAAAAACGTCTTTTTGAAAATCAAAAGGTACTATTTCCATTTGCCGTTAAAGAAAAAATTCAATTTATGAAAACAAAAATTATCCTCCATGAGTTTGAAACCAATGCCGATATTTCAAAGCTCTGCTGGTCTGTTACAGCAATCTTATTATCCTTTTTCTTTTTAGTTCAGTTAGCCGTTGTTCTTTCATTCGGTTTAGGTTTGAAAATCTCGCCCGTTATAGCACCGGCGTCATTAATTCTTTCTTTTATATTAGGTTATTGGTTAACCTTTCATGAAGGACTCCATAGTAAACTACGAGTAATAATTATTTTAATAATACCTGTAATCTTTATTCTTTCTTTGAGTCTGGCATATTCTTTCTATGACATGTCATGGGATGGACTTTGGTATCATCAGACCGCAGTTTATCAGATGTCTCATGGCTGGAATCCGGTTTATGATCCTCTGCACAACTTTGTTCCTCATCTTCAAGACTGGCTGCGTTATTATGCAAAAGGACCCTGGTATATTGCTCTTGCACTTTTTGAAACAACAAATAATATTGAAATAGCAAAGGCTGCTCCATGGATAGCATTTGCTGCAACTTTTTTTGCGGCTTTCGCCATCTCAATTGATTTTGGGATGAAAAAGCGTACTGCAGCTCTCATATCTTCGTTAGTTTCTCTTAATCCGGTCATAACTTGTCAATTAGCGTCTTACCTTGTTGACGGCCTTTTGATTTCATTTTTATTCATCTTTATAGCTGGTATGATCAGTTGGTTCAAACAACCGAATTTGCTGAGCCTTATGATTGCGATTATGTCTGCGGTTTCCTGTATCAATACTAAATTTACAGGACTAGTATATCTCTGTTTTTTTTGCGCTGCCGGTGGAATTTATGTACTCATTAAAAGACGCGAACTAATTTGGAAATATATAACTATTCAGTCTGCAGCAATCATTTTGGGTATTTTGATCTTTGGTTTCAATCCATATGTTACCAATACCATATATAGAGGAAACCCATTCTACCCAATGCTTGGAACGGCTGCTTATCCAAGTTTAAGCGCGAGAGGACAGGATCCGATAGAGCGCTATGAGACACCGCATAATATGCTTGGACGTAATCGTTTTGTCCGGTTTGCATATGCAATTTTCGGTCGCCCGGGTTCGCAGCCTTTCTTCGAGGGTGAGAACGCAAATCTTATGTGGCCATTTAATGTCGGATGGAGAGACTTTAATATTTTCTATTTCCATGAAGTGCGGATTTCGGGCTTTGGCCCGTTCTTCAGCGGTGCTCTACTTATAGGTTTATTCCTGCTTGGTATTTTGCTTTTCCGATCGGATATTCCTCGTTTAATTTATATAATACTCTCCGTTGTAATTGTGTTATCACTTCTAATCAGCATACACACATGGTGGGCACGTTATGGACCTCAACTATGGTGGCTGCCGATATTAGCGGTCATAGCTGGTTTGGCAGTACCAAACGGACGTGTAATTTTCTGGGTCACAAGAGTTTTAGCTGCAATTCTGCTCATCAATGCATTACTTGTGGCTGCAGTTCACCTCCATTGGGAAGCAGGAGCAACACATACAACAAATGAACAGTTGGCAATGCTGCGGCAAAGCGGGGAAGTCGATATAGATTTCCAGTATTTCGGCGAACCTTTCGGTGAACGGCTTAAAAACGCCGGTATAACATTTCACCCAGTAAGACAACTTCAATGCAACGATCCTCTGGAGTTGATGAGTGTAGCGCACGGTTATCCCGGGGCTGTTCGTGTTTGTATCAATAAAAAAAATCATGATGATTAAATGAAAAAATTAATTTTAATGAAACGCTTTTGTAAAAAAGTATAGTCCTCTAAACAAATTATTTATTGAATAGCAGGAATGAAAAATCCATTTTATTTGGAAGGGTAAATCGGAAATAAGTTTTAAATTTAATTCTATAATCCTTGAAAAATAATAAGAAAAAAAGTTATGAAAAAAATTTTCATCATATTGGTTTATAATTGTCTATTTATTAGCATTCTCTATTCCCAGGTAAATATTGATATTAATAAATATATTGAAAACCCGGAAATAGTTGGTGAAAATAAAGAAGAACCAGCCTCAATATTAATTCCGTATCAGAATTTAGATGTTGCTCTCAATAGAGATGTAGAAAAATCAATTTACTATTCTTCATTAAATGGTTCCTGGAAATTTGAATGGATAATAAATCCGGATTTTGCCCCAAAAGATTTCTACACTAAAGATTTTGATGGAATAACATGGAATTCTATCCCGGTTCCGTCGAATTGGCAAATGGAGGGTTATGGACATCAAATGTATAGAAATATACCGATGGAATTTAATCCTTATGATCCGCCGTACGTACCGGATGATATAAATCCTACGGGGCTTTACAGAAAAAAATTTCAAGTTCCTGCCGATTGGGACGGCAGAAAGATATTTCTCCATTTTGACGGAGTAAAATCTGCTTCGTTTATTTGGCTTAACGGTAAGTACGTTGGTTATCATGAAGATGGAATGACTCCTGCTGAATTTGATATTACCGATAAAGTTGAAAAAGGGGAAAATCTTGTTGCTGCAATGGTTCTGCGCTGGTGCGATGGATCTTACCTTGAAGATCAGGATATGTATAGATTTTCAGGAATTTACAGGAATGTTTATATCTATTCAAAATCTGAATTGACTTTAAGAGATCTCTTTATTAAAACAGATCTCGATGAAAAATATGTTGATGCTGATTTAATTCTCGATTTAAAATTGAAAAATTATTCCGGGAAGCCTGCTAAAGTAAAAATCCGGACCACACTTTATGATTCAGACAATAAACAAATCTTGTCTGATAACTCAGATTATTTCGAAGTATCGGATGTACGTCAAAAAACAATAAGACAAAAAGTAATAGCGCCCCAAAAATGGTCGGATGAAAGACCATATTTATACAAGCTTGTGCTTGAATTGCTGCATAAAGATGGAAATGTATTAGAAATCAATAGTCAGCGTGTTGGTTTCAGGGAACTGGAGGTAAAGAATGGAATTGCAATGATGAATGGGGTACCGGTTTATTTTAGGGGAACAAACAGGCATGAATCCAGCCCTGTTGGAGGAAAAACCTTAACAAGAGAATTAATGATCAAAGATATTAAGTTGCTGAAAGAATTCAATTTTAATTCTGTTAGAATGAGTCATTATCCAAACAACCCTGAATGGTATGAACTGTGCGATGAATATGGAATTTTACTTCAGGATGAAATTGATGCCGAATGTCATTACACGGAAAATACTTTTCCTAAAAGAAAGGAATATTTAAAAGCTTTTATGGACAGATTTATTAGAATGGTTCAGCGTGATAAAAACCATCCAAGTGTGGTTATGTGGAGTACGGGAAATGAATGCGGGCTCGATACCCCGCATTATATGATGGCTGACTATATTAAAAAATTTGACCCTACCAGATTTTTAATGCATCAGGCAAATGGAACAAACGGAACGGCACCTTATTCTGACATTGCAGGACCACGTTACCCGACTCCTTCGTTTTTAAGACAATACGGACAGAATTCTAAAATTCCTGTAGTTATGGGTGAATATGCTCATGCAATGGGGAACAGCCTGGGAAACTTCGATGAATTCTGGGAAACAATCTATGAAATTCCCAAACTTCAGGGCGGATTTGTCTGGGATTGGGTTGACCAGGGATTAAATGTTAAAGCAAGGTTTATTAAAGATTATTCTGTGAACAATATTCAATGCGGAGTAATGGGAAATCCTGAACTTGTTAAAGGAATTGAAGATAATGCAATTAAGCTCAGCGGTCTGGACGATTGGATTGAAGTTTATGATGATCCGGTTTTGGATATAAGAGGAAATAACCTGGTAATTGAAACAAAAGTATATCCTCAAAAATTTTATATAGAGAATCCGTTGGTTACAAAAGGATATCAATATGGAATCGTGCAAACATCTAAGGAAACTCTCAGCTTTTATATTAATTCTTACGAGAATGGGCTTGATATTAAATTACCGGGAGATTGGTATTCAAACTGGCATAAAATAAAAGCGGTATATGACGGTAAGCAAATGGTATTATTCATCGATGGGATAGAATATGGTTCGAAAGAATATGATCGTCTAATTAATTCCTTGCAATATCCTGTAAATATTGGAAGAGATTCATATAAAGATAATGATCAGCATCTTGGCTGGCTTTCAAATTTTATTTTTGATGAAGTAAAAATTTTTGATAATGCAGATGAAACCAATTCTTCGCCCCTTCTTTGGCTTAAATTTGATAGAATTATAGATGGTGAAAACTACTTAACCTATGGAATTAGTCCATTCTGTATTAATGGAATGGTTACGGCAGATAGAGAACCTCAACCCGAACTCTGGCAGGCAAAACACAGCATGTCCCCGGTTCGCTTTTATTCGGAAAGTCCTTCTTCAGGAATTTTTAAGGCGGTTAACAAATATTCCTTTACAAATTTGAATGAGTTTGATATCGATTGGATTTTGTATAGGGATGGGATAACAGAGAGATCGGGTAATATTTATCTTGATGTTAAACCTCAATCCCAAAAAGAATTTAAAGTTCCAATCCCGAAAAATTTAAATAATGAAAGTGAATATGTCGTTGAGCTTAGATGCAGATTAAAAAAAGATGAGCCTTTAAGAAAAAAAAGTTTTGAAGTCAACTTCCAGCAATTTGTTCTAAATCAAAAAGAACCTGTCATCGATTCACTGAAAACAATTAATAAATCAAAAATAAAAATTAAAGAGGATGATTCTGTTTACACTATAATAACAGATAACATAAAATACCGGCTCGAAAAATCAACCGGGTCAATAAATCTTTTTGATAATGATAATCTGTTAATTTCGTCTATGAATGCAAATGTATGGAGAGCCCCGATATCAAACGAAAGATCCGAGTGGGGAAATGCAGAATCCGATGAATGGTATAAAATGGGAATGAACGAACAAACAAATAAAGTTGACTCATTTGAAGTTAATATCCCGGAAGATTCTTTGCAGGTTCTTATCAAGGTTAAATCATTTATAAATTTTTCTCGAAGTAGTGATTTCATAATTAATAATTTTGAATATATTTTTCTGAATGACGGCTCTGTTAAAATTAATCATAAGATGATCCCGCTAGGTAATTTTGATGTTAGTTGGCTGCCATGTATGGGTATTTCTCTAAAAATGCCCGACAAATATCAGTTCATTTCTTGGTATGGAAGAGGACCTGAAGAAAATTATATTGATCGAAATTCGGGAACAAGAATTGGTATTCATAAATCAATAATTGATTCTGTCCAGCTTCCTTATATTCAGCCTCAGGCATATGGTAATTATTCCGAGGTCAGATGGTTCGAAATAAAAAATAAAAAAGGTAATGGTATAAAGGTTTCAGCAGACAAGTTGATCAATTTTTCTGCGGTGCCATATTATAACCTTGACAGGGCAAAATATGTTTATCAATTACTGAAAGATAACTTTTCGCGGGTTCAAATCAATTATGGGGTCAATGGTGTGGGTGATACGCCAAATCCTACAATGCCGCAATATCGTGTATATCCTGAAATATATTCGAATTCATTTTCGATTGTCCCGTTAGTCTATACAGAATAAATTAAAATTAAGTGAGGGTAAATATGAATAATTTATTAAAACCAGATAAATATCTTTTTCTCATTTTTCTAATATTTATAATACATTCAAGTATACATGCACAGGATATTGAACAGAACAGAAATCGTCTTTTGATGGATTTTAACTGGAAGTTTCAGCTCGGCGAAATAAATGATGCACAAGACGTCTCTTTTAATGATGCAGGCTGGCACACTATAAATCTTCCTCATGACTGGAGCATTGAAGGAGAGTTTAGTAAAGATGCGCCTGCTGGCGGTAACGGGGGTTATCTTCCAACCGGGATAGGATGGTACAGAAAACATTTCGAAGTTTCAAAAGATGATCTGAATAAAATAATATGGATTGAATTTGACGGTGTATATATGAATAGCGACGTCTGGATTAATGGACATCACCTTGGTCTGCATCCATATGGTTATACTAGTTTTTATTATAATCTTACTCCTTATTTAAAAGAAGGTGGAAATATAGTTGCAGTTAAAGTTGATAATTCACTTCAGCCTAATTCACGGTGGTATACAGGTTCGGGTATTTATCGAAATGTCTGGCTGGTAAAAATTGATCCGCTGCACATAGCACATTGGGGTGTCTATGCAACAACTCCTGCGGTTTCAAAAGAATCTGCAGTTGTCAAGGTTGCTACTAAAATCGAAAATAATTTTGACAAAGAAAAAAAAGGGATACTGCATTCAGTAATTGTTGGTGAGAATGGAAATAAAATTTCAGAAACCGAAACTTCTTTTACAGTAAAGCCCGGTCAATCTGTAGAATTAAACCAGAAACTGAACGTTAAATCCCCTTCATTATGGTCCGTTGGCTCACCATCGTTATATCACCTTAATCAAACTATTTTTGAAGGGAAAAATATTGTTGATGATTTGACCACTAAAATAGGGATTCGTAAAATTGAGTATGATGTTAATAAAGGATTCTTACTTAATGATGAACATATAAAAATGAACGGTGTTTGCCTCCATCACGATGGAGGATGTGTTGGAGCCGCAGTGCCGCTTGCCGTTTGGAAATACCGTCTCGAGAAATTGAAAGAAATGGGCTGCAATGCGATCCGTACTTCCCATAACCCGCCGGCTCCCGAGTTCCTTGAGCTATGTGATGAAATGGGATTTCTTGTAATGGATGAATCGTATGATGAATGGAAGATCGGTAAAAGAAAATACGGGTATCATATCTATTTTGATGAGTGGGGGAGGAAGGATCTTACCTCAATGCTTGAACGGGATAGGAATCATCCATCGATAGTATTGTGGAGTGTTGGAAATGAAATCCCTGATCAGAAAACTGATGAGGGTGTAAAAACTTTGCATACTCTGGTCGAAATATGCCATGAAGTAGATCCGACAAGACCAGTTACTTCAGCCTGTGACAACATCGCTGCAGATGGCAGCGCAACCAAGCTTGCGTTTCTGGAAGGGCTTGATATAGTCGGATATAATTATGTTGACAGGTGGCATGAAAGAAGGGAATTATACTATAGTATTGATCGACATGATCATCCTGATTGGAAAATGATAGGTACTGAAAGTCAATCGAACAACGGAGGTATACGGGGGGAATATTCTTTCGGTAAAGATTCTGCTGTCTATTAATCCCAATTATAATTTCAGAATGATTGATCCAGAGCAGTTATGGAAATTTGTTCACATGCATGATTATGTTATCGGTGATTTTATGTGGACCGGGTATTGATTATATTGGTGAATCATTCTGGCCGTATAAAAACTGGAGTTTTTCACCAATTGATCTATGCGGATTCCAAAAGGACGGTTATTACTTTTATCAAAGCCAGTGGACAAAGAAACCGATGCTTCATCTCTTCCCTCACTGGAATTGGAAAGGCAGGGAAGGACAAATTATACCGGTGCTTTGTTACACCAACTGTAATGAAGTAGAATTATTTCTTAACGGAAAATCTTACGGAGAAAAAAGAATTGAGTTCCCAAGACAAGGCCATTCTGGTGCCTGGAATAAATATGCAAACCCGGTTGTAAATCCGACTACTGCTGATCTTCATCTTGAGTGGGATATTCCTTATGAGCCTGGTATATTGAAAGCAGTTGGTAAAATTGATGGTAAAATTGTATGTACTGAAGAAATACAAACAACCGGTGAACCGGCAGGTATTCGCTTAAGTCCGGATCGATAACTCAATAAATGCAGACCAGCGTGATGTTGCGAACCTAAAAGTTGAGATAATCGATTCAGGGGGTAATGTAGTTCCCACAGCAGATAACCTTGTTAAATTTTCTATTGAAGGTGAGGGAAAGATAATCGGAGTAGATAATGGAAATCCGCTTGATCATGATTCTTTTAAGTCGTCACAAAGAAAAGCTTTTAACGGATTATGCCTTGCAATTGTTCAATCAACCGGTAAACCGGGTATTATAAAATTACTCGCGAATTCCGATGGTTTGAAAGAAGCTTCCATAACTATCAATACTAAACAAGGTAACACTATTCCAACATTACCCTAACTAGCAAAATTTTAATAAAGAGGTGAATATGCAAAAATTAGTTCAATACAAAGTTTTTAATTACAGCATTCTTCAGGTAGCTGCTTTTATATTTCTATTTTTGGGAGTTGCAGGAGCCCAGAACAATATTTATAAAAATTTTCATCCCGGAGATATTTGGCTGGATACGGATGGTAAACCAATTAACGCACATGGCGGCGGTATTCTTTATTACGACAATGTATATTACTGGTTTGGTGAACATAAAATTGCAGGACCGATAGGGAATAAAGCCATGGTCGGAGTGCATGTTTATTCATCAAAAGATTTATATAACTGGATAGATCGCGGAATCGCTCTACATGTTTCAGACGATTCAACCAGTGATATTGCCAAAGGATGTGTCCTTGAAAGACCTAAGGTTATTTACAATAAAAAGACAGAGAAATTTGTTATGTGGTTCCACCTGGAGTTAAAAGGACAAGGTTATGCTTCAGCCCGTGCCGGTGTAGCAATAAGTGATAAACCGGTTGGTCCTTACAAATATTTATATTCATTCCGTCCAGATGCAGGCAGATGGCCTGAAAATGTAAAAAAAGAGGACAAGACTGCATCTCCTAAAAATTTTCTGGAAAGAGATTTTAAAGGAGGACAGATGTCGCGTGATATGACACTGTTTGTCGACAATGACGGGAAAGCCTATCATATTTATACCTCAGAAGAAAATCATACTACACATATTTCATTGTTATCTGCCGATTATCTGAAACCAAGCGGAAAATACAAGAGAGTGTTCATTAATAAGAACATGGAAGCTCCCGCTTTATTTGAGCACAATGGTAAATATTATTACATAGGATCCGGAACAACAGGATGGGCGCCCAATGCAGCCCGTTCGGCAGTAGCCCCTTCAATTTGGGGCGCCTGGAAAGAACTCGGTAATCCTTGTCTCGGTTCCGATAGTGATCTTACTTTTAATTCACAAAGCACATATGTGCTTAAGGTTCCCGGAAAGAATAATGCGTATATCTTTATGGCAGACAGGTGGCGGCCGAAAAATCCGATTGACGGAAGGTACATCTGGCTCCCAATTGAATTTAAAGGAGAAAAAATTATAATCCGTTGGAGAGATGAATGGAATTTAAATTCCTTCAAAAATAATTAGAGTAAATATTAACCGTTTTAAAATTTCATAATTGAAGAAAAGGATAGCTTAAAGGCATGCTATACTTGCCCGTGAGATTTATATCTCTTTAAATTAATACTTGAGAATTAATACAGCTTTTTAATTTCTTTAAAGAGGAAATTATGGAAAAATTATATGTTGAGAAAAAAAATTTTAAAAATAAAAACTATGAAAATAATTTTCTGAAAAAAGGGGAGTATGAAAAATGCAATTTTATAAATTGCAGTTTCTACAATTCGAATATCTCTGAAATTTTATTTGTTGACTGCACATTTTCAGCTTGCAATCTCAGTATAGTTAATGTTACCGTGACAACATTTAATAATATAAAATTTATTGATTGTAAACTGCTGGGAATTCATTATGAAAGCTGCTACGACTTTGCTTTCTCTGTAAGTTTCGAGGATTGCGTCTTAAATCATTCTTCTTTTCTTAAAATGAATTTAAAAAAAACGAATTTCATTAATTCCCGGTTAATAGAAGTTGATTTCACTGAAGCTGATTTGACGAATGCTGTTTTTTCCAAATGTGAATTAACCAGGGCGGTTTTTGCAAATACTATAATTGATAAAGCAGATTTAAGCACTTCTTTTAATTTCTCAATTAATCCGGAAATTAATCGTATAAAAAAAGCAAAGTTTTCCCTTCCTGGAATTACCGGACTATTAGATAAATATGATATAGAAATAATCTAATAGCCGGGTGAAGAAGACATTTATAACCCTACTTAAAATAAAAGAAAGTTTTAAAGTTATTAAATTGTAAAATCTGCTGTTGATATCCTACGGAAAAAAACCGGTTGTGATAAATGATAATGGTATTTATTTAGTATCCAATTAGTATTGATAATAATAACTCCGTTAACTAAAATTATCCCGTTCTATTCTTAGCTCTCTTTAAAAGATCAATTTCGCATTGTTTTATACCAATGCGGTTTTAATTGAAACTAGGAGCCGATATTTAATAATTGCTTAATGTACTGATATGAGTCTAATTTTTAACACATAATTGGAGGTAATATGTATTTAGTTAGAGATGTTTTCCAGACTAAACCGGGGAAAGCAAAAGAGCTTGTTAATAAATTCAAGAAAGCGGCATTTTACTTTGAAGGACAGGGAATGAAAGGTCTGAAAGTTATGACCGATATAGCTGCCACTTACTGGACAGTGGTCCTGGAATCTGAAGTTGAGGATTTGGCCGATTTTGCAAAAGAAGTAAGAGGCGGTACTTCTCAACCTGAAGTGGGAAAAATTATGGAGGGATATATGGACTTGGTTCAAGGCGGGCATAGAGAAATTTTCATAATAGAATAAATACGAAATTTTTCGGGTGGCATTATAAGTTATTGTAGTGCCGCTATCTTTTTGTTTCAAAAAACTATTCGACCGGGCCAAGATAATGATCCAGCCAGGCAAGGGTTTCTTTTATAAACTCTTTTTTGGGAGGTATGTGATCTGTTTCATACAGAATTAATTTTTTGTCTTCTTTAGGTGTGCCTAAAAGATTATACATTGGTTTTATTGATTTATCATATGGAGCGATCATATCGTATTTCCCGTTCAACATTAAGGTCGGTATTTTTACCCGTGTTAAATAATTGATTTCATTTACTTCTGGGAGCCCACGTATTACCAGGCCTCCCGATATCAGAACACTTGCTTTAATGCGATTTTCGATAGCAGGAATAATCTCTCCATATAATCCGCCCCAGCTCATACCATAATAAGCCATCCGGCTGGTGTCAATGTCCTGACGGGTTTCGAGGTAATCAATAGATTTTTCAAAATCTTTTACCAGTTGAATCCGGAATTCCGAAAATTGGTGCAGCTTGCCTTGCTGAAGTAATTCCGGTCCTAATCCATTTTCTCTCCTTTCAAAAGTTCCTTTATAAACAGGGAAAAGAACTGCCCTACCATTTTTTATAATGTAAGAAACGAAATTTCTGAATTCATCATAATCTTCAATATCCTTGCTTGAATTAAGAAAGCGTGTAGCACCACCCGGAAAGTATATAACTATTTGATAAGGTGGAGCTGCATTTTTCGGAAGAAATAGATGAGCAGTTATACGTTCATTATTATAAGCTGCATTAAATGAAATCCTTTCGTGGGTCCAATAAGAATTTTCATCTTTTGATTCAAGCTTGGGATTCAAATCGGTTTTGTCATAAGAAAATTGTTCTTTATATATTCTGAATACATCATCTGAAACTGGTTTTTGATTCGAGTAAAATCCATCTTGATGAAATTCTGTCATTTCAAAAACCTTCTCAGGAATTTTTTTCTTGTCAGGGTAGATAGCGCACCTGAATCCGTTTTTAGCAGACCTGTTAAATGCAGGTTCCTGGCTGGGCTGAATAAACAAATAAGTAGGTTCATTCCAGGCACCTCCTCTTAGTAATCTTCCTTTAGTAGTTTTGTTAAAACACCATTCCCTTACATTCCCTGCCATATCATAGACGCCGTAAGGAGATATTCCCTGAAGTTTTCCAACGGGAATGGTACCTTCACCTTTAAAATTACTGAAGGAAGCAAAAATAGCAAACCCCCCGAACTGGGGCATCCTGATTATAGGTGTTGCTATACCCATAGCCAGATCCCCAATAAGTACTGGTAGGTAATTCTTTTCCTGCAAAATCAGCATAAGCAGCTGCCTCGTACCAGCTGATACCTGAGACTGGGTAATCAGCCTGACCTGAGGGATAATCTCCTGCCTGCCAGGTTGAGGGGCCGGGTCTGCCGGTTTGATCAACAAACAATTTCATAGCCTCTTCCCACGTCAAAGTTTTTCCATCTTTTATGAATTCATTTTTCCAGTATTTTTTATTTTTATATCCCCCTTTATCAATAAATTCTTTGTACTGCTTGTTGGTAACTTCATATTTATCAATGAAAAAGTCATCGAGTTTACCAAATCTTGTCTGTGCACCAGGTATTCTCTCCATACCCCGAGGAACATTTCCAGTCTTATCTAATTTTCTAAATAAATTATTAGGTACTAAAGGTGATCCCATCTTTAAATTAACATTCCAGCTTGAAGCTGCTGCAAGGACAGTATCATATCCATCTTTAACAAATTTCCAGCGGAAAACACTTATAGGTATGCTTGTCTTATTAATTGGGGTTGTTCCCAAATATTTCCAATCCTCAGAGGGCTGGCTATATGGTTTGAAATAAACTTTTGCACCCTGAGGTTCAGTATTTATATTTATTTTCCTGGAACTTTCTGCAATAAATTTAGCGAGTCTCTCATTTTGTGGAATATATTTTTCGGCTACCTCTTCCAGTTTATAAGCATCTGAATAATCACGCCAGCTATAATTGACAAGCTTTTCGATTTGCGGCAAAGCTATATCCTCTGCCCAGATTATGTTTGATCGTCTGTTAAAATACCATACAATACCTAGAATAATTAGAATAATAATTCCGATTGCCGGGAATGCAATTCGTGGGCTTACGTATAATACGAAGAAATGCCGGCAGATTAGTTACACCGTCCTTACCTAACAAACTGTCCTGGTATTCAGTAAGTTCTTTCAACATTTTCTCAATTGATGAATAGCGCGAATTCAGGATTTTTCTGCAGTGCAGTAACTAACAATCTCTTGCAATTCGGATTGGAACATCAGGATTAAGTTTAGTTATAGGTTCAGGATCTTCATTAATTATAGAATACATTATTGCCTGATCATAATCCCCTTTGAATGGCTGGTTTCCTGTCAGCATTTCATAAAGCACAACACCCAGCGCCCAAATATCAGTTCTCTGGTCAACATCTGTTCCTCGGTTTGTTCAGGTGACATATATGCAACAGTACCTAATGTTGTTCCTTCTTTTGTAAGCATAGATTTTCCTGCCAGCTTTGCTAATCCGAAGTCAACAATCTTAACTTCGTTATCTTTTGTCAGAAGAATATTAGCAGGTTTGATATCCCTGTGAATAATTCCTTTAGAATGAGCCTTAGCTAATCCTCTGGCAATTTGAATTGCAATATCGATCGCTTCATCAACCGGCAATGGCCCATGTTTAATTTTATCTTTAAGAGATTCACCCTCATAATAAGCCATAGCAATGAACATTTGTTCATCATCAGTTTCATTAATTTCAAAGATATTGCAGATATTAGTATGTTCAAGTGCAGAGATTGCCTTAGCTTCATGAATAAATCTCTTTTTTTCCTCTTCAGCCTGGTTCAAATGAGGTGCAAGAAACTTGAGAGCAACAAATCTATCAAGTTTGATATCCCGGGCTTTGTATACTGTACCCATACCGCCGCTGCCAATCTTTTCCAGTATCTTATAATGATGGATAGTTCTGCCTATCATTATATTCTCCCAAATTTATTTCATAAATTATTCTATTAAAGAATTATAAACCGGAATAATCAAGAATAGATTTCTAATTATTACTATAAAGAGTATTTTATCTAAAAAAAGTTTTAGAGGAGATATAGAATTTTACTATTGTACAGATAGAATAGAATGTAAATTATATTTGTTCAAAATGCAACAAAAAATTATGAAATATACCTATTTGTGCAATACAGCAATTGTAATTTTATCTTTTAGGTTAACGAAATTAACTTCTTTTTAGATACATTTGAATATTAAATTTGATTTAGCTGTTTGGCTAATCCATCTTTTAATATTAATTAATAAAAGGATGAATATGATTACAAAAGAAAACTTAATCAGGTTATTCAAAAAAGAATTTGCTACAACCTTAAAAGTTATGAATGCATTTCCGGAAGACAAATTAGATTTTACTCCTCATGAGCGTTCTCAATCGGCAAAGAAAATTCTATCTACATTCGTATTTGAAATGTTCTTAATTGAATATTACGTATTTGGTGAAGCTTTAGATAGAACTTTATTTCAAAGTTATGCTCCCGGAGAATTACAGGCAATCATTTCTGATTTCAAAAAACACGCAGACAAAGTATTATCAAAAATAGAAAACCTTGCAGATGCGGAAATGAACAAGAATGTGGAGTTTGCAGGTACAAAATTTAAAGCGGATGAATTTATGCTTATGATGCTTTTTGATCAAATACATCACAGGGGACAAATGTCCGTTTACATTCGTCTTGCAGGCGGTAAAGTTCCATCAATCTACGGTCCCTCGGCGGATGATCCAACTACAAATCTTTAAAGAAAACTTGGATTTGTACTGTATCGTATAGTTTTTAATATACAACTTACTGCGACAACTTTTCCACAATGATATGTTTCCTAAATCACTTTGAACTATATGAAAATTGTAATTTCCTTATGGATTTTTATTATTAACAAGTCACTCTTATTATTTTAATTTAATATTGAATATAATCTTTCAAATAATTTGAAGAAAATAAAAAGCTGTAGATATCGTTTTAAGTGATGATGATTTGCAGGCAATTGATGATTTTAATTTATAATATCCTGATGTAGGTCAACGATATAGCGATGGAGCTATGAAACTGGTGAATAAATAACAAAGATAAAGGAGAATAAAAATGAAAATGAGATTTCTTGGAAACAGCGGTGTGAAAGTATCGGAAATTTGTTTTGGCGCAATGACATTCGGAGGAAAAGGATACTGGAAGACTATCGGTGAGCTTGAACAGAAAGATGCAAACGAATTAATAAAGTTGGCTCTTGACGGCGGTGTAAATTTTTTTGATACTGCTGATGTTTATTCCGAAGGATTAGCTGAAGAAATGCTCGGGAAAGCTTTGGGAAACCATCGAAAAGAAATTATTCTTGCAACTAAAGTTCGAGGAAGAACAGGTCAAGGTCCTAACGATGTAGGTTTATCCCGACATCATATCATTGAAAACTGTAATGCAAGTTTAAAGAGATTAGGAACAGACTATATAGATCTTTATCAATTACACAGTTTTGATCCGTATACACCTCAAGAAGAAACATTAAGAGCACTTGATGATCTTGTCAGAGCAGGTAAAGTAAGATATATAGGCGCTTCAAACCATACAGGCTGGCAGTTAATGAAGGCCCTGGCAATTTCCGATAAGCTGAATCTTGAAAAGTTCATTACTCTGCAGGCATATTATTCTTTGATCGCCCGTGATCTTGAAAACGAACTTGTTCCGCTTTGCCTAGATCAGAATTTAGGAATATTACCATGGAGCCCATTGGGCGGCGGATTCTTAACCGGTAAATACAGAATAGGAAAGGAACGTCCCAAAAATGCAAGGCGATCCGATCCTGAAAATCAATTCTTGCAGTTCGATGAAGAGAAAGGATTTGATATTGTCAATGAACTGGAGAAAATTGCAAAAAATCATAGTGCTACAATTGCCCAGGCAGCTCTCAATTATCTTTTAAGAAAACCGGGTGTCTCTTCTGTTATTATTGGTGCAAAAACAAAAGAACAGCTTGCTGATGATTTAAAAACATCTGACTGGGAGATGACTGAAGAAGAAGTCGCAAAACTTGATGAGTTGAGCATTCCGCCGAGAGCTTATCCATACTGGATGCTAAAAAGATTGGTTCAGGACAGGTGAAAAGCTTGTATTGATAGTTTTATAAAATGGGGGTTATAAACTAAAATAGAGAGAGCATGAAGATGAAAGTGATTGATTAAAATAGAAAGCTTTTTTTTGAGGCATGAAATAATGAAAAGATTAATTTTAACAACTAATCCTTAACGAGGTAATGAAAACCTATTTATTATATTTACTTAAACGGATTTGAAATAAAAAACTTCATTGAAGTTTAATTATTATCGAAAAATAATTTTCCTTAAGAGAAATCCTCGTAGAGGATTAACAAAACTGTTGATTGCGGATTAAATTTAGGTCAATAAAAAATTAGGAGCTCATTTGTAGGAAATGCAAAGTGGATTAATGGACAAAGAATAGAGGTTTCCGCTGCAGCATTCTTGTAGAATTCAAAAACATATAGACAATTATTATTTAAAAATATTAAATTAATTGTTAAACTAATCCGTTTGATAGAAGGATTTAACTGATGACATCTCAGGTATCAAGAAAAGATTTACTAACTGCGGTTATTAAGTCTGCTAAACCCGTTGCAAACATTGAGATCAAAGAGGTAACTATGGGTCCAAAACAAAAAGCCCCATCGCACCTGCATCCTTGCACTACAGTTGGAATAGTTACTGAAGGAACCATATCATTTCAAATTGAAGGTCAGCCTGTTCAATATCTAAAAGAAGGCGATGCCTTTCATGAACCGAAGAATACAATGATATCAAAGTTTGATAATGACGGCGATACCCCTGCTAAATTTGCTGTATTTTATCTACTTGAAAAAAACGAAAATGAAACAATTCGAATTCTTGCAAAATAAATTCAAAAAAAGTGTATATATATAATGAACAACATAAATATTATGAATAAAACATCATTAGTTACCGGTGCCAGCCGCGGAATAGGTGAAGCAATTGCACTGGCTTTGGCAGATGAAGGAATTAAAATCGCAGTTAATTACTGTCATCAAAAAGAAAAAGCTGAAGAAGTCTGTAGGTTGATTTCCGAAAAAGGAGTGAAATCTCTCGCAGTGCAGGCAGATGTATCTGAGAATTCAGAAGTAGAAAAAATGATTTCAACAATTGAAAAAGAATTAGGGAATATAAGTATCCTGATCAATAATGCCGGGATAGCTGTTCGAAAAAAAATTGAAGATACAACAGAGGAAGATTTCGATGAGACAATTAAAGTAAATCTAAAATCAAATTTTCTTGTTACTCAGGCGGTTTTACCAAATATGCGGAAAAATAAATGGGGAAGGATTATAATGATCTCATCAACCGCTGCTCAGATTGGCGGTACTGTCGGATTACATTATGCTGCTTCTAAGGCAGGACAAATTGGTATGATGCACTTTTATGCCGCCAACTTGGATAAAGAAAATATTACAGTGAATGCTATTGCTCCTGCTTTAATTGAAACAGATATGCTTAATGAATTGGGAAGTATTAAATCTGATTTAAAACCTGTTCGCCGTTTTGGAACTGCGGAAGAGGTTGCAGATGCGGTAGTAATGCTGGTTAAAAATGGATATATAAATAATCAGACAATTAATATAAATGGCGGTATTTATCCTTCAAGTTGAGTTATAATTTTATATTGCTTATATCGGGAGGTAAAGGAAAGATTGAATTTAAAGATTATATTTATGGGAAATTTAAATGAAAAGAATTGGAGAACAAACAATATTAGTTACCGGATCAACAGATGGAATAGGTAAACTGACAGCTTTACAGATAGCCAGACAAAATGCTCATGTTTTAGTTCACGGGAGAAATGAAGTTAAGGTGAATAACGTAGTTGAAGAAATAAAATCAAAATCTGACAATAAAAAAGTTGACGGATTAACAGCAGACTTTTCATCTTTAAATGAAGTCTGGAAATTTGCCGAAGAACTAAAAAAAGATTATAAAAAAATTGATGTTTTAATTAATAATGCCGGTGTCGGGTTTGCAGATGAACGCTACAGTAAAGATGGTTATGAACTTCGTTTTGCTGTAAACTATCTTACACCATTCTTACTTACCAATTTATTATTGCCTGAAATAAAAAAAGCTGCACCTTCAAGAATAGTAAATGTAAGTTCTGCCGGTCAAAGTCCGGTAAACTTTGAAGATATAATGCTGGAGAAAAATTTTAATTCTACTCAGGCGTATTGCCAGAGCAAGCTTGCATTAATTATGTTTACAATTGATCTTGCTGATAAATTAAGAGACGAAAATATTACGGTCAATAGTCTACATCCGGGAACTTATTTAAATACCAACATGGTTCGCCGTTCTAATATCTCGCCATGGGGTGAACCGGAAACCGGTGCTGATGCCGAAGTATTTCTTGCTGCTTCTCCCTCGTTGAAGAATGTTACGGGAAAATATTTCAATGTTAAGTCTGAAGCGAGGGCAGAATCTCAGGCTTATGATGAACTGGCAAGGAAACGTTTATGGGAATTAAGTATGAAGTTGACGAAATTGAAATGACGAAAACTTGATTTCGATGCTTGAGACTGGATTCTTGATGTATAAACCCAATTTCTTCAAGAAAATGGGTTTATTATTGTCACAATATCAAATATTAAAATTTTTTAAAAAAAGGAGTATATTTTGTCTATCGAACAAAATAAAGCAGTAGTAACGCGATTCAATAAAGAAGTTCTAGAAGGAAAACACCTGGAGCTCATGGATGAGCTTTTTCTTCCAACATTTGTTAATAGATCTGTTAAGCCGGGTTTCCCTGCCGGAGCTGAGGGTATGATTGATTTCTTGAAAATTTTCTGGGAAGCGTTTAGTGAAATCAAAGTTGAAATACATGACCAGGTTGGTGAAGGTGATAAAGTAACGTCAAGAAAAACAATTTATGGAATTCATACCGGTACGTTTATGAAAATACCTGCAACCGATAAAAAAGTGGAAATAAATATTATCGATATTGTTCGTATTTCGGAGGGGATGTATGCGGAGCACTGGAATGTGATTGATATGAATGGATTGTTTGCACAGATTAAAAATTCGTAGTTAAACAATTAATTCTTTTTAAATACGGGCATAAAAATAAAGCCAAGATTTCTCCGAACTTTTTTATCTTACAATCACTAACAATTAATATTTTACTAATCTTATAGATTTACCCTTATAGAACTTATAAAATTCATTCCTGCTGCTGTGATTCCTGAAGAATATGGTCTGTATCTTTGATCAGTTATGTTTTCAACTCCCAGGTAAATTTCAAAATTGTCTAATAGCTGGCAGCTTAATTTCAAATTTAAAGTATACCAGGAGGGGGAATATACATTTCCATTCCCATCTAAAGCGTTCAGACTTGTTCTTAAGTTATCGTTTCTTTCGTAATACTAAACTAAAAGCTATTAAATATTTTGTCTTTATTAGATATTAATAATGTTAAAAACGCAGTATCGGGGCAAAAATTATTTCATATTAAAGGTAACATTAATCCGGGCAGATTCTGTATCTCCGTTTATATATTTCAAGTTTAAATAATAAATAGGTAGAAATTGATAGGCCCATTTGGAATTATCTGGATACCTTGCGCGTAAAATGAGTGTGGATGCAGAATACCGTTTTACCCACGACTTAACCTGCCAGGGATCGGAATTTAAAATGGCAATTCCGAAAGTATCGGTCTCAAGAGTAAAATCAGGTTTAGCATAGTAAACATCTTGATAAGATTTAATTCCTTTATCAAAAAAAACATCTAAAAAAATATTTTTCAGAATATTATTATTTGTATCAGTTATTTCTAATTTAATATTATCAGGAACGTGTGCTGCATATGGATTATTATCTGCAAGGTCATCTATAAAATTTCCAAATTGGTCGAAAGATCTTGGCGTTCTTCTTTCAGCGAATAAGTTTAATCCATATATACTTTGCTCAGAAAGAGAAGCAGGGTAACGATAATCTGAGCCCATTAAAAATTTGCCGATAAAAGTTGGATTATATACAAGAGCAGCACCGTTAAGAGAACCGAGAGTTGGAAATTCACCCTTATCAATTGCTAAATTTCCATCAGGATCTTTTATCTTTATGTCGCTACTGTTAGGTCCGTTTTTAAATACCTGATAAGCATAAATGTCGATTAAACCTCTTTGATGTAATAATTCATGAAATACTATGGTTTGATCATTTATAACCGATAACTTAGAACCAACATTAAGAAAACGAGAGTCCGAAATTCCGGTAAAAAAATACCATATTAAATCCGTATCAATATCTTTAGGGTAAGGGGAACCGGGTGGAAGCACAGTGATACGGTCCAAACGAATTTCATCTTTTACTGCCAGGGAATTTCGTTTATCGAGCTCTATTGTTTTGTTCAGGATTGCTCTCCATCTTTCGACCTGGTTCTTTGCCCAGAGTTCAAAACCAGGAACATCTGCTTTACTATTTACATAATCATAAATATCCTGGTCAATCCAGAACCCTATGGTTAAAGCTTTTGAGGAAATGCTGAGTGAATCACTGAATATTTTGCCCGAAGTGCTCTTAATTTCAATCTGCACTTTTATATTTTCTTTTTGAGGATTCCATTCTCTTTGAAAAATAATTTCAGATTCTCCTTCCGGCAGATCTGTTGAATCCTTTTTAAAGAGGGTGTTGTTCACAAACCATTTATATTTTAATCCATTTATTTTGAAATTATCATTGTTAAAAATATGAGCTTTCCACGTTACTAACTGCCCGGCTGCTGGCCATCCTCTTTCGGGAGGAGCGGTAAGGTTTTGGGGGAGCGAGGTTCTGGGTTCAAGTGAAATATAGGCTAATTGCGGAGAGGTGTTGGGCAGTTTTATATTTCTTTCGTTTGAATTTACGGGTTCATTTACATTACAGGTAAGAAAAAATATGCTTACCATTATAAAAAGCATCAAAAGGAAAGACTTTTCTTGTAGCATAAGAATGTTCTCCGGCAAATAAAATTTGCATAATATTATTAAACATTATAAAAATATTTTATAAATAAAACATAAATTTCTCAACTTATCTATTATTGTATTCTTAATAAAACAAAAAACGGGTAGAAAATAAATTCCAACCTGTTATTAAAATAAATGATGTGCTGAATTAATTAAATCAGACTATATCTCGTCAATTGTCATATTTAAAGTTTCACTCGGCCGCATAACCGCTTCAGCTTTCTTTTCATCCAGCAGATAGTAACCGCCGAGATCAACCGGTTTTCCCTGTACTTTAATTAAATCATTTGTAATTTTTTTTGAATTATTTCTGACGCAAACTTTTGCAAATGGTTCTTTAAAAGAAAAAAATTGTTATATCTTAATTATAAAATCCTTCAATAAAATATCAATTTTACTGCAAATATAAACGGGTATCAACAAGTGAATAAACTGATATTAAAAAACAATGGGCAAAAAATTAATTTATAACATTATTGCTGTTGCTTAAATAAGCTTTTGTAATCCTGGAATCTCAGCCCAAAATTTATTAGGAAATTATACCTTAAATCATTTTAGTAAAATAATAAATTCCGATGTTCTCAGCTATTTTTACTTGGTACATTTCGACCAAAAGTCCTGCCCGCCCTTCTTTTATCCCAGTTGATTAGAATATATTCCTCCTCCCATTCACCATAAATGTTTTCATAAAAAGGACTCATAACGCTGCCTGGTCCTCCGTGAACAAAAAGAATAGCGGGATTATTAATATTGTCTCCTTTAATTGTTATCCATTGTTTTATACCACATGATCTTTTTTTTTGACAAACAATAAGATAATGACATAAATAAATATGTTTTGCTTGATTATTTTAATTCTCTATTACCATGGACTTGGCTGGTCTTTACCCGTGATAATTAGATTATGTAAATTACCATTTACAAGCACGTTCCAAGCGCTTGAGCAGGAGTCATAACATTCAAACTCCGGTACTAATCCTTTGTGTGTAAAGCGTAACTCAGTTTTGTCATCTTTCTTTTCGATTTCAAAAATAATATCCGAGCCTTTCCATTCATCCTTATTTTTTACAAATGTTAGCGAAGCATCTAACACGTGCCAAACAATTTTTTTACCATGAACAAATTCTGATATCTTTTGTTTGAAATAATGTGCATCGGAGACACGATAAGTGAACTCAGAATCCAATTTGTCGAAACCGCCCTTAATTTCTCTCCTGACCACCATCCGGGTACGTTGTTGATGGCATTGAAAACATCTGCAGGAGATTTATCAACTAAAAAAAAGTTTTGAAATTTTGATTTTGCATATTTTTCCTCGTGATAGTTTTTCATTATTCCGGCATAATATATTTTGTTGTCACGCTTCGACAAGACTCTCTGCCGACACGCAGGCACATCGTGACAAAAATGTTTAATTTAAAATCTGAATTGTTTCTTTCTAATTCCAATTATCAATTTTTATATCGTTGGGTGATGGCTTGCCTTCACCTGTTTCAAGAAGTTCTTTAAGGCTCAACATGAATATTGCCCACTTCATGCTGCAATGGTAAGTAAACTCAACTAGTTCACGCCAATTCTTATGGTTGAAAAGAACAATTGTGTAATCTCCATCCTGTGATAAATCAAATATCACATCAGTCCCAATCCATTCCTCCGGTCCTGCTGTAAAACGCCATTGTACTTTCTTGTTAGGAGTCAATTCAATTACTTCGAAGTCCATGCTGCCTTTTTCTTTTCCATCCGGTTCAAGGAATCGAACATTAATTTTTTCGCCAAGTTTGGAATCTCCCGTTGTATCCTTTGTCCACCAGCTTGCAACACCTTCAACAGTAGATAATGCTTCATATACTTTCGAAATAGGTGCTTTGATTCCAACTCTATGATTGATGTTTACCATTATAACTCCTTTAATTTAAGTTGTTGAAAATTGTAATTAGTAATTTGAAAAAGTTATTGCAAATCGCAAGTACTAATATATAAAAGATTCTTGCAAATTGCAACACCTTTATTTATTTTTTAATATGAAAAAAAGGTCGGATTGTCCGTTATCATTTTCGCTGGATATTTTCGGCGACAAATGGTCATTATTAATAATACGCGATATAATAATGATGGGTAAATTTTCTTTTATCGACTTTTCAAAGTCTGCTGAGAAAATAGCTTCGAACATTCTTGTAGCCCGGCTGGAACTGCTGGAAAAAGAAGAAATTATTTACAAGCAGGTTTCACCGAAAAATAAATCCAAATATATTTACAGCCTTACACAAAAGGGGATTGATTTGCAGCCGGTTTTAATAGAGATGATGAAATGGGGAGCCAAATACAATCCTGAAACACCGGACCCGCCTAAAAAAGTCATTAAAAAATATGAGGATGATGAAAAATCTCTATATAATGAATACCTGAAAAGACAGAAAGAAGTTCTGAAGAAATAAAAAACGGATAGGAGGAATTCCTATCCGCAAACAAATTAATTTAACTAAAAATAATAGTTACATCTGATCAATAATTTTATTAAACGTTGAACTCGGACGCATAACTATCTGATGCTTTCTTTTCATCGGGTAAATAATATCCGCCAATATTCACCGGTTTTCCCTGTGCGGAAATCATATCGTTTGCAATTTTCTCTTCATTTGCCTTCAGTTCTTCATATATTTTTGAGAATCTTTCTTTCAAATCAGCATCTTTATCCTGTCCGGCTAAAGCCTCTGCCCAATATAAAGAGAGATAGAACGAACTGCCCCTGTTATCAATCTCACAGGCTTTTCGTGAAGGCATTCGTCCATCTTCAAGATATTTCCCGATTGCTGTGTCGAGAGTTTCAGCTAACAGGGCTGCTTTTTTATTTCCTGTTTTATCTGCTATCATTTCCAGTGAAGGAACAAGAGCGCAATATTCTCCGAGTGAATCCCATCTTATATGGTTTTCTTTAAGGAGCTGCTGAACATGTTTTGGAGCGGAACCGCCGGCACCTGTTTCGAATAATCCGCCTCCTTTTAACAACGGAACTATGGAAAGCATTCTGGCGCTTGTACCTAATTCCAGAATAGGAAATAAGTCGGTAAGATAATCACGAAGTACATTCCCGGTAACTGAAATTGTATCCAATCCTTTTCTCGTTCTCTCTAAAGTATATTTCATCGCTTCAACAGGTTCAAGTATTTTTATTTCCAATCCTTCGGTATTATGTTCGGGTAAATATTTTTTTACTTTTGCAATAATTTCTCTATCATGAGCTCTGTTTTCATCAAGCCAGAAATTTGCGGGAGTAGAAGAAGCTCTTGCTCTGATTACGGCAAGCTTTATCCAATCTTTGATAGGCTCATTTTTTGCCTGGCACATTCTAAAAATATCCCCGGCTTCAACCTGCTGCTCTAATAAAGTTTCCCCGGCGGAATTTACCACGCGGATGATCCCGTTGCCTTTGGCTTCGAAAGTTTTATCGTGTGAGCCGTATTCTTCGGCTTTCTTCGCCATTAATCCTACATTGGAAACTGCCCCCATTGTTGACGGGTTAAATTGTCCTTTTGCTTTTGCGTCTTCGATAATTTGGCCGTACATTGTGGCATAACAGCGATCCGGGATCATAGCAATGCAGTCCTGGAGCTCATCTTTTAAGTTCCACATTTTTCCGCCATCACGAACTATGTTCGGCATAGATGCATCAACAATTATATCATTAGGAACATGCAGATTAGTTTTGCCGGTTCTCGAATCGACGATTGCAAGCTGAGGCCGGTATTGATAAACTTTATTAATGTCGGCTTCAATTTCCTTTCTTTTTTCATCCGGGAGTTTCTTTAATTTCTCAAGAATATCCATAAGTCCGTAATTGACATTAGCACCGATTTCTTTAAGAACATCTGAATGTTTTTCTAGAGCGTCTTTATAATAAACAGCAACAGCATGGCCAAACATTATTGGGTCGGAGATTTTCATCATTGTAGCTTTAAGATGCAGTGAAAGGAGTACGTTGTCTTTTTTTGCCGCTTCAATTTGTTCTGCATAAAATTTTCTCAACTCATTAACATTCATTACTGCAGTGTCAATGATTTCACCGTTAAGAAGTTTAAGATTTTCTTTTAAGATTGTTTTATTTCCATTTGAATCGACATATTCAATTTTAACTGAATCCTCTTTGTCAAGAGTAACGGATTTTTCGGAGCCATAAAAATCTTTTTGATTCATATGTGCAACCCTGGTTTTTGATCCGGATTGAGGCCAGGGCTTCATCATTTTATGCGGATTTTTTTTCGCGAACTTTTTTACGGAGGCTGCTGCACGCCTGTCTGAATTACCTTCTCTAATTACCGGGTTAACAGCAGAGCCGAGCACTTTTGCAAATCTTGCTTTAAGTGCAGCTTCTGCATCGTTTTTAGGTTCATCGGGATAATCAGGAATATTATAACCTTTTTCCTGTAATTCTTTAATTGCTGCATGAAGCTGCGGAATAGATGCACTAATGTTCGGCAGCTTAATGATGTTGGCTCCGGGTATTTGAGTTAATTCACCAAGCTCGGTTAAATAGTCGGGAATTTTTTGTTCTTCGGTTAGATCATCGGGAAAATTTGCAATTATTCTTCCTGCAAGTGATATATCTTTCAACTCAATTTCAATTCCAGTACCTTTTAAAAAGGATTTTACGATCGGCAATAAACTATAAGATGCTAAAGCCGGGGCCTCATCAATTTTGGTCCATGTGATTTTTGTTTCCATTTATTTTTTCCGCTTAATTATTCAATAACTCTGTTGTAAATTTTATAAAATAATTTTAAAGATACTGAATCTTTGATAATAATTAAAGAAATTATCACCCTTAGAAATTAGATGATGTGCAATTTATAAGAGCACTTAATTTATTTTTAATAGTTATGTCATCGTTGAAATGAGATGAATTAATTAGCTTGGTTATTAAACAGGATATTCCAAAATCTGAATTTTTAACGTTCTTGAAAAGATTCTATTGACAAATTGAACAATGTTTAGTATATTAACATTGGTATAAATTTATTTTAAAAGGTAGAAATGGGAATACAAGAACGAAAAGGGAGAGAAAAAGCTGAAATGCAGAAAATAATCCTCAACGCTGCTATGGAGCTTTTTGTTCAAGAGGGCTACAATAGTGTTTCAATACGAAAGATAGCGCAAAAGATAGAATACAGCCCAGGTTCGATATATACATATTTTACAGATAAAGATTCAATATTTTATGCACTCCATGTGGAAGGTTTCGACATTTTATTCCAAAAACAGTTAGCCTCGCAGGGGATAAATGATCCGCGTGAAAGATTACTGGCTCATGGAAAAGCATATATTCAATTTGCACTGGAAAATCAGGAATATTACGATATTATGTTTATAATGCGAGAATCAATTGAACTTATTTGCAAAGAAGAAGATAGGGATTGGACTCATGGTCAACGTTCGTATGATCTTTTAAAAAGAAATGTTTCTGAATGCCAAGTGGCGGGAATGTTTAAAGAGCAGAATATTGAATCGGTTGCATTTTTATTATGGTCGGTTGTGCATGGCATTGCATCCATTATAATACGAAGAGGTTCTGCAATGAAAAACTTAAATATTTAATGATAATGAAAAGATAATTGAAAGCGCATTGCGTGTATTAGGGGAAATAATTAAATAATATTTTTTTTATATATAATCATTGAACATTGTTCAAATATTAAATTATGTTAAACCAATTATTTGATATTAAACTTTAAATTGATGTTATACATGAAAATAAAAACCATCCAAATCTGCATTGCAATTATTTTCTTTTGCATATTAACCGGACAAAAAATACAAGCACAGAATCAACTTGATGAATATATCAAAGCAGGTATATCGAATAATGTTGTTCTTCAGCAAAAGAAGATCTCACTCGAAAAAGCTATATACTCGCTTAAAACTGCAACAAGTTATTTTTTCCCCGCTATCAAATTGGAAGGAAATTATACCAGCGGTGAAGGGGGACGAAGTATCCCGATTCCAATCGGGGATTTATTAAATTCCGTTTACTCTACACTTAATCAATTGACCCAAAGCAGCAGTTTTCCGCAGCTTGCAAATGAAAATATAAACTTTTTCCCTTTTCACTATTATGACATTAAGCTGCGTACTACAATGCCTATTCTGAATACAGATATTATTATCAATAGAAATATTCAAAGTGATGAAGTGCATCTTCAGCAGTATGAAGTCGATGTCTATAAAAGGGAATTAATTAAAGACATAAAAACAGCTTACTATAATTATTTGAGTGCAATCGCTGCTGAAAAAATATACCGGAATTCATTAAAAGTTGCTGAAGAAGGGAAACGGGTAAATGAATCTTTACTGAAGAACGGGACGGGCTACCTGTCTATATTTTGAGATCGGAAAGTGAAATCGCAGAGATTAATTCAAAAATAGTTGAAATCAAGTAACCAGATTCAAACCGCAAAGAGATATTTTAACTTCATTCTAAATAAAGATCTGGAATCCGATATCGATACATCTTATAATATTGAATTAAAGATTTCAAGCATAGATACATTATTATCCGGCAGTTACAATTTATCCGGGAGAGAGGAAATAAAAATGCTGGAAACAGGGGAGAGTATGAATGAATCTAATCTTTTAATGAAAAAATTGTATTGGGTTCCGAAGATAAATGCTTTTCTTGATCTTGGAGCCCAGGATCAAATATGGAATTACTATTCGGGGTCACGATATTATCTTTTCGGTTTCCAGCTAAGCATACCTATCTTCGAGGCGTTTAGAAATAATTATAAAATAGATGAAGCTGAACTTAATGTAAAAAATCTGCAGCTCAATCTTGATCTTACAAAAAAGCAGATTAAGCTAAGCCAGTCAATTGCATACGGCAATTTAATTGCCGCCAGGCAGAATTATTATACTGCAATTAAAAAATATACGGCAGCAAGCAGTTATGAGAGACTTATCGAAAAAGGATACAAAGAAGGCGTTAATACTTTTATAGAAACTGTCGATGCCCGTTCGCAGCTTACACAGGCTGCACTCATGCTGAATATCAATACCAGCAAGGTTTTATCGGCGCTTGCCAATTATGAACGGGAAACAGCAGCCAATGAAATTAAATATTAAAAAGGTAATTAATATGAAAATAAAAATATTACTTCCTGTACTTATTTTCTCCTTAATCACTTATTATGGTTGTTCATCAAAAAAAGAGCAAAAAACGGATGAGGTTATCCCCGTAAAGGTAATCAAATTGAAAAAAGAAAAAGTGCAGAAGGCAATAAATGTTTCGGGAATCTTTACAACCAACAACGAGATCTATCTTTCATTTAAAACCGGCGGAATTATTAAATCAATTTTTGTTTATGAAGGAGACCGGGTTAAAAAGGATCAATTGCTTGCAGTACTTGAACTGAATGAAATAAAAGCCCAGGTTTCCCAGGCCCAATCAGGTTATGAAAAAGCGTTAAGAGATTTCAACAGGGTTCAAAATCTTTTTAAAGACAGCGTGGCAACTTTAGTTCAAAAACAGGATGCGAAAACAGGACTGGATATTGCTGAAGAACAATTAACAATTGCAAAATACAACCTTGATCATTCTGAAATTCGGGCAACGGATAATGGATATGTCCTCAGGAAATTTTTAAATGAAGGGGAAATTGTCGGTCCGGGAGCGCCTGTGATTCAAACAAATGTTACCGAAAAAGGGGGCTGGATATTAAAAGCCGGAATTAGTGATCATGATTGGTCAACTGTAAAAGTTGGTGACAAAGCTCTTGTTCAATCCGATGTTAATCCTTCGTATGATATTGAAGCTTCTGTTTTACGAAAGTCTGAAGGGGTGGATCCGCATAGCGGGACTTTTTATGTCGAGTTGGAAATCAGCAAAAAATACCGGGGAAAAATTGCGAGCGGCCTGTTCGGTAAAGCAGAGATATTTCCCGAATATCAGTCTGAAATGTGGCTGGTGCCGTATCAATCAATAATTGAGGGGGAAGGAAATTCCGGTTATGTTTTTACTACAAATAATTTGGAGACGGCAAAGAAAGTGAAAATAAATATTTTTTCTCTTGATAAAGACAGCGTTTATATAAACCGGGGACTCGAGAATTATAAATATTTAATTGTTTCCGGCAGCGCTTACTTAACCGATAATTCACAAATTAAAACTGCTAATAAATAATTAGAGCAAATTATGAAGTTAATAGAATATGCTGTAAGATTTCCGCAAATGACTATGCTTTTTGCAGCCATGCTGATTATTATCGGCATATCAACAATAATTAATATGCCGCGCTCGGAAGATCCCGAATTAAGCGCTCCTGATTTTTCTATAATTGTGATTTATCCTGGTACCAGCCCAAAAGATATGGAAGAGCTGGTTGTAAACCCGCTTGAACAGAAAATTTCTTCACTGGAAAATATCAAGCATATTAGAACAAGTATAACAAACGGCCTGGCTGTTGTTGAAGTGGTATATAACTATGGTGTAAATATTAATGATAAATACCAGGAAGTAATAAGAGAAGTTAACAATATGCGCAGTGAACTGCCGAAAGATATGTACAGCATAGATGTTCAAAAATGGCTCCCTTCAAATGTAAATGTTATTCAAGCAGCATTGATTTCTGAAAATGCATCTTATGATGATATAAAGAAATATTCCAAGAATCTTAAAGATAAACTTGAGAAGCTCTCCGTGCTGAAGAATGTTAAAGTTCAAGGTTTGCCTGATAAAATAGTTAGAGTCGAATTAAAGATAGATAAAATGAGTCAAATGCACATTCCTTTTGATGCCGTGCTCGGAAGCATCCAGAGTGAAGGAATAAATATACCCGGCGGAAGTGTTGATGCGGGTACCAGGGCTTTTAATATTCAAACAAGCGGCGGTTACAAAAATGTTGATGAAGTTAAAAACACAATTGTATACTCTGCAAACGGCAAGAATATTTTATTAAAGGATGTTGCTGATGTTAGTTTTGATTTTGAAAAACCTAACTATGTAACCCGTTTAAATTCGTATAGGTGCGTATTTGTAGTTGCAGCATTAAAACCAAATGAAAATATTACGGCTGCGCAGGAAATATATTCACCTGTATTGAATAAATTCAAAGCAACTCTTCCGCCGAATATAGATCTTGTTCAAAATTTTGATCAGGCCGATAATGTAAACAGAAGACTAGGTAAACTTGGAGAAGATTTTTTAATTGCAATTGCATTAGTTTCCATTACACTTCTTCCTCTCGGTTACAGGTCTGCAATAATTGTAATGATTTCAATTCCTCTTTCTCTTGCAATAGGAATAGTGCTGATCAATCTTTTCGGTTTTAATCTCAATCAATTAAGCATTGTAGGATTTGTTGTTGCATTAGGACTTTTAGTTGATGATTCAATTGTAGTAGTTGAAAATATAGAGCGGTGGCTGCGGGAAGGCAATACACGGCTGGAAGCTGTGTTAAAAGGTGCTAAGCAAATTGCACTTGCTGTTGTAGGCTGTACAATGACTCTAATTGTTGCTTTTCTGCCGTTAATGTTTTTACCTGGCGGTTCCGGTGATTTTATCAGGAGCCTGCCGACAGCAGTGATTACAAGTGTGCTTGCTTCTATGGTGGTATCTCTAACAATTATTCCGTTTCTTGCAAGCAGGATATTAAAAGAGCATGAAGAACCGACAGAGGGGAATATCTTCTTAAGATTATTAAAGAAAGCAATTTCGAGCAGTTATTCTGTTGTTTTGGATAAAGCGTTGAACAGACCGGTTTTAACAGTGTTTATTGCCGGAGCGATTTTTGCGGGAGCTGTTTTATTAGTTCCAGTTATTGGGTTCAGTCTTTTCCCTGCATCAGAAAAACCGCAGTTCTTAATTGATATAAATACACCTTCCCAGTCAAATCTTGATTATACTAATGAAATTACAAGACAGATTGAATCACAATTAAAAAAATATCCCCAGGTAAAATATTTTTCTTCTAATGTTGGAAAAGGGAATCCTCAAATTTACTATAATGTTCTCCAGAGACACGAACAGGCAAACTTTGCACAGATATTTGTTCAGCTTGATGTAAATACAAAACGGTCTGAAAAATTAAAATTAATTGAAAGATCTCCGGAATAAATGGACGCCCTATACAGGTGCAAAAGTAGAAGTGAAAAATTTTGAGCAGGGTCCGCCGGTTGTTGCACCGGTTGAAGTCAGGTTGTTCGGAGATAATCTGGACTCATTAAGAATGTTTGCTTCTAAAGTTGAGAATGTACTTAAAAATATTGATGGTACAATTTATATCAATAATCCTTTAAAAAATTTAAAATCTGATATTCAGGTGGATATTAATAAAGAAAAAGCCGGGATCCTTGGTGTCGCCGCTGCAAATATAGATAAGGATGTACGTTTAGCCGTAGCCGGTCTTGACATCGGGAAAATGACGGATGATGAAGGGAATAATTATGATATTCTGGTAACAAAAGAAAAAAATGATATACAATCGCTTGATGCTTTTAAAAATCTTTATATAAATAATTACAGAGGAACTGCAATTCCTTTAGCCCAGCTTTCAACGTTAAAATTCGTTTCCTCACCTCCGATAATTAATCACTGGGATAAAGTGAGAACTGTATCCGTTAGTGCTTTTGTTAAGGAAGGTTATTTAAATGATAATGTGATAAAAGCTGTAGTCCGGGAGATGGACGGGGTAAAATTACCTGAAGGTTTCAGTTATGAAATGGGAGGTGAAGTAGCTCAGCGAAAAGAATCTTTCGGCGGATTAACTGATGTAATAATTGCAACAATATTTTTATTTATAGCTGTTTTGCTCCTGGAATTTAAAACTTATAAAAGCATAATTATAGTGCTCTCGGTGATTCCTCTCGGAATTGTAGGAGCAGTCCTTGCCATGCTGGTAACAGGAAATTCACTCTCTTTCGTAGCAACAATCGGTTTAATCGCATTAGCAGGAATTGAAGTAAAGAATACAATTCTCCTTGTTGATTTTACCAACCAGTTAAGGAAAGAGGGGAAAACACTTGACGAAGCAATAAGAGAAGCCGGTGAATTAAGATTTCTCCCGATAATTCTTACATCGCTCACTGCAATAGGGGGAATGCTTCCGATAGCTTTATCGGACAATCCTTTAATTTCACCTTTAGCGGTCGTAATAATCGGAGGATTAATTAGTTCAACTTTATTGTCTAGACTTGTTACGCCGGTAGTTTATAAATTAATTCCTCCGAAAATCTAAAATGACCTAATTCAGAAAAAAGTTTACATGTAATTCTCTTTCTTAGTGCTCTACTTACTATTAGGAAGATCTTCCTTATTTAAGCAAGGTCATTTTATTTGTTTGAGAAAAATTACTTGTTTGTTTTGTGCAAAAAACGAATCAGCAGATGGTGATTTGTAACTCCAGCTAAATTTGTCCGGTCCAAATATTCCGGATGTTTCCATGTAATAATTTCCACTTGAATCAAAAGGCGGAGCAATTTGATCAACGGAAGAGTAGCTACCATCTGCTCGTTCCTTGCCGTTATTAAAAATTAATATATCTCCTTCTCCCGGTAAACCAGTATCAATCCATCGAGCATCATGCTGACCAAATAATTTCTGGCTCGATGCACTTCCTGTTCGGTAAGCTTGAGGATTCCCCCAGCGGTAAATTAAATCGCCGCCTTTTCCTTTATTTCCGCCTGAATGTCCGGCAGCCTGGGCTGTTGTAGTTGAATGATCGATCACCCAGATTTCATTAAAGTTGTGAACACTAAGCAATATTTCATCTCTTTCAGAATTATAGCGTATCGAGTTAATATGAAGCCAATCTTCGTTGTTTGTATTACTAAAATTCAAATCGATTAATTCAGGATGATTTGCTATGTTACCATAATTAGATTTTGTTGAGTCATAATCCTGTATTAGATGATTCCAAACATGCCATTCCCAAACTATTTCTCCATCCGAATTTCCGGTTGGCTTAACTTCTATGATTTTTTCCGACCAAATATCATTACCTAATGTTGAAGGATTTCTTCCGGCAGCAACCGCTTCATCGGAATTTCTTTTCTCCCATGCGATTAGTAGAATATCGCCATTAGGAAGATATTCAACATCATGATGAGTTGAATACTCATTTGAATAATAATTAAATGACCAGGTAAGGTTTCCGTCCCAATCATATTTTTCTACTCTACCTGCTGAACCGCCGGCACTAAATGGATTTCCATTTTCAATTACAGCAGTTCTAAGAAGACTTCCATTGGGCAACAGCATCACAGCCTGTCCAGGTCTGTATGAACTGCTCCACGAATGAACCAGGTATCCTTCATTATCAATTAAATATGTTTTTGTAGAAGAAAGGGGAGAAAACAATGTGTAACCATTGAATGAAGCTGATGAATCATCCATGATTAGTCCGATTGAGTTACTCTGACCTTTAACTGCCGTTATAGTAATTATCATTATAAAAAAAGCAAAATAAAAGTTTGAGTGCATTTGTCATAGGATGTTTTCCAATTATTTCATACAAACCATTTTCATTGTTTTGGAATAACCATTTTCTGTAATTCTATAAAAATAAATTCCGCTGGGAATTGAATATTCCGTTGTATTAAATGTGATATTATAAGTTCCCGGCTGCTGGTACTTATTAACAAGAGTAATAATCTTCTTTCCAAGAACATCAAATACTTCAAGTTGAACATCACCTGCAACAGGAATTTGGTAACTGATTAATGTTTCAGGATTAAATGGATTAGGATAATTCTGATTCAATACAAATCCATTTAGTTCAGAAGATTTTTTATTTCCTCCAACTGATGTTTTTATATCTGCATCCCGTACTAATCGTACGTAATTATATATACGAATTACATCGCCTTGTGGACCATGACCGTAAGGATAATCAGCTGGGTCTCCGGTTTTCGGATCACTTCTTTGCGCTCCGGCGCCATGAACATCCATTAACTGATAACTTCCATAAGGATCCTGCATCCAGCCTAAAGCCTCACCGAAAGCTACATAAGCAGCATTACTGCCATTAACCATGTTAGCATGAGTAGTGCTGCTCCAATAGAAAGGATAATTTGTTTTCTCTCCTTCATCAGTTATTGCTGAACAATTAAAAAGTGTATCTATAGCGGAAGAATTAGTAGCTTGAAGAGAACGCGAATAATCAACTATGCTTTGCAGTTCCTTAACATTAGGTAGCCGCCAATCGTTATGTCCAAGATAGTTTTCAGAATTTTTTTGCTGAACCCAGTTAAGTGCTTCTTCCCAATTCATCCCGGTTTTACTATCATCCTGTTCCCACATTAACCCGGTTGCTTTATCGGTTATTGTTCCATCATTATTGGCTATAAAGTTATTGATACCATAATCAGGGTTTCCTGCTGACGTATAAGACATAAAATTTTTTTGTACCTGCTTGCGGTGACAATTGTTCATAAGGATAACCTTTTATTCTACCGTCTGCAAAGTTAACACCAAACATTGTAGGATTGTTTGCCATAGTTGTCCCGGTGTAAAGTGTGGAAGTTGCAAGCTGTGCATCAATTATTCTTTCCCCTGCATTAACATCGCCGTAACCAAAATTAAAATAATTTGTATCGATAAATGGAGTTAGCAAAGACACATCTGTTCCATTCCATCCGCTTGGATCTATTCCATTAAAATCGATGAGGGAATAAAGTTCTTTGATTGTTGGCAAACGCCAATCAGTATAACCTGCTAAATTGAATGAATCAGCTTTAGTAACTGTTTCAGCATAAGTTAATTTATCATCATAATTAATAATACCGTTGCCGTTAAGATCAGGACTTTTTTGCCATATCAATCCAGTCACATTATCGGTAACTGTTCCATCACCATTATCTTTATAGGAGGATTGATTACCATCGAATTGAGCATCCTGTCCGTAAAATGATTCATCTTTTGAGGGTTCTGATGTTTCATTTATATTGTTATAAAATTTCTTTTGCCCGGTATTAACAATTGGATAGGTCAAGTTAGATTGTCCCCATAATTGTGAAGCCGTTAAAAATAAAATAATAAAGAGAATTGAATAAAATCGTTTTGATTTGTATTTGCTGAATTTCATCACACCAAACCTCGCCGTTTAATTAACATTAAGCTTTCTAATTTACTTTGACGTTATTTATTTTGAAAACTTGCGGGGAATTATAGATTCAAAAATAATTTCCGCCTTCTGAAGTGAAATCTTCCATGGAGCCTTGTCGATATAACTCTCATCAATATAATTCCGTTTCTTTTTTATTAATAACTATTTTCTGATAATTTAGAAACGAATTTGAAAATTTCATCTACAGCATTATTACTAATATATTGTGTAACTGCTTCAAGAATAATCAAAGTCGATTTTGTAAAATCAAATGAATCTATATCTAAAATATAAATCAGTTTATCTTTATTAAAATCGATTGGTATGAAGATAACGTTTGAGGGTAATTATCTTAAATATTTTCTGAGTTTTTTTTAAATTTGTTGAATGTTTGGGAGATCAATTTCATAAATTTTAGTTTTTTAATCCCTTTAAGCCTGTATGCTCTTGTATCAAATCCGGCCCCTAAAATCAAGACTTGTTCTATTTCATTTAGTAATCTTAATGTTTTTTCATCGATATATTTTGTCATGCAAATTTGCCCGCCGATAATCCCCGCTGCTACATTTTCCGACAAACGGGTGGGATAATTTCTGACAAATTTATACTTTAAGAAAAAACGTAAAATAGGATTTGTTAAATGATAAACAACAGGATCTTCAAATAATCTTTTATTATCAGGTTCATACTGTTCCATTAATCGAACAGCCGCTGCACCGAAAGCAGTATCACCCCTATTATTCTTCATTATTAAGGCTTTTGTTAAGCTTTTAGAAGTATTTAGGAACTTTTCGGCTATTTCTGCTATGAAACAACTTAATCGGCAATGTTTAATTTAATATTCTTCTTATAAAATTTAAACCACTGATTACTGGTTATAAATTTGAGGTTGTATCTGTTTTCAGCTAGCCTTTTTCCCCTGCATAAGCATATTAACCGCATCATCCAGAGAGCCGGCCCGTATAACTTCTCCGGAATTTACAAAATAAATTTCATCAGCATTCTCTATTGTATTTAAACGATGGGCAATAATCACCTTTGTACTCGTATCTGGTAATTTTCGTAAAATATTTTCCAAAAGCTGTTCGGTGATTGTATCTATATTAGCTGTTGCCTCATCAAGGATAAGGAGTTGAGGTTTTCTCAGGATGGTTCTAATAAAGGCAATTAATTGCTGCTGCCCCAGGCTAATCCCATGTCCCGACGTCTGAACTCTAGTGTCAAGTCCCGCCTCGAATCTTTCAACTAAACTTTCAAGACCCGCATTAGTTAATATTTCAGCAAGCTCATTTTTAGAATAATTCTTATAAATATTATTACCATATAAGATATTATCCATGATTGTTCCTGTAAATAAAAATGGTTCCTGCAGAATAAAACCGATTTTTTTTTGTCCGTTCTTCGGATGAGTAGCATCTTATGTCCTGCCCGTTTAGAAGGACGGTTCCCTTAGTTGGATCATACAAACGTGAAATTAAAGATGCGATAGTCGTTTTTCCACCTCCGGTCGGTCCCACAAATGCATATGTATTCCCCTTTTTAAGTTCAAAATTAATATTGTGCAAAACCTCATTACTATTTGGATATGAAAAAGAAACATTCTTGAAAGTAATGACGGAAGATAAATCTTTTATTTTCATATCCGAATTAGAGGGGATAACTCTAAGATCATTTTCTAAATTTAATATTATAGAAATTCTATCCCACCCGGCGAGCGCAACTTGAAAGTTTGCCCATAAAGTTGCAAGCTGCCTGAGTGGATTATAGAAACTTGTAATATATGCAAGAAAGCTTATTAAAAGTCCAATTGTGAAATCGCCGGCAGAAATTAGGTAAATTCCGAACAGAAGAACTATCATCTGACCAATATTTGAAAAGAACCCGTAAACAGGCATTAACAAATTATTTGCAAGGCCGGCAGACACAGCATTTGTATAATTTTCTTTATTCGATTGGTTAAACTTCTCCCTGAAATAATCTCTTCTATTAAATGCTACAATAACTTTGAAATTATTTAAACTTTCCTGTACCGCTGAACTCAGGTATCCAACGCTTTTCAAGCTGATATCATTTTTTCGTTTGACCCAGGGTGAAATGAAATGTGTAAAAAGCCAGATAACCAAACCCGGGGCAAGTGCTGCTGCACCGAGAGGAAGATTAATTGATAATAAAAATATACCGGAACCGATCATGATCAGTATAAACCGTAAAAATTGCATTAATGATTGTGAAAAGAATTGGTTTATTTTATCCGTATCATTATTTATCCTCGATATCAAATCGCCTGCCTTATTCTGGTTAAAGAAATCAACCGGCAGTTCCTGCAGCTTGTTAAATAATTTGTTTCTTAAGTTGAAAAGCATATCCTGGCCGACTGTTCCCATTAGCTTGGTTTGTATGTAACCTGCGATTAGAGAAACAGCATACATTATCAGTAATATTCCGCTGAAAACCAATACGCCGTGATATTGTTTTGTCCTTATATAATTGTCAACTGTATGCCCGATTATTATGGGGCTTAAAAGATTCAATACAGCAGTAATAATCATCGCAACAAAAGCCGTTGCAAGGATCTTCTTCTCTGCCACAACATTCCTAAGTAAATGTTTTACTGCAGTCCACGTGGAACTTTTCTTTCCTGCATCCTTTGATAATATATTAAGATTGTAGTTCATAATGGCTTGTACTTCGTTGTGAGTTATAGATCTGAATATATTCGGGACAATTTTCCAGCAGTTCATCATGCCGGCCTGCTGCAATTACTTCACCTTCCATTAGGAGAATAACCTGGTCAAAATTTTCTACGGGTGCTATTTTCTGAGTAATAGATACTAATGTTATCCCTTTATAATTATTTATTACATTAGAGAGTATTTTCTGTTCGGTTTGGTTATCAACTCTTGCAGTAAAATCATCCAGCAATAAACTCTTTGGATTTAATGCAAGCGCGCGAGCGAGCATAATCCTCTGTTTTTGCCCGCCTGAAAGGCTTGTTCCGCGTTCTGATACTATTGTATCGAGCTTTCCCGGAAGTGAATCAATAAAATCCTTTAATTCAGCTGTTTCAATAGCCTTAGCAAGAGATTCATCTGTAACACTATTATTGAAAGCTATATTTTCTCTAAGACTCAGATTGAATAATATACTATCCTGGAAAACAATCCCAATCTGTTTATGTAAAGATTCTTTTTTATAATCTTCAATATTTTTACCGTCAATTTTAATAATACCGGAGTCTGGTTTGTTAAGACCTGTCAGCAGATAAAGCAGTTGAGTTTTACCTGCTGCAGTCGGACCGATTAACGCATTTCTTGTTCCGCTTTTAATTATAAAGGAAACATTCTTTAAAACTGGTTTATCGTTATATAATACGCTTATATTAGTTAGCTCTATATTTCCTTGTAAAGGATTATCAATACTCCCGGATTCAATCTTATCAGGTGCTTTCAATACCCTGTCAATCCTCTGATAAGAAACAGACGCTGTAGCAATTACATTGCTCATAAAACCGATAATAATTATCGGGAAAATTAGAATAGTAATATAACTGTTGAATGCAGCGAAGTTTCCCAGAGACATATTCCCGGTTATTACATAATGACCGCCTAAGGCTAGTACCGAAAGAGTTGCAAGATTAGCGACAAAAGTAATTACAGGGATTAAAGTCGCAAACAATTTAACAATAGAAATGCCTATATCTTTTGCCTCGGTACTTGCATCTAAAAATTTTTGATATTCCGGCTGCTGTGAATTTACTACCCGGATTATTGCCGCGCCGAGTATGCTCTCATTAATAACTTTATTTAACCAGTCAATTACTTCACGCCCTCTTTTGAACAGAACTCTTACCTTTTTCAATACAATAAAAAAAGTTCCGCCGATAATTGGAATAATAGCAATAACAGTTAATGCAAGTTCCCAGTTAATAGTTAATAATAATATAACGGTTCCAATTATTAGGAATAAAGATGAAACTATTGATGATACTGCCTGTGATACAAATGTTTTCACCGAATCTATATCCGATGTCAGGTTTGTTAATAATTTTGAAGGATTAGCTTCCTGTATAAATACGTAACTCTGATGCGATATTTTGTTCGAAAGTTTCTCCCTTAAATCCATGGCAACCCGCTCGGAAGTATAAGTTTGAACAATGCTTTGCAGGTATAAAAAAATGAATATTATTAAAGAAGCTCCTAAGAATTCAATTGTAGTTGTTTTAAATGAATAATTCCCTCCAGTAAAAGAATCAATCCCGTTAGAAATGATTTTTGGAATAATAAGATTCGTACCATTGCCGATAAGTACAAAAAGGATTAACAGTATAATCATTTTCATATAAGGTTTGAGCAATGAAGTAAGCGTTGGCTGAACAGGTTTAGCTCCGGCTTTTTGTTTCTTCGTATCTTTCATTTTCAGCATTTGTTTTGAATGGCAAAAGTAATCAAATATTTTTTAATGTTTTAGCAAAAATCGGTGAACTGCATCAAAATAGCTGTAAATACCGGCTGATAAGCAGAAATATTGTTTATATAATTAATAGATGATTTAATAGATAAAATATTTTATTAAATCTTGAATAATATTCATACAGGTTTTTATAATATTATTTTTTAAAGTTATTAAGCAATCTGTTCTCATGTTTTCTAAAAGTTTTTTTCTTAAATTTCATATAGTATAATTATAATGATTATATATTAAATCCCTTTTTCCGGAAAATTCCCGGGAGATGAAACATTATTATTATGTTAGTTCAATTCTGTAAAATGAGGTACCTCATGTTTATTAAGTTTAATCTTTTTTTTATTTCATTTGTCCTTTTATATTCATTTCTAGCTTTTAGCCAATCAAAACAATCAGGTGCAAAATTGACTTTAAATAACGAAGGTTATTACGAACTTCCCGGGCTTGATGTAATGGTTTTTAATGATTTTTATCCGGAAGGTCATCAGGGCGGATTAACAATTGTGCAATTTGGAACAAGAGTAGCTGCAAATGGAGATGTTAGACTTGAGCCGACTCCCGGCCAATGGTCCCCGATCCCTAAGGTGGGGGAGAGAAAAGTTGATAAAGAAAACGGGGTAATTTCTGTCGAATTATCTTTCCCGGATTCCAGCAGGGATGAGAAAGGTTTCAACCCAATTGATTATCCGGATCTGCAATTTAAATATACCATTAAAACCGAAGCTGTTGGGCAGAGTATTAAAGTAATAGTGGATTTAGATAAACCATTGCCTGAAAAATGGGCAAAAATAGTCGGATTCAACCTTGAATTATTCCCGGGGCACTATTTCGGGGAACATTATCTAATGGATGGTAAATCAGGGATTTTCCCAAGACAAGCTGACGGCCCTATGGAGGTGGATGAAAACGGTAATCTGCAAATAACACCTCTCGCCGCCGGTAAAGAATTAATTGTAGCTCCCGGCAACGGTAAAAAAGAAATAAAATTTGTAAGCAATAAAAATGAACTCCAATTAATTGACGGTAGGGGATTATTCAATAACGGCTGGTTTGTTTTACGATCAACTCTCCCAGCAGGAGTTACTGAAAATGCTATTGAATGGATTATCAGTCCGTCTATCGATACAAGCTGGAGATACAAACCTGTTATTCAAATATCACAGGTCGGTTATCATCCTATACAGACAAAGTTTGCAGTTATTGAGCTGGATAAATTAACTGACAAATTTTCTCCAGTTCAATTGATAAAAATAAGTAATGATTCAGAAATAGTTGTAAAAGAAAATAATAATCCGGAACCTTGGGGAAATTTCCTGCGCTATAAATATCTGCGTTTTGATTTCACCGATATCTCGGGAGAAGGTCTATATAAAATAAAATATGGAAATGTTGAATCTCATGATTTTGAAATTAAAAATAATATTTATGCCAGGCATGTTTGGCAGCCGACTTTAGAATATTTTCTCCCCATCCAAATGTGCCATATGAGAGTTGAAGAAAAATACAGGGTATGGCATGGGTTATGTCATATGGATGATGCAGCTATGGCCCAGGTAAATAAAGATTATTTTGACGGCTACAGTCAAGGATCATCTACACTTACAAAATATAATTCAGGAGATCATGTACCGGGGATAAATATCGGCGGATGGCATGATGCGGGTGATTACGATTTAAGAGTTGAATCCCAGGCAGGAACGGTTTACAAGCTTGATTTGGCTTATGAACTTTTTAAGGATGATTATGATCAAACCTCGATTAACCAAAAAACAAGGTTTGTTGAAATTCATCAGCCTGATGGAAAGCCGGATATTTTGCAGCAGATAGAGCATGGATTATTATCAATTGTCGGAGGTTATGAATCCCTCGGCAGATTATATAGAGGTATCCAGGAAAACACACTTCATCAATATGTGCTTTTAGGTGAAGGTGCCAACGCAACAGATAATCTCATTTACAAAAAAGGAGAAAACGATCCGATATTGAACCTGCCTCTGCCTGACGATGATCGCAGAGTTTTTACAGAAATAAATCCCAGGAGAGAGCTTTATGTTGCCCAGGTTTTAGCGGCATCTTACCGGGTTATGAAAACATTTAATCCTGATTTAGCAGGTAAATGCTTAAAAATTGCCGAAGAAATTTATAAACTCGATTCTTCTGCTGATGCGAAGGATAAAATAAATACTGCCGCAGAGCTTTATTTATCTACTTCGCAAAAATCATATGAAAAATTTTTGCTTGAAAATGTAGACTTGATTGCGAGCGGTATTCCTCATTACGGAATAGTAATCGGCAGGGTAGTAAATAAAATTGATAATAAAGAATTTACCGGTAAAATTGAAAATGCTGTTAAAGCAGCTTATGAAAAAGTTTCCGAGCTGCAGAAAGAAAATCCTTACGGAGTTCCTTATAAACCGTATATATGGGGTGCAGGCTGGCAGATTCAATCTTTCGGCGTAACTCAATTGATGCTTCATATGGGCTTTCCAAAAATATTTCCTGCTACATACGCATTTAATGCATTAAACTTTATACTTGGATGCCATCCTGGTGAGAATACTGCATCATTTGCGTCAGGGGTAGGTGCAAATTCTCTAATAGTTGCATACGGCTTTAACAGGGCAGACTGGACCTATATCCCCGGGGGTGTTTCAAGTGGTACAGCTCTGATACGCCCTGATTTACCTGAATTAAAAGTCTGGCCATTTTTCTGGCAGCAGACAGAATATGTAATGGGAGGAGGAGCAACAGATTTTATGCTGCTGGCAATGGCAGCAGATCATTTGTTTAATAAATAATTTTTTATACTGTTTAACAGAGAGTTAAATAAGAAATATTTTTGGACTTTATATAAATTATCGTTCATCTTGATTCAACCGCAGGCGAGGTGGATTGATTAATTTTAGTTATTGTCGGTATAAAGAATTTTAATGAAGAAAATTAAATAATTATTAGTTTGAAATACCCTCATGTATAATTATCCGGGGCATTCCATAAGCAACAGTTCGTTTGATAATCAAACTCAATTAGAAAAAGTTAAACTTGCTATGTTGTCGATGCAAAGGGCAACCTGGGAACAGGGTGTTGCTATGCAGGCCTTGCTTGAATCCGGTGAAAAAGAACTGGTAATTTTAATGGCTAAAGATGCAGTATTGCATCAATCCCCGGACGGCAGGTTAGCTATGCTCGGAGAAGAATTTGCTCTGAGTGATGCTGCATTACCAGGTGAAGCCCTTCTATGGGCTGCTAAAGAATCCGAAGATCCGTTTTTACTCAACGGCTATAAAAAACTGCTGGCTTATATTTTAAATAAAGCTCCAAGAACTGGTGATGGAATTATTTATCACTTTACAAATGTTCTTCAGGTTTGGAGTGATATAATCTATATGCTTCCCCCGTTCTTAGCCGCTGCAGGTAAATTTGATGAATCAATAAAACAAATTTTAGGGGCAAAATCATTTTTATGGGATAAAGAAAAAAAATTAATGTCGCACATGTGGGATTGTGAAAAAAAAGAGTTTATCCGAAAAGATTTTTGGGGAGTTGGTAACGGTTGGACAGCGGCAGGTATAACTAGAGTACTTTATGCATCGCCTTCATCTATGCATAACGAAAAAAAGAAGCTGGTGAAATTTATAAACGATATAATTAATGGTTGTATTAATTATATGTGCAATGACGGTTTGTTTCATAATATTGTGGATAATCCCGATACCTTTATTGAAACTAATCTTTCTCAAATGCTTGCTTATTCTGTATACGGAGGAATTAAAGGCGGGTGGATTGATAATAATTATATGGAATTTGCTGATAAAATGAGGAACGCGGCTCTTTCAAGGGTAGATAAATCCGGATTAGTGCAGGGTGTCTGCGGTTCGCCGGAGTTCGATCACCCGGGAACCGCGGTGGAGGGACAGGCATTTTTTATTTTGATGGAAATTGCTTATAGTAATTTGACTAAGCAAATTAAATATTCGGCATAAAATATTAATACTAATCTAAAAAGCATTTGTAAATAATACTATTTAGAGAGTATGCTGTATAATGACACTACAAATTCATAGTGATTTATCGGATGAACAAATAGTAAAAGCGGTTATTGATGACGACCGGAAGGCTTTTAAGAATTTATATTATAAATATTATCCAATGCTTATCCGTTTTGCATGGTACAGGCTGCATTCAACCGATACTTCCAGGGATCTTGTCCAGGAACTATTTCTCCGCGTATGGTTAAAACGGCATTCTTTAAACCCTGATAAATCAATTAAGGCTTATCTTTATAAATCCCTTAACAATTTAATTATTAATCATTCAAGGTTAAGTTCTAATAAAACAATTTCAATTGAAGATGTAAAAATAAAAAATTCTTTTAAAGATGAGGAAAATAAGCAGAATCTTAGAATTGATTTAGAAAGTGAAGTAGAAAAATTACCTGAAAAAATTAAAACGGTTTATATTTTAAGCAAAGTTGAAGGTTATAAATATACTGAAATAGCCGAAATATGTGATATTTCTATAAAAGCAGTTGAGAAACGGATGTCCAAAGCCTTCAATATTTTAAGGAGGAGTTTTAGTAAATAGTCTATAACAATAAATGGAAAATGGTGAATGTTAAATGGAAAATGGTATGAAATGTAAAATAAAAGAGTAAAGTGAGATAAGAGAGAGCTCCTCGGATTCTATTTTTTATTTCGAATAACACATTTTCTATAATACGAAGGTAGGGTTTTTCTCCATATAACTGTATTACCATTTAGAAGGAAATACTATGATAAATAAACAGTATCAAAAGCTTTGTATAAAGGAAATTACCGGTAATATTACTCAAAATGAAAAATATTTGCTGGATAATTGGCTGGCCGACTCGGATGACAATAAAAAAGAATTCGAAAAGATTAAAGATATATGGGCTGTTAATTATTACAGCGAATTGCCAGCTTCAATTGATATTGATATGGAATGGACAAAGTTAAATGAAAAAATAAGGACTTTTGATAAACAGGGTGTTAAAGAAACATTTTGGGGGAAATCGTTTTCCTTAGGTTTCGTTCCAAAGCTAAGACCGATTTTAGTAGGTGTTTTTGTCCTTTTTGCTGTTGTTATTGGAATTTATTTATTAAACCAAGATGTTTCGAAACCCATCCTTAATGTTATAAATACTTCAAATAAAGAATATAAAGAAATTCAACTTCCTGATGGTTCCACTGTGCATTTAAACAGCTGTACCAGAATTAAATATCTTACTAAATCAGATGGCGATCGGAAGATTTTTAATAACGGAGATCGTAAAGTTATATTAAACGGAGAAGCTTTCTTCTCAGTAACCAAAAATAAAAAGCCTTTTATTATTACAACCGAAAATGCAAAGATTACTGTTTTAGGAACTAAGTTTGATGTTTTATCACGGGATAAAAATACAAGAGTTGTTGTTAAAGAAGGTAAAGTAAATTTTTCTACTAAAGATATGAACGCCAAGGCTATTTACCTTACCAAAGATCAATTGAGCACTATTAATAAAAATTCTGAACCTACATTACCTAGACAGGTTGATGCAGGTTACTTCCTGGGCTGGATGAATGGCAGCATTATATTTTACCGGACTTCAATTAGTGAAATTGCAAGGGATCTTGAAAGGCGTTATAATATAAAAATATCTCTGCCTGTTGATAGTCTAAATAATTATACACTAACAGGCTCATTTAAAAATAGTGATGCCGATAGTGCAGTATCAATGGTCTGTCTTGCTTTGGGGCTCGATTTTGAGAAGCAGAATGATAATTACATTATCAAAATAAAAAATATTTTACAATAATATGCAGAGTTTACTCGAGCGCTAGTTAATTAACAATTTTTAAATTTTATTTACCGGGGAGGTTTATTATGAAATATTTAAGTCTGGTTATTTTAGCTCTTACTCTTTTCGGTATGGGCTGCGGACACTACCTGGAAAGCACTGAAGGTTATACCCCGCCTTCATTAAAAAGTGAACCCAGGTTATTTTACCCTATGGTTGCTTTCGAAAAATCTTATTCGGGAACACCTAGAGTTATTCTTTACATTTCAAAAACCGGGACTGTTGAGCGTACTGGTATTCTAAAATCGTCAGGGATCGGAGTTTTAGATAGTGCAGCTGTTGATTACAGTAAAAATTTCATTTTTAATCCGGCTAAAAGAAATGGAGAACCGGTTAATTCGAGAATGGCCATGGATATAAGGTTTGAATTTTCTGGTCAAAAATGGGATGCTGATAATTATGTTAGAGATATAAATGATTTATATAATCAAATTGCACAAGCAATTCCCGAAGATAGAAATGCAATTGAAAGAGAAATTCTTAAAAAGCATAATGAATATGCCAATGACATGAAAGATCTGACTAATTTTAACCGTTTTATCGGTATGGTTATTTTACCCGATATTTATAATGAATGGAAAAGCGACTGGAATTCCTGGCCGTTGTCTTTTCTTCTTTACCATGATTTTATTCAACGTTTTCCTGATTATAATAATCTAGACGTTGCAAAAAAAGAATTAGAAAATTCTCTCAAGTATGACATTCAATACATAAAAAGTACTTCATCTAACAGCAGGGTATCAAATATAGAAAAAGAAAGCTTATTGTCTAAAATTAGAAAACTTGTAGAAAATAAATATCCTGAAATGATTAATGAGATTGGATTAGATGTAAAAATTGATTCTCTGTCTGTTTTCTGAAAGAGAAGATGACAATGCTTAACACTGTCAGGCTGGTTTTACTAACTTTTATCTTTTTTGCTGTTCAAGCAAGCAGTTATTTAAGTCAATCATTTAATGAGAAAAATATATCTCTAAACTGCAATGAACAGTCTTTGCGTTCGGTCCTCGAAGATATCCGGATTCAGGCAGGTGTAAATTTTATATATCAGGATAATCTGGTTGATAATAAAAAAGTTACCTGCCGTATAAATAACTACCAGGTTAAAGATGCTGTTAAAAAAGTTCTTTCCGGGTTGAATATCTCTTATAAAAAATTCGGAGAAAAAGCTTTTGTGCTCTTTAAAAGAAATCAAACATATAAAAACCAGTTATAAAGCGATTGTTGTTGATCAAAATACTGCAGACTTGAATACCGTAGTTTCATTTGTAAAACCTGAAATAATATCCGGGAGAGATCCTATTTACCCGTTTGAAGCTGCTAAGAAAAATATTGAAGGAAAAGTGAAGTTGAGATTTTTAATCGGGAAAGGGGGAGCGGTTAATAAAGTTGTAATTGAACAAACATCAGGCTCCGAGATACTTGATTCAGCTGCAATTGATTATATAAATAATCTTAAATTTAGTCCTGCTAAAGAGAATGATATACCAAGGAGTGTCTGGATGTCGATGATTTTAAAATCTCTTGTGGTTGAATAGTAAAAAATTTATTATAAAAAATTTGTTCAAAACTGCTCAGCCGGCAAAGTAGTTTCAATATAGAAAAATTTACTAAAACTCATTAATAATAATTCGAAACAAATTTCAAATTATTTATGTGATCAAATAGGGACTAAGTTCAAGAAATCCATGTTTCTTTTGATTCTTCTTATCTCTTTTAGCCGCTTTCTTTTCTTTCATTGTTTTAGCAGGTTCCTTTTTAGGACTTTTTTTGGTGTTATGATCCTTGCTCATAATAATCCATTTTTGTGATTAATTTGTTTAATTTTTTACTGATTAAAAATTTAAATTCTAGATATATGATTGGATTTCTGAAACTTACCTTATTAGTTTACCCAAAATTTGTTCTGTTATAAAAAAGTTAAAAGCCGTATTTTTAAAAATATTATTATAAAATTTCAATTAATTTTTGAAAAATCTTTGATAATTTTTTTCAGGGTGCCGGTTGAGTATGAATAGTTTGCGACTTCCAAACGCGTGTGCAGTGCAAGTTTTTCCATTATGTTATGAATATGACTTTTAACTGTAAATGTAGAAACATGCAGTTTTTGCCCGATATCTTTATTACTCAAACCATCCCCAATTAACCCGATAACTTCCCTTTCCCGCTTTGTCATTCGAACAGCTTCTTTCAATTTTATTTTACCCCCTTTAAGCGCATGTTCAACTATCTGAGAAAAAAGAGATTCGGATAAATTCGGCGGAAGAATGTTTGTACCTTCTGCAACTGTACGGATAGTGGCAAGGAACTCTTCAAGCGAAGCAATCTTTTAAAATAAAACCGGATGCACCTGCTTTTACAAATAGATTTATATCCCCTTGTAAGGGTGCTATATCCATAACAATAACTTTTGCATTTGGAAAATCTTTTTTTACAAACTCTACCACAGCCAGGCTGTTCTGATTACTTAATCCCAAATCTAAGAGAATTACATTTGGTTTTAACAGTCTGATCTTTGTAACAGTGCTCTCACTGTTTCCTGAAGCTGCAATAATCTTAATATCATCCTGTTTTTTTAGCATTGCAGCAATACCGTTGCGGAGCAGCCTGTTATCTTCAATCAAAAGTAATCTGATTTTCTTCATAAGAAATTATAATAACTGTAAAAAGCCCATTCAATAGAGCAAAGGAACGAAAAAGTAACTAATTCTTAAAACGGATAAAATTATTAGTCCCTCTATAAATAATTATTAAACTTTTCTATCAAATATCCAGCTGAAACTTTCATTTTCTCCCGAAAAAGACAATCAATTGTATAGTGCAGCATATCGCATTTCTATTATTCTCGTTGACCATTGTAACTTTCCTTTTCTCATATCTTTAATATTGGGTTTTATGCAGCTTATGGATTTTATAAACATTTTTATGCTGATTATAAAAATTTTATTTTATGAAACACTGCTTGAGGTTTTTCTAAAATGGAATCCATAAATTGAAAAGAGTATGGCAAGAGAAAAAAGTTTCGGTTTTACGCAAAGCGACCAGAAAAAAAGTTTCCAATAATAAATTCTTTCTTCCCCGGCTATACCTAATTTAAAGATAGATTTTATCAAAGCCTTTACATAACTAAAATTAAAATGAAATATTTTCTTTTTCTTGGGATCAAAATCCTCTAAGAAACTTAAAACCCGTTCATAATAATACTTGGGCGAATAAATTGTATCAAGAATTTTTTTATACCCATTCATTAACAATTCCGTATCCATTTTAGGAATAAAGTTTATTGAAAAGTCGGTATTATCTCCTGTAAAATCATTAACAAGCCTCTCTTCTTTCTGCATTCGTTTATGCAGCCTGGTTCCTTTGGGGGCATTTAGCAATCCTACCATTGCTGTAACGATACCGCTTTCCTGAATAAATTCTGTGAGCCTGTCAAATATTGAGGGCGGATCATTATCAAACCCGACTATAAATCCTCCCTGCACTTCCAAACCTGATTTTTGAATTTCTTTTACACTTGTAATCAGGTCGCGATGCCTATTTTGATTTTTGTTGCATTCAAGCAGGCTTTCGTCATTTGGCGATTCAATACCGATGAACACAGCTTCAAAACCGGCTTTAACCATTAACCGCATTAGCTCTTTATCATCCGCAAGGTTTATGGAAACTTCAGTATTCAGGAAGAAAGGGCCTTTTCGTTTTTCCATCCAATCCGCAATTGCCGGAAGAATTTCTTTTTTTAATTTTGATTTATTACCTATAAAGTTATCATCTACAAAAAAGACGGGACCTTTCCAGCCTGCAAAATATAATTGGTCTAATTCTGCGATTACCTGTTTTTTGGTTTTAGTACGGGGCTTTCTTCCGTAAAGAACAGTTATGTCACAAAATTCACAATCGTAAGGGCAGCCTCTTGAGTATTGAAGATTCATTGATGAATATTTTTTCATAGATATTAGTTCCCAAAGAGGGAGGGGAGTGGCTGTAATATCAGCCCATTGGTCGGTAGTATATATATGTTTTGGATTTCCATTTTCCAAATCATCTATAAATTGCGGAAGAGTTATTTCAGCCTCTTTAAGCACAAGATAATCTATGTTATTATAATTCTCATAATTTCCAGTGAAATGCGGTCCGCCTGCTACAACTTTTACATTCAGCTTACTGCATCTTTTAATTACTTCATCTGCCGATTGGCTTTGGATTGACATAGCGCTAATAAATACATAATCTGCCCACAGAATTTCCTCATCTTTCAATTCGGCTGCATTCATATCAATAAGCTTTTTATTAAAATGAGCCGGCAGTATTGATGCAACTGTTAGTAATCCCAAGGGGGGAAAGCTTGCTTTCTTTGATACAAATTTTAGGGCATGTTTGAAGCTCCAGAACGTATCCGGATATTCGGGATATACTAATAGAATGTTCATCTTATATATTTAAATTTATTAAAAGTTTTTATACTGCAATTCTTTCGGTTATAGATTTTAGATATGCATTCTGATCATGGAATATTGCACCTTCGGGAAGCCATTGCCATAAAGGTCCTAATTCATTTTTTATTATATCTTTATAGAATTGGGGGAGTTCGGTTGTTTCTTGATCAAAGAAAGCCCGGAATCCGGCTTCAGATTTAAGTTTCATTAATATTTTTTTGTTGTAAGCAACCCTTCCGAAACCTTCTTCAGAAATTGCTCTTACAACATTCATCCACCGCGGAATAAAAGCTTTCGTAGCAATCATCCGTTTCATAATTGCAGCCCAGGAAAATGTATGTTCACCTAAACCTATAATGTGTGAATAAAACTCTGTCCAGGAATAGTTCATTGGTTTCACATTCATTGCATGATTATTATCAAGGAAATGAAACGGAAAAGGAATTATCCTATTTAGTTTCTGATATTCCAGGTTGAGCGGCGCTGCCTGACCAAATGCGGACAATAGTGAATAACCCGGGAATGCACCCGGTGTCATATCCACAAATTTTTTCGTAAGCTCAAACGGTTCTTCTCCTTTATCCGCGTCGAGACCCAAAACAAAGTTAGTCTGAACATAAGGAATATATCTTAAAATCATATTGACCTGTTCTGCAATATGTTTAACTTTATCCATTCCTGTCATGCTTCCTGTTTTTGATTTATTTCCAAGATCATACCATGATTCTATCCCTGGCAGCATAGCGCCGAATCCGTTTCGTTTAAGACGTTTCACGTGCGGTTCAGACAATAATGACAAACTGCTTTCTGCGATAAAATCTATCCTATTTTCGGGAACAACTTCTTCAATTGCATCCATATATTCATTAAAGCGAATTCCAAAATTCGGGTCATGCCATCCGACAAGGGGGCGTTTAAACTTAGTAAGAAGGAACGATAAATCTTCCTTCATGATATCAAAGTCTAACGGCTGATAAGCTACTGTTGAATCAATACAAAAACTGCATGTATAAGGGCAGCCTAAACTGCCGAGCATTGGAATCAATTTTATTAATGGAGCTTTCATAATTGTCGGTTCTATAAATTTCCACCGTTCCTTTACACCCGGAAGTGATAAGGGCTGCTTGGCGGCAGTCAGGTATATGCCTGCTGGACGGTGCGGCGAACAGTCATATAAAATTTCACGAATAATATTTTTATCGGTAAAACCAACAACATAATCAAAATAATTTATGGCATCTTCCGGGTAGCAGCGTGCATGCGGTCCTCCTAATACTGTAACTGAACCTCGCGACCGTAAGAAATTACTTAAAGCATACGCCGTTTGTGCAGATTCAGTAAATGCACCAATAAATATTATATCTGCATTTTGAGGCAGTTCATGTACTAGATCTTCTTTACCTGTATAACATAAATATGTAACATCATGTCCTTCTTCCTCACACCATACTCCCACAACTTGAGGCATAATGCTGGCAAAGTTTGCATTCATTATACGTGCAAATAATTTTTTATTTGGTTTTTTAGATACAAGATCTATTATTCCGACTCTAAGTTTACGGCTTATTTTCAGCATCTGTTTTTACTTTCGATTTAATTAATACAATAATCCGGAACTGGATTTGTTAAAAGTTAATCTTAATGTCCTCGAACAGTTTTACCGGTCAATAAGGTATGGATAATGTATTAAAATTAAAATGGTTCTAATGGGTAGAAAAAGGATTAATCCTTTTGAATGATACTTGAGAGTTTGGCAGTTTTTACCGGAAGAGTTATAAGCAGCTTAATAGAAATGAAAATGGTCAATTCTCATCTTTATCCAAAGAAGAAACTGAGCCTATCAATGAATTATAACTGTTGGAAGTGTGCGCATATTTTGCAATCTGCACTCTCGTATGCATTGCCAGTTTTTCAAGTATGTTATGGATGTGACTCTTTATAGTGTATGTTGAGAGATGAAGCTTTTGTGCAATCTCTTTATTGGTAAAGCCATCAGCAACTAAATCAATCACTTGCCTTTCACGTTTCGTCATTTTTACGGAACCAATTATTTTGGAAGGATTTGATTCGGTTACTGCTTTATCAACAATCTGGGCAAATAGCGATTCCATTAAACGCGGAGGTAGTATTTTAGATCCTACTGCAACCGATCTAATAGTTCTAAGAAAATCAGAGACCGTTGCATCTTTAAGAATAAACCCTGAAACACCTGCCTGAATAAATACCAATACATCTTCCTGCAGAGGAATAAAATCCATTACTATAACTTTTATTTTTTGAAATTCTTTTTTCAATGCTCTTACTAGCTGCAGGCTGTTTTGATTTCGCAGACCAAGATCGAGAAGGACTATATTAGGTGCCGATCTGCGGATAGACTGCAATGCTTTTGTACAATCCCCAAAAGCAGCTGTTACTTTGAGGTCCTTTTGCTCTCCTATCATAGCAGTAATACCTTCGCGCAAAAGTCGATTGTCTTCTATAACTAATATTGAAATTTTTTTCATGTTATTGGTTTGACGCATGCAGAATAAGAGAAGTACATTTAAGCAGCGTAAAATTATTAAGATTCTAATTTTAGATTGTAAATTAATTGATTCTCATATCTTACGCAATAATCTTATACCCTGTTTTGGATATATTAAATTAAAGAACGGAAAGATAATTATTGAAAATTATAACCGGCACCCAATAATTTTAAAATAAATGAAATGGTAAATATTAATGAAGTTTTTATGTGCATGTTTAATCGGAAAATAACATGATAATTCTCTGAATTATTTTAGATGATAAGATATCAAACCAATTCAAACTGAAGTTTTGCTTTTTCGAGACTATTATGGAGATTTTTCTGGTCAATAGGTTTTTTTATTATACTCACAGGGTTTAAATAATAGGAGTTAATAAGCCTGCTGAAGTCATCGTAAGCGGTAATAAAGATGTATGGAATTTTATAACTGCTCTCAAGACGGGCTATCGCTTCAATACCATCCAGCTGCCCATTTAAGTTGATATCTGTAATTATCAGCGAAGGGTTTAAAAGTTTTACCTGCTTCATTAAATCCTCTCCGCTGTCAACGGCAGGAAAAACTCTATGTCCAAGTTGTCGAAGGTAATTTTCAAGCTGGCTTACAATTTTTTTATCAACTTCAGCGATCAAAATTCTCATTACTTCTTTCATATTTAAGGCCCTCTCTTTAATTTAAGGTAGTTAATAATAAAGGTAAACACAAGTGAATTGCATTTCTGATCATTCGGGATATTTTATTAATAATATGTTCATTCAAAGAATTAATCCCCTTTTCATCCTTTTGAAGTATAGGATTACAAATAATATCTTCTTACCTTGCTTTGTATTCTAATAAAGGCAGAATTTCAATTGAAAATCGGATGGCAAAAGTATTACGGAAATATGAATCTGTAAAACAAATACAAAATATTTTTTGAATAACTAAGGAGAAAAGATTATGTCTAAGACCGAAGAAAATTTAAAACAAGCATTCGCAAATGAAAGCCAGGCAAATCAAAGGTACCGTGCATTTGCCAAAAGAGCGCGTAGGGATGGCTATCCTAATATAGCCCGCTTATTTAAACTGACATCCGAAGTTGAGAGAATACATGCTCAGAGTAAGTTGAATGCAATTAATGAAATAGGTTCGACTTTAGAAAATCTTAATACAGCTATTACGAGAGAGAGAAACGAAAATAAGACAATCTACCCCTCAATGCTGAAACAAGCGGTATCGGATAATCATAAAGCAAAAGTAATAATTGAGAATAACATCAAAAGTAAAGAGGCTCATGCAAAATTATTTTTTTCAGCTTTAGCCGCACTTAATGAAGGCAAGGATTTAACCACTAGTGAACTGTATCTCTGCCCCTTCTGCGGTAATTCTTCAAATGAAAAACCGGAGAAGAATTGTTCGATATGTAATGCTGTTGCCGATAAATTCATAAAAATTTGATACGAAGCCGGCTCTACCTAAAAATATTTTATTCCGGGACTAACTTTCAGCTTCAGTTTAATTGTAATATTAACTAAGCTGTTAATTAACTCAGAATAAAATTGATCCGAAGAAAGTTAATCATGGAATATGTTATTGATTATAATCCCGATAAAAATTGTGTCTTAATAAAAGTTAAAGGGAAATTAAGCTTTAAGCTGGCAGAACAATATTCAATTGAAGCATTAAAATTAGCCCGCCAAAATAATTGTCATAAATTTTTAATTAACCATGAAGAGACTGAACTGGAGGATGCAGGGAACTATAAACTTCATACTAATGGTGCGGCATTAGAAAAATTTGGATTTAGGAATACTGATAATATTGCAGTTGTCATTTTACGTATTAAAGATGACAGCTTGTTCTTAAAGAAAATTGAACATAATGCTAAATGGAGTAATTCTAAATATTTCGATAATGTAGAAGATGCATTAAACTGGCTCGATGCCGCCATATAAGATTATTTCAAATGTTATATTTAAGAAATAGCTGCTTAAATCAGTAATTACCGTGTTAAACAGTTTTACCTTTTTTCACTTCAATTAAATTCCTGGTTATCATTTATCCTTGAATAAATTCCATGAGCAAGGTTTTCAGACTTATTTATTTTCTATACATACCGTTAGCTTTTCTTCACTCATTTATTTCGCTATATTAAGTATCAATTAGTTTAACATTTAAATATTCCCAGCTGGGAATCGGGCATTAAGTTAAACACAATAATCTAAAACAAGCGGCAAAGTAATTGAAAATATCAAAACAGTATACAAAGCTTGAAAGCAAATCACTTGAACAATATTTTACTGAGATTGGTAAAGTTGATCTATTAACAGCTGAAGAGGAATTGGATATTGCAATAAAGATGAAGCAAGGTGATGAGAATGCAAAGAATAAACTAATTAAATCTAACCTGCGGTTTGTAGTTTCTGTAGCGAAGCAATATCAGAACCAGGGCCTTTCTCTCCCGGATTTAATAAATGAAGGTAATATGGGATTAATCAGAGCTACGGGAAGGTTTGATGAAACCCGCGGATTTAAGTTTATTTCATATGCTGTATGGTGGATAAGGCAGGGTATAAGTCAGGCTATTATAGACCAATCAAGAATGGTGCGTCTTCCGCTGAATATTGTTGTGAATTTAAGAAAGATACGCAAGGCAACAAAAGATTTTGAGCAGGAATATGATAGGAGGCCTACGAACGAAGAGCTCGCAGAAATTCTTGGCATTTCTATTAATTCAGTAATATATGCTCTCCATGCTTCAGGGGCAAACATTTCAATAGACGCTCCCATACAGAATAGTGATGACGGTAATACGAAAAATATGCTGGATGTTCTTCCCGATAATAATCTACCCTCACCTGATGAAAACATAAAAAAAGAATCTCTTTCACAAGAGATAGAATATATTCTATCCTTTCTTACCGAAAGGGAAGCTAAAGTTTTAAGTATGAGTTTCGGAATTGGAAGAGATAAAAAATCGACATTGGAGGAAATAGGAGATGATTTCAATCTTACACGTGAAAGAATAAGGCAAATAAAGGAAAAAGCAATTAAAAAATTAAAAAATTCCGGGAAAGTAAAAGATTACCTTAGATAAAACTCAAACGATTTTTTTTAATTCCGATAAATCGGAAATAATATAATCCGGTTTTTGTTGTTCAAGAATTTCTTTTACTCTATAACCGTATGTTACTGCACAAGTTGCTGTATTTGCACTTTTCCCGCACATTATATCAAGTTCTGTATCACCTACTATGAGAGTTTCTTCCGGTTTAATATTTATTTCACTGCAAATAAATAGTAACGGTTCTGCTGACGGCTTGTATCCGACTCCTTCTCTCCGGCCCATAATAAAAGTAAAATAACTTCGTAAATTAAAATGGTCAATAATTTTTTCGGCCTGGTCTTGATTCTTTGTTGTTAAAAGAGATATTGAAATATTCTTTTTTTGCAGGTATTTCAGAATATCTGCAACACCCGGATAGAATTCGGATTCATCAATAAAATCAAAATAAAATCCTTTATAAATATCAATAAATTGATTCAGATCCTTAACTGCAACCTTAAGTTCGCTAAAAATATTTATAAAATGAGCCCCAATCATCCGGTTGAATTCTTTTTCTTTGATCACAGCATTTATATTTAAAACCTTTAAAGCTCTAAGTGTAGCTTTATAAATTGTGCTGCTGGAGTCTACTAGTGTTCCGTCCAGGTCAAAAGCAATATGCTTAATTTTATTATTTACCATGTTTCTAATATTCGAGCTTTTAAATCCCCTAATTAGTGAGGCTGACTAAAGATTAAAAAAAATATTATTTATTATTTAAAAAGTAGGAATTAAATTTAATACACACAAAATGAGTATTAATATGAACATAAAATATCTAGTTATATTGTTTTTTTTACTTGTTTCAATAAATGCTTTTTTAAAAGCTCAAAGCAGGCCTGTAATCTATTTTTGTGAAAGATACGATCCGGATAAAGGAGAAATCAATATAAATGATAGGTTTGCAAAAGGTAGTATAAGTGTAATGGTTAAAAGCGCTGATGAACTTGGTATGACTCATGTGCATATACGGTTTGATAAATGGGAACCTGATAGTCTTTTTTTTAAATTTTATAAAAAATTTAATTTTACAATAAAACCGGATATGAAATATGTTTTCTTTTCAAAAAATGATGAAAGCGACATGAGTCTTGATGATCCTGGTTTTTACAGGGTTTATCTTTTAAATGATTCTGAAGATGTTGTTGCTTCTGCTATAGTTCAAATTATTCAATAAAATTAAAGTACAATTTAAATTTTTTTTTAACCCGGGACGACTAATGAATTAACTCTGCTCTTCCTCATTTCAATTTATTAAAACATTTTTTCAAATCATTTTTATTATATAAATAGTTAAATTTGTACTATAAAAATGATTTATATACTGGAATTGCAGTCACTTCAAAATTGCTAAAAAATAACTGGTTGCATAAAATAAAAGTCAAAATCAAATATGAAAGATAAACTTGATATTATTATAATTGGTGCTGGTCCAATAGGATTAGCCTGCGGTATTGAAGCTGTCAAAAGAAACTTTTCTCATTTAATTATTGAAAAAGGATGCCTGGTAAATTCAATTTTTCATTACCCGGCAAACATGACCTTTTTTTCGACTTCTGAAAGACTTGAGATCGGTAATGTTCCCTTCGTTTCTCACGGTGATAAACCGACAAGACGGGAAGCGCTGGAATATTATAGGAGAGTTAAAAGTTCATGGAACCTTAATATAAATACTTATGAAAAAGTATTGGATATCAAAGGAGAAAAAGGAAATTATTTCGTTATTACTAATAGGGGTACGTATCATTGTAAATATGTTATACTTGCAACAGGCTTTTATGATTTTCCAAACCTCCTGGATATTCCGGGAGAGAATCTCCCAAAAGTAAAGCACTATTTTAACGAAGCCCATCCTTATGCTTATTTAAAAATTGTTGTGGTCGGTGCTGCTAATTCAGCTGTTGACGTTGCTTTGGAAACATATAGAAGAGGTTCTGAAGTTACAATGGTTATTAGAGAAGAGGGGATAAAAGAAAGTGTTAAATACTGGGTGAGGCCGGATATTTTAAACAGGATTAAAGAGGGTTCAATTAAAGCTTACTTCAATTCCAATTTAATCGGTATAAGAGAGAATGAAGTTGATATTCAAACGCCCGGCGAATTAATCACTATACCAAACGATTTTGTTTTTGCTATGACAGGTTATCATTCCGATTTTGATTTTCTTGAAAAAATAGGAATAGAAATTTCTCCGAATGAAAAATCACCTTGTTACAATCCAAATACTTTTGAAACCAATAAAGAAGGACTCTTTTTGGCAGGGGTTGTTTGCGGGGGAATGGATACGGGAAGACTTTTTATTGAAAACTCAAGATACCATGCAGTAAATATTTTCAATATTCTGGAGAAGAAGGCAATTTAATACCTCAAACCTAATAATTATTCATTAAACAAATCTCTTTATTCATTCTTTAGCATTTGTAAGGGTTCGTTAAAAGCAAATTGTATGTTTTTTAAAATTATTAATGCTTTTAAATTGAATCACAGGTGATTAACCTTTATTTTAAATGTTTGAATTCAATTTTTTTTCACCTAAATAGAAATGAATCCTTAATAAAACTGAAATGGAGTAGACATGTCTAAAAAAATTCAAGAATTACTTGGAAAGGATGCTGATTCGCTTTTATCTTATAAAGCTAAGTTTCCTAAAGAGCAACTACATCTCCCTGGGCCGGACTTTGTAGATAGAATATTCGCGCAAACCGATAGGAATATAAATGTATTAAAAAATTTGCAGTGGATTTATTCTTCAGGGAGATTGGCAGGTTCAGGATATCTTTCAATTCTTCCTGTAGATCAAGGAATTGAACATAGTGCAGGTGCTTCTTTTGCTCCTAACCCAATATATTTTGATCCTGAGAATATTGTTAACTTGGCAATCGAAGGCGGATGCAATGCTGTTGCATCAACACTTGGAGTATTGGGAATGTGCTCAAGAAAATATGCACATAAAATTCCTTTTATTATGAAATGTAACCATAACGAACTTATGACTTATCCTAATAAATTTGACCAGATTATGTTTGCTAGTGTTGAGCAGGCTTATGATATGGGTGCCGCTGCCGTAGGTGCTACAATTTATTTTGGTTCCGATGAAAGCGGTAGACAGATAATTGAAGTAAGCCAGGCTTTTCAATATGCTCACGAATTAGGTCTTGCAACAATTTTATGGTGTTATTTAAGAAATCCTGAATTCAAAAAAGATAAAGACTATCATGTCGCAGCTGACCTTACAGGTCAGGCTAATCATCTTGGTGTTACCATTGAGGCTGATATTATTAAACAAAAGCTGCCTGAAAACAACGGTGGGTTTAATGCAATAAAATTTGGTAAAACTCATAAAAAAGTATATTCCGATTTATCATCCGATCATCCGATTGACCTTTGCCGTTACCAGGTTATAAATAATTATATGGGAAGAGCCGGGTTAATTAATAGTGGCGGTGCTTCGGGTGAAAACGATTTTGCTGAAGCTGCTAAAACTGCCGTAATTAATAAACGTGCTGGCGGTATGGGTTTAATCTCAGGTAGAAAAGCTTTCCAGAGACCCATGGAAGAAGGCGTTAAACTGTTGAATACCATTCAAGATGTTTATCTTGATAAAGATGTTACGATAGCTTAGTAAATCATTTGGTAGGGGTTGTCCAAAAAGTAAGTAATTTATTCGAAAATTGTCGGTCTGAGCTTGTTTACCTACCCTACCGGTAGGTCAAAGACTGAGAAACGATTAAAATGTCATACTTCGACAGGCTCAGTATGACATTCACTTTCTTTTTGGTCAAACCCTCCATTAAATAAAATATTATTTCTTCAACAAGTAATCAGCAATCTTTCCCAACTCTTTTACATCGATATTTCCAAAAGAAGGCATCATTCTGCTTGGATATTGTTCTTGGTATTCTTTAAACCGGCTGGAGGACATAAATGAAGAAGGATTCCGGAAATAATTTATTAATTGATCTCTGCTCCAAAATTGAGAAATGTTTTTTAAATTGGGCCCCATTTTAGTTCCTGCGAGATCATTGCCGTGGCAATTAACGCAGCCAAGCCTGCTGATTAATTCAGGCGCTGTTGCATTCGCAGAAGATGCCATCCCGGTTTGCGGTACAGGATTATTGACTGCCTGACCGGATTCTTTATCATTTTCCTGTGTTGCTCTTTCCAATATAAAAAGAAGGACAAATAAAGTTAAAAAAGCGGCGATCCATATCTGAGGTTTTGTCATTATTATCCAGGTTTTTAATTCTACAATTATCTTTTATAATTATGGTTCAAAAATAAGGAATTACAGCGATATTATTAAATAAATGCAATGGCTATTTATAATTATCACTTTTATAAAATGAAAATTGTAAATTTAATTTGATATGAGATTAAAACAAATGATTTTTTTATATTGCCTGACTACTAAATTGTTATATGAAATATTAGAGCCGCTAAATGTAACAATACAACAATACATCAATTGTACAATCGAAGAATGAACTTCAAAAATGAAAAAAACAAACAGATTAATTTATGAAAAAAGCCCCTATCTTCTTCAGCATGCATATAACCCTGTCGATTGGTACCCCTGGGGCGAAGAGGCATTTAAAAAAGCAGCAGCTGAAGATAAACCTGTATTTCTTTCGATCGGCTATTCAACATGCCACTGGTGTCATGTAATGGAAAAAGAATCTTTTGAAGATATTCAGGTTGCAGAATTAATGAATGAATATTTTGTATCAATAAAAGTGGATAGGGAAGAACGTCCGGATATTGATGGAATTTATATGACCGTTTGCCAGATGCTCACAGGGAATGGAGGCTGGCCTTTAACAATACTCATGACTCCCGGTAAAAAACCATTTTTTGCCGGTACGTATTTTCCAAAAGAAGATAGATTCGGGAGAATGGGGATGATGAGTCTTGTACCCGGTATTAATAATGTTTGGCAAAATAAAAGGGAAGAAATAGTAAAATCCGTAAAAGAAATCTCTTCCGCATTAGAGTCGAGCTTAACCGGACAAAAGGGAAATGAATTAAATGAAGGAGTCTTGGAGAAAGCGTTCGATTATTTCTTTAGACAATTCGATTCTGAAAACGGCGGATTTGGAACTTCACCAAAATTTCCAACTCCTCATAACCTCTTATTTTTGCTTAGGTACTGGAAGAGAAAACATTCCCCAAAAGCACTTGAAATAGTTGAGAAAACTTTAACTGAAATGTATAGGGGAGGAATATATGATCACATTGGTTTTGGATTTCACAGGTATTCGACAGATAAGAGCTGGCTTGTTCCGCATTTTGAGAAAATGCTTTATGATCAAGCACTCTTAATTCCAACATATATTGAAGCCTACCAGGCTACCCGAAAAGAGTTTTATAAAGAAGTTGCCGCGGAAATATTAGATTATGTTTTAAGAGATATGACTTCACCTGACGGCGGTTTTTATTCTGCAGAGGATGCTGATAGTGAAGGAGAGGAAGGTAAGTTTTATTTGTGGACAAAAGAGGAAATTGAAAATATTCTAGCCGGAGATTATGTTAACTTATTATTGAAATATTTTAATATAAAGGCGGATGGAAATTGGATCGATACCATGCATGACGGAAATACCGGAACAAATATTCTGCATCTTCAAAAAGATTTAAAATCAATTGCAGGCGAATTAAATGTAGATGAAAAAATATTAAGGCAGAAGCTGGAAACTTTTAGAGGGAAATTATTTTCTATCCGGGAAAAAAGAGTCCACCCGTTTAAGGATACAAAAATACTCACAGATTGGAACGGGCTTATGATTTCCGCATTATCAAAAGCTGCACAAGTATTTGAGAAAAATGAATATTATGCGGCAGCAGAAAAAGCAGTCCATTTTATATTTGAAAAACTAGTTAATGAAGAAGGAAGGCTGCTTCACCGGTTTAAAGATGATGAATCCGGGATTTTCGCTAATGCAGATGACTATGCCTTCTTTATTTCGGGTTTGCTTGATTTTTATGAAACCGGATTTAATTCAAGCTACTTAAAAACCGCAATTGAATTGAATACAGATTTTATTAAATATTTTTGGGATGAAGAAGGCGGAGGCTTTTATTTCACACCATATGATGGTGAGAAACTGCTAATCCGTAAAAAGGAAATTTATGATGGTGCTGTTCCTTCAGGAAATTCAGTTGCAGCTTTAAACCTTTTAAGAATCGGCAGAATTACCGGCAATTCTGATTATGAAAAAAAGGTATCATTAATAATTAAGACTTTTTCAGAAATGATAGAAAATTCTCCTCAAGCTTTTACACAGTCATTAATAGCACTGGATTTTGCCTTTGGTCCGTCAAAGGAAATAATTATTTCAGGGGAAAAAAATTCATCAGCCACAAAAGAAATGTTGAAACTAATTCGAGGAAAATATACACCTAATAAAGTGATTATTTTCAGTTCGGAAGAAAAAGACCAAATGGAAATTATTTCTTCTTTGCTCCGAGAATATTCTCCAAATGATAACAAAACCACAGTATATATTTGTGAAAATTATAAATGCAATATGCCTATAACGAGTGCAGAAGAATTGAGTAATCAAATTTGATAATTTAAAAGGCGATTCGATTAAAAAATCTCAATATCCAAAAACTATGGTGTTTTTTTTAGTCTCTTCTTTACTGATCCAGTGGGAATTGCATTGATGATTGCACGAAGAGCATTGTTAACTTCGGTTGGATTTCGAAAAACCTTTGCTACATCTTCATCTATCGGATAAAGAATCACTTTTTCCTTAATTAGACCAGCAAAACGATTTGGCTTTGCTTTGGAATAATCAAACTCATATTCGTTTTTCATATGCTTATTCTTTTCATTTGACGTTTTCTTCATAGTCCTTTCTTTCTTTAGCAGTTACGGTTCTTGCGCTAATTATTCTTATTAAATTTTGACCTTTTTAAGTGAAAATTACAATTTAATAACCTTCCTTCATTTGAATGATCGATTATTATTTCCCTCTTCTCCTCCATGGAATGAATTTCATCATCAAATATTTTTGATAGAGGATTGTAGAAAACTGTTTTGGCTTCATCAAAGTTTATATTGTGCTTCTGAAAATTTACTTTCGCTTTTTTTTTATCCCATTCAAAAACTAATTTCACTAAACCTCTCTGATTTTCTTTAAATTAAGTTGAAATTTATTAATTAACTTTTTTGAGTCAATTCAGTCTTCTTTTAAGATTATTTAGCTCTTCTTTCATTCCCGCTGGTAATCTATCACGGAAAATTTTAAAATAATTTTCAATATCTGAAACTTCATTTTTCCATTTATCTTTTTGAATAAAGAAAAGCATTTCCATATCATTCTCCGTTATGTCCAAACCGGAAATATCTATAGATTTTTTAGCAGGGAGATATCCAATTTCTGATTTAACGGCACCGCTGGTATTTTCGGTTCTTTCAAAAATCCATTTTAATACTCTTATGTTTTCACCGAAGCCGGGCCATATGAAATTGCCGTTTTCATCTTTTCTAAACCAATTAACAAAAAATATTCTAGGTAGTTTTTCCTGAATAGTTTTTTCCCCGATTTGTAACCAGTGTTGAAAATAATCGCCCATATGATACCCGCAGAATGGGAGCATCGCGAAAGGATCATGCCTTACTTTTCCAATAACTCCATTTGCTGCAGCTGTTCTTTCAGAGGATACAATTGAACCTAAAAATGTTCCATGCTGCCAATTAAATGCTTCATAAACTAATGGAACAGTATCTTCTCTTCTCCCGCCAAATAATATAGCAGAAATCGGTACACCATTCGGATTTTCCCAATCTGGATCTATAATGGGACATTGACTTGCAGGGATTGTATAGCGTGCGTTTGGATGTGCTGCTTTTTCTTTGCTTTCGGCTGTCCATTTATGTCCAAGCCAATTTTTAAGCTTTTTAGGTATATTATCTGTCATGCCTTCCCACCAAACATCACCTTCAGGAGTTAAGGCAACATTTGTAAATATCGAATTTTTTCCCATTGTGTGCATAGCATTAGGATTTGTCTCATAGGATGTTCCGGGTGCAACACCAAAAAATCCTGCTTCGGGATTTATTGCATATAACCTTCCGTCTTCTCCAAACTTCATCCATGCAATATCATCTCCAATTGTTTCAACTTTCCAGCCGGGAAGAGTAGGTTGCAGCATAGCTAGATTAGTTTTTCCGCAAGCACTAGGGAATGCGCCTGCAATATATTTTTTCTTTCCTTCAGGATTTGTTATTGCCAGTACTAACATATGTTCTGCAAGCCACATTTCTTCTTTTGCCATGCACGAAGCAATTCTCAGTGCAAAACATTTTTTACCAAGCAATGCATTTCCACCATAGCCGCTGCCGTATGACCAGATAGTTCTTTCTTCCGGGAAATGGACAATATATTTATTATCAGGATTACATGGCCATTGGACGTCCTTCTTACCATTTTCCAGGGGTAAACCGACGGAATGAAGGCAATGTACAAAATCTTTATCCCCTAATATATCTAATACTTCTTTTCCTATCCTTGTCATTATTCTCATGTTACAAACCACGTAAGCAGAATCGGTTATCTCGACACCTATATGCGAGATGTTTGAACCCAGCGGTCCCATGCTGAAAGGAATTATATACATAGTCCTTCCTTTCATTGATCCTTTGAAATGAGCCTTTAATATCTCTTTCATTTTTTCCGGGTTTTCCCAGTTATTAGTAGGTCCGGCATCCTCTTTCTTCTTGCTGCATATAAATGTTCTATCTTCAACTCTTGCTACATCAGAAGGATCCGATTGAGCAACAAAACAATTTGGTCTTTTGCTTTCATCCAGTTTAACAAAAGTACCTTTGTTTACAAGCAATTCCGTTAATTTATTGTATTCTTCTATTGAACCATCACACCAATGAATATTATCTGGTTGACACATTCCCGAAATATCGTCTACCCATTGAAGTAATTTGCTATTTTTAGTCATGGCAGTAGGCATAATTATCCCTTATAAAATTAAAAAATTTATGAGCTGAGCTTCACTCTTAACAAGCAGGCATTTTGTGCCTGAACACCGTAGTATAGTTTAGTATGCTGGTGTGAAGCATAACTAAAAAGATTTCCAAATTCCAGGTAAAACCTGAATATTGGACAGGTGGATTATTATAGTAATTATACCTTTTTAAAGTAAGCTCATTCAATTATTAAAAAATGTAAGTATTTTTATCGAAGTGATAAATTTTTTTAATTAACATTTAAAAATAACTAAATTTAAAAAATCATACAATAAATGTTGGCTCAATCTATAACAATAATAAAAAACGGAATTTAAAAGTGTTTGAAAATCTCATAAGTAAATTAGGTAAAAAAACAATAAGATTTTTCCAGGAGTTTGGTCAGGTAGCAAACTTATTTTGGGGAATTGTAAAAAGTTTTACTTTAATACCGAGAAGCAGGAAAATTATTTTTTATCAAATGGAGCATATAGGAGTTAACTCACTCCCTCTTGTTTTAATAATAGCGATATTTACGGGTGCCGTAGCTGCATGGCAGGCAGCTTACCAATTAAAGGGCTTAGCTCCATTATCCTTTTTAGGAGGAGCAACAAGCAGAGCGATTATTACTGAGCTAGGTCCGGTTCTAACAGGAATAGTAATAGCCGGAAGAGTCGGGGCTTCAATAGCCGCCGAACTAGGAACCATGAAGGTTACCGAACAAATTGATGCACTGGAAACAATGGCTATAAACCCTGTAAGATATCTTGCAATGCCGAGATTTCTTGCATCAATTTTAATGATGCCGGTTCTTGTTATATTTGCAAATTCTATTGCTGTATTCGGGGCTTTTATTGTGTCAAATTACTTTTTAGGTGTTTCCTTTGATGTATTTTTCCAATCCGTAAAAAGATTTTTTGTCTTTTCTGATCTAATTGCCGGGCTAGTGAAAACGGTTTTTTTTGGAGGTGTAACAGCATTATTAGGTTGTCATATTGGTTTTAGAACAGAGGGTGGGGCAGAGGGGGTTGGATTATCTACAATTCGATCCTTTGTCCTATCTGCGGCTTTAATTTTAATATTAGATTATTTGTTATGGATGCTGTTGTTTTAATCTATATTTGAGTCCAAATCAGTTTTAATTCATCTAATATTAATCATTTTCAACTTATAATGGCTATGCATCTCAAGTTTCAATTGGATAAATAATATAATTATTATTAAATGTTTTAATGAATAATCTGCTGTTTTCCATTCTTGCTTTTATTGGCTCCTATTTCGCCGGTTTTTTTGGTTCTTTAACGGGACTTGGAGGAGGGGTAATTGTAGTACCTATGCTTACAATATTATTCGGTGTTGACATCCATTATGCTGCAGGAGCTTCCTTAATCTCGGTAATTGCTACTTCTTCCGGAGCCGCATCGGCATATGTTAAAGAAGGATATTCAAATATTCGAATAGGGATGTTTCTTGAAGTTGCAACAACTATAGGAGCTATAATAGGCGCGTCATTGGCCGGAATTATTCCCTCAAATATTATCTATATAATTTTTGCTTTGATTCTTCTTCTTTCAGCAGCATCTTCATTTTTTACCAAGAAAGAAAATGGAAATTTGACTGTTGAAGATAAATACGCAAAGTTATTTAAATTAAACGGCAGCTATCCTACTTCCAAGGGATTGAAAAAATATACAGTGCGAAGAGTTCCTTTCGGATTCGGCATTTGCAGCTTTGCGGGAATAATTTCGGGTTTGCTGGGGATCGGCGGCGGTGTAATAAAAGTAATGGCAATGGACAGAGTTATGAAAATCCCTTTTAAAGTATCTGCAACTACAAGCAATTTTATGATAGGTGTTACTGCTGTGGCTAGCGCAGGCATTTATTTTAAAAACGGTTATATTCATACATCTCTCATTATGCCGGTAATGCTCGGTGTTCTTCTAGGTGCATTTTCAGGATCCAAAATATTAAAATTTACTTCATCAAAAATATTGAAGATTATTTTCAGCATAATCGTTATTGTTATGGCAATTGAAATGTTTAGGAATGGTTTAAAATGAAAAATTCAGCAGAGAATATCGCAAACCTCGATTTAAAAATAGAGCATATACTTGGAAATATACTGAGGATTGGAGTAGTAGTTTCTGCTTCAGTTGTATTGACTGGTGCTGTACTTTTCCTGATCAGACATGGAGGAGAATTCCCCGATTACTATGGCTTTGTATTTAATCCCTTTAGTGTTAACGATCCTATTGGCCTGCTCAAAGAAGTAGCAGCTCTTAAATCGCTAGCGGTCATGAAACTGGGGATTCTGCTGCTCGTGGGAACACCGATTGTACGGGTAATAATTTCAGTAGCTGCATTTATCTACGAAAAAGATTTGATGTATGTATTTTTTACTCTAGGAGTCCTTATTGTTTTAATTTTTAGCTTTTTTTATTAATTCGCCTTTCAAAAGGTATTTATTCTCCCCTTTTTTAATTTATGGTTTGAAAAATTTTTCTCTTAAAACGTTAATACTTTTTGGATTTCCTATTATAGTAATCCTATCTCCATTTTCTAAAATGGTATCTCCTTTAGGTATTATGATATTTTCATCCCTGCTAATCAAAGCAATAAGAACATCATGAGGAAGGGAAATTTCTCTTAAAGCCTTATTAATTAAAACAGCCGATTTATCGGTTTCGTTAACTACGATAGATAAAAATCTCTCGTTATGCAAAATAGTCTCTTTTAATTCCTGTTCACTTTTTGCATTATACCATTCCTTCATAAAATCATCATCGTCAACTCTCCCGGCAATTTGAGCCAATATTCGCAAATGTTGTGAAGGATTATCTTCCGGACTTACCAGGAAAAAGATTGCATTTACAGTTTGAACTTCTTCTTCTTCCTGTGTTAACGGATTGTAAACTTTAATATTGACACCGGCTTTTGAACGTACCAAAACCATGATAGCTTTATGGATTCCTTCCGATCTGAAGTGAGGTAAAGCTACTCCATGAGTAACAGGAGTTGCTCCAATTCTTGTTCCGTCAAGAATTTGCGTTGCTATTTCTTTAGGGGTAAATGGAAGTTGTTTTGCTAAAAGTTTTGATACGCCCACTACAACATCTTCAAATTCCGATTTTTCATTCAAATCAATTACATGACTTCCGGTAACAATTTCATTGAAAGGATCTTCTTTCCGTAATCCTTTTTCTTTTAATATTCCTCTTAGTTCACTATCAAGTGCATCGTACCTCTGTTGCCCAAGCCTTTCAAAAACATGAAAGATGGCACCGCTTCTTTTAATCTTATCTTTTGCATAAAAATTAAACCATAATAAACCGATTAGAATTAATCCTAAGGAAAACAAAATTGGCACCCAACCCATTTCATAAATTAAGATCAATGGTGTAATAATTCCAATTATTTGCATCCACGGATAAAGAGGAGATTTAAACCCAGGATCATAGGATTTAATTTTACTTTCACGCATAACAATAACAGCCAGGCTTGTTAAGGTAAACATTAAAAGTTGAAATGCACTAGCCAGTTTTGCAATCCGGGTTGGATTAAAAATTAAAATTGAAGTTATAATAATACCGACAGTAAGAATAATAGAAACAAACGGTATTCTGCTTTTATTAAGTTTCCTTAAATATTTTGGTAAAATATGATCACGGCTCATTGCAAGCGGATATCTTGATGCGCTCAACGTACCTGCATTTGAAACGGAAATAAAAGCAAACAAAGCTGCTATTGAAAGTAAGATAGCTCCAATTTTACCAAAAATAACTTTTGCAGATGATGCAACAGGAGTTAAATCACCTTTCAATTGTTCCATCGGCATAACACCGACCATTATTGTTGTTCCTATTGCATAAATAATTAAGGTCGTGATTATTGAAAGAATTACACCTAAAGGTATATTTCTTTCAGGATTTTGAACTTCTTCTGAGAGACTTGCAACTTTTGTTAAACCTACATAGCTGATAAATACCAGACCTGCAGTTGAAAGTAATGAGGTAAATTCCACATCAAAAAAACCACTAAAGTGTTCTTTATTTATTTCAGGAATTCCGCCTGCAATGAAAATTGCAAGAATGGTTAGAAGACTAAAAACCAAAATCGTCTGAAAATTGCCGCTCTTTTTACTCCCGAATAAATTAATAACGCCAAGTAAAACAGCAATTCCGATTGAAACTGGAATTATTGGTATGTTAGGGAAAAAAATTTCCATGTATGCACCCATGCCGATTAGTGCGAAAGAAACTTTTAATATTAATGCCAGCCAGGTACCTATTCCACCTATTGTGCCCATTGCCGGCCCTAATGTTCTATCTAAAAAGTAATAAATTCCGCCTGCTCTTGGCATTGCTGTGGCAAGTTCAATTATACTAAACATACCCGGGATTAGTGGAATTGCAGCAATTAAGTATGCTGCAGTAAGAGCAGGACCTGCCTGCATTGCAGCTAAACCTGGAAGTAAAAAGAATCCTGCACTTAGAGTTGTACCAGTGGCAATAGAATAAACATCAAGAAGCTTTAATTCCTTTTTTAGTCTTTTAGATTTTTTTAATGGGAGCATTTATTAAAATTATTTTTGGTATTAAGATAGTGTTTCAAAAAATTAAACTCAAAGCTTAAATATTAATAATTATTTAGTGATAAAAGACAACGGAACTGTGATTTGGGATTGCGGTAAATAGTTAATAATTATATTTTGCATTTTAAATAGATTCATTGAGATATACCCCCACTTAATGAATCTTCCTCGTGCCCGGTAGCCCTCCACCGGGCATTATTATATTTACAATTTCAAATTTTTTGCGTAAAATGTATTATTATTTTATTATTATATAGTTACCAGGGTGAATAAAATGGAAAAAATAAATTATAAATTGAAGGAAAAAAAAGAAAAAATTAAAATACCTGAAAACCTCGGTTTCGGAAAAATATTTACCGATCATATGTTTGTGATGGATTATGATGAGAAGAAAGGCTGGCATAACCCGGTTATTCAGACCTGTGGAAAGTTTGTTTCTTCACCCCGCAACAATGTTTTTTCATTACGGACAGGGAATTTTTGAAGGCTTAAAAGCTTTTAAGACCGTTAGCGGGGAACCGGTTATTTTTCGTCCCGAAGATCACATAAAACGTTTTAATAATTCTGCAAAAAGATTATGTATTCCTGAAGTTGACCCGGAATTTCTATTGAATGCATTGGTGGAATTAATATCTTTGGAAAAAGATTGGATACCCAGTAAAAAAGGGGAAGCAATGTATATCCGTCCTTTTGCTTTTGGAACAGATCCGTTTCTTGGCGTTAAACCTTCATCTTCTTATAAATTAATTATTCTTCTTTCACCTGTTGGTGCTTATTATGCGGAGGGATTTAAACCAGTAAAAATTTTAGTGCAGAATGATTTTGTAAGAGCTGTGAAAAAAGGAATGGGTGAATGTAAATATCCTGGTAATTATGCAGCTAGTCTTTTGGCGCAGGAAAAAGCGCATGAGAAAGGTTTTACCCAAGTTCTATGGCTTGACGGAGTTGAACAAAAATATATTGAAGAAGTCGGGACAATGAATATTTTTATAAGATTTAAAGATGAAATTGCAACTCCCGAATTGTCTGGAAGTATTTTACCCGGAATGACCCGTGATTCTGTTTTAAGAATATTAAACGATTGGGGTATGAATGCTACCGAAAGATTAATCTCTATTGATGAAGTTGTGTCTGAATATGAAAAAGGAAATGTACTTGAAATTTTTGGGACAGGTACGGCAGCTATTATATCTTCCGTGGGTTTATTGAATTTTATGGATAAAAATTTAACTTTTGGTAATGGTGTGCCTGGAGAATTAGCCGTAAAATTATTTGATGAAATTACTTCAATTCAATACGGAGAAAAAGAAGATCCTTATGGCTGGCTTACTTATGTGGAAAAGGTTAAAGAGAGTGTCTAATTATTAACCGGACTTTAGGATATTTTAATAAATTATTTTGGAAATTTATTCAGTGCTGCTTTTAATTAAGAATTGAATAATTAATATTATATATAATTCTTATTAGGTGGGTTTTAACTTTATTTTCATTTTCCCTGAAGTTTTCTTACCCGTTTAAACACGGAAAATTTTTTCTTTTCGCAGCCGCATTTTGAAAAATAAACTAATTCAAGACTTTCAGCTTTTACGATTTTAATTATTTGCAGGTACCGGTATGAATAAAGCTTTGATAATAGAAGACGATAATACAGTCAGGGCGATTCTTAAAAGAGTATTAACTAATAAATTTGGAATGACTCCCCTCGAAGCAAATAATGGAACAGAGGGATTGATAATTCTTCAGAATAATATACCGGATATAATATTGCTTGACAACACTATGCCTCTGATGGACGGAGTGAGCTTTTTAAGAAATCTTCGTAAAGTAGAAAAATTCAAGGATATCCCGGTATAAGTAATAACTGCAAGTGATGACAGCGAAATTATTAACCAAATGATTGAGCTTGGTATTAGTGATTATATTTTAAAGCCAATCGATCCTGAGCTTACTTTTCAAAGGATCAAAAATGCTGTTGATATAATCAAAAGCAAGGATACTGACCCAAAAATTTAACTCCATTCTAAATTGATATAACTTCCTGCTCAAATATTATCAATCCGTTTTTTTTAATAAGACCAATCGAAAATTTCGGATCTAAAACCTAGTTTTAAGATATAAAAATTATTTGTCTTAATTGAGATCAATTAAATAATATTATAGTTTTATTTATGAAAAATTTAATTCTTATTTGAGTATGGCTGAATCTCCATTCTATAGCCAATTAAAAGAATTAAGGAGGGAATTTGATTTGCAGAAAAATCTTTAAATGGATTTTTATCCCGTTGCTAATAATTATTATAAACGTGAAAGGAAATTTTATGCACAACCCTGAATATCCTGACCCGATTAATCCCAAAGCTACTAAAGAAGCCAAAGCCTTACTTAACTTCCTTGATGAGATTAATGGTAAATATATATTATCAGGTCATCATAATAAGATAACTGCTCCTAATCTTTATAATAATAAAGTGAAAGAATTGGTTGGCGATTATCCTGCAATATGGGGGAGTGATTTTAGTTATAGCTTCGGAAGTAAAGATCCGGATTCTGCAAGACAAGCAATGATTGACACGGCAAAAGAAGTCTATAAAAAAGGACAAATAATTACGTTGATGTGGCATGAATGTTTTCCTTCCAACGGTGATTCATGCCGGAGAAGCAGTATTTGGGTTTGGGATAAAGTTGTACCGCAGGAAAAATGGGATTCACTTACTACTCCCGGTACAAAATTAAATAGTCAATGGCGGGCACAAGCTGATAAGGTTGCAAAATATCTGAAACAATTGAGAGATGCTCACATCCCTATTTTGTGGAGACCTTTTCATGAAATGAACGGCGTATGGTTCTGGTGGTGTCGTCACCCCGGGGAAAATGGCTTTGCAAAATTGTGGAAGATGATGTATGATTATTTTACAAATTATCATAAGCTTAATAACCTTATTTGGGTTTGGAATACTAATGCTCCCCGTCAGAATCCAGGTGATGAAGCTTATGATTATAAAGACTATTTTCCTGGGATTAATCATGTTGATGTTCTGGCCGCCGATGTCTATCATAATGATTATAAACAGTCTCACCATAATGACTTACTCAAATTAGCACATGGAAAACCAATTGCTCTCGGAGAAGTTGGGCAAATGCCCACCCCTGAAATTCTGAAGAAACAATCAAATTGGACCTGGTTTATGGGATGGTCTGAATTTTTGATAAAAGCTAATAAAGCGGATTCTGTTAAGATTCTTTATAATTCACCCAGAACACTTACTTTAAACGAAATAAAAAGAAATAAAGACGGAGCTTATAAAATAAATCTTAAATAAATAAAGTACTTACTTAAATTATACAAATAATTAATAAAAGGGTGACCACTTAATCATAATCATTCAGCCACAGGCTGTTCCGCTTCCGGCGGAAATCTTACTCTTTATCAGGCTGATAATCGAGTAAGATTAAGAAATTGGTGTTTAAAAGTTAAAAAGTATAAATGTAATTTTTATTGTTAACGTTCCGGAGAAATAATGAAGGTGTTTTTAACAGGCGGGACCGGCTTCATAGGTTCATATATTGTAATAGAGCTCATAAAAAAGGGACACGAAGTAACTGTTCTTGCACGTAATCAAAATAAAATTCCTGAAATGAACAAAGTAAAAGGAATTGAAATCGTTGAAGGCGATATTACTGATATGAAATTAATTCAAAATTTAATTATTGGAAAAGATGCATGTATTCTTGTAGTTTTAAATTATACTAAATATACGGGGTGGGAAGTACTAACCGATGATACATTATCAACCGTCCGTATTTCGGATATGGTAGCCGAGGCAAGTGTAAAACATTTTATTTATACTTCCTCGACTTCGGTAAATGATAATGTTTATATGATAGAAAAAAATAAAATAAATGGATTAATTAAAAACGTTCATACAACAACAAAAATGCATCCAACAACATTTTACGGTGCAACTAAAGCTGCCAGTGAAATATATTTGACTGCCCAATCATATAATTCAGCAATGCGTATAAACATTATCCGTCCCGGCTATACTTTTGGAAACCCTGTTATTAAAGGGGCCAGTATTCAGGGGGATACAAGATTTCAGACGATAGTTGAAAATGCCTTAAACAATAAACCTATCGAAGTAGTGAAAAATGACGGAACACAGTTCATCTGGGCAGGAGATTTAGCCGAAATATATTTAAGAGTTTTAGAAAGTGATGTTAACAGGAAAATTTATTTCGGTCTTTCTAAAAATTTTGTTTCCTGGGAAATTATTGCAGAAGAAGCTATTAAACGATGCAATTCAAAAAGTCAAGTAATCGTTAAAGACAGGGGATGGAGTAAAGATGTAACTCTTTTTGATGTATCGGATATTAAAAATGATTTCAGCCTGGAGTTTGATCCATGGAAAAAAATTTTAGAGCACCTGGATTTTTATATTAATAAAAAAAATAATTAGAAAAGAGGTATTAAATTGAATAGTCTATTGTCAATATCTAAAATGATTGATCATTCTCTGCTTCATCCGACATATACGGATGAATTTTTGAAATCAGAATGTATCGCAGCAAAAGAATTAAATGTAGCAACTGTATGTATTAAACCTTATGCCGTAAAAATGGCCGAAGAAATCCTGGCAGGTAGTTCTGTAAAAGTATGTACGGTAATCGGATTTCCGCATGGAAGTAATACTATAAAGCAAAAGATAAGTGAAACAGAATCAGCTTGCGAAGATGGCGCTGTTGAAATTGACTTTGTAGTAAATATCGGCAAAGTGCTTAGTGAAGATTGGAAATATATATCAAATGAAATTAAATCAATTAATGAAGTTGTCGTTTCAAAAAATGCTGTATCAAAAGTTATTTTTGAAAACGATTATTATACCGATGATAAATCAAAAATCAAGCTTTGCGAAATATGCAATAAATATAAAGTAGCATTTGTAAAAACATCGACCGGTTACGGCTTCGTTAAGCAGCAGGATGGGAAATATACATATAAAGGTGCAACAGATCATGATTTATTATTGATGAGAAAACATTGTCTACCGAATATTCAGGTAAAAGCAGCAGGAGGTATAAGAACCTTAGATGATCTCTTAAGGGTGAAAGAAATAGGAGTTACAAGAGTCGGTGCAACTGCCACTAGAGCGATATTATCAGAAGCTGCTAAGAGAGGTTTTAAATAAAGGTTTCTATGAAAATATTTCTGCTTTTAAATGAGGATAAATGGTTCGAAAATAATTAAATTGGGATGAATTTTCGTTTTAAATATTCGTATTTTGCCATTCCAATTACCTAACATCCTTTGAATTTGGAGGTAGTTTTTATGAGTAATTTTCATCAAAAATTTTTCTTTCCTCTATTGGTAATAATCCTTTTTCAAATTCAGTCAATTTATTCCCAGGATTCAAATTTAGGAATATTTGAAGCTCAGAGTGATATAGGGAAAGTTGGGAAACCTGGCTCGGCTAAGTATGATGCAGATAACGGTTTGTATACAATTACAGGCGGCGGTACTAATATGTGGTTTACCGGTGATGAATTTCATTTTGTCTGGAAGAAAGTTTCGGGAGATATTTCCCTGTCTGCAAATATCACCTGGCCTGATACTGGAGGTAATCCGCATCGTAAAGCCTGCTTGATTATCCGCCAAAACCTTGATACTAGTTCGGCTTACGCTGATGCTGCACTTCACGGGGTCGGACTTACTTCTTTGCAGTACCGTGAGAAAAAAGGGGATGTTACGAGGGAAATTCAATCTAATATAAGCGCACCAGCAAGACTTCAGATCGAGAAAGATGGTGATTATGTCTTTATGTCGGTTGCTAAAGATAATGAAACTCTTCATCCCGCGGGGGGATCTTTCAGAATTAAATTTACCGAACCATTTTATGTTGGATTAGGTGTGTGTGCTCATGATAATTCAGTAGCTGAAACAGCAGTATTTTCAAATGTTAAAATTACTAATATCAAACCTGAAACAAACGGGAGTTCTAAATTGGAAAGTACATTAGAAACAATAAATATAGAATCAAAAGATAGGCGTGTTGTTTATACTGCTGATAAACATTTCGAAGCTCCTAATTGGTCTAAGGATGGTAAATATTTCTTATATAATAGTGACGGCCATATTCTTAAACTTCCCGTATCCGGTGGTGAACCTCAGGAAGTAAATACCGGTTCTGCAGTAAAATGTAATAATGATCATGGTATTTCACCTAATGGTGCTCAGCTTGCTATTAGTGATCAATCAGAAAACGGCAGTTCAATTATTTATACTTTACCGATTGACGGAGGAACTCCAAAACGGATAACCCAAAACAGCCCCTCCTACTGGCACGGATGGTCGCCCGATGGTAAAACTTTAGCATTTTGCGGTGAACGAAACGGTGAATTCGATATCTATACAATTCCTGCCGAAGGCGGACAAGAAACAAGGTTAACCACAGCGAAAGGTTTAGATGACGGTCCGGATTATTCACCCGACGGTAAATATATTTATTTCAATTCTACCAGAACAGGAACTATGGCAGATCTGGCGCATGAAATCTGACGGCAGCGATCAAGAGCAGGTTACAAACGATGAATATAATAACTGGTTTGCTCATCCTTCCCCGGATGGGAAATGGATTGTTTTCCTTACTTATGAAAAAAATGTTGAAGGACATCCTCCAAACAAAGATGTAATGCTAAGAATGATGCCTGCTGATGGTGGTGAAATCCAAGTACTTGCCAAGCTGTTTGGCGGACAAGGAACAATAAATGTTCCTTCATGGTCCCCGGATAGTCAGAATTTAGCATTTGTTAGTTATAGGCTGATTAATCAATAACTTATATTATATATTTTAGTTTCCTGGGTAATTTCAATAATTCGATCAGAAGGTGTTAAATTTTTATTTTTAAAAGATCAAAGATTTTCTGAAATAATTAATCGATTAACATTAATCAGTTGTCTTAGTTAAGCGATTTTTTTTGAATCTATCAGGGAGGATATTGAAAATAAATCAGAAAAAGGAATTGAATGCACTTGACTCCCTGTATATATGATTTTATTATTTTCTAATTCTATATATCCTTCAAGTCTTTTAATGTGGGAATTTTTATTTTTGTTTAATCATTTTAATGGGAGTAAATATCCTTCATCAAGGAATTAATAATTTATAATTAGAGAGGATCATATGAGCGAAACAGTCCAAAAGCTTCCATTTAAAGAAAAGTTTTTTTATGGCTTTGGGGATCTTGCCTCGGTGCTTTACTGGCAAACATTTATGCTTTATTTAACCTATTTCTACACCGATGTGTTTTTAATTCCCGCCGGAGCTGCAGCTACTTTATTTATTGTTAGCCGTGTTTGGGATGGTGTTAATGATCCAGTAATGGGAATGATTGCCGATCGTACAAAAACACGTTGGGGGCACTTTCGTCCATATTTGCTTTGGATTTGTGTCCCATTTGCGGTTGTTGGTGTTTTAACTTTTACTGTTCCTGATTTCGGTCCTCAAGGCAAGCTTATTTGGGCTTATGTTACATTTATTCTAATCATGATGCTTTATACTGCTATTAATATTCCTTATACTGCCTTGCTTGGTGTTATAACACCGGATTCTAACGAGCGTACATCGGTTTCCTCATTTAAATTTATTTTTGCATTTTCTGCCGGCATCATTGTTTCAGCAACTCTTCTTCCAATGACCAAAGTACTTGGCGGAGCAAATCCTGCCAAAGGATGGCAATTAACTTTTGTAATTTATGGTATTGCTGCTGTCATCTTTTTCCTGATAGCATTCAGGGGTACGCATGAACGGGTCCAGCCCCCTAAATCCCAGAAATCTTCTGTAAAAAGAGATCTATATGAATTGCTGACTAATAAACCATGGTTAATTCTCCTGGCCACAACTATTACCTTTATCCTTTTTGTAGCTGTCCGCAGCAGTGTTACAGTCCATTATTTTAAATATGTTATTGGCACTCAGAAACTTTCCTTACCTTTTATGGGAAGTGATACTTATGATTTTGAAACAATAACTTCAGCTTTCAATACAGTAGGACAAATTGCTTCGTTGCTGGGTGTATTCGGTGTCAGCTGGTTTGCAAAATTAGTTGGTAAGAAAAAAGCTTTTATACTAATGTCTATTATTGCAATTTTAAGTACTGCCGCATTTTACTTCTTAGGCCCTGATCAGCTGGGACTGATTTTCATCTTTCAAATACTCGGCTCACTTACTGGAGGACCTCTCAGTGTTATACTTTGGGCAATGTACGCCGACACAGCAGATTACGGTGAATGGAAACGGGGCCGCAGAACAACCGGCTTAGTCTTTTCCGCTTCAACTATGTCTCAGAAATTCGGTTGGGCTTTTGGAGCTTTTGTTGCGTTAAACCTTATGTCACAAGTTGGATTTGTACCAAACGAAGCCCAATCCCAGGACAGTTTAAATGGTTTACTTCTTCTTTTTAGTTTGATTCCAGCTGCCTTTGGTATTTTATCAATCATACTCATACTATTATATCCATTAAATGATGAAAAAGTTGACCAGATTGTGTCGGAACTTGAACAAAGAAGAAAAGAAAGCGGTGAAGAGGTTGCAATGGTTTAAGTATGCCGGAGAAAAAGTAAGTAAGGCATTTGGTATTAAGTATGAATATATTTGAATCATTATTTATTAAACAAATAGAAAGTAAATATTATAGAAAAATTATAGAGGATATGAATGAAAAAAACAATTATCGGAGAACAATTAATAAATATACCATGGCAGGAAAAACCAAAAGATTATTCAGGGGTTGTCTGGAGATACGATAATAATCCTGTTATTGGAAGAGAAACCTTGAAAGATTCGTTAAGAATTTTTAACAGTGCTATTGTTCCATACCGGGGCGAGTTTATCGGTATATTCATGGCGGATCATAAAAATGGGTACCCGCAATTGCATCTGGGAAAAAGTAAAGATGCTATACATTGGAAAATTGAAGAAGAATTTATCAAATTCGTAAATGAAGAAGGCAAACCAGTAAAACCGATTCTTTACGGTTATGATCCGCGGCTGGTAAAAATTGAAGATGCTTATTATATAACATGGTGCAATTATTTTAATGGGCCAACAGTCGGTATTGCCAAGACAAAGGACTTTAAAACTTTTATCCAGCTTGAGAATGCTTTTCTGCCATTTAACAGGAATGGCGTTCTATTTCCAAGAAAAATAAATGGTAATTATATATTGCTTAATCGTCCCAGCGATAACGGGCATACTCCGTTCGGTGATATCTATTTAAGCCAGAGTCCCGATTTAACTTATTGGGGAAAACATAGGGTAGTAATGAAGACAAGCCATTACTGGTGGAAAAATACTAAGCTTGGCGCCGGGCCTGTACCGATTGAAACAACTGAAGGATGGTTATTAATTTATCATGGTGTTTGTACTACATGCAGCGGATATATCTATAGTATGGGCGCTGCAATTTTAGATATTAATGATCCTTCGAAAATTATTGCTAATTGTGAGGATTATATTTTAACTCCTGAAGTACCATATGAAACAATTGGATTTGTTGCTAATGTTACGTTTCCTTGTGCAACACTGCATGATTCGGAAACGGGGAGAATAGCCATTTTTTACGGGGCAGCAGATACTTGTTCTGCATTAGCCTTTGCACAAGTTGACGAATTAATCGATTACATAAAGTCGCACCCGGAAAAACCTATGTGATGTTAAATGGAAAATGTTAAATGGAGGAATTAAATTAAAATTTAATAATTATTTTAAATGATATGGGGGTAAAATGAATCCTAAAACAGAAGAATTGTTGCAAAGAAATTTTGATTTTGACGTTGATACATTAAAATTCTTAATGACCTTACCCAATGATAAAGTTTTTAATATTATAATATTTCAATTAGGAAAAGCTTCAACATCCTTAGGTTCAAATTATGAAGAATCACAGGGTGCCGAATCATCCAAAGATTTCAATCATAAAATCGGAATTGTGCTAAAGGAGATCCGCGAAAGTAACTATGGCTAAGGGTTCTAAATAAAGTGATTACCGAACCTGAGATTGAATTAAAGAGATTGCTAAGAGTAAGTTTTGAGTTTAAAAGAATTTTTTCGACAATAAAAATAAAAACCCAACAAAAAATAAAGATTAAGAATAAAAATAATCATAAGTAGTTAACAAACATTTACCATTTTCCATATGTGGAGGAAAACGATAGTGCAATACGGTTACTTCGACGATGAGAACAAAGAGTACGTAATCGAACGGCCTGATACTCCGAGATCCTGGAGCAACTATCTGGGCTCGACCGAGTACGGTGCCATAATTACTAATAATGCAGGCGGTTACAGCTTCTATAAATCGGCTGCACAGGGCCGTTTTATGAGAATGCTTTTTAATGCTGTACCAATGGATCAGCCTGGCAGGTATTTATATATCCGTGATAAAGAGAGTGGGAATTACTGGTCTGCAAGCTGGCAGCCTGTCGGCAAATCATTGCTTACACCTTCGGGGCATGAATATAAATCCGAATGCAGGCACGGAACTGCTTATACAAAAATTACCTCGGAATATTCAGATATAAAAAGCGAAACACTTTATTTTGTGCCGCTTAAACGCACCGATGAAATCTGGCATCTAAAAATTACAAATAATGGAAAAGAAAAAAGGAATCTTAGCGTGTTCACATTTGTTGAATACACCAATAATTGGAAACTTTCACAAGATTTGAACAACCTGCAGTATTCTCAATATATTATTAAAATGAATGTTGTTGATAATATTATCGATCATGGTACCAATGTTTATATGCCGTCTATGCCTGAAGATTTTGAGGATGACGGGCAGGGGAGACATACATACCTGGCGATAACAGGTGCTGAGGTTAAAGGATTTGACACAGACCGTGATATATTTCTAGGAGCATATCATGCCTATGCCAACCCGGTAGTTGTTGAAGAGGGTAAATGTAAAAACTCGATTGCTGTAGGCGATAACGGATGTGGAACTTTACAGGTTGATGTGGAAATTCAGCCGGGGGAAACTAAAGAACTGATTGTCGTTATGGGGGTAGGTGAAGCCGGAATTGAGGGAAAAAAAGCTGTTCAGGAATTAGGGAATCCTGCTGCAGTTCAAAAGGAATTTAATAAGCTGAAGAAATACTGGCATTCAAAAATCAAAGGATTAAATACTGAAACTCCCGATAAAGAATTTAACAGCATGTTCAATGTTTGGAATCCTTATAATAATTTGATGACGTTTGCCTGGTCACGTGCTGCCAGTTTAATATATTCAGGTGAACGGGATGGATTAGGCTTCCGGGATACTGTTCAGGATATGCTTGGTATTATTCAATCAATTCCTGAAGAAGTTAGGGAAAGACTGGAACTAATGATTACTGGACAGGTTTCTAATGGCGGAGCGATGCCTGTTGTAAAACCTTTTGCCCATAATCCCGGCAATGAGCCCATGCCTGAAGAAACAATGTACAGATCGGATGATTGCATGTGGCTCTTTAATACAATTCCTGCTTTTGTTAAAGAAACCGGCGATATCTCATTTTATAATAAAATTCTTCCATATGCTGATAAAGGTGAGGATACGGTTTTTGGACACTTAAAGCAGGCCATCATGTTTAATCTAAATCATTCAGGCATGCATGGGTTCCCTTGCGGTTTATCTGCAGACTGGAATGATTGCTTAGTACTAGGTTTTGACGGTGAAACAACTTTTGTTGCTTTCCAGTTACGATATGCACTTAAGACTTTCATTGAAATAGCCGAAATGATGAATAAACCGGAAGAGATTAAATGGGCTGAAGAACAGTTAAAAAAGCTGGATGAAAACTTGGAGAAGTACGCCTGGGATGGTGATTGGTATTTACGGGCATATAGGGCGGATGGATTAAAATTTGGTTCAAAGGAAAATGATGAAGCTTCAATATTTCTTGAACCGCAGCCCTGGGCAGTTATTAGCGGGCATACTTCGGAAGATAAATCTAAGAAATTGCTGGATGTAGTTAATAAACATCTTTCAACAGATTACGGGTTAATGATAAATGATCCGCCAGTAGAAAAAACTGATCCGAAAGTAATCAAATCAAGATTATTTAATAAGGGGATGAAAGAAAATGCCTCAATATTCCAGCATACTCAAAGCTGGGTTGTAATTGCTGAAACATTAGTAGGTAATGGTAACAGAGCTTATGAATATTTCAGGAAGTTTATGCCGTCCGCTTACAACACAAAAGCGGAATTGCGGGAAACCGAACCTTATGTATACGCCCAGTTCACCAATAGTATTTATAGTCCGCGTTACGGTGCATCGCGTTTGCCATGGCTTAGCGGCACAGCATCATGGGCATACTATGCAGCTGCTCAATATATACTCGGTATTCAACCTGATTATTACGGTTTGAAAATAAACCCTTGCATTCCGTCCGATTGGAAAGAATTAAAAGTTACAAGAAGATTCAGGAATAAATACTTTTATATCGTGATTAAGAATAAAAAGGGCAAACAAAAAGGGGTGAAAAATTTAAATGTTAATGGGGAAGATATAGAAGGAAATTTAATACCGTTAGAAAAAATGAAAGAGAATAATGAGGTAGTGGTGATAATGGGATAACCTATATATGTTAAATGGAAGATGGACAACGTTAATTGTAAAATGGGAGGTCTATACGTTGCAGTTATTAAGGTTGTTTTCTGTTGTGTTATATTAATTAACTATTTAAAATAATCCATATTAAAAATCAATATGAGATACAAAGTAGTTTTCCAATTTTTAATTACGATTTTATTTTTATGGCCGGTTATTCTATCAGCTAAACCAGATAAAATTGAAAAATATATTATGATTGATCAATTCGGGTACAGGCCGAATGATCAAAAAATAGCAGTAATTATAGATCCTCAATTCGGATTCAATGCTGAAGATAACTTCAATCCCGGGACTAATTACGAAGTACGCAGATGGAACGATGACAAAGTTGTATATTCAGGCAGAATAATAGAATGGAATAACGGTGCTGTTGATTATACTGCGGGCGACAAAGGATGGTGGTTTGATTTTTCCACGTTAAATAAAGAAGGTGAGTATTATATTTTTGATAAATTGAGGAATGTCGGTTCATATAAATTTAAAATTTCCAAGGATGTATATAAGGATATATTAAAAGCTGCAATGCGCGTGTTTTATTATCAAAGATTAAATAGCGCAAAAGAAAAACCATATGCCGAGGATCCCTGGATAGATAATGCAGGATTTATCGGACGGGGACAGGATAATGAAGCAAGATATGTTTACGATAAGGATAATGATTCAACAGCAAAAGATCTTTCCGGCGGCTGGATGGATGCAGGGGATTATAATAAATATGTGACTTTTGCAGATAGCCCTGTACATATGCTGCTGACCTCTTATGAGCAGTGCTCTAAAATTTTTACCGATGATTTCAATATTCCTGAATCCGGGAATGAAATACCTGATATAATAGATGAGATTAAGTATGAACTTGATTGGGTTAAAAAAATGCAGCAGGATGATGGTGGTGTATTAATTAAAATGGGTAATATAGATTATAATGTAGTTTCACCGCCAAGTAAAGACCGCCGGCCTCGATATTATGGTCCTGAATGTTCATCATCTTCAATTGCTGCTGCAGGTATGTTTGCTCATGCTGCTCTTGTTTTTTCAAAATTTCATGCTTTATCGGAATATGCTGAAGAATTGAAAACCCGTGCAATCAAAGCATGGAATTGGTACCAGGATAATCCGCATTCGGATAGCTGCGACAGCCAGGAAATTAAATCCGGTGATGCCGATTGCAGTTTAGCAAGACAAGATGAAATGGAAGTGGTATCAGCTATTTATTTATTTGCTCTTACCGGTGAAACGAAATATGATAGTGTTGTTAAAAAAATGTTTTATGTAACAGCTCCATTTTATAATAAATTCTTAGCTGCTTATTTTAGTCAGCAAGGTGATGCACTTCTTTATTATACTAAAATTCCAGATGCTGATAAGGAAACTAAAAAAGCAATTATCTCTCACTTTTTAATCCAAGGGCAGGGACTGGATATTTACAGGTATCAGCCGAGAGATGATATTTATATGGCGTATATTCCGAAAGGGCTTTATACATGGGGCTCTAATAATCCTCGTGCGGCTCTCGGCAGTTCAAACTATGATTTTATTACTTATAATATTGATTCTGCTGACGGGGAAAAATATCTGAAAAGAGCATTAGGAATTTTACATTATTTTCATGGAGTGAATCCGTTGGGGATTGTCTACCTAAGCAATATGTATAAATATGGAGCAGAGCATTGTACTGATAAGATCTGGCATGATTGGTTCGGCCATGGAACAAGATGGGATGGTAATCCTCCTCCTGGATATGTACCTGGCGGACCTAATTTCTGGTATAATGGCAGCCGGAAAGATATTTCAACCCAGCCTCCTCAAAAGTGTTATGTGAATTGGGATAATTCTACTCCTGAAAATTCATGGGAAATAACTGAACCAGCAATTTATTACCAGGCATCTTATGTGAAATTACTATCAAAATTTATTGTTCAATAAAAATAAAATGGGGCTAAAATCTTTTGGAAGCAATACAAATTTCTGAAAATATACATGCACTAAAACATATATTTAATATACCTGTAAGTCCGGAAATTAATCTTGAACGGTTTGTTTATTCATTTGTTATTTTCGGGAAAGAATATATTTATCTAATTGATAGCGGCGTTTCATCTTCGGGTGATTCAATCTTAACATACATAATAGATTACGGGAGAGAAGCAAAGAAAATTAAGACTTTGATTTTAACTCACTCACATCCAGATCATATTGGTTCTGCAAAATATATAAAAGATATTTCCGGTTGTAAAATATTGGCCCATAAAAATGAAAAAGAGTGGATTGAAAATACTGAAAAACAATTTTCAGATCGGCCCGTTCCCGGTTTTAAAAGTCTTGTAATAGGTTCTGTCAAAATTGATAATCTTCTCAGTGATAATGAATTAATTGAATTAGATGAGAATATAAAAATTAAAGTTATTCATACGCCCGGACATTCAAAAGGTTCAGTATCTTTATTTATTGAGGACGAGGGAATATTATTTTGTGGTGACTGTATTTTACTGTCGGGAGAATTGCCGATTTATGAAAATTTTGAAAATACAATTTCTTCCATAAATAAGTTGAAAGAATTAAAGAATATTAAAGTCTTACTTTCTTCATGGGATAAGCCTGTATTCGATACCAATATTCAGAAAAAAATGGATCAAAGCACCGATTACCTGTTTAGCATCCATAAAACAATTAAAGATATAGAGAAAGCTGAAAATTATTCTCCTATAGATTTATGTAAAATGGTAGTTGGAAAATTAAATTTATCTCCGGCTGCAATTAATCCGCTGGTTGCAAAATCTTTTCAGTCAAATTTGAAAGTTTTGAATACTTAGAAATATATTTTTGAAATATTCAAAATTAAAAAGGTGAATAATGAAAATCTTTTTTATCTCTATAATTATATCATTAATATTTATCCCTGCTTATAATGCACAAAATCATAAGCTTCCGAAAGAATATATGCAGAGATTGAATAATATTAGGTTATGGTTGAATAAAACCAGTCAAGGTGTATTTAACTTTTGGAAGACTAAAGCGGCTATTAATAATGCAATTGACGGATGTTACGGAGATATTGATTTAGATGGTTTCAGTTCAAAAGGATATAATAGAAATTCAATACAACAGGCAAGACAGTTGTGGGCTTTCAGTACATGGTATTTATATAATGATAAAAGTAATAATGTAAAGCAGATCTGCTATAACCAGTATAAATATTTAATTTAAACATTCTATGATTCTGACGGTAAAGAATTTCACCTTTATGAAGGAGATAAAAATTCAAGTAGTGACAGAAGGAGATTATATAATACAAGTTTTTGTATTTATGCAACAGCCCAGTACTACCTGGCTTTCAAAGATAACCCTGATAGGGAAATAAAAAATTCAGCTTTTGATGCATTAATTAAGTCGATGAAATGTTTCATCGCTATGGATAAACGGTGTCATGATCCGTTATACCTGGGTTACCAGCAGATTCCTGCCGGCAATTTAGCTGATAATGAACAACAGTTAGATGGAGGTGATAAAGAAAATAATACACATATTCATATTATGGAATCACTTACAACTTAATGTGAGGCATATAAAAATGGAGGTTTAAAATCTATTCAATCTGCCGGTACAAATATTATTTCGGACACTGACAAAGATTATCTTTCAAAGAATCTGCTGAAAAGATTAAATGAAATGCTCGTTGATATCGTAGCAAAAAAATTTTGTAAGGAGAAAAATGGGGTTGCATTTATAAGAAGGAAATTTGACCGCAACTGGAATGTGGAGGATAACTCTACTTTTAGCTTTGCCCACGATATAGAAACATCCTGGCTAATGATTGATGCTATGAGAGTCCTTGGGAAAGATTGTTCCGATCCTTCAATTGTAAGAAGATTATCTAAAGAGATGATAAAAAACGTTTATGAACATGGAATGGAAAGGGTCGGATCTGGTTATGCATTGCGCTGGGAAATATTTCCGATCTTTCAATTAGAGATGATACAAAAGATTTCTGGCAGCATTTTGAGGCAATTTTAGTACTTTATACTGGCATTAGGTTAAGTATAGATCCAGTTGAACAGAACAACTATGTAAATCGTATAAATGATATCCTGGTGTATTTAGATATCCCGTTAAATCAGGGAGGGCTAAAGGTTACTCTTTCAAATAATATGTGGGAATATGAATATAGAAACGTTTTGGGGAATGATTGGAAAGCCGGTTATCATGATTTGCGTTCGATGATATATGCTCAAAACTGGATACGTCAGGATATAGGTATAATGAAGAGAAAGTAAAATATTTTTTAGATAAAATCCAAATTTCTTACTATCTGTTAAAATGGAATGAAGATATGAAAACAAAAATAGAAATAATACAAGGAGATATAACAAAACAAAAAGTAGATGCTATTGTAAACGCAGCAAACACATCATTGTCAGGGGGAGGAGGAGTTGATGGTTCAATTCATCGAGCCGCTGGACCAGAATTATTAGACTACAATAAAAAACTTGGAGGTTGTCCCACTGGGGAAGTGAAAATAGCTCCCGGATTTAATCTACCTTCGAAATATGTTATACATACTGTGGGTCCTATTTGGGATGGCGGTGGTAGAAATGAAGATAATTTTTTGGCTAATTGTTATAAAAATTCTTTTGCTCTGGCAGTGGAAAGAAAATTTAAATCTATAGCCTTCCCTTCTATTAGCACTGGAGTGTATCGATTCCCTTTAGAAAGAGCTGTCAACATTGCATTATCAGAAACCCATAAATTTCTTGTTAAAAATGATGAACTTGAAAAAATAATATTTGTTTGTTTCGATGAAAGAACAAAAGATATTTATATTAAAACCTATGACAGAATATTTAAAACTTAGCTACCTTAAAAACAGAATTGCCACACCGCCTACTGCAAGAAATGCTCCTGAAATAGCCCTCCAGTTTAATTTTTCTTTATAGTAGAACCTTACCAAAGGGAGCATAATAACCGGAACCATGGCCATCAGAGTAGAAGCAATACCTACTTTTGTATGTTCAATCGAAATAAGACTGAAAGTAATTCCTAAGAATGGTCCCAAAATTGTCCCTATTATTGTAGCCAGAAGAGCCTTTGAATCTTTGGAATAAATTTTAATGGGATTTCTATATCTTTTAACAACCAGGGCAAGTAGCAGCATCATAACTACGGAAGAAGAAATTCTTACGAAGGTTGCAACAAAACCATTTATGCTCCCTTCTTCGAAAGCAAATTTAGCTAAAACCAAACCTGCTGCTTGACCAAATGCTCCTAGTAGTCCATAAAGTATTCCAAGCTTGTTGGTCTTTACTTTAGAATGATGAACTTCTTTTTTTTCAATAATTACTATATAAATACCGCTCAGTGTAATTATCATTCCAACTATTCCTGCTAATGAAATAGTCTCATCTAAAAATATTAAAGCCAAAACAGTACTTATTGCCGGAACAAGAGCCATCAAAATCATCCCTACTCTTGCACCTATATATTGAAAAGCTTTAAATAAGAAAGTATCACCTAATACAAGGCCGGCTATTCCGCTTAAAACCAGGAAATAAACCTGGGTAAGAGAAATCGAATAATTTATGTTGGCTATTATTATTGTTAAAAATAGTAAAGCCATTGCAAGCAGCATCCTATTAATATTTAACTGCAATGATCCTATCCTTGTAGAAGCTGCAGTAAATGCGATAGAAGTTCCCGACCAAAGGAATGCAGTAATTAGTGCGCTAATTTCACCAAGGTAAGACATATAAAATATTATATTTTAAATTTATTAAAGGATTAAATTATTTAGTAATTTTTTTATCAACCGCTTTTTTTTGGAATGAATTTTGAATTAAATAATTAATATAAAAAAGCCGTCTATCTTAGACGGCTTTATCTTTTATAATATTTATATAACACTAGCCTTTGTAATTTATTGCACTCAAACCTGGAAATATAGCAGCATCTCCGAGCTCTCCTTCTATTCTCAGAAGTTGGTTATATTTTGCAATTCGATCAGTTCGTGATATTGAACCTGTTTTTATTTGCCCCGCATTGGTAGCAACAGCAATATCAGCAATAGTTGTATCTTCAGTTTCGCCGGAGCGGTGGCTGATTACATTTGTGAAACCAGCTTTCTTTGCCATTTCAATAGCATCAAGAGTTTCCGTAAGAGTTCCAATCTGGTTAACTTTTATAAGGATAGAATTAGTTACCCCTTTTTCAATTCCGTTGGCTAATCTTTTTGTATTGGTCACAAAAAGATCATCGCCGACAAGCTGTAATTTTTTACCGAGTTTATCCGTAAGCATTTTCCAGCCTTCCCAGTCATCTTCAGCAAGCCCGTCTTCTAAAGAAATTATAGGATATTTTGAAACCCAATCAGCCCAGAAATCAACCATTTTTTCTTTAGAAATGATTTTATCAGGTGCGGATTTAAATAAATGATAAGAATCTTTATCCTTAAGGTAAAATTCACTTGCTGCAGGATCTAATGCAATAAAAATATCCTTCCCGATTTTGAAACCGGCTTTTTCAACTGCTTCAAGGATTACTTCTACGGCTTCTTCATTGGACTTTAAATTGGGAGCAAATCCGCCTTCATCTCCAACAGCGGTGTTGTAACCTTTTTTATGCAGAACGGATTTTAATGAATGAAAAGTTTCGGCTCCCATTCTTAATGCTTCACGGAAATCAGGTGCGCCTGCCGGCATTATCATGAATTCCTGAAAGTCTACATTGTTGTCTGCATGCTTTCCCCCGTTCAAAATGTTCATCATTGGTACTGGCAGGGTGCGGGCATTTACACCACCGATATATCTGTATAGAGGTAATGTAAGTGTTTCTGCAGCGGCTTTTGCAACTGCAAGAGAAACTCCCAGTATTGCATTTGCACCTAGCACACTCTTATTTTCAGTCCCATCCAAATTTATTAAAACATGATCGATAGCTGCTTGATCAATTGCATCCATATCTAAAATTTCATTAATGATTTTTTCATTAACATTTTCTACAGCTTTCAATACACCTTTTCCACCATACCTGCTTTTATCCCCGTCTCTCAATTCTACAGCTTCATGTTCACCGGTTGAAGCTCCGCTTGGAACAGCTGCTCTTCCGACAATTCCGCTTTCAAGCTGAACTTCAACTTCTAAAGTAGGGTTACCTCTTGAATCTAAAATTTCTCTTGCTAAAACATCTACTATATTTGTCATTTATTTTCCCTTATAAATTATATTCAATAATAAGTTATTTTAAATGTTAAAAATACTAATGAATGGCGTAAATTTCTACTAAATAAATTAATTAAAAATTGAGAGCATAATAAAAAATTTATGATACTGCTTTTATCAACACTTCTTCATTTTCCATAAGGCACAATTATATTTTTTACTGTTTTGGGGATCTTCAGAAAAAATTAATTGATTATTAATAATAGTGTTGTTTATGAAATTCTTTTTATTATTTTTATTTGTAACATAATTCTTATTATGAAACACTTAGCTCGAAAAATAGTATGCATTTTCAATATTTGAGGGGTTTTATTTCCGGCATATCTTTTGGGATAGACAAAGGGAAAAACTGGTTAATAATTTAATAAAATGACTGGTAAAGATAACATCCTAATAATTATTCGCAAAAACAATCTAACATTTAAAACCAAGTTCAGTTCTTTACTAATAAACTATAAATATGAAATGAAAATGTCTGTGGGAGAGTTACAAGTTTAGAATCATGAAAACTCAAATATTTTTTAAAATAGCCAAGCAAGGGAGACGAAATTGTGATCTTTTATATATTGGTTTGCATATGTGATATTTTTGATTTAATAAATTGCTTTTAATAATAATTTTGTTAGATAAAATTTAGCAGTAAAAGATTTGAAAATTAGTTAAAAAATAGGAAGAAAATGAAATCAAATACAAAAGATATTTCTCACTCTCAATCAACTTTATTAATGATATTAAACGATTATATAATCCACCCTTTAAATGAAGGCTTTTTTGGATTCGGAGTATTTTTAACAGTCTTATCTGGTTCAAAACTTTTTGCAGTTTTATTTGGAGCAATAAAATCTTTTTCAATAGATGAAAAAGATATAATCTTAAGCAGTGTAGGATTTATTTGTCTCTTCTTAATTGCTATACTTAAAAATTTTAATAATCAAAAAAGTTAAATCTTAGACCATTCCATATTTCTAAAAATCTTCGTCAAAAATAAATATGAAAGTTACAAAAAAATATTTCGGTCCTTGTCAATCTGCATTAGAATATTTCAGCAGGGGAAATTTTAAGAAATTAATTGAAGACTATAACGGAGCAATATACGATTATACTAATGCTATAAAATTGGGACCAATCTTTTGGGAAGCTTACTATCAAAGAGGAAATGTATTCTCATTTTTAACCAATAATCAAAGTGCTGAACAGATTATAATAAGGCGATTGAACTTATTTTAAAATATTACTGATATATTACCCTTTAACCTTCATATTTACACCCATCTAATTTACAGTAGAAATTACCATTTCCTATTTCCAATAAATATATGAAATTTAATTAAATACCTATTATTTAATATGGCATGTATTTTGTAATTCCAATCCAGAGTTAATTTAAATTACATGAAATGACCTATGGAAAAAACAAAGACAAAAAAAATTTTGGTGGTTGAACAGAATGAGTTTCATAGATTCTTTTATTCCTATGTCCTTTCATTCTATTATTCTTGCCCCGTTTTAACTACAGATTGTGGTGAAAAAGCATTAAAAATTATAGCAGAAAATACTCTGGATCTTATTTATGTCGATATAGCTGCTTCAACACCTAATGGTTTAGAAACATTAAGAAAACTGAGGTATTATTACCCAGATTTTAAAGTACCGATTATTGCTATAACTGCGGACAGGGATCGTGATACTTTATCACAATTAATTTCGCTCGGGATTACCGAATATATTGTGAAACCCGAAGGGGAAGAAAACATTTTTGAAAAACTTGGGGTATGTTTTAATTAGAAAAAAATATGCTATTACAGAATAAACAAATTACAAATTCTCAAGCTTTAGAATTCTTCAGCCGCGGAAATTTCAAAAAGAGAGTTAAAAATTATAAAGATGCTCTATCTGACTTTAATAAAGCTATTGAGTTACACCCTTCTTTTGCAGAAGCTTACTTTAAACGAGGTAATATTAAAAATGTTTTGGGAGATTATGAAGGAGCTATTATAGATTATAGTAAAGCGATAGAGTTAAATCCAAATCTCGCTGAAGCTTATCACAACAGGGGATTGATTAGATTTAATTCAGGTGATGAACAAGCTGGTAATCTTGATTTTCTTAAAGCCGGAATGCTCGGTTATATTAGAGCATATGATATTAATAAAGAATTCTGCAATTAAAACCGCTAATCAATATAACTAAATCATTTCACTATCCTTTAACCTATTTCAACTTAATTACTTTTAAACCTTTCTTTATTTTTACTGTCAAATATGTTATAAATGTAACAGCTCATTTAGTTGGAGTAGTCGAAATGTCGCGCACATATATTAAACAAGTAGTTATTGCAACTTCATTTTTCATTGTTATGTTAAATGGATGCAGTGGGGAGACAGAGTTATTAAGTAACTGGACAAATCAGCAAATAAAGATAGATGGGGAAACGTCCGATTGGCAAAATAATCTTGAATATCTGAAAGATGATAACGTCGCATTAGGTTTTAAAAATGATGACAAATTTTTATATATCTGTTTAACAACCAATGATTTTACAAAAGTGTTTCCGATGTTGAGAGGCGGTTTTATAACCTGGCTTGAACCGGAGAATGATGGTAAAACAATTGGAATAAAATATCCGATGCATAACATAAACAATAATAATGATCAAATGCCGAATTCAAGTGAAGAAATTTATAATAGGGAAAATCCCGGTGAATTTATTAATAAAATGTTGGCACGACAGAATGAATTACAGATATTAAATGAAGATAAATATCCATTAACAGATATCCCTGTAGAGAATAATGAAGGTATTAAAGCTAAACTTGGATATAATTCCGATAGATTCGTATATGAGCTTAAAGTTCCTTTAAATAATAATAAATATGCTTATAAAATTTCTGCCATTCCTGGTGAAAAAATAAATATTAAATTTGAGACTGAAGAACCTGATAGAAAGAATTTTGAGGGAGTAAGAGAAGGAGGAAGGAGAATGCTGAGAGGCGAAGGAGGTGAGCAATCTGATTTCGGTGGTGAAAGACCAGGTGGAATAAGACCGGGAATGAGAAATGGAGGGAGATCCTTTGAGCCGTTAAATTTCTCTGTTGAAGTAACTTTGAAAAAAGAATAACCAATTTCTTCCTGGAGCAACACAAAAATATTTAGATAATAATATTTAATTGATTATTGTTAAATTGTGTTTGATATTGAGTTAAAGGTCTTTGGGCAGGCCCATTACTAACCTGGCCGTTTAGATTAAATGTCGAACCATGACAGGGACATAAAAATTTTTTATTACCTGAATCATAACCCGTTATAAGACATCCCTGGTGCGTACAAATAGCTGATAATGCATTGAAGGTGTCTTGATTTGCTCTATCTACTAATAGATTTCCATTTGAGTATTGCAAAAGTGCTGCATTCCCTATAGTTGCTAAGGGGGATGAAGAATCTATAGTAAGGGAAATAATATTATTTTTTGGCGTAGCCTGAATAGTCTGCAAATTTGATGATGGTGCTGAAACCGGGTTTGAATTACTTCCACAGCTTTCAAGAATTGTCCCTAATAATGATGGGACTGTTATTATTGCTGCACTCTGGATAGTTTTATTGAAAAATTCTCTTCGGGTTATTTTCATTTACCTTCCTTTGTTTTAATTATAAAAGGAGTGTTTTATTATTATATTTTAACTTATCCTCAACCTTAAGATTTTGCAAGGTATTTTTGGCAGGCAGGTTAAATTGAACACATATTAACTATATTAAATAAAAGTACCGGATTTTTGGATTTGAACTTTTAAACCCAAATTATGCATTAGGAAACGAATATGGTGGAGTAATTTGACTAACTTTCGAGAATAATCCTTCTAACCAAAGCCGTTTTCTACCAACTGTTGATATCTTTAAGACTCTCTCTCTGGATTCTGTTGCAATCCAACTTCCTAATGCAAAGCATTTGAACTTAAGTGTATTAAGTGTTGCCTGTGTCTTCTCTTGCAGTACCATTTGCCTAAATAAACTCATTAAGTTATATGAAACCATTACCATTCTAAATGATGCTTCAGTTGCCCAGAACTTCTTCATACAAAATCCATCTATGGCAAAATCATATTTTAATTCTTTGATTCTGTTCTCGGCATCCCCTCTGTCTTTATACATGTTCCATATTTGTTCTGCCGGTAAATCCAGATTTGTAACAAATACACTATAGCGATATATTGGCGGTAAGGCACTTTCATTGAATAACAATAATTTCCCTGTGGCTTTGGGAAACTTCTCTATGTTTTTTCTTACTACTATAAATCTTCTTTTATCTTTCCAGCCTGCTGCTTTATAAATTACTTCCTTTATTTGTATTCCATCCTTTAATGTTATCCATCCCGTTATTCCTTCCAGCATTTGTTTTATTGGCTTAAATAGTTTTACTGCTACTATGTAATTTATCCTCTTTTCTTCAAAATATTTAAGAAATTTATCAGCATAAAATCCGCTGTCTGCTCTTACTAACCCTATCTTTATATTTGATAATATTTCCAATGTCTCTTCTAAGAATCCTTTGACGTTGCTCAATGGAACTGTATTGCCTGGTCTTAACCATGCATTTATTACCATCCTTGCCTCTGCCATAAATGCTATCAATGGATGATGGCTTGCTCTACCTCGCTTCTGTGGATTGTATCCAACTTTACTTCCTTCCTGCTCTCCATAACGGGTCAGTACTGTACTATCTAAATCTACTGTGATTGATTCTATCTTTATGTTTTCCATAAACCACTGCTGTATGGATACAAATATTTCATTATTTAATTTCCAACTGAACTTACCGAAGAACCTGCTGTATGTACTTTGCGATGGAGCTTCTTTCCAGCCAAATATCTCTTTTAGCACTTTGTCATATCTCAACCAAGCACTATGGGCAAATCTGCTGGCTCCTATCCAGACACTTACCCAGAAACTTTCTACTATTTGAATTGGTGAATATCCCCGGTTTGAACCGGGCTTTGGTAATGGTAATTTTTCCATAAATTCTTTTATCCCTGTCCTCTCCAACAACTCTTTCATCATTCTCATTCCGCCCCAGGCACTTACTGGTTTTTCTACAAATTCATATCTGATGTTATGCATTTTTTTAGTGCTCCGTTTTTTCTTCCTAATTTATTTATTTTTCTTATCTTATGCTTATTCTTTATTCTTTATTGCATAATTTGGGTTAATTATTTTATTTTTCTATATGAAGATTTGAAATTATACAGTATAATAACTTTAATTTAAAATTTAATTAAAGCTTTGATAACATTATCTTCATAATTTGCTACGGTTTTAAAAGCTTCATCTGTTTTATCAAACGGAAACCGGTGCGTAACCATAAAATTCGGATCCCATTTACCTGAAGCGATTAAATCAATAACAGGCTGGACACAATTGTTTTGTCTTCTAACATTCTGAATGGTTAACTCTTTTCTTCTAACTTTACTAATATCAAAAGAAATTCTATCTGTTTCAGGAATCCCAACGATTAATAATATACCTCCGGGCTTTAGAATATCGATAGCCTGATCCAATGCATCCTGTTTACCACAGCATTCGAATACCACATCGAATAATTCATTGTTTATTTCCCCGGCTATTGTAGCAATATTCTCTTTGTCTGGATTTGCTCCCCATGCAGCCCCTGCAGTTTTAGCTGTTCGAATTCGGTAATCTAATTTATCCGTAACAAATATATTTTCTATACCTTTACTTTGGAGAGATAGCATAACACTCAAACCTATAGGTCCAACTCCCAAAATTGCGGCCGTGTTTTTATTTTTAATATTCTCTAAAAATTGTACAGCATAATAACCAATTGAAAGCGGTTCAACTAAAGCGGCTTCTTCTCCATTCATATTTCCAGGAACGGGATAACAATTATTTTCAGGCATTACTATGTACTCAGATAAACAGCCTTCAATTTGACCGGGACATCCAAGAAAATTCAGATTTAGACAAGTGTGCTCTCTCCCGCTTAAACATTGTGTACATTGATGACAAGAAACGGCAGGCTCAACTGCGACTGTGTCCCCTATTTTGACTTTGTAAACTTCGTTCCCTACTTCTACAACTTTTGCGGAACATTCATGACCGACAGAAAAAGGAAATTCAATTATTTGATCTCCTATTTTTCCTTCATTATAATAGTGCATATCTGAGCCGCACACACCAATAGTATCAATTTGCAGAAGGACATCACTTCCATTCAATATCTTAGGTTTTGAATGTTCAATTATTTCAAGCTTTTTGATACCTGTCAAGGCAATTTTCTTCAATTTTCAATTCCTTATTTTTTTATTTTAAATATTTGCATTATAGATTCAAAATAAATTACATATTACTCAATATTACGAATATCTATTGTTTTCATTCCAGCGTTAGATGCTGCTTCCAAACCAGCTTCTCCATCTTCAAAAACCAGACATGAGCGGGGAGTTATATTTAATTTAGATGCAGCGGCGTAAAATACATCTGGGTAAGGTTTAGGTTTATAAGGATCATCAGCTGTTAATATTATTTTGAACAATCTTAAAATTCCCAATACCTTTAATTCGGAAACAACAATTCTGCCGACACTTCCGGAAACAACAGCAAGCGGCAGTTTTCCAAAATAAGATTTTGCTACATCAACAACCTGCTCGATTGGTTTCACTGAACTAATATTCTCCATAAAATATTCATGCTTTGCGGCCACCAATTCTACCGGTTCCAGATTAATATTAAATTTTTTATTATACAATTCAATTATTTCGATTTCTTTCATTCCTTTTAAGGAGAAAAGGAAATCTTCATTATAATATGAATTATACTTTTTAAATGCTTCTTTCCATGCCTTCATATGTAAAGGCATTGAGTCGACTAATGTTCCGTCACAATCGAAAATTAATCCGTGTATGTCTGAAGGGATATTAATATTTTTCATTTTAAAATCTCATAACAATATCTTTTAATATTTCATCTTCGAATGAATTCTAAATTCCATAAGACTATTTGTTAAGAGTATTCATCCTAAGTAAACCAGAAGATAATAATTGAAATTCTTTACTAAGTAAATTAAGTCAATAGTTCTCAAATAGTAAAATTTTTTGAGTTTATAACCTTATTACAAATCGGATGGATATCTCAAGAAGATAATAACTTATCAATCCCTGCTTAAGGAATAATATAAATCATTCCACCGTAGTTCTTTTTTAAAATCTGTAATTTTTGTTGAGTCATTAATCAGCAAATATTCAATGCCTGCTATATCTGCAAAGTCTTCCAAAAACTCAGATTTAACAGCCTGGCTAAATCCGGTATGATGCGCACCTCCAGCTAGAATCCAGGAAGTTGCAGCAACAGGTAAATTTGGCTTTGGAATCCAAACTACCCTTGCTACGGGTAATTTAGGTAACGGAGCATCCGGTTGAACAACATCTACTTCATTAACAATCAGCCGGAATCTATTCCCCATATCGATGATTGAGGCGTTAACAGCTGGTTTTACAGCTACATTAAAAATTAAGCGGGGTGGATCTTCTTTCCCGCCGATAGATAGAGGTTTAATGTCAAGAGCCGGTTTGTCCGCGGCTATTGATTCGCAAATTTCAAGCATATGTGCACCAAGCACTTTCATACCAATTGGGTCAAGATGATAAGTATAATCTTCCATAAAAGAAGTGCCTCCATTTAATCCTGAAGACATCACTTTCATTGCCCTGATAAGTGCTGCGGTTTTCCAGTCACCCTCAGCACCAAAACCATAACCATCTGCCATTAAACGTTGTACAGCTAAACCGGGAAGTTGATTTAATCCAAGCAGGTTTTCGAATGTAGTTGTAAATCCTTTAAAATTCACCGGCTTGAAGAAAATTTCTTAATCCAAGTTCTATTTTTGCAGCATCTCTTAATGATTAATGTTTTTCTCCCTTCTTACTTAAAACAGGATCAAATTGTGTATTTAGCTTCATATTCAGTTATAAGTTTATCAATGTCATTGTCATAAACTAAATCCATTGATTCAACTAAATCTCCAATTCCATATCCATTTACAGAATATCCGAATTTCATTTGAGCTTCAACTTTATCACCTTCTGTAACAGCCACTTCCCGCATATTATCACCAAACCGCGCAATTTTTCCACCCTGGGCATCCTGCCATGCACTAGCTACTCTCAACCATATTGCTAACTTATCCTGAACTTTCTCATCCTTCCAATGACCTACAATTACTTTCCGATTTTTTTTCATCCTTGTACATATAAAGCCGAACTCACGTCCGCCATGAGCAGATTGATTTAAGATTCATAAAATCCATATCAATCTCGCCCCAGGGAATATCCCTGTTATATTGAGTATGCAAATGAACAAAAGGTTTCTTTAAAATTTTTAATCCGGTAATCCACATTTTTGCAGGTGAAAATGTATGCATCCATGTAATTAAACCGATACAATTTTCAGATGCATTTGCTGCTAAGCATAAATTGTAAATCGAATCATGGGAAGTTAATACAGGTTTGAAAATAATTTTTATAGGAATTTTAGAGAACTATTAAACCTTTAACAATATTTTCAGAATGCTCGGCAACTTTTAATAAAGTTTCGTCACCATATAAGTGCTGACTACCAGTGACAAACCATGCCTCATATATTTTTATATCAATCATTATTGATCCTTCTTTTAACTGAACAGAATATATTATCTATAATTTGAAAATCCTGATTACTTTTTTTGTCCGTAATATGCTTCTTCACCATGTTTTCTTGTATGATGCTTTTTTAGCACATAATCAGGAAGGGGAGAAAGATTAGGTTTTAAACTTAAAGCAAATAATGCCATCTTTGCGACTCTTTCCAAAACTAAATTGTTTTTTACTGAATCCTCCGGACTCTTTCCCCAAGTGAACGGTGCATGACCGGCAACTAATACAGCCGGTACAGATATATAATCTAAATTTTTGAAACGTTCGACAATAACTTTCCCGGTATTTAATTCATAGTCTGAAACCACTTCATCTTTTGTAAGAAACCTGGTTACAGGAATAATCCCATTGAAATTATCTGCATGAGTAGTACCATAGCATGGTATCTCTTTAAGTGCTTGAGCGAATACTGTTGCATATTCACTGTGGCTATGAGTAATTCCTCCAATATTAGTAAATGCTTTATAGATTTCAATATGAGTAGCTGTGTCCGAAGATGGATTAAGTTCTCCTTCAACAACTTTCCCTTCCATATTAACAACAACGATATCATGAAGTTTCAATTTATTATAATCGACTCCACTTGGTTTTATGGCTACCAATTTTTTTTCACGATCTATACCGCTGACATTACCCCAAGTAAGAGTTACAAGATTGTATTTAACAAGAGATACATTAGCTTTTAAGACTTTTTCTTTTAAGCTTTTTAACATTTTTTTCCTTTAAATGCTATCCCTAATGTCCAATAAATCTTTCATTACATTATACATATTGCCAGACCAAGATTTACTACCAAAACCATCATGCAATTGATGATATAGAGTATATAACTTATTATATATTATATGGTTTTCAGGAATAGGGTTAAAAATGTCCCCCGTACCTGTCATGATATTTTGTGCAGAGTATATATTTTTGAATCCACTGATTTGCTCGCCGGCAGATACAGCGGCAAAAATAGCAGCACCTAATGCAGGTGTTTGTTCACTCCTTGATATTTTCATAGGCCGGTTAGTTACGTCAGCGTAAATTTGCATCAGCAAAGGATTTTTTGTCGCTAATCCGCCGCAGTTAACAATTTCATTAAATTGAACACCATACTCTTCAACTCTGTCGATTATAGCAAGAGCACCGAAAGCCGTAGATTCAATTAAAGCGCGATAAATTTCATAAGGCTGCGTATGAAGAGTCTGTCCTAACAACAAACCTGTTAGCCTGACATCAACAAGAATAGTTCGATTACCGTTGTTCCAATCCAGCGCAAGCAGACCGCTTTCACCAGGTTTTAACTTTGCAGCTTCTTTTTCCAGGTTAGAAAACTTTTCTTCCGGTGTTTTTCCATATTTTTCAGGTACAAGGTAATTAACAAACCAAAGGAAAATATCACCAACAGCAGATTGCCCGGCTTCAATACCATAAAATCCTCCCATAACCGAACCATCTACAATGCCGCAGACACCGGGGATATCTGCTAATGGTTTATTATTTGGCCAAATTAAGATATCACATGTACTGGTACCTAGTATTTTAACGAGTGTGCCTGTTTTAATACCGGCCCCAACCGCACCCATATGCGCATCAAAAGCTCCAACAGCAATACTAACAGTATCCGGAAGTCCCAGCTTATCAGTCCATTCATTAGAAAGAAAACCGGCTCTTTCGTCGGAGGGTAATGCATTTGATGCTAACTTTTTCCTTATTTCACCAAGAGAGGGGGACAAGAGCCTAAGAAATTCTTCATCAGGTAATCCTCCCCACTTATCATTATACATTGCTTTATGACCTGCAGCGCAAATGCTTCTTTTGATAGTATCAGGGTTGGTGTTCCCTGTTAAAACTGCAGGAATCCAATCACAAATTTCTACAAAACTATATGCAGCATTAAAAACATCTGGATTTTCTAATTTACAATGAAGCAATTTACTCCAGAACCATTCCGAAGAATAAACGCCGCCTATTTTATTTAGATATTCAGGCCGAAATTTCGCAGCAGTATCTGTTATTAGTTTAGCTTCAATATGGCTTGTATGATCTTTCCACAACCAGACCATTGCCGCCGGTTCATCTTTAAATTTTTCATTGAAACAAAGAGGTAAACCTTTGGAGTCCACGGGCATAGGGC